>NZ_SCVH01000017.1 GCF_004296935.1 Reyranella sp.
GCCGCCCGGACGGGTGCAGCGGCTCGTGTCCCGTTGCGCGCCGCCGCCGAGTAGCCGGGTGGCTGCGCCCGCCAGCCGCAACAACGCCCGCCGTGACTTCTACGAGCGCATCGGTGGCCTGTCGATGGCGCCGCTGTGGGAGCAGCTGCACCAGCTCGTGCCGCCGAGCCCCGCACCCAAGTACCAGGCCGCAAGCTGGGACTATGACAAGGTGCGGCCGTTCCTGATGGAGTCGGGCGCGCTGATCACCGCCAAGGAAGCGGTGCGCCGCGTGCTGATCCTCGAGAATCCGGCGATGCCCGGCAGCGCCTGCATCACGCCCACGCTTTATGCCGGCCTACAACTCATCCTGCCGGGCGAGGTGGCGCCCGCCCATCGCCATACCCAGTCGGCGCTGCGCTTCATCGTCGAGGGCGAGGGCGCCTACACCGCCGTCGACGGCGAGCGCACGATCATGCATGAGGGCGACTTCGTCATCACGCCGACCTGGACCTGGCACGACCACGGCAACGATTCGTCCCGGCCCATGGTATGGCTGGACGGTCTCGACATACCGATGGTGGCGATGTTCAACGCGGGCTTTGCCGAGAACGGCGAGACCGACGAACAGGTCGTCACGACGCCCGAAGGCACGTCGGACGCAAAATTTTCGAGCGGTCTCCTGCCGGTCGATTGGAAGCCCGCCAAGCAGACCTCGCCAATCTTCAACTATCCCTACAGCCGCACGCGCGAGGCGCTGCAGGGCCTGGCCAAGGCCGGCCCGCCCGATGCCTGCCACGGTTTTAAGCTGCGCTATGTCAATCCGGCAAACGGCGGCACACCGATCGCGACGATGGGCACTTACATGCAGCTCCTGCCCAAGGGCTTCACGAGCGCGCCCTATCGCAGCACCGACGGCACGGTCTTCTCGGTGGTCGAAGGCAAGGGCGAGAGCAAGGTGGGCGACAAGCTGATGCGCTGGAAGAAGCGCGACCACTTCGTCGTGCCGAGCTGGGCCAAGGTCGAGCACCGCGCCGATACCGACGCGGTGCTGTTCTCCTTCTCCGACCGTCCGGTGCAGGAGAAGCTCGACTTGTGGCGCGAGGATCGCGGCGACAAGTAGCTAGTTTGCGACGGCGATGTCGATCAGCTTGCCGCTCATGCCCTTGATGGTACCGACTTGCGTCGCCTTGCCGCTCGCGAGATCGACCGTATAGAGCGCGCCGCCGGCGATCACGTAGGCGGTATTCTTGCCGTCACCGTCGCTGGCGATATCCATCACGACATCGGCTGCGCCCGTGACGCCGACCATGCCGCGGGTCTTCAGCACGCCGTCGTTCGGGGGGTTCTGCAGCACCAGCGCGCCGGTGCTGCCGTCGACATGGAACAGCTCGGTGCCCTTGGCGCCGTTCATCGAGTTGGTGTAGGCGCCAGCTGCCACGGCAGGCTTCTTGCCGCTGCTGGCGTCGGCGGCATCGTAGTTCAGTGGCTTGTCGACGATCGTGGCGCCGGTATCGACATTGATGCGCAGGCTGACGCCATCGGCGGCGATCACACGCAGACGATCGGCCACCGGGTTGAAGTCGACGACCGGGCGCGGTCCGAGCGCCACCTTCTCCGACACCATGCTGCCGGGTGTTGCAGTGCCGCTCAAATGGTCGATGACCACGAGCTGTCCGCTCGCCGTGAGGCCGTAGAGCTTGCCGTCCGCCGGGCGCACGTCGATGCCGATAACTTTGTCGGCGCCGGAAATCGCCATCGGGACGGAGGCTGCCATCGTCGCCGTGTCGATCTTCACCAGCTTGTTGTCGGCGGTGAGCCCGACCAGGGTCGCAGCCTCGGCCGAGGCCATGCCGATCGTCAGTGCCAGCAATGAAGCGCCACCGAGCCGCCCGAACGTGTTCCTGACTGCCATGTAATCCCCTCCTGCTTCATGTGCGGGTGCACATGACTTAAACGCAGGTCGAGGGGACTCCGGATGCTTCTGCTCACGGAGTCGTGAAACTGGTGACGTGAATCTAGGCGACGCGCCGCTTCTGGGCGGCCACCGAGCCGGCGCACTGGTCCGGCGGCAAGGGGCGCAGGTGAGTGTCGTAGGCGTCGGCGAACTCGGCCCGCCAGGGCGCGCCGTTGCGGCGATAGAGCGAGACGAACAGCGTGCAGGCATCGGACTGATAGCGCAACACGCGGGCCGGCTCGTCCTTGCGGTCGAGTGCGGCGGCACCAAACGTGGTTGCGAGCTGCTGCTCGTCCATGCCCTTGATGCGGTCGAGCGGGATCGGTGTGCCGGGGTTGCGGGAGGTGAAGACGCCCTTCTCGCCGCCGGCGAGCGAGTATTGCGGACTGGAGTCCGTGACGCAGCCGCCGAGGAGAACGATGAACGCGAGAGCCCCAAATGCCTTTTTCATGCCCTCATTCTAGCGCGACCCGGCAGGCAAATTAAGGGGCGGCTTCAGCGTCTGGGCGACATGGACCATGGCGGCCACGCCCAGGACCGGCACGATCAGGTTCAGGACCGGGATGGTGCCGAGGAAGACGAGGACGATCCCGGTCAGCCACAGGACACCGCCGTTGGCCTTGCGCCAGGCTTTTACGTCGGCCGGGTCGCGGCGGCGGAGCGCCACCTGCTCATAGTACTCCCGGCCGGTGAGCCATCCGTTGGCGCCATAGAACAACGCCGCGCCCAGTCCGGCGACGAACAGTGCCACCAGGTAGAATGGCAGCAGCAGGAGATTGAGCGCCACCAGGGTGAACAGGAACACGATGCCCGAGCGGATGCCGATCCACACCGGAACGCCACGGGCGCGGCCGAGCTGCGGGTAGTGCTCGGCCTCGACGATGTCGGCGATCTTTTCCAGGAAGATCGAGATCACGATGCCGAAGCTCGCCGGGAACAGCATCAGCGCCAGCACCGTGACCGCGCCGCCGCCCAGCCAGCGGATGGTCTCGTTCAGCCAGTTCCACTGGAAAGTGGCGAAGGACTGCAGCACCCACCACGCCACGACGCCGATGGCGATCTGCAGCACCAGCGACAAGGCCAGAGACTGCCAGATGATAACGCGCAGCCGGGGGTCGCCAAGCTGCCGGACGGCCAGTTCGAAGGCGCGGATCATCCGTGCGACATCATTGTGGCCCGACGATGCCTGCCGCCTTCAGTTCACCGATTTCCTTGGTCGAGAAGCCGCTCTCGCCCAGGATCTCGTCGGTGTGCTGACCGCGCTTGGCGGCGGGACCTTTGACGCTCTCCTTGGTGCGCGAGAAGCGCGGCGCGGCGGCGGGCTGGGCGAAGCCCGAGACGTCGACATAGGCGCCGCGCGCCTTGGCGTGCGGATGCTGCGAGGCCTCCTGCATGGTGAGCACCGGCGCGAAGCAGATGTCGGTACCCTCCATGATCGCGCACCATTCATCGCGCGTCTTGGTCTTGAAGATGCCTTCGAGCTTGGCCTTGAGGTCGCCCCACATCTTGCGGTCCATCTGCGCCGGCAGGTTCTGGCCCTTCAGTCCCGTCTTCTCGAGCAGCAGTTCGTAGAATTGCGGCTCGATCGAGCCGATGGAGACGAACTTGCCGTCCCTGGTCTCGTAGGTGCCGTAGAAGTGCGCGCCGCCGTCCAGCATGTTGGTCTCGCGCTCGTCCTTCCACAGGCCGGCGCCTGCCATGCCGTAGATGCCGCCCAGCAGCAGCGCCGCGCCGTCGACCATGGCGGCATCGACCACCTGGCCCTTGCCCGAACGCTGCGCCTCCAGCAGGCCGCACACCATGCCGAAGGCGAGCAGCATGCCGCCGCCGCCGAAGTCGCCGACCAGGTTGAGCGGCGGCATCGGCTTGTCCTTGGAGCCGATGGCATGCAGCGCGCCGGTGAGCGCGATGTAGTTGATGTCGTGGCCGGCCGCTTTCGCGAGCGGGCCTTCCTGACCCCAGCCGGTCATGCGGCCGTAAACCAGCCTGGGGTTGCGCTTGAGGCAGATGTCGGGGCCCACGCCCAGCCGCTCGGCGACGCCGGGGCGGAACGGTTCGGTCATGCCGTCGGCTTTTTCGATCAGCCGCAGCACGACATCGATGCCTTCCTTCTTCTGCAGGTCGACCGAGACGGAGCGCCGGCTCCTGTTGTGCACGGCGAACTTGGGATCGGCGAGGCGGTCCATGACGTGGCTCTTGGTGCGGTCGACTCGGATCACGTTGGCGCCCATGTCGCCCAGCATCATCGAGCACATCGGTCCCGGCCCTATTCCGGCCAGTTCGACGATCGTCAGTCCCGAAAGCGGCCCCGCCATGTGTTTTCTCCCGCAAAATGCATGTTTTCTTTGCGGCACCATGGTAGCTGAAGGGTCAGGCGTTACAAAATGTGTCGCGCGGTCTAAAGTCCGCGCCGCGAGAGACGGTCGGAGGAAACGGATGGGGTTGGGCCGGTTTGTCACGGCGGGCGCGTTTGCACTCGCCGTTGCGGGCAGCGCGCTTGCGCAGCAGGAATCACCGCCGGCGCCCAAGGAGTACAGCCAGCAGTTTCTGGTGCCCGGCTCCTGGTTTCATGGCGTCCACGGCCTGGCCTTCAACAAGGACGACCAGCTTTTCGCCGGATCGGTGATCGGCCAGACGCTCTACCGTGTCCAGGTCGATACCGGCGAAGTCGACCGCGTGATCGACGCCCCGACCGGCATGGCCGACGACATCGCCTTCGCCGACGACGGCACCATGGCGTGGACGGCCTTCCTGCTGGGCAAGGTCTATGTCCGCAAGCCCAACGGCAAGACCATCGAGGTCGCCAACGGTATGGGTGGTCCCAACTCGATCGCCTTCGGCAAGGACGGCCGGTTGTTCGTGTCGGAGGTCTTCCTTGGCGACGCGCTCTACGAAATCGACCTCAAGAACGTCGACAAGCCCGACTTCAAGCCGTTCCCGCGCACCGAGCTGCGCCGGATCGCCGAGAAGATGGGTGGGTTGAACGGCTTCGAGATCCACCGTGACGACGGCTTCCTGTACGGGCCGCTGTGGTTCAAGGGCGAGGTCGTGAAGATCAATCTCGAGTCGGGCGCGATCGACGTCATCGCCTCGGGCTTCAGGATTCCCGCCGCGGCCAACATCGATCCGCAGAACCGCGACAATCTCTACATCGTCGATACCGGCACCGGTGGCGTCTGGAGCGTCAGCCTCACCAGCAAGGCCAAGAAGCTGGTGGCCTCGCTGAAGCCCGGTCTCGACAATCTCGCCTTCGATTCGCGCGGCCGCCTGTTCGTGACGTCGATGACCGATAACGGCATCTATCTCGTCGACAAGCACACCGGCGCCGCCAGGACCATCGTCGAGGGCAAGCTCGCCGTGCCGACCGATCTCGCGGTCACCACCGAGGGCGGCAAGGAGACAGTGCACGTGGCCGATGTCTTCAGCTACCGCACCGTCGACGGCCAGAACGGCACGGTCTCCGACGTGCTGCGCGTGCACGGCGATACGCACGCCTACCCGATCGGCATCTCGGTCGGACCGAAGCATGTGCTGCTGTCGAGCTGGTTCTCCAACACCGTCGAGAAGGTCGACCGCAAGACCGGCAAGCTGACGTCGACCTTGGCTGGCTTCGCCGCACCGGTCGACGCCCTGGAGGGTGCTGACGGATCGCTCTATGTCGCGGAACTGGCGAGCGGCAACCTCGTGAAGGTAAGCCCTGACGGCAAGACGCGCAGCGTCGTCGCCAAGGAACTGCGTGGACCGGTTGCCATGGCCCAGGGTCCGGGCAATCTGGTCTACATCACCGAGATCGCCGGCGGCGCGGTGCTCCAGATCGATGTCGTCAGCGGCGCCCGCAAGGTCGTGACCGATGGCCTGGCCGGTCCCGAGGGCATCGACGTCGGGCCGGACGGCCGCCTGTTCGTGGCCGAAGTGGGCCAGAAGCGCATAGTCGCCATCGACCCCCTCTCCGGCGTCAAGACGGTGATCGCCTCGAACCTCGATATCGGCCTTGCGCCCTTCCCCGGCGGCCCGCCGGCGCTGGTGCCGACCGGTGTGGCGGTGGCGAGGTCAGGCACGGTCTATGTCAGCTCCGACATCCGCAACGCGCTCTACAAATTGACTCCGCCTTCACCGTAAGAGCAACGCGATGCCCGGCATTCCCTTCATCAAGGACTTCAAGTTCGACTACGGCACGGCGATGGAGGTGACGCCGCTGATCCGCCGCGTGGTGGCCAACAACCCGAGCCCCTTCACCTTCAAGGGTACCGGCACCTACATCATCGGCCACGGCAAGGTGGCGGTGGTCGATCCCGGCCCCGACCAGCAGGACCATATCGACGCCGTGCTGCGCGCCGTGCGCGGCGAGACCGTCACCCACATCCTGGTCACCCACACCCACATCGATCACGTGCCGGCCACCCCCGCGCTCGCCAAGGCGACCGGCGCCAAGGTCTTCAGCTACGGCCCGCATCCCCGGCCGCCCGAGGGCGTGACGACGGAGCAGGAGGGCGACTTCGCCTTCGCCCCCGACGTCAAGCTCAACGACGGTGATGTCATCCAGGGGGATGGCTGGAACGTCGAGGCGGTCTACACGCCCGGCCATATCTCCAACCATCTCTGCTTCGCGGTGAAGGAAGACCGGGCGCTGCTCTCGGGCGACCACGTGATGGGCTGGTCGACGGCCGTGATCTCGCCGCCCGACGGCAACATGGCCGACTACTTCGCGTCCTTGCGCAAGCTGCTGCCGCGCGACGAGACGCTCTACATTCCCACGCACGGCGCCGAGATCAGAAATCCCAATCCCTTCGTGCAGGCCTACATCGAACATCGCCTCGGCCGCGAGGCTCAGATCATGGCGCGCCTCAAGGAAGGTCCTCAGACCGTCCCGCAGATGGTGGCCAAGAACTACGCCGATACGCCGATCCATCTTCATCCCGCTGCCGGCCGCTCGATGCTGGCGCATCTGGTGCAGATGGTGAAGGACGGCCGCGTAAAGACCGAAGATGGCCGAGCCACGATCGATTCCATCTATCGTCTCTAGGAGACCGGGACATGGACATGAAACTCGCCGGGCGCACCGTGCTGATCACCGGTGGCAGCCGCGGCATCGGCTTCGCCTGCGCCATGGGCTTCGCGGCCGAAGGTTGCGCCGTCCACATCGCCTCGCGCTCGAAGGAATCGCTGGAAGCCGCGCGCGAGAAAATCCGTGCCCGCCACAACGTACCGGTCGAAATTCATCCGGCTGATTTCTCCAAGGGCGACACGGCGCGCTCGGTGGTCGAGGCTGTGGCCCATGCCGACATCCTGGTGAACAACGCCGGCGCCATCCCGCGCGGCGACATCTTCGGCATGACCGAACCCAAGTGGCGCGAGGCCTGGGAACTCAAGGTATTCGGTTACGTCAATGCCACGCGCGCCATGCTGGAGAAGTTTTATGCCCGCAAGAAGGGCGTGGTGGTGAACGTCATCGGCCTCGCGGGCGAGAGCTATAACTACGACTACGTTGCCGGCACCATGGGCAACGCCGGCCTGATGGCCTTCACCCGTGCCGTGGGCTCACGCAGCGTCGATCACGGTGTGCGCGTGGTGGCGATCAATCCGCCGGCGACCCGTACTGACCGCATGCTCACCTTGCTGCGCGGCCAGGCCGAGCAGAAGTTCGGCGATCCCGAGCGCTGGCCCGAACTCACCAAGCACATGCCGTTCGGCCGCGCCGCCGAACCTGACGAGGTTGCCGACCTCGCGGTGTTCCTGGCATCGGACCGCGCCAGCTACATCAGCGGTGTGGTGATGACTCTCGACGGTGGTCAGGCGGCGCGACACTAGACGCGCACGAGGTTACTTGTGCTTGTTGGCGGCGGCCTTGGCGCCGGGATTGGTGTGTGCTGCCGCGAACGGCGAGCTCGCCACGATCTTCTTGGACTTGTCCTGCTTGGGCTTCTTCTTCTCGCGGTTGCTGCGCATTTGACCTTTGGCCATGTCGGTTCCTTCCTGGGCGTGGGAGCGGCAGGACCCTAGGCGCATTTGACCGGCGTGTACGATCTGTCTCGTCACTCCGCGGCAATAATGACGATGTTGCGGGGCGCCGGATCGATCATCGAAGCCTCGACCATGAGCCGGCTTTTTGGCTGGGTGGCCAGGCGCTCGCCGAGCGCTTCGGACGGGCCGCTGCGGCTGCTGGCCGCGAAGATCCCGACGCACACCAGAAGAATGCCGACGCAGGCGCCGGGCCCATAGCCCCAGGCGGCGCTGTGGCGCCAGCAGGGCATGACCGCGGCGCCGATCGCCGCCAGCAGGAGCGTAAATCCCAGAATCAGCATCCCGGCCTCCGGCTGTGCCGTCCAACGAGGCAACGGCGGCGGCGAGCGCGGGTTCCGCCTTGATTCCGCCTTGAGGTGTCTACGCGGCAAGGATGCGTCCGGTTCATCCACAATGCAGCGCATGACGCCGCCGGCCGGCGCGGCGATAGTGTCGGCAAAACAATGACCGACGCCCTCTCGACTGCCCTCCTGAGCGCCCACGCGCTGCTGCATTCCGTCTTCGGCTTCAACGAATTCCGGCCCGGCCAGGAGGAGATCGTCCGTGCCGTGCTGGCGGGCGAAAACGTGCTCACCGTCATGCCGACCGGCAGCGGCAAGTCGCTGTGCTACCAGCTCCCCGCCCTGGTGCGGCCCGGTCTCACGCTGGTGGTGTCGCCGCTGATCGCCCTGATGCGCGACCAGGTGCGCGCCCTGGCAGCGGCCGGGGTCGCGGCCGGCAGCCTCAATTCCAGCAACGAGCCATCCGAGACAGCCCGGGTCATGGACCTGCTGCGCAAGCGCGAGCTCCGCCTGCTCTATGTCGCGCCCGAACGGCTGGCGCGGCCCGACACGGTCGAGATGCTGGCCGAGGCCAACGTCACCCTGATGGCGATCGACGAGGCGCACTGCGTCTCGCAGTGGGGCCACGATTTCCGGCCCGAGTACCTCACCCTGGGCAATGTCGCGCGCCAGATCGGCGGGCGGCTGCAGACGCTGGCATTGACCGCGACCGCCGATGCGCCGACCCGCGGCGACATCGTCGAGAAGCTGTTTCCCGCAAGTCCGCCGCGCGTCTTCGTCCGCAGCTTCGACCGGCCGAACCTCCGGCTCGCCTTCCAGACCAAGGAACGCTCCTCGCGCCAGGTGCTGGCCTTCGTGCGCGCCCACGAGGGCGAGAGCGGCATCGTCTATTGCGCCTCGCGCCGCAAGGTCGAGGAACTGGCGGCGACGCTGGCTGAGTCCGGCGTGCGCGCGCTGCCCTATCACGCAGGCCTCGACAAGCGCGTGCGCGACGCCAACCAGGATTCCTTCCAGCAGGACGATGGCGTCGTGATGACCGCCACCGTTGCCTTCGGCATGGGGATCGACAAGCCCGACGTGCGCTTCGTCTGCCATGCCGACCTGCCGTCCAACGTCGAAGCCTACTACCAGGAGATCGGCCGCGCCGGCCGCGACGGGCTGCCGGCCGACACGCTGACGCTCTACGGCCTGGGCGACATGCAGCTCCGCCGCCTGCAGATCGAGCAGAGTGATTCCTCCGACGAGCGCAAGCGCATCGAACGCCAGCGCCTGGGTGCGCTGCTGGCGCTGGCCGAGGCGCCGCGCTGCCGCCGGCAGACGCTGCTCGCCTACTTCGGCGAACCGTCGGAGCCCTGCGGCAACTGCGACCTCTGCGTCGAGGGTGTCGAGCGCTTCGACGGCACCATCGATGCCCAGAAGGCGATGTCGGCCATCCTGCGCACCGGCGAACGCTTCGGCGTCGAACATCTGGTCGCCATCCTGACCGGCGAGCGCACCGAGAACGTGGCCAAGTTCAACCACGACCGGTTGCCGACCTTCGGCGTCGGTTCGGGCCGCAAGGCTGGCGAGTGGCGCTCGATCTTCCGCCAGCTCTCGGCCGTCGGCCTGATCGCTCAGGACCTGATGGAGCACGGCCGCTGGTCGGTGACGGAGGAAGGCTGGCGGGTGCTGAAGGGCGAGACTCGCATCGAGTTGCGCAAGGACCTGTCGTCGGGCGCGGCCAAGGGCAAGGCGGGCGGGCGCCGCGACCGCCGCGCCGCCACCGCCGCGATCGTGGGCGATGGCGACACGGCCCTGCTCGATGCCTTGAAGGCGCTGCGCACAAAACTGGCGCGGACCCAGAACGTGCCCGCCTATGTCGTCTTCTCCGACCGGACGCTCGCCGAACTCGCCTCGCACCGTCCGGCCAACCCCGGCGCCATGCGCGAGATCCACGGCATCGGCGATGCCAAGCTCGAACGTTATGGGGCGGCGTTCCTCGAAGTCATCCGGGCGAACGCCTAAAGGTCGCCTCTCTTCCCCTTTGCGGAGTCCGCAAAGTCGGTGCTAGGGCGCGTAGCGACCTAGCACCTGAAGTGCCCTCGTCTTACGAGGGCGATGGGGTTCATGACCCCCTCCGCCCCTGCGGGGCACCTCCCCCGGGACGGGGGAGGAGAACTCCAGTCACGCGCCCGACGGTTCGGGATTCTCGAACGGCGTGCCGGCCTTCAGGATTCGGTAGCGGCCGTCCTGGATTTCCGCGGCCGTGACGATGCCGGTCCGGGCGCTGCCGCCGTCGAGGCCGAGTCGGTCGCCCTCGAACAGGTGCGGGTCGTCCATGCCGCTGATCGCCTTGTGCATGTCGGGCGGCGTGTGACCGTGCACCACCAGCGTGCCGCCGAAACCCTGCTTCCAGTCGAGGAAGCCGTGGTTGATCCAGGCCCAGCGGGCCTCGGTGAAGGTCAGCCAGGGTCGTGCCAGGAATTCGTCGGGATCGGCATGCGGATCGAGGCCGCCATGGACGAACAACGCGTTGCCGAGCCGTATATGCGAGCGCATGGCCTGCAGGCGATGCACGACATTCTCGCCCAGTGCCGCCTTGAGCAGGCCCTGGTCGGCGCGCACCGCCGCGTGACCCGTCCGCGCCGCCATCTGGTCGAGCAGCTTCTGGCCGCCCATGCGCTTGCTGAGCCACATGGTTTCGGCCTTGTGGGCATGCGGCCCGCCGACCACCGTCAGCATCATCATGATCTCGTGGTTGCCCATCACCCGGTCGATGTGATCGACGCCACGCGCTTCCTCGCCCTCGGCCCACAGCTCGAGCACGCCGATGCTGTCCGGCCCGCGGTTGATCATGTCGCCGAGATAGATCAGGCGGCGCTTGCCACCTTGTTCCTTTGCCAGTCCGGCGATGCCGTCGAGCAGGGCTTTCAGCTCCACCGCGCAGCCGTGGACGTCACCCACGGCAAACACCGTCTCGCCACCCAGTGCAAAAGGCGCGGGTTTCCAGGCAGAGACTTCAAGGGGAACGGTCATGGCCGCAATGATAGCCCTCTCCGGTGCGGCTGGGTATGCTGGCGCCAACCGTCACAGAACGGTAGCCATGGAAGGAACGACAATGACCGGTATCAAACGTCGCGGCGTGCTCGCCGCCGCGCTCGCCGCCCCCGCGCTCGCGCGGCTGGGCGAAGCTCGCGCCCAGACCCAAGCCCAGGCCGCATGGAAACCCGACAAGCCGATCACGGTCTACAATCCGCTGGCGGCGGGTGGCGTCTGCGACGTGCATCTGCGCTTCCTGGGCGAGCGTGTCGGCCGCAAATGGGGCACTCAGGTGATCGTCGACATCAAGGCCGGCGCCGGCGCCACGCTGGCGGCGGCGCAGATGCCGAACGTCAAGCCCGACGGCTACACGATCGCCTGCATGACCATCAACAGCCTGCGCTATCCGCACTACCAGCAGGCCGCCTGGCATCCGCTGCGCGACTTTTCCTACATCATCGGCCTGTCCGAATTCACCTTCGGCGTCGTCGTGCGCGCCGACTCGCCCTACCAGACCATCCAGGATCTGATCGCGGCCGGAAAGCGCGAGCCCGAGAAACTGAACTATGGCACCAGTGGCGTCGGCGGCACCGGCCATCTGCTGATGATCGAGACCGAGCAGGCGACGGGCGCGCGCTTCACCCACATTCCCTACAAGGGCGGGGCCGAATGGATGCCGGCGCTGCTGGGCGGCCACATCCAGTTCGTGCCCGACGGCGCGGCCTGGGCACCGTTCGTCGAGAACGGCCAGGTTCGCGTACTGGCGATGGCGACGGAAAAGCGCTTCGGCAAGTATCCTGACAAGCCGACGCTGATCGAAAGCGGCATCAATGCCGTGGCGGTCAGCCCCTATGGGCTGGTCGGGCCGAAAGACCTGCCGCCTCAAGTCGTCCAGGCGCTGCACGACGCCTTCAAGGAGGCGATGGCCGACCCCGGCCACCAGCCGCTGCTCGACAGGTTCATCCAGGAGCCGTGGTATCGCGACCCGGCCCAGTTTCGCGCCTTCGCCGAGAAATACTACGTCGACGTGAAGCCCACGTTGGTCAAGGCGGGCCTCGCCAAATCCTGACCCCCTCCGCCCCGTAAGACGGAGCACCTCCCCCGCTACGCGAGGGAGGAGAAGAAAGTCAGACTCCTCCCCCGTCATCGGGTCGTCGCTATGGCCGCCAGCGGCCATAGCGACCAGGTGGCCTCAGGCGCCTGTGAAGGCGCCGCGCCGGAGGGAGTCTTAGGCCGCGTCGTTCTCGCGGATGAAAGTGCGGACGCGCGGCATGATCTGCTCGCGCCACTTGCGGCCGTTGAAGATGCCGTAGTGGCCGACCCTGGGCTGCTCCCAGTGGACATGGCGGGCGCCGGGAATGTTGGGCGTCAGTGCGTGGGCTGCCTTGGTCTGGCCGATGCCGGAAATATCGTCGAGCTCACCCTCGACCGTCATCAGGGCGGTCTCGATGAAGGAAGGATCGATCTTGCGGCCGCGGCTCACCCATTCGCCGCGCGGCAGCAGGTGCTCCTTGAACACCACCTCAATGGTCTGGAGGTAGAATTCGGCATTGAGGTCCATGACCGCGAGATATTCGTCATAGAAGGTGCGGTGGCCGTCGGCCGAATCGTCGTCGCCCTTCACCAGGTGCTCGAACTGCCGCATGTGGGCGTTCACATGCCGGTCGAGGTTCATGGAGATGAAACTCGTGAGCTGCAGGAAGCCGGGATAGACGCGGCGCATCGCCCCGGGATAGCCGAACGGGACCGTCGAGATCACGTTCTGGCGGAACCACATCATCGAGTTGCGCATCGCCAGGTCGTTGGGAACGGTCGGGCTCTGCCGCGTGTCGATCGGGCCGCCCATCAGGGTGAGCGATTTGGGTTGGCGCGGATCCTTGGCCTCGGCCATCAGCGCGGCCGCCGCCAGCACCGGCACCGACGGCTGGCAGACCGCGATCACGTGCACGTCGGGGCCGAGGTAGCGGCTGAAGGCGATGACGTAGTCGATGTAGTCGTCGAGCGAGAAGTCGCCGGAGGTAATCGGCACCTCGCGGGCGTCCTTCCAGTCGGTGATGTGGACGTCGTGATCGGGCAGCAGCGCCTCGACGGTGCCGCGCAGCAGGGTGGCGAAGTGGCCGCTCATCGGCGCCACCACCAGCACCTTGGGATCGCGCCGGATGGTGTCGCGACGGAAACGCACGAGATCGCAGAACGGCTTGCGCACCAGGATCTCTTCGTTGACCTCGACGGTCTGGTTGCCGATCTCAGTGGTCGCGAGGCCGAAGTGGGGCTTGCCGTAGTTCTGGGTCAGCCGCGCCACGATCTCGGCACCCGCCGCCACCGACTTGCCAAGCCACGTGTCGGAGAGCGGGTTGTAGGGGCTGGAATAGGCCTGCTCGAGGGCGTTGGCCCAGAGGCGAACGGGATTGGCGAGCTGACGCTGGAATTCGTAGGCGTGATAAAGCATGTGGGCGCGGATTGTACGCTGCCGCGACTGCTTGTCACTTCAATATTGCAGCGCACAATTCGTGCGAATTCAATGACTTAGAGCAACCGTCCCACGGCCGCCGAGATCGCGTCGGCCTTGGCCTCGTGGGTGAAGTGGGTAACGAAGCGGCCGTTGCGGTCGAGCAGGTAGACGATCGAGGAGTGGTCCATGAGATAGGGCCCGCCGTCCTTTCCCGGGACCTTCTGGTAGTAGACGCGGAAGGCGCGGGCGACGTCGGCCACCTGTTGCGGCGTGCCGGTCAGGCCGATGAAGGTCGGCCCGAAGTTGGGCACGTAGCCCTTGAGCAGCGCCGGCGTGTCGCGCTCGGGATCGACGGTAATGAAGACGAGATTCACCTTCTTGGCCGCGTCCGGTCCCAGCTTCTCGATCGCCGTCTCCATCAGCAGCAGTGAGGTCGGGCAAACGTCGGGGCAGTAAGTAAAGCCGAAGTAGATCAGCGTCGGCTTGCCCTTGAGGCTGTCGCTGGTGACGGTACGACCGTCCTGGTCGACCAGCGTGAACGGCCCGCCGATGCTGGGGCGGCCGCCCTGGAGGGCATCCCAGCCGATCCAGCCGGCGGCGAGGGCAAGGGTTGCAATCCAGACGCCGAGCAGGGCTTTCATGGTACGCGACATGGGCGGGAACATGGGCCGGGCGGCCCGGCTCGACAAGCCGGACCACTGGTCGCACAAGAGGAGTTGATGAGCGCGGATATCGTCCTCCTGGCGCGCGCCGCCGATTACGCCGCCCGCCAGCACATCGCGCAGCGGCGCAAGGGCGAGCGCGCCGAGCCCTACATCAACCACCTGACCGAGGTGGCGGCGTTGCTCGCCGAGGCAACCGGCGGCTCCGACGTCACGCTGCTGGCCGGCGGCCTGTTGCACGACACGCTCGAAGACACCGATGCCACCTACGAGGATCTGGAACAGCGGTTCGGCCCGGAGGTCGCGGCGCTGGTGGCCGAAGTGACCGACGACAAGTCGCTGCCCAAGGAGGAACGCAAGCGCCTGCAGATCGACAAGACGCCGGCCAAGTCGCGGCGGGCGAAACTGCTGAAGATCGCCGACAAGACGTCCAATCTGCGCAGCATGGTGACCAGCCCACCGGCGGGATGGACGCCGGCGCGGCTGCGCGACTACGTTTCATGGGCCGAGCAGGTGGTGCGCTCGTGCCGCGGCCTCAACGCCGCGCTCGACGCGGCGTTCGATGTGGCTCACGCCGACACCAAGCGCCATCTCGGCTGACGGGAGACGCCGGTGGTGCAGCGCATCGTTGTTCTTGGCGGTGGCTTTGCCGGCCTGTGGAGTGCGGTCGGCGCCGCCCGCGCGCTCGACGAACTGGGCGTCGGTGCCGATCGCGTCGAGATCGTGTTGATCGACAAGACCGCCTGGCATTCGATTCGTGTGCGCAACTACGAAGCCGACCTCGAGGGTACGCGTGTCGCCCTCGACAGCGTGCTCGGCCCCATCGGCGTCCATCGCCTGGAGGGTGAGGTCACCGGTATCGACATCGCCCAGAGAACCGTCGCCTATACGACGGGCGGCAGTTTCCGGTCCGTCACCTACGACCGCCTGGTTTTCGCACTCGGCAGCCGCCTTGCCCACCCGCCGATCCCGGGCCTGGGCACGCACGCCTTCGATGTCGACACCCATGCCGCGGCGGAACGGCTCAACGCCCACATCGCTGGTCTGGCCCGTCGCGAGTCTTCATCATCTGGCCAGTACACCGTGCTCGTGGTCGGCGGCGGGTTGACCGGCATCGAGGCCGCCGCGGAAATGCCCGGCAAGCTTCGCGCTGCCGGCGTCGCGGCGCCTCATGTCATCCTGGCCGATCATGCGCCCCGCATCGGCTCCGACATGGGCGAGGGCGCACTGCCCGTCATCGACGAAGCATTGCGCGCCCTGGGTATCGAGACGCGCGGCGGCGTGTCGGTTGCCGCCGTCGACCCCGAAGGCGCGACGCTGGCGACGGGCGAGCGGATCGCCGCCGCGACGGTGGTCTGGTGCGCCGGCATGCAGGCCCATCCGCTCGCGGCGCAATTCCCCGTCGAGCGCGACCGGCTGGGCCGGCTTCCGGTCGAACCGTCGCTCAAGATCAAGGGCCTGGCGGCCGAGTTTGCCGCCGGTGACGCGGCCTGGCTGCTGGTCGACGATGTCCATTGCTCGGTGATGTCGTGCCAGCACGGCCGGCCGATGGGCCGCTTTGCCGGCCACAACGTCGTCTGCGACCTGCTCGGCCGGCCGATGCTGCCGCTCAGGATCGACTGGTACACGACCATCCTCGACCTCGGGCCATGGGGCGCCGTCTATACGGAGGGCTGGGATCGCAAGCTCGTGTCGCGCGGGGCGGCGGCCAAGCGCACCAAGGAGCTGATCAACCGCGAGCGCATCTATCCGCCGCGCTCGGGCGATCGCCGGGCGATCCTCGAGGCCGCGGCGCCCACGGTGCAGGCGCCGCCCGTACGATTTGGCTAAGCTCGCCTGAGGGAGGACGCGATGTTTTATGACGCCGCCAAGCGCGACCATGGGCTGCCGCAGGATCCGCTGAAGGCGCTGATCGTGCCGCGGCCGATCGGCTGGATATCGACGATGGACGCCCAGGGCCGGGTCAATCTCGCGCCCTACAGCTTCTACAACGGCGTCGGAGAATTCCCGCCGATGGTCTATTTCTCGACCACCGGCACCTACGGCGACACGCCGACCAAGCACAGCCGCATGAATGCCGAGCAGACCGGCGAGTTCGTGGTCAACATGGTGAGTGCTGCCCTCGCCGAGCAGATGAACGTGACCACGGCGATGGTGGCGTTCGGCGTCGACGAGCTGAAACTGGCCGGCCTCACGCCCGTGCCTTGCCAATTCGTGAAGCCGCCGCGGGTCAAGGAATCGCCTGTGGCGCTGGAGTGCAAGTACTGGCGCACCATCGAGATGCCGACCGAGAAGGGTCACGAGGCCAAGCGCGGCTCCGTCGTGTTTGGCCAGGTGGTCGGCATCCATATCGACGACAGCATCATCAAGGACGGCCGCATCGACACGCTGGCATTCAAACCGGTTGCCCGGTTAGGTTATAGCGAATACACCACCACCGACAACGTCTGGCGGATGCGCCGGCCGGATGACCCCCGCTATCAGTAGGCCGAGGTATCAATGATGTTCTACGACATGACCGGCCGCGACCAGGGCGGGATGCAGATTCCCTTCACGGCGCTGGTCGTGCCGCGTCCCATCGGCTGGATCTCGACGGTCGACGGGCAGGGCCGCGTCAATCTCGCGCCCTACAGTTTCTACAACGCCGTCAGCGGCTCCCCGCCCATGGTCTATTTCTCGACCACCGGCACCTATGGTGACAACCCGACCAAGCACTCCCGGCGCAATGCCGAGGAGACGGGCGAGTTCGTGGTCAACATGGTGAGCGCCGAGCTCGCCGAGCAGATGAACGTGACGACGACGATGGTCGACTATGGCGTCGACGAGATGAAGCTGGCGGGCCTCGCCCCCGCGCCGTCGCGCTTCGTCAAGCCTCCGCGCGTCGCCCGCTCGCCGATCGCGCTCGAGTGCAAATACTGGAAGACGGTCGAGATGCCGGTCGAGGAGGGCCGCGAGGCGCACCAGGCGACCGTGGTGTTCGGCCGGGTGGTCGGCATCCATATAGCCGACGGCATCGTCAAGGACGGCCGGATCGACACGCTGGCCTTCAAGCCGGTCGCGCGGCTCGGTTATAGCGAATACACGACGACCGAGAATGTCTGGAAGATGCGCCGTCCGGACGATCCGGCTTAGCCAAAGACAAAGTTGCAAGTTCAGCAGGTTTCTGCTAGTTTTTCAGATAAGTTGGCGCTTGGACTGCGCCGGCCTTTTCATTCCGGCACGACCGCCCGCGGCACGCCCCGGGTTGCGCAAAAGCGCTGGTGCAGCCGCCACGACTCCTCAGTCGTGGACAGTCCCAAGAACGACCTCGTCTCAACGCCACGCTAAAAAACGACGTGACGCCAGACACTTAGCGACGCCTGGGAAACAGAGCGCGATGGGGCCTATGCAAACAAGAAGAAGAGGGATGCGCAGTAGCCAACAAAATTAGGCTTATCTTGGAGTAGTGGACAGCTTTCTGGACACGAAACGTTACGTTCAGGTGTCCACAAATAACGGGCGAAAAGCCCGCCGTTGTTGGCTTTCCGGCGTGCGGAGAGCCGATATTCGCTGGGGTGACTTCAGCGGGGGTTGACGACCGGCGCCACCGACCGCGCCATCGCCAGCACGCGCTTGTCGGCCATCGTCTCGCCCATCAGCATGAAGCCGACCGGCAGTTCGCCGGCGGCGTGGCAGGGCAGGCTGATGCCGCAGCGGTCGAGGAAGTTGCCGACCGCGGTGTTGCGCAAGAGCAGCAGGTTCTTCTTGATGAAGACGTCTGTCGCCTCGACCTCGGCGATGGTCGGCGCGACGATCGCGCAGGTCGGCATGATCACGGCGTCGTAGTTCTGCGTCACTGCCGATACGCGCTTCTGCAGGCTGGCACGGTTGGCCTGCAGCGCGATGTAGTCGTAGGCCGTCATCTTGGCGGCGGCCAGGATGCGCGGCGCCACGAACGGGTCGTATTCGTTGCCGCGGCGGGCAATCAGATCCTTGTGCCAGGCATAGGCTTCGGCCGCGGCGAAGGTACCGCGGGCGTTGATCGCCGGCAGTTCGATGAGCTGCGGCAGGTCGATATGCTCGATCTTGACGCCCTTGGCGGCGAGCGCCCTGCAGGCGCGCTCGAAGGCTTTGCCGACCGTGGCGTCGACGTCGTCGAACACATAGTGCTTCGGGATGCCGAAGCGCAGGCCGGCGAGAGGCGCGGCGTCGGGGATCGCGATGGGCTCGCCCGCAAGAACCGCGTCGACGATGGCGCAGCATTCGACCGAGTTGGCGAGCGGGCCGATCGAATCGAGCGAGGTCGAGAGCGGGACGACGTTGTCGATCGGCACGCGCCGCGCCGTGGGCTTGAAGCCCGTGATGCCGCAGAGCGCCGCCGGAATACGTACCGAGCCCCCGGTGTCCGTGCCCAGTGCGGCGACGGCCATGCGGTCGCCGACCGAGACCGCGGCGCCGGACGACGAGCCGCCCGGTACGCGCGTGCGGTCGGCGGGGTTGCCCGGCGTGCCGTAGTGCGGGTTGGCGCCGACACCGGTGAAGGCGAACTCGCTCATGTTGGTGCTGCCGACGATCACCGCGCCGGCGGCGCGGAGCCGCGCCACCACGGGCGCGTCGGCCTTGGCCGGCGGTGCGTCGTCGAGCGCCTTGGAGCCCGCGAGCGTGGTCTCGCCGGCCACGTCGCAGAGGTTCTTGATCGAGACCGGCAGGCCCGCGAGGGGCGAGGCGACGAGCCCGGCCTGGCGCTGCAGGTCGCTGGCGTCGGCTGCCGCCAGGGCCTGCCGGCGCCAGACCTTTATGAAGGCGCGCTTGCCCTCGCCCTTGGGATCCTCGATGCGGGCGAGGGCTTCTTCGGTGAGCTTGCGCGAGGTGGTGCGGCCGGCCGCGAGGTCGGCGCCGAGCTGCTGGATGGTCGGATTCATTTCGTGCGGTTCTTCACCAGGTCGTCGACCACCATCGGATCGGCGAGCGTAGACGTGTCGCCGAGATTGCCGACGTCGTTCTCGGCGATCTTGCGCAGGATGCGGCGCATGATCTTGCCCGAACGCGTCTTGGGCAGGCCGGGCGCCCACTGGATGACATCGGGCGTGGCGATCGGGCCGATCTCCTTGCGCACCCAGGCGACCAGTTCCTTGCGCAGCTCGTCGGAGGAATGCTGGCCGGCCTTGAGCGTCACGTAGGCGTAGATGCCCTGGCCCTTGATGTCGTGCGGGAAGCCAACGACGGCTGCTTCCGCCACCTTTGTGTTGCCGACCAGCGCGCTCTCGACCTCGGCGGTGCCGATGCGGTGGCCGGAGACGTTGATCACGTCGTCGACCCGGCCGGTGATCCAGTAGTAGCCATCGGCGTCGCGGCGCGCGCCGTCGCCGGTGAAGTACATGCCGGGATAGGTCTTGAAGTAGGTGTCGATGAAGCGCTGGTGGTCGCCGTAGACCGTGCGCATCTGGCCGGGCCAGGAGCCCACAAGGCAGAGATTGCCCGAACAGGCGCCCTCGAGCTTCTTGCCCTCGGCATCGACCATGACCGGCTGCACGCCGAAGAACGGCTGGGTCGCCGAGCCCGGCTTCAGCGGCGTGGCACCTGGCAGCGGCGTGATCAGGATGCCGCCGGTTTCGGTCTGCCACCAGGTGTCGACGATCGGGCAGCGGCTGTCGCCGACCACGCGGTAGTACCAGAGCCAGGCCTCCGGGTTGATCGGCTCGCCGACCGAGCCCAGCAGGCGCAGGCTCTTGCGGCTGGCCTTCTTCACCGGCGCCTCGCCTTCGCGCATCAGGGCGCGGATGGCGGTGGGGGCGGTGTAGAAGATGTTGACCTGGTGCTTGTCGATCACCTGCCAGAAGCGGCTGGAGTCGGGATAGTTGGGCACGCCCTCGAACATCAGCGTGGTGGCGCCGTTGGCGAGCGGTCCGTAGACGATGTAGCTGTGGCCGGTCACCCAGCCCACGTCGGCGGTGCACCAGTAGACGTCGCCGTCGTGGTAGTCGAACACGTACTGGTGGGTCATCGAGGCGAACACGATGTAGCCGCCGGTGGTGTGCAGCACACCCTTGGGCTTTCCGGTCGAGCCCGACGTGTAGAGGATGAACAGCGGATCCTCGGCGCCCATCGGCTCGGGCTTGCACTCGGCCGGCACCTTGGCCGCGATCTCGTGCCACCACACGTCGCGGCCGGCGTCCCACGCGACCTTGCCGCCGGTGTGCTTGACCACCAGCACCTTCTTGACGCCGGGGCTCTTCTTCACGGCCTCATCGCAATTGGCTTTCAGCGGCACGTGCTTGCCGGCGCGCAGGCCTTCGTCGGCGGTGATGACGATGTTGCTCTCGCAATCCTGGATGCGGTTGGCCAGGCTGTCGGGCGAGAAGCCGCCGAACACCACCGAATGGATGGCGCCGATGCGCGTGCAGGCGAGCATGGCGTAGGCCGCCTCGGGAATCATCGGCAGGTAGATCGTGATGCGGTCGCCCTTCTTGGCGCCGAGCTCCCTGAGCGCGTTCGCCATGCGGCAGACTTCGGCGTGCAGCTCGCGGTAGGTGATCTTCTTGGATTTCGCCGGGTCGTCGCCTTCCCAGATGATGGCCGTCTGGTCGGCGCGCTTGGCGAGGTGACGATCGATGCAGTTGGCCGAGACGTTCAGCACGCCATCGTGAAACCAGCGGATGCGGACCTGGCCGGTGTAGTCGACGTCGCGCACGGCACCGGGGCTGAAAGGCTTGATCCAGTCGATGCGCTTGCCGTGCTCGCCCCAGAAGGTGACCGGGTCCCGGGTCGAGGCCTCGTACATCGCCTTGTACTTGGCGCCGTCGACATAGGCCTTCTTGGCCCAGTCGGCGCTGACGGCGATCACCTCATCGGCCATGGTTTCCTCCCGCTTGGCTTAGTGCCTTGAATTGTTGCGGTTTTAGCGCGCCGCTGCGGCGCTCGGCAATTCGACTTTGGACTCGGCCTGCAGCCGTGCCCAGGCAATGGCGCCGAACGACAGGATGACCAGCGGCATCACCGGCAGGTCGAGCCGGTTCAGCAGCATGCCGAAGGTCGGCATCAGCCAGAGCATGAGATAGACCGATCTCTCCAGCGGATAGAAGCCGAGGGCGACGCCGCGCCGGAACAGTGCCACGGCGGCGGGCATCAGCAGCAGCAGGTCGTAGTTCAGCGTGTAGGGCGATACCAGGAAGGTGGCGGTGACCAGCACAGCGGTGCGGGCATCGCTCGACGAATGGCGGCGGAAGGCGAACCATACGGCCGCCACGGCGAGGGCGGCACCGGCAAGCTGGATCGCCCCGGCAACGCCGGGCGGCAGGCCGACGATGCGGGCGGCTGCCACGAGCGTCGTCATGTGCATGAAGATGCGCTCGAACATGATATTCGCGATGCGGGCCGAGCCTGCCTCGCGGGCTGCCTCGAGGAAGCCGATCCAGAAATCGAGGCCGAAGATGCCGAGGCTTGCGAGAGACAGCACGGCCACCGTGGCGGCCGTCCAGGCGAGCGCGCGCCATTGCTGCGCGGCCAGCAGGGCCAGCGGCACCAGCACCCAGATCTGCGGCTTGTAGCTCAGCAGCCCGAGGAGAATGCCGGCGGCGGCCGGTGAGCGGTCGAGCAGGCGCAGGCCGCCGTAGAACAGCGCCAGGCTGAAGAAGGTATTCTGGCCGGCCATCAGCACCCAGACGGTGGCGGGCG
The DNA here is from genome assembly GCF_004296935.1 of Reyranella sp. Lineage (GTDB taxonomy): Bacteria > Pseudomonadota > Alphaproteobacteria > Reyranellales > Reyranellaceae > Reyranella. The sequence continues at coordinate 22,024 of NZ_SCVH01000017.1, forward strand.
AAGTGGCGACGGCGAGCCAGCCCCACCAGTCGCGGCGCCCCTCCAGCAGCGTCGCCGCCGCGGCCGTCGTCGCCATGAAGACCGCGTAGGCCTTTGCGACGCCCAGCAGGCCGAGCGGCAACAGCATCAGGAGCCAGGTCGGCGGATAGATGAATGGCCGGAACACGACCTTTGGCGAGAGACGATCGGGATAGGTCTCGATCTGGAACAGTGTGAAGGCGTCGATGTCGTAGACCAGCGCCAGCTTGCCCTCGAAGAAGGCGCGCGCTGCGGCGTGGAACACCAGGAAGTCGGGGAAGAGAACCTTCACGGGCGGCCAGATCTCGGGGCCCCCGGAGATCGTGAAGACGACAAAAAGCACGTCGTACAGGCCGACGGCAGCACAGAAGGCCGCGGCAACCCGAAGATCGATCCGCGACGTCAGTGTCATGGCAGGAGGGTCATTCGCTGTGCCAGGTCGTGAAGTCCTGGATCGGCGCCCGTTCGGTGATCAGGCAGTTGGGCACCGCATCGGGATCGGCGTGGCCCAGCGCCAGGCCGCAGATCACGACCTGGTCGTCGGGGATCTTGAGTTCGCGGCGCACGACATGCTGGTAGCGGCTGAAGGCCGCCTGTGGGCAGGTATGCAGGCCCTTCTCGCGGGCGAGCAGCATCAGCTGGTCGAGGAAGATGCCGCAGTCGATCCACTGGCCATTGCCCATGCGTCGCTCGACACACAGGATCATGCCGACCGGCGCGTCGAAGAAGTCGTAGTTCTTGCGGAACTGCTTCAGCATGCCGGCGGCGTCGCCGCGCGGCACGTTGAGCAGGGTGTAGAGCTGCTTGCCGACCAGCTTGCGGCGGGCGTCGTAGACCGGCGTAAATTCCTTCGGGTAGACGTCGTATTCGGCGCCTGGCCCTGAATCTCCATCATCCATCGCCTTCAGGATTGCCGCCGACAGGCGCTGCCGCGCCTTGCCCATCGTGATGTGGAGTTTCCACGGCTGCAGGTTGCCATTGGACGCCGCGCGGTTGGCATTGGTCACGATCCATTCGACATCGGCCTTCGACACCGGTTCCGGTGTGAAGACGCGCATGGAGCGGCGTGAATTGATGGCTTCGGACACACGCATGAACGGCTAACTCCGGATGAGATGACGACGCAGGAAGTCGAACAGCTTACGCCGGGCAATGGCATTTTGCTGCTCGGTAAAATAGTGCGTGGCGCCGGCAATCACGAAGGCCTCGGCGTCCTTGCCGTGGCCGCGCATCGCCTCGGCCATGGCAAGGCTCTGCGCTACCGGCACGTTCTCGTCGCGATCGCCATGGATCAGCAGCACGGGTGCGTCGATCTGGGCCACGCGCAGGATCGGCGAGCGCACCGGCAGGCCCTCGGGCCCGCACAGATCGTCGAGATAGTCGCGCATGAAGGGATTGGCCTCGCGCCAGCGCGCGAGGTCAGTCGGCGCGAAGAACGAGGCGACGGCCTTGATCGGTGGCTTGTGGGCGGCGGCGAGCAGCGCCACCTGGCCGCCCATCGAAGCGCCGACCAGGCCGATGCGATCGCGATCGACCAGCGGCCGCTTGGCGAGCCAGTCGATCGCGGCCAGCACGTCGAGCGGCTGGCGCAACCCCTGGTCATTCTCGCCTTCCGAGCCCAGCCAGCCGCGCAGCGACAGCGCCAGGGCGGCATAGCCGTTGGCCGAGGCGGCACGTGCCAGCCCGACCATGTTGTGGGCGTGGCCGGCAAATCCGTGCAGCAGGATCAGCGCCGGATAGGGCGGCTGGCCGGCCTGCGGCTTGAAGAAGTAGCCGCCCAGGCTGACGCCGTGACCCGGCACGCGGACCTGCTCGGCGTCGGCGATGTCGGGCAGGTCGTCCCAGCGGTGCATGACCTCGATGGGCACGCCGTCGGGATCGCGGAAGCCGACCGAGTAGTAGCCCGGCGCGAGGTAGTCGAGCTCCTGCGGGCGCTGGATGATCTCTGCCCCCGCATCGCGCAGTTCGGCGAACACCTGGTCGACCTGGGCGCGGCTCTCGGCCGATACCGCGAGCCACAGTGCGCCCGGCCCGTAGGAAACGCCGTCCTTGGCCTGGCGCATGACGAAATGATCGTAGCCGCGCGACCACATCACGCGGTCGGGGCTCGCCCAGACGCGATGGAAGCCCAGCATCGGCAACCACAGCCGGTGGAACGCGACCGAGCGTGCGAGGTCGCTCACCTCTATGGCGGCACCGGCGAAGGAAGAGCGTGGACGCATCAGCCTGGTTCGAGTCCCAGCGCGAGCAGCTCGTCGCGCCGCAAGTGTTCCTCGCCTGCCAGAAAGAATTCGTCGAGCTGCGGCGGCTTCACTGTCGTGCCGGCCAGCATGGCATGAGCCTGCCCCCGATGATGGGTCTGGTGCTGGAAGAGATGCTCCAGGATCGATGCCACGCTCGACGACGGCGGCGTCCTGTTGGGTCGAGGCAGCACGATTCCCTGGGCGAGCGAGTCCTCGGTCTGGCGCGCGCAGAAGCCGAGCAGCCGCCGGTCACTGGCGATTTGAGCGTCATAGAGAGAGGTCGCGTCGGCAAAATCCGGCACGGGGTCATGGTAGCGCTCGAGCACCGTCGGATCGCGCAGGAGCGCGTCGATGTAATAGGTGTCGACCCAGAGGATGTGATTAAGCGTCGCGCGCAGCGAGGGGAAGAAGCTCGTGCGCGGGGCGGCGAACTCGGCCGGAGTCAGCGCCTTGCAGGCCGTGAGCAGGCGATGGTTCGACCAGATGTTGTTGCGGGCCATGGCGACGAAGTGGCCGGCAAGCCCCATCGTCGCCATGACTGCCCGATCCCGCCTTGGCTCAGGCCGCGTGCGCGAGGTTGCGCAACACGTAGTGCAGCACGCCGCCGTTCTTGAAGTACTCGATCTCCTCGGCGGTATCGATGCGGCAGGTGAGGACGATCTTCTCGCTGGTGCCGTCGCGGCGGTGGATGGTGAGCGGCACGTCCATGCCGACCTTGAGCCCGCCGTCGATGCCATCGATGTCGAAGGTCTCGTGGCCGGTGAGGTTCAGCGTCTTGCGCGTCATGCCGTCCTTGAACTGCAGCGGCAGCACGCCCATGCCGACCAGGTTGGAGCGGTGGATGCGCTCGAACGTCTCGCACACCACGGCCTTCACGCCCAACAGGTTGACGCCCTTGGCCGCCCAGTCGCGCGAGCTGCCAGTGCCGTATTCCTTGCCGGCGATCAGGATCTGCGGCGTGTGCTCCTTCTTGTAGCGCATCGCCACGTCGTAGATCGGCACCGGCTCGTCGGAACGATAGTCGTGCGTGAAGCCGCCCTCGATGCCCGGCACCATCTCGTTCTTGAGGCGGATGTTGGCGAAGGTGCCGCGCATCATGACCTCATGATTGCCGCGACGCGTGCCGTACTGGTTGAAGTCCTTCGGCGCGACGCCCTCTTCCTGCAGGTAGGCGCCGGCCGGGCTGTCCTTGCGGATCGAGCCGGCGGGCGAGATATGGTCGGTGGTGATCGAATCGCCGAACTGGCCGAGCGGACGGGCGCCCGTGATGTTGGTGATCGAGCCGGGCGTCTTGCCCATGCCGTCGAAGTACGGCGGGTTGCGCACGTAGGTCGACTTGTCGTCCCAGGCGTAGGTCAGGCTGGGCTTGGTCTTGATGCTGCGCCAGAAGCGATCGCCCTTGAAGACGTCGGCATAGCGCTTCTTGAAGGCCTTGGTGGTGACGAACTTGTCGACGACCTTGGAGACCTCCATGTTCGAGGGCCAGAGGTCCTTGAGGTAGACCGGCTTGCCGCCCTTGCCGATGCCGATCGGGTCCTTGGTGATGTCGATCTTCATCGAGCCGGCCAGCGCGTAGATCACCACCAGCATCGGCGACGCAAGGTAGTTGGCGCGGGTCAGCGGATTGACGCGGCCCTCGAAATTGCGATTGCCCGACAGCACCGAGCAGACCACGAGGTCGCCGTCGCCGATCGCCTTGGTGACGGGATCGCGCAGCGGGCCGGAGTTGCCGATGCAGGAGGTGCAGCCGTAACCCACCAGGTTGTAGCCGATCTTGTTGAGGTCCTTCTGCAGGCCGGAGGCCTCGAGATACTCGGTCACGACCTGCGAGCCCGGCGCCAGCGAGGTCTTCACCCATGGCTTGACCTTGAGGCCGTGCTTCACCGCGTTGCGCGCGATCAGGCCGGCCCCCAGCATGACGTAGGGGTTCGAGGTGTTGGTGCACGAGGTGATGGCCGCGATCACCACGTCGCCGTGGCCGAGGTCGTAGTCGGTACCCTCGCAGGCGACGCGCTTGCCGGTATCCTTGCGGTCGAATTCCTTCTCCATGTTGGCGACGAACTGATGCGCCGCCTCCGCCAGCGGCACGCGGTCCTGCGGGCGCTTCGGCCCGGCCAGACTCGGCACGACCTCGCTGAGATCGAGCGAGAGCGTGTCGGTGAAGATCGGGTCGACCGACTTCTTGCCGCGCCACAGCCCCTGCTTCTTGGCGTAGGCCTCGGTGAGTTTGGCGGCGGCGCCGCGGTTGGTCGTCTTGAGGTAGCCCAGCGTGATGCCGTCGACCGGGAAGAAGCCGCAGGTGGCGCCATACTCCGGCGCCATGTTGGCGATGGTGGCACGGTTGGCGAGCGGCATCTCGTCGAGGCCGTCGCCGTAGAACTCCACGAACTTGCTGACCACGCCCTTCTTGCGCAGCATTTGCGTGACAGTGAGCACGAGGTCGGTCGCGGTCGCGCCCTCCGGCAGCTTGCCGGTCAGCTTGAAGCCCACGACGTCGGGGATCACCATCGGCTGCGCCTGGCCGAGCATGGCGGCCTCGGCCTCGATGCCGCCGACGCCCCAGCCGAGGACCGAGAGGCCGTTCACCATCGTGGTGTGGCTGTCGGTGCCGACCAGCGTGTCGGGATAGGCGATCGTCTCCTTGCCTTCCTTCCTGGTCCACACGACCTGGGACAGGAATTCCAGGTTCACCTGGTGGCAGATGCCGGTGCCCGGCGGCACGACTCGGAAGTTGTCGAACGCCATCGCGCCCCAGCGCAGGAACTGATAGCGCTCGAGGTTGCGCTCGTACTCGAGCTTCACGTTGGCGCCGAAGGCGCTCGAGTTGCCGAAATTGTCGACGATCACCGAATGGTCGATCACGAGATCGACCGGGACCAGCGGGTTGATCTTCTTGGCGTCGCCGCCGAGCTTGCCCATGGCGTCGCGCATGGCCGCGAGATCGACCACCGCGGGCACGCCGGTGAAGTCCTGCATCAGCACGCGGGCCGGCCGGAAGTTGATCTCCTTGACCGACCTGCCGCCGTTCTTCAGCCAGTCGGAGAAGGCCGCGATGTCGCCCTTCTTGACGGTGGTGCCATCCTCGTGGCGCAGGAGATTCTCGAGCAGGACACGGAGCGAGAAGGGCAGGCGCGAGAGGTCGCCGACCTCCTTCTCGACCGCCTTGAGGCTGAAATAGGTGTAGGTCTTGGCGCCGACCTTCAGCGTCTTGCGGGCCTTGAAGCTGTTGGGATGGGCGGCGGCCATGGTCGGGTACTCCTGGAAGACGGTTTTGGGCGGACGGGTGGCAAAATAGGGGCAGGGACCTCTGCAGGCAATCGGCGGATGCGGGCGGTTGGTGCCTGTGCCAGATTGCCCCGATGCGGTGGGCAATCGGGAAGGCGATTGGGGCTTTTGCGGCCCTCGTGACGGCTTCGACCGAGGCCGTGGCGCAGCGCAACGCCAACGACTGGGATCCGTCGGCGCGCGAGTTCGACCAGCGGCCGGCCGGCGGCGGCTCCGGCCTGTTCGGCAGCCCGGGCGTTCCCTCCAATGCCCGCAACGACACCCTGGATGCCCTCGACAAGATCCTGTCGAGCTCCAAGCTCTCCGCCTTCGACCGCTCGCTCTATCTCGGCATCCGCGCCTATCAGCTGAGCCGGCTCGGCCGCGAGGCCGACAGCCGCAAGGATATCGATGAGATGGGCAAGGTCCTGCCCAAGGGCTGGCAGATGGTGCTGTCCAGCACCGTGCCCGAACTGGCAGGCGGCGGCGACCGCGCGGCAGCGTTGCGTACGCTCGACCATGCGCTGCTGCGCAAGCCGGGCGATCCCTGGCTGGCGATCGCCCAGGCGCAGGTCTACATGCAGATCGCCGATTTCCAGCGCGCCCTCGCCCTGCTCGACGGGGCACTCGCCGGCCCGACGACCGAGGCCGATCGGCGCGCGGCGCTGTTCGTCCGCGGCCACGCCAATTTCGATCTCGGCCGCTATGCAGAGGCGGTCGACGATTTCGACGCCTCCCTGGAGGGGCGCACGACCGCGAAGGCGCGGTTGTCGCCGCTGCTGTGGCGCTACGCCGCCCAGGTCCGCGCCAGGCGCGATGCGCGTGCGGGCCTCGCCAGGGACCTCGGCAAGGAGGACCTCGGCGAATGGCCCGGGCCGATCGCCAGGTTCCTGTTGGGCAGGCTACCGGCCGGTGAACTGGAGGTCGCGGCCGAAACCGACGATGCCGCCAAGCGCGCCAACGGCAAGTGCCCGTCGGCCTTCTTCATGGGCATCGACGCGATCCGCCGCGGCGACAAGCAGCGGGCGCGCGAGCAACTTCAACTCGCCCAGGCGCGCTGTCCGACCGTGTCCGAATTCAACTGGGCGGCAGCAAGTGAATTGAAGCGGCTTTAGTCTACGAGTGCCAGGGGTGCCACGAAGCGGGCAACCTCCGACAAGACGTAAGCCGGCTGCTGCAGATGGGGGGCGTGACCGCAGCTCGGCACCAGGCGGGTCTCGCAGTAGCCGCCGACCTTTCCGGCGATGATGCCGAGCTGCAGCTCGCTGCCGTATTCGTCGTCCTCGCCCTGGATCGCCTGCAACGGGACGACGATGCCCGGCAGCCGGCCGTTGGCGTCCATCGGCTCGAAGCCCGGGGACAGCCACGCCTCGGACCACAGGCGAAAGCACGCATCGACATTGTCGCCGTGATATCTGGCCAGCCGTGCGCGCAGGTCGTCGGCGGCGAAGGTCTCGCGGGCCCGACGGATGCTGTCGATACAAACCGGCTCGTTGATGGCATGGGCGGCAAGCGTCACCACGGCGCGCAGCGGCTCCGGGTCGGAAGCCGCGTAGTTGAGCGCGATCGTGCCGCCGTCGCTGTGGCCGACCAGGACGCAATCCTCGACACCCAGTGTCGCGATCAGACGCGGCAATACCTCGTCGGCCTCGATCTCCATGTAGCGGACGCCCGGATCCGACGGCCAAGGGCTCGAGCCACCGTAGCCGGTGCGGTCGTAGACGATGCCCTGGCAGCGCGTGGCGTTGCACAGGGACTGAGGGAAATCGCGCCACATCTCGACGCAGCCCAGCCCCTCATGCAGGAAGACGAGCGTCGTGCGCTCGAGTCCGTCATCTTGCTCAGGGACCAGCCGCCGAACGCGCAATTGGCGATCGCCGAGGTCGATCAGTCTGTCTGAGATCGTCACACTCCAGATGTAGCCGGGACGCCACGAGATGAGAAGGCGCCGAATCCGGCAGGGGCGAAGGGCCTTCCGGCATGTTAGAAGACACCATCTGTCGCGCGCATGGATGGGAGCCGAACGCCGATGAGGGTACTTCTCGTCGAGGACAACACGGAACTCGTCTCGCTGCTGAAGAAAGGGCTTTCCCGGGGCGGCATCGAGGCCGATGCCGTGGGGACCGCCGGCGATGCCGGTCATGTGCTCGCCACGATGCAATACTCCGTCGTCGTGCTCGATCTCGGCTTGCCCGATGAAGATGGCATCACCCTGTTGCGCGATCTCCGACGTCGTGGCGAGTCGACGCCGGTGCTCGTGCTGACGGCGCGCGACGGCGTCAGCGATCGCGTAATCGGCCTGCGTGCCGGCGCCGACGACTACCTTGCCAAACCGTTCGCCATGGAGGAGCTGATCGCCCGCATCCAGGCGCTGTTGCGCCGCCCTGGCAGTCTGCTCGGCCGCCGCCTCACCTTCGGCAACGTGGCGCTCGACACCGAAGGCCGGCAGGTCTTCGTGGCGGATGCCTCGCATGCCTTTCCGGCGCGCGAGACCGCGGTGCTGGAAATTCTCCTCAGGCGCAGCGGCAACGTGGCGCCGAAGCGACTGTTCGAGGATCACCTGTTCGGCCTGTCGGGCGATGTTGGGTCGAACGCGGTCGAGGTCTACGTCCATCGCCTGCGCAAGATGCTGGCCGATGCCGGCGCCACGGTGAAGATCCATACGGTGCGCGGTGTCGGCTATCTGCTGACCGAGGACAAGGTAGGGTGATACGCTTTCGCTCGATCATCTCGAGGGTCGTGGCGCTGCAAGTCATTGCGATCGGCGTCACCTCCGTCCTGATGCCGCTGGCGCTCTACTGGCTGCTCGAGCAGGCGGCCAACAACCTCCACCGCGAGACGCTCCGCAACCAGGCCGTCACCGTCGGCAGTTTCCTGCGACCAGAGGCTGGTGGCGGCGTCGTTCTCGACATCCCCGACGATGCCCGGCCGCTCTACGCCGGCCGTCACGGCCTCTACGCCTACGCGGTCCTCGATGCCTCGGGTCGGGCTCTCTTTTCTTCCCGTGCCGATGGCGCAGCACTGTTTCCGTCGGGCGGGTCGTCGGCGGGCGACTGGATCGCGCGCCGGGCGAGCACGGGATCGGACCTGTTCGGAGTGACGGTGGTCCGGACGATCGGCGAGCGCCTCTACTGGATCCAGGTCGGCCAGGATCTCGCGCATCGCGATGTCATCATCGACGACATCGTCACCGACTTCTTTTCGCGCGTCGCCTGGATCACCTTTCCGATTCTGCTGGTGCTGCTTCTGATCAGTATTCTGATCTTTCGGAGGGTACTCGAACCGGTGCGCGAGGCCTCGATGACGGTCGCGGCGATCGGCCCAGCAAGCACCGACGTCCGGCTGCCAGAGCAGTCGATGCCGACCGAGATCGTGCCGCTGGTCCGCGCCGTCAACCAGGCGCTTGAACGCCTCGAGTCGGGTTTCCGGGCGCAACGCGAATTTACCGCCGACGTTGCACATGAACTGCGCACGCCGCTTGCCATCATGCGCGCTCGCGTCGACTCGTTGGGTGCTGGACAGGTTCAGGACGCCCTGCGCGCCGATATCGTCGGCATGGCTCGGACGGTTGGTCAGGTCCTCGACATTGCCGAACTCGAAGGCTTTGTTGTCGGCGACGACGCCAAGGCCGACCTTCATGCCGTCTGTTCTGATGCCGTGGGCTTCATGGCCCCGCTTGCGGTCGACATGTCCAAGACGATCGCGCTCACCGGTGCCGATGGGCCGGTGTGGGTACATGGTCATCCCGACGCGCTGTTCCGCGCGGTGCGCAATCTGGTCGAAAATGCCGTCCGCCACACGCCGCGCGGCACATCGATTGAGGTCGACGTCGCGGCCGATGGCACAGTTTGCGTTCTCGACGATGGCCCCGGTGTGCCCGAGGCCGACAGGCAGTCGATATTCAGGCGCTTCTGGCGGCGCGACCGTGCGCGCGCCGACAGCCGCGGCCTGGGGCTGGCGATCGTGGCCCGCGTTGCGGCGGCGCACGGCGGCAGCATCAGCGTCGAGAACCGGCGCGACGGAGGCGCCATCTTCACCCTCCGGCTGCGGCCCGCGTAACACCGTCGCATTCGGCCGGTGGCTGGCTTGACCGGTTCGAAACGGCTATGGCTATCTGCCTGATGAAATCGCCGCAGAAGCGAACGAACGAAAAGCGGGCACCGGGAACGCGAGGCAGGGATGACGACGGGGATGGCCGACAGCGGCACCGAAGCTCGGGATACGTTTCCGAAGCTATTGGCGGAGCGTGCCCGGACCGGCGCCAACCGACCTGCCTATCGCGAAAAGGAATACGGCATCTGGCAGACCTACAGTTGGTCCCACGTCGCCGCGCAGGTGCGTCTGCTGGCTGCCGGCCTGGCCGATCTCGGCTTTCGTCGCGGCGACCGACTGATCGTGGTCGGCGACAACCGGCCCCGTCTCTACTGGTCGATGTGCGCGGCACAGTCGCTGGGTGGCGTGCCGGTGCCGGTCTATCAGGACTCGGTGGCCGACGAACTGGCCTACGTCGTGGAACATGGCGGGGCGCGCTTTGCGCTGGCCGAAAACCAGGAGCAGGTCGACAAGCTGCTCGCGATCCAGAAGAAGGTGCCGTCGCTCGGCGTGATCATCTATGACGACCCGCGCGGCATGCGGCACTACGACCAGCTCCAGTCCTATGCCGAGGTGCAGGAACGCGGTGCCAAGCTGCTGGCAGCGGCGCCCGACACCGTGTCAGCCGAGGTTGCCAAGGGGCGCGGCTCGGACGAGGCCATCATGCTCTACACTTCTGGCACCACCGGCCGGCCGAAGGGCGCGATCCTGAGCTACGACAATCTGGTGTGGGCGGCCACCGCCGGCGCCGAGTTCGACGGCCTGAAGGAAGGCGACGAACTTCTGTCCTACCTGCCGATGGCCTGGGTCGGCGACCACATCTTCTCCTATGCCCAGGGTTATGTCGTGGGCCTGGTGGTCAATTGCCCCGAATCGGTGGCGACGGTGATGACCGACCTGCGCGAGATCGGCCCGACCTATTATTTTGCACCGCCGCGCGTTCTGGAGAATCTGATCACCCAGGTCACCATCCGCATGGAGGACGCGGGCCTCCTCAAGCGCCGGATGTTCCAGTTCTTCATGACGGTGGCCCGCCGCGTCGGACCGGCGCTGCTCGACGGCCGGCCGGTGTCGCCCCTGGATCGGCTGCTTTATGCGCTCGGCAATCTTCTGATCTACGGGCCGCTCAAGAACACGCTCGGCATGAGCCGCGTCCGCGTGGCCTATACGGCCGGCGAGGCGGTCGGGCCCGAGATCTTCAACTTCTACCGCGCGCTTGGCGTCAACATGAAGCAGCTCTACGGCCAGACAGAGGCCTCGGTGTTCGTCACCATCCATCCCAACGGCGAGGTCTATCCCGACACGGTCGGCAAGCCGGTCTCCCAGGTCGAACTCAGGATCGCCGACTCGGGTGAGGTGCTTTATCGCAGCCCAGGCGTGTTCAAGGAGTACTTCAAGAACCCCGAGGCGACCAACGACACCAAGACCGCCGACGGCTGGGTGCACACCGGCGACGCCGGCTACCTCGACGATCGCGGGCACCTGCGCATCATCGACCGCGCCAAGGACGTCGGAAAACTGAACGACGGCACGCTGTTCGCGCCGAAGTTCATCGAGAATAAGCTGAAGTTCTTTCCGCACATCAACGAGGTCGTGGCATTTGGCCACGGCCGCGACTACGTCGCCGTGTTCGTCAACATCGACATGATCGCTGTCGGCGACTGGGCCGAGCGGCGCAATGTCGCCTACGCAAGCTATCAGGAGCTGGCGTCGCGGCCGGAGGTCTACGACCTGATCCAGGGCGAGATCGAGCAGGTCAACCATGACCTCGCCGCCGACCCGCGCATGGCCGGCGCCCAGATCCGCCGCTTCCTGGTCCTGCACAAAGCGCTCGAGGCCGACGACGGCGAACTCACGCGCACCAACAAGGTGCGGCGCGGCTTCATCGGCGAGCGCTACAAGCCGCTGGTCGATGCGCTCTACGACGGCTCGAGGACCGCCCACATCAAGGTCGATGTCACCTTCGAGGACGGCCGCAAGGGCGCCATCGAGGGCGACGTGACCGTCCGCGACGTGGCCCCCCACGCCACCCTGAAGAAGGCGAGCTGAGCGCAATGACTACGCGCATGCGTTCATTCAACGAAGTGCTGCTGTCGGTCGAGAACATCAGCCTGTCGTTTGGCGGCGTGAAGGCGCTGACGGACATCAGCTTCGATATCGCCAAGGGCGAGATCCGCGCCATCATCGGGCCCAACGGCGCCGGCAAGTCATCGATGTTGAACTGCATCAACGGCTTCTATCATCCGCAGCAGGGCGCCATCACCTACAAGGGTGTCAGGCGCAGCCAGATGAAGCCGCACGAGGCGGCTGAGCAGGGCATCGCGCGCACGTTCCAGAACATCGCGCTCTTCAGGGGCATGTCTACTCTCGACAACATCATGACCGGCCGCAATCTGCGCATGAAAACCGGCCTGTTCTGGCAGGCGCTTCACATCGGGCCGGCGCAGCGCGAGGAGATCGAGAACCGCAAGGTGGTCGAACGGATCATCGACTTCCTCGAGATCCAGCACATTCGCAAGGCGCCGGTCGGCCAACTGCCCTACGGCCTGCAGAAGCGCGTCGAGCTCGGTCGCGCGCTCGCCGCCGAGCCCGAGCTGCTGCTGCTCGACGAGCCGATGGCCGGCATGAACATCGAGGAGAAGCAGGACATGTGCCGCTTCATCCTCGACGTGAACGACGAGTTCGGCACCACGATCTGCCTCATCGAGCACGACATGGGGGTGGTCATGGACATTTCCGACCGCGTCGTCGTTCTCGACTACGGCCGCAAGATCGGCGACGGCGTGCCCGACGAGGTCAGGAGCAACGAGGCGGTCGTCGCCGCCTATCTTGGCGTCAGCCACTGAGCGGAGTGAACATGTTGGGCCCGTTCCTCGAAACCCTGATCGGCGGCCTGCTGACCGGCGTGCTCTATTCACTGGTGGCGCTGGGCTTCGTGCTGATCTTCAAGGCCTCCGGTGTCTTCAACTTCGCGCAGGGCGCGATGGTGTTGTTCGCGGCGCTCACGATCGCGCGGCTCAGCGGCGAGATCGACGGCAAGGAAGTCCATCTCGCGAACTTCGTCGTGGCGGCGGCGATCCTGGGTGTCGCGGTCGCGTTCATCGGCTGGTACGCGTGGCGCGAGTATGTCGCGCGCGGCGCCGGGCCAGGCGAGCGGCGCAAGCTGCAGATGCTGGCGGCCGCCGGTGCGCTGGTCGGCGGCATTGCAGCCTACAGCTATGGCAAGGGCGCGTGGCCGATCTGGCTGGCGATCGCTGCCACGGCGGCCATCATGGGCCTGCTCGCCTATGCCATCGAACGCTTGGTGCTGCGCCATCTCGTGAACCAGGAAGGCATCATTCTCTTCATGGCGACGCTCGGCATCGCCTATTTCCTCGACGGCTTCGGCCAGACGCTGTGGGGCAGTGACATCTACAAGATCAATCTCGGCCTGCCCAAGGATCCGCTGTTCCTGTTCGAGGGTGTGTTTCCGGGCGGTCTGCTGGTCGATCCCGGTGAACTCGTGGCCGCCGCCATTGCCGCTGGTCTGGTCGTGGTGCTCGCGATCTTCTTCCAGAAGACGCGCGTCGGCCGCGCGCTCCGCGCCGTCGCCGATGACCATGCCGCCGCCCAGTCGGTCGGCATTCCGCTCAACACCATCTGGCTGATCGTATGGACCGTGTCGGGTCTGGTAGCGTTGGCTGCGGGGCTGATCTGGGGCGCCAAGCTCGGCGTCCAGTTCTCGATCTCGCTGATTGCGCTGAAAGCGCTGCCGGTGCTGATCCTGGGGGGCTTCACCTCGGTGCCGGGCGCCATTGTCGGCGGCCTCATCATCGGCGCCGGCGAGAAGCTTTCCGAGGTGTTCCTGGCGCCGATCCTGGTCAAGCAGTTCGATCTCGCCGGCGGCGGCATCGAGAACTGGTTCGCCTACATGCTGGCGCTGGTCTTCCTGCTGTTCCGGCCACAGGGCCTGTTCGGCGAACGCATTATCGAGCGGGTGTAGGGCATGCTTTACCGCGAGGCTGGCCAGTTCAAGACGACCTATGTCGCCGACCAGCAGATCTTCCCGATCCTGCAGGATCGCCTCTTCGTGCTTGCCGTGATCGTGGCGGCCTTCCTCGCCGTGCCGATGTTCGCCTCGCCCTATATCTACACCGAGATCCTGATTCCGTTCCTGATCCTGTCGATGGCAGCCATCGGTCTCAACATCCTGGTGGGTTATTGCGGACAGGTGTCGCTCGGCACCGGTGGCTTCATGGCAGTCGGGGCCTATGCCGCCTACAACCTCTGGCTCCGCGTGCCGGAGCTGAACAACCTCATCGTCGTATTCCTGTTCGGCGGCGTGATGGCGGCGGCGGTCGGCATCCTGTTCGGCATCCCGTCGCTTCGCATCAAGGGCTTCTATCTTGCGGTGGCGACGCTCGCCTCGCAGTTTTTCCTCGACTGGCTGTTTGCGCGCGTGAAGTGGCTGACCAACTACACGCCGTCGGGTTCGGTCGCGGTCGGCAAGCTGGAGGTCTTCGGCTGGCACGTCGACACGCCGGCCGACCGCTATCTGCTGATCCTGGGCCTCGTGGTGGTGGCCACGCTGGTCGCCAAGAACCTGGTCCGCGGCCACATCGGGCGCTCGTGGATGGCGATCCGCGACATGGACATCGCGGCCGAAATCATCGGCTTCCGGCCGCTGCGCACCAAGCTCACCGCCTTTGCCGTCAGTTCGTTCTTCATCGGCGTGGCGGGCGCCATGTGGGCGTTCCTGCGGCTGGGCGCCTGGGAGCCGCTGGCGTTCGACATCAACCGGTCGTTCCAGATCCTGTTCATGGTCATCATCGGCGGCCTGGGCTCGCTGATCGGCAGCTTCCTCGGGGCGGCCTTCATCGTGCTGATGCCGATCCTGCTCAACCAGCTGCCCGGCTGGTTCGGCGTCAGGATGTCGACGGCGCTGCTCAGCCACCTCGAATTCATGGTGTTTGGTGCCATGATCGTCTTCTTCCTGATCGTCGAGCCGCACGGTCTGGCCCGCCTCTGGGCGGTCGCCAAGGAGAAGTTGCGGCTCTGGCCGTTCCCGCACTGATCCACTAGGTTTCTGGCAAGGGCAGGCCGGCAAGGACCGCCCACTTTTTGAGGAGGAACACGATGACACTACGCAAGGCAGTGCTTCTGGGCGCGTCTATCGCGGCGGCGGGATTGGCGTTCGCATCGGCCGCCCAGGCCCAGAACGAGCAGTTCATTCCGGGCCTGATCTACCGAACCGGTGCCTACGCGCCGAACGGCATCCCGTTCGCCAACGGCGTCGCCGACTACTATGCGCTCGTCAACGAGCGCGACGGCGGCATCAACGGCGTCAAGATTCTCTATGAGGAGTGTGACACCGGCTACGCCACCGACCGTGGCGTCGAGTGCTACGAGCGCCTCAAGAACAAGGGCCCGACCGGTGCCGCCTACGTCAACCCGCTCAGCACGGGCATCACCTTCGCGCTGACCGAAAAGGCGCCGATCGACAAGATCCCGGTGATCTCGATGGGCTATGGCCGCTCCGAATCGCGCGACGGCAGCGTGTTCCAGTGGAACTTCCCGCTGCTCGGCACCTACTGGTCGGCCGCCGACATCATCATGCAGCACATCGCCCTCAAGGAGGGCGGCTTCGACAAGCTCAAGGGCAAGAAGATCGTGCTGGTCTATCACGACTCGCCCTACGGCAAGGAGCCGATCGCGCTGCTGGAACAGCGTGCCAAGATGCACGGGTTCACGTTCACGCCGATGCCCGTCACCCATCCCGGTGTCGAGCAGAAGGCGACGTGGCTGCAGATCCGCCAGAACCGGCCGGACTATGTCCTGCTGTGGGGCTGGGGCGTCATGAACTCGACGTCGATCAAGGAAGCGGCCGCGGTCGGCTTCCCGCGCGACAAGATGTTCGGCGTGTGGTGGTCGGGCGCCGAGCCCGATGTCCGCCCGGCCGAGGGCGGCGCCAAGGGCTACCATTCCGCCATGCTGCAGCACGGCGCCGGCCAGTTCGGCGTCCATGCCGACCTCAAGAAGTTCCTCTACGACAAGGGCAAGGGCTCGGCGAAGTGGGACGAGGTCGGCGAGGTCCTCTATAACCGCGGCCTGGTCAACGCCATGCTGGGCGTCGAGTCGATCCGCAAGGCGCAGACCAAGTTCGGCAAGAAGCCGCTGACCGGCGAACAGGTCCGCTGGGGCATCGAGAATCTCGAACTCAGCGCCGCACGGCTCAAGGAGCTCGGCTTCGATGGCATGCTGCAGCCGCTCAAGGTGACGTGCCAGGATCACGAAGGCACGCGCGCCGGCCGCGTCCAACAGTGGGACGGCGCCAAGTGGGTCGTGGTCTCCGACTGGTATCAGTCTGACGACAAGGTGCTGAAGCCGATGGTCGACGCCGCGGCCAAGAAGTACGCCGACGAGAAGAAGCTTCCCGTCCGCGACTGCTCCAAGGAGAGCTGAGCCTCGTCAATGAACCCCGCTCCGGCACCTGTAACAGCGTCCGTCCCTGCCACGTCGATCAACGTCATCGACGTGGCCAACATCGAGGTGATTTACAATCACGTCATCCTCGTGCTGAAGGGCGTCTCGTTGTCGGTGCCGGAGGGCGGCATCGTGGCGCTGCTCGGCGGCAACGGTGCCGGCAAGTCGACGACCTTGAAGGCGATTTCCAACCTGCTGCGCACCGAGCGCGGCGAGGTCACCAAGGGCCACGTCCATTGCCGCGGCGAGCGGGTCGATGGCCTCACGCCCAACGACCTGGTGCGGCGCGGCGTCATCCAGGTGATGGAGGGGAGGCACTGCTTCGGCCATCTCACGGTCGAGGAGAACCTGCTGACCGGCGCCTTCATCCACGGCAGCAAGCGCCGCCAGATCGCCGACGACCTGGAGAAGGTCTATCACTACTTTCCGCGCCTCAGGGACCGCCGGACCAGCCAGGCGGGCTACACCTCGGGTGGCGAGCAGCAGATGGTGGCGATCGGCCGGGCGCTCATGAGCCGGCCCACCACCATCCTGCTCGACGAGCCGTCGATGGGGCTGGCGCCGCAGCTCGTCGAGGAGATCTTCGAGATCGTGAAGAACCTCAACGAGCGGGAAAAGGTTTCCATCCTGCTGGCCGAACAGAACACCAACGTGGCGCTGCGCTATGCCCACTACGGTTACATCCTGGAGAATGGCCGCGTTGTGCTCGACGGCAATGCCACCGCCTTGCGCGAGAACGAGGACGTGAAGGAATTCTACCTCGGCATCGGCGGCGAAGGCCGCCGCTCGTTCCGCGACGTCAAGCACTACCGCCGGCGCAAGCGCTGGCTCTAGGGGCGCTCTACGAACGGACGAGCGTGCTCCATGCCGCAAAGGCAAGGGGCGGCAGCGCAATGAGGTCGGCGATGGCAATGGTGCGCAAGGTGCCGGCCGGATTGCCGTAGAGCGCGTAAAAGCCCAGGAAGCCCAGGATGTTGATCGCCGCGGCCAGCAGGGCGGCGGGACGCACCGGCGCCGACCAGCTTGCCCACAGGCAGAGGATGCCGACCAGCGCCAGCAGGAGCGCGCGGTGGCGCAACAGCACCAGCAGCGTCGAGTCGCCCGGGGTGATGCCATAGAGGCGGGTGAGCGTCTCGGGCACGAACACCGGCGCGATCGGCATCAGGTGAATGGCGCCGACGACGGCGAAGGCGAGCGAAGTCCACATGCGGCCAGCTTCCCTGCCGGCCAGCGTGCGGGCAATTACCCGCGAGGTAAGGGCTCTCAGGCTGCCTTGCTGGCCGCCGCCTTCCTCGGGATCGGCGGCGCGAAGCGGAAGGCCGCCCCCAGCCGGTTCCAGGCGTTGATGGTGGCGATGGCGGTGCTCAGGAACACGAGCTCGCTTTCACTGAAGTACTTGCGGACGGCTTCATAGGTTGCGTCTGAGACGCCGCGGCCGGCCAGATTTGTCAGCGCCTCGGCCCAGGCGAGCGCGGCGCACTCGCGCTCGGAGAAGATGCCGGCCTCGGGCCAGGTCGCCACCAGGTCGAGCTTCTCCTGGGCGATGCCGAGCTTGCGTGAGACGTTGAGATGGATTTGCAGGCAGAAGGCGCAGTTGTTGATCTGCGAGACGCGGAGCTTGACCAGCTCGACGATCTCCTTGTCGAGGCCCGACTCGTCGGCGGTCTTGCCCATCGCGAGCAAAGCGGCCTGGGCGGCGGGGGCGGTCTTCTGGAACGTGTCGTAGGCGATGCGGACGTGAGACATGACGGCTCCATGATATTCGTACTCTGATATTATGCTGATGCCTTGCCGTTGCAAGGCGGGGAGCGGGGTTCTACGGTCGGCAAAAGACCGAGGAAACCCATGTCGAAAGCCATGTCCAAGCACTACGACACGCTGGAAACCCGTTCGCCCGCCGAGCGCGAAAAGGCGCTGATGCAGGCGCTGCCGCAGCAGATCGCCCACGCCAAGGCCAACGCGCCGTTCTTCGCGGCGTGGCTGAAAGACGTCGATCCGGCTGAGGTCACCTCGCGCGCGGCGCTCGCGAGGCTACCGGTGCTGCGCAAGTCGGTGCTCGGCGAGGTGCAGAAGAAGAACCCGCCGATGGGTGGCCTGATCACCGTGCCGATGAGCAAGGTGCGCCACGTCTTCATGTCGCCCGGCCCGATCTTCGAGATCGACACCGACGAGCCCGACTATTTCCGCGGCGCGCGGGCCATGCATGCCGGCGGTTTCCGGCCCGGCGACGTCGTCTACAACACCTTCTCCTATCACCTGACCCCGGCCGGCATCATGATGGAGTCGGCGCTGCGGGCACTCGGCTGCGCCGTGGTGCCGGGCGGCGTCGGCAACACCGAGCTGCAGCTCGACGCCATCGCCGCGATCCGGCCCTCTGGCTATGTCGGCACGCCCTCGTTCCTGAAAATCCTGATCGAGAAGGCGGCGGAGTTGGGCAAGGACATCTCCTCGCTGAAACATGCCTTCGTCGGCGCCGAGGCGCTGCCGCCGTCACTGCGTCAGATGTTCATCGACAAGGGCATGACCTGCCTGCAGAGCTACGGCACGGCCGATCTCGGCACCATCGCCTACGAGTCCGAATCCATTCAGGGCATGACCGTCGACGAGGGTGTGATCGTCGAGATCGTGCAGCCGGGAACCGGCGATCCGGTGCCCGAGGGCGACGTCGGCGAGGTGGTCGTCACTACCTTCAACCGCGCCTATCCGCTGATCCGCTTCGGCACCGGCGACATGTCGGCGGTGCTGGCGGGCCCGAGCCCGTGCGGGCGCACCAACATGCGCATAAAAGGCTGGATGGGCCGCGCCGACCAGCGCACCAAGGTGCGCGGCATGTTCGTCGATCCGGAGCAGATCGCCGAGATCGCGAAGAAGCACCCCGGGCTCGGCCGCCTGCGCCTGGTGATCGACTGGGTGAACCAGGCCGACGTCATGACGCTCAAGGTCGAGAGCGCCGACACCGCGCCGGCGCTTGGCGCGGCGCTGGAGGCCACGGTTCGCACGGTCTGCAAGGTCGGCGGCAAGGTCGAGTTCGCCAAGCCTGGCAGCCTGCCCAACGACGGCAAGGTGATCGACGACGTCAGAAAGTACACGTGAGGACGGGATGGAACTGGGTCTGGGCAGCAAGCACGCACTGGTGACCGGCTCGACCGCAGGTATCGGCTACGCAATCGCCAAGGGCCTCGCCGCCGAAGGCGCGCATGTCGTCCTGACCGGCCGCACCCAGGCGGGCATCGACGCCGCCTTGAAACGCCTGCGCGATTCGGTGCCCGAGGCCAAGGTGACCGGCATCGCCGCCGACTGCGCGACCGCTGAAGGGGCTGATGCGGTGTTTGCGCGCGTTCCCGAGCTCGACGTGCTGGTGAACAATCTCGGCATCTACGGGCGCAAGCCCGCCTTCGAGATCGACGATGGCGAATGGCGGCGCTTCTTCGAGGTCAATGTCATGAGCGGCATCCGCTTCACCCGTCACTATGCCCCGGGCATGGCCCGCCGCGGCTGGGGCCGTGTCCTTTTCGTGTCGAGCGAATCGGCGCTCAACATCCCGCCCGAGATGATCCACTACGGCATGACCAAGACCGCCCAGCTCTCGGTCAGCCACGGCTTCGCCATGGAGCTCGCCGGCACGGGGGTGACGGTGAACGCCCTGCTGCCGGGCCCGACGCACACCGAGAACACCGACCGGCTGCGCGCCGAGCGGGCGAAGGCAGCCGGCGTGACGGTGGCCGAGATCGAGGCGGCCTTCCTGCGCGACCACAGGCCGACCTCGCTGATCCGCCGCTTCACCAGCGCCGACGAGGTGGCGGCCCTTGGCGTCTATCTCTGCAGCGAGGCGGCGTCAGGCACCTCGGGCGCCGCCATGCGCGTCGACGGCGGCGTCGTGAACCAGATCATGTGACCCCCTCCGCCAAAGGCGCTGTAAACAGCGCCGGCGCGGGGCACCTCCCCCGAGACGGGGGAGCAGAAGAGGCTTCCCTTCCCCCGTCTGCGGGGGAAGGTGGCGCGTAGCGCCGGAAGGGGGGCTTAGTTCACGTCGAGCTTGAGGCCTTCCTTGTCGATCACGCCCTTCCATTGGGCGATCTGGGCGTTGACGAAGCCGCTGAACTGCTCGGGCGTACCGTAGGCGGGGAAGCCCGCCATGGTCTTGAAGCGCTCCTTGGTCTTCTCGCCGTCCAGCCAGGCCTTCATCTGGGCATTGAGCGAGTCGACGGCCGGCTTGGGTGTGTTGGCGGGCAGGAAGACGCCGAACCAGGTCGAGACGTCGAACGGCTTCAGCTCGGGCATGGTCTCGCAGATCGGCACCAACTCGGGCGTCATCGGGTTGCGCTCCTTCGAGGTGAGCCCGAGCGCGCGCAGCTTGCCCGCGCGGACGAATTCGATGGAGGTCGTGAGGTTGTCGAAGAAGTACGAGGTGACGCCGGCCATCAGGTCCTGCAGTGCAGGTGCCGCGCCGCGGTAGGGAATATGCTCGGCCTTGGTGCCGGTGAGCTGGAGGAACCAGGCGCCCGACAGGTGCGGCGATTGGCCGGTGCCCGACGAGGCATAGGACACCTTGCCGTTCTGCGCCTTCAGCCAGGCGACGAATTCCGGCACCGTCTTGGCCGGCACCGAGGGGTGCACCACCAGCACGTTGGGCGCGGTCAGCACGCACGACACCGGGATCAGGCTGGCCGGCGTGTAGGGCATGTTGCGGTAGAGCGAGTAGCCGATCGACTGCGGGCCGATGTTGCCCATCAGGATGGTGTGGCCGTCGGGCGCGGACTTGACCACCTCGTTGGAGCCGATGACGCCACCGGCACCCGACTTGTTCTCGACCACGCAGGTCTGGCCCCAGGCCTGCTGCAGGTGGGCGGCCAGCAGGCGGGCCACGATGTCGGTGGTGCCTCCGGGAGCCGCCGGGACGACGATCTTGACGCCCTGGGTGGGCTTCCAGGGCGACGAGCCGCTCGACTGGGCGCCCAGAGTCCGGGGCAGCAGGGCGGCGGCGGGCAGGGCAGCGGCGGCGCCCGTGGCCAAACGAACGGCAGTGCGACGGGAAAGGCGGCGGATCATCGTTTCCTCACGGTTCTCTACTCATCGGGCGCGTGCCGTACCACGGGCCCACTGGCAAATCCGCCACAATTCCCGTATCTAGTCGCTGTGCGGCTGCCCCCGATTCGCCGGGCTCTTCCGGCGGGTTCGCCCCCCCCTCTCACGGGGTCCGCGCCAAGGAGGACTATCTTGAAGAGGCGCACTTTCGTCTCCGGCACCGCGGCGCTCGCCGCGGCCGGTTTCGGCTCGCCGGCAGTCGCCGCGAGCATCAAGCCCTACAGCTGGGATCTCAACCCGCCAACCGACACCCGCGAAAACTTCATCGCCTGGGGCAAGGCGCGCGGCGAGGATTCCGTGTTCCTCGGCCAGCGGTGGGACCGCTTCCAGGCGCTGCTGAAGAACAAGGACGTCTGGGGTGCGGCCACCATCCGCGCCTTCCTCCTGACGCCGCGTGAAGAATTCGCTTCGATCAGTGCGGCGATCCACAAGCGTGCCTACGAACATGCCTTCCTCGACATCGGCTATGGCGTCACCATGTCCGGCCCGCACATCCAGGGCCGCATGACCAACGTCATTGACGTCAAGCGCGGCGAAAAGGTGCTCGAGATCGGCACCGGCTCGGGCGTGCAGTCGGCCTATATCGCCAATCTCACCGAGAATGCCTACACGATCGAGATCATCGCGCCGCTCGCCGCCCGCACGCGCGCGCTGTACGACAAGCTGATCGACAAGGGCTACACCGAGTACAAGCACATCAAGACCAAGGCCGCCGACGGCTACTACGGCTGGGAACAGGCGGCGCCCTTCGACAAGATCATCGTGACCTGCGGCATCGATCACGTGCCGCCGCCGCTGTTGCAGCAGCTCAAGGCCGGCGGCCTCATGGTCATTCCGGTCGGCCCCCCGGGCGCCCAGCGCGTGCTCAAGGTCGCCAAGACCCAAGGCGCCGACGGCTCAATCACCACCAGCCGCGAGGACATCTACGGCGGCAAGATCGTGCCCTTCGTGCCCTTCACCAAGCTCGACGGCGACAAGATCGCCGGCACGCACAACCGCTGACGTCGATACGCCTACGCTACAGGGCCGCGCCATGAATGCGCGGCCCTGATCGGCCGCAACGACGGCCCAACAACAACGGAGCCCCCTCCCTTTGACCGTCTCCGTCGATCTCGACAATCGTCCGTCGCTTTCCTTCTATTTGTCCGTAGGCCTCGTCGCCGGCAGCATCATCGCGCTGCAGATCGGCATCATGCGGGTGTTCTCGGTCGGCAGCTGGGCCCATTTCGGCTCGCTGGTCGTCAGCCTCGCCATGTTCGGCTTCGGCCTCACCAGCGCGGTCATGTGCGTCGGCAAGGGCTGGTTCGAGCGCCACTGGGAAGGCGCGGTCAAGGGTGCGCTGCTGGCCTTCGGGCCGCTGATGGTGGTCTGCAACCTCGCTGCCCAGCAGGTGCCGTTCAACGCCATCTTCCTGATCTCCGACCCGATGCAGAAGTGGCGGCTGCTCGCCAACTTCGTGCTCTACTTCATGCCGTTCCTGGCCGGCGCGCTCTATCTCGGCGTCGTCTTCCTGAAGGCGCAGAAGACCTTTAACCGCGTCTACTTCGCCGACCTCGTGGGCTCGGGCCTGTGCGGGCTTTCCGTGCTGCTCGCCATGTACTTCTTCAAGCCCGACGACCTCATCATGGCGCCGCTGCTGCTGTGGCTGGCCGGTGGCGTTCTGTGGTTCGTGGCGATGGGCGACCGGCGCGGCATCGCGGTCATCGTGGGCGTGGCGGTCCTGTCGGCCGCCGTGCATTACGCGGCGCCGCCGCTGCTCGGCATCCCCAAGCTCTCGGTCTCGGACTACAAGGGCGTGTCCTACGCCCGTAAATTTCCGGACGCGCAGCGCACCTACGAGCGCGCCTCGCCGTTCGGCTATCTCGAGGTCTATTCCAGCTCCTATCTGCATTTTGCCCCGGGCCAGTCCGACAACGCCGCCTTCAATGTCAAAAAAATGCCGGAGAACGCCTATCTCGGCCTCTACATCGACTCCGAGGGGCCGGCGGGCGTCATAAAGGATCTGCCGGCCGACGAGACGCCGTATTTCCGGTATCTGCCGATGTTCTATCCGTACCTGCTGAAGAAGGATCCCAACACCTTCGTCGTGCAGTTCGGCGGCGGCATCTCCACCGCGGTGGCGCTGAAGTCGGGGTCCAGGCACGTGACCGTGGCCGAGGGCAATCCCGCGCTGCTGACGGCGTTTCGCGAGGACAGGGGGCTGCGCGCCTTCACCGGCGACGTGCTGAACAACCCCAAGGTCACCGTCATCGACTATGACGGCCGCCTCTATGTCGCCGGCACGAAGAACCGCTACGACATCATCGACCTGTCGCTGGCCGATTCGGCGGGCCTCTCGAGTCCGGGCGGCTTCTCCATCGTCGAGAAGTATTCCTATACGCGGGAGGCCATGAGCGCCTACATGCGCGCGCTCACGCCCGGAGGCATCCTTTCGGTCACCTTGTGGAACAAGGAAGAGCCGCCCAAGTCGGTGCTGAAACTCTACGCCACCATGGTGGCCGCGGCGCGTGACGTTGATGGAGGCAAGGACGTCGCGCAGAAATTCTACGTCGTCTCGTCCTACCTCTCGACCGCGACCGTGCTCTACAAGCGCGACGGCTTTACGCCCCAGGAAGTGGCCGAGCTCAACGCCCACACCAAGGCGATGTCGTTCGACGAGATCTACTATCCCGGCCTGAAAGTCGACACCTCCGACCTGAAACAGATCCTCTCCGACTATCACGACCAGTTCTTCTTCACGGGCGAGCAGGCCGATCCCACGGGACCCTCGGAGAAGGAGCCGAACGACAAGCCGCCGCCCGGTGCTCCGGGCGCTCCCACCGAAGCGAAGGCTGACGGCACGCCGCCGACCGCCAAGGTGCCCGCCACCGTGCTGGGCCGGCTCGCCTGGCACTATCTGATCAACGGCGGCTGGCAGAAGGAAGTGGCGGACAACTACGTGTTCGACACCCGCATCCTGACCAACCACCAGCCGTACTTCGCCGCCTACATCAAGGTGGGCGACCTCTTGAAGTTCACCGACCGGCTCGAGCTGGTGCAGGATGAATGGGGCTATCTGCTGCTGTGGGCGACGCTGGGCATCGCCACGATCTTCGCGCTCACCCTCGTGCTGCTCCCCGTGATCTTCGGCTGGCGCACGATCTTCAGCCGCTATCCCGGCAAGGCCGGCACGATGCTCTATTTCCTCTGCCTTGGCCTCGGCTACATCATCGTCGAGGTCGGCATGATCTCGCACTTCATCCTGGCGCTCTCCAACGCCACGGTGTCGGCGTCGGTGCTGATCACCGGCATGCTGGTGTTCTCGGGCTGCGGCAGCTTCTTCTCGGAGCGCTATCTCGACCGGGCACGCACCTTCATGCCCAAGGTCTTCCTCGCCATCTTCGCGATCCTGGCGCTCTACGCCTTCACCATCGACTACGCGCTCGACTGGATCGGCACCTTGCCCTATGCGCTCCGCATCGCGCTCTGCATGCTGCTGCTGTTTCCGCCCGCCTTCCTGATGGGGTTCCCCATGCCGACGGCGATGACCACGCTCGGCCGCCTCGGCAAGGACCACATGTTTCTGTGGGCCTGGGGCATAAACGGCTGCTTCTCGGTGATCGGCGCCGCCCTGGTGCCGATCGTGGCCACCAGCTTCGGCCTGCCCGCTGTCGTGCTGGTGGGTGCCTTCGCCTACCTGATCGCCTTGCCTGCCTTCTTCTCCGTCCTGATGCCGCTCCAGCCCCAGGCAACGGGGGTGGGGCGGCCCTCGGCGGCGTGAAGCGCCGTGCGCTGCTGGCCGGGGCGATCCTGATGCCCACGGCCGCGCGCGCGCAAAGCAAGCACCAGTCCAAGCCGGCGGCGAAGAAGCCGCCGCCGCCTCCGCCCCCGCGCGAGGCGAAAACCCAGCTGGTCGACTTCAACGCCTCGCCGTTTCCCTATCGCGGCTTCATTCCCAACACGACCAGACCCTTCCTCGACGCCCGCGACGGCAAGCGACGCGGCCACACGAGCCTGCGCGGCGATGTCTACTGGGAGGATGCGACCTACAGCGACCGTCGCTCGTTGCTCTATTTGCCACCGGGCTTCGATCCGGCGCGGCCGGTCCTGATCGTGCTTTATCTCCACGGCCAGGGCGCCACGCTCGAACGCGACGTGATGGTGCGTCAGGCCGTGCCGCGGCAGGTGGCCGACACGGGCCTCAACATCGCCCT
The DNA here is from genome assembly GCF_004296935.1 of Reyranella sp. Taxonomy (GTDB): domain Bacteria; phylum Pseudomonadota; class Alphaproteobacteria; order Reyranellales; family Reyranellaceae; genus Reyranella. The sequence continues at coordinate 47,381 of NZ_SCVH01000017.1, forward strand.
GGTGGCACCGCAGCTCGCGCTCGACGCCGGCGATTCCAGCGCCGGCAATTTCTGGCGCGGCGGCCATTTCGCCAAATATCTCGACGAGGCCGCGGAACGGCTGATGCGGCTCTACGGTCAACGCAGCGCCGGCCGCGGATTCAATCTCGCCTCGGTTGTGATCGTGGCCTACAGCGGCGGTTATCTCTCCGCCGCCTATGCGCTGGAGCGCGGTGGCGCCAACCATCGCATCAAGGGCGTGATCCTGATGGACGCGCTCTATGGCGACGAGGACAAGTTCGCCACCTGGTTCGCGGCGCGCCGGCGCCAGGCGTTTCTGCTGAGCGCCTACACCGACTCCACCAAGGAAGAGAACGCCACGCTCCAGGGCCTGCTGGCCAAGCGCCGCATTCCTTTTACCCGCAGCGTTCCCCGGACGCTGTCGCCCGGTACGGCGGCGTTCGTGGCCACCGGCGGCCTCGACATGCATGGCGATTTTGTTACGCGCGCGTGGCAGCCGGACCCGCTGGAAAAAGCGCTCTCCACGATTCCCGGCTACGCGCCGGTTCATGCTAAAAAGGGCGCATGAGCGATACCCCCGTGAGCGATCCTGTCCGCCAGGAACTTCTGGAAATCTTCGTCGGCCGCGCCACGCGACGCTATGGCTTGAGCGAGATCAACCAGCTTCAGCACGCGCTGCAGGCCGCGGCCCTGGCCGAGGCCGACGCGGCCACGCCCGCCACCGTGCTCGCTTCGCTGCTGCACGATGTCGGCCACATGATCCACCACCTGGGCGAGGACCCGGCCGCGCGCGGCGTCGACGACGTGCACGAGGAACTGGGCGCCAAATGGCTGGCGGAGCGTTTCGGCCCCGCCGTCAGCGAGCCCGTGCGCCTGCATGTCGCCGCCAAGCGCTATCTCTGCACCATCGAGTCCGACTATTTCGGCAAGCTCGCGCCCGACTCGGTGCGCAGCCTGGAACTGCAGGGTGGCCTGATGTCGGCCGACGAGATCGCGGCCTTCCGCGCCAATCCCTTCCATGCCGAGGCGGTGCGTCTCCGGCGCTATGACGAGGAGGCGAAGGACCCGCAGGCGCAAACGCCGGATTTCGACCACTATCTGCGTCACCTTCCGACCTGCCGTAAGTGACTCTCTTTCTTCTCCTCCCCCGCTTCGCGGGTAGGGCTATCGCATATGATTTAAGGATCCCTCACTTCGTTCGGGATGACACCGTTCTCTGCATCAGCGTACTGCGCAAATCCCAGCAATAGTGTCATCCCGAACGAAGTGAGGGATCCTTCGCTTCTGCTCAAAACGCGAGCTGCTACGACCTTTTAGGCCATATGCGATAGCCCTAGCTTCGCGGGGGAGGTGTCCCCGAAGGGGACGGAGGGGTCATGAACCCCATACCTTTGCCTTCGACCCCTCCGGCCCTGCGGGCCACCTCCCCCGTATGACGGGGGAGGAGAATGAGATGAAAAGAACGTGAAATGATCTCCCGTACCGACGTCGAGGCCGCCTGGGGCCTCATCCGCCCGCATGTGCGCCGCACGCCCGTGATCGAGCTCGCATCGGGTGCACTCGGCATCGCCGCACCACTGGCACTGAAACTGGAATCGCTGCAGCTCAGCGGCTCGTTCAAGGGGCGGGGCGCCTTCCACAAGCTGCTGGCCTCCAAGGTCCCTGATGCCGGCATCGTCGCGGCCTCGGGCGGCAACCACGGGGCCGCCGCGGCCTATGCCGCCCGGGCGCTGGGCCACAAGGCCGAGATCTTCGTGCCCACCGTCGCCTCACCGACCAAGGTGGCGCGGCTGAAAACCTACGGCGCGGTCGTCCATCAGATCGGCGCCGTCTATGCCGAGGCGCGGGCCGCCTCGGAGAAGCGCGCGGCCGAGACCGGCGCGCTGATCGTGCCGGCCTATGAAGACCCGGTGGTGTTCGCGGGCGCGGGCAGCGTCGCGCTGGAATTCGCCGAACAGGCCAAATTCGACACGCTGCTGGTCGCGGTGGGCGGCGGCGGCCTGATCGCCGGCTGCGCCGCGGCCATCGGTGCCGCGACCAGGATCGTGGCCGTCGAGACTGAAGGCACGCCGACGCTGCACGAGGCGCTGAAGGCTGGCCGGCCGGTCGACGTCAAAATCTCCGGCATCGCTGCCGATGCGCTGGGCGCCAGCCGCATCGGGGTGCCCAACTTCGAGGTGGCGCAGAAGCTGGTGCGAGACTCGGTGCTCGTCAGCGACGACGCCGTTCGTGCCGCCCAGCGCGCGCTGTGGGAAGAACTGCGCATCGTGGCCGAGCCGGCCGGCGCCACCGGCCTCGCGGCGTTGATGGCCGGTGCCTACAAGCCGGTGGCGGGCGAGCGGGTGGCGACGCTGGTCTGCGGCGCCAACACCGATCCCGGATCGGTGGTTTGACAGCACTGCAAGCAGCACCGGCAATTTGCAAGTTCAGCAGGTTTTAGGCTATATTTCCTGTAGGCTGGCGCTTGGACTGCGCCGGCCGTTTCTTTGGCATGACCCGCCCGCGCACGCCGCGGGTACGACGCAAAATGAGCGTGAGGGTGCAGCCGCCACGGGTCCTGACCCATGGACAGTCCCAAAAATGACCCCGTCTCAACGCCACGCCGAATAACGACGTGCGAACAGACACTTGAACGACGCCTGGACACAGGTGCGCCGGGGCATGCGTTATCAAAGAAATCCGGGAGTCGCGTAAAAGCCTATGAAATAGGGCTTATCCCGAAGTCTGGCCCAACGCGGGGCTCAACACGCGCGCGTTTCAGGTGGGCCCAATGAGTGGGCGAAAAGACTGGATTTATTGGCTTTCCGGCGCGCGGACGGCCGAAAATCTTGCCGCCGATCTGGGCCAATTTTCGCGCGTTGGGCCAGCGTCGACGCGTGACCCTAGCGCGTGACCTCGGTCACCACGGCGCGGTTGGCTTTGCTGCCGTCGCTGAAGTCGTAGCGGATGGCGAACTTGTCGGCGGGCGAGATCCACCAGCGCGAGACCGAGCGCTGGCCCTTGTCGCCATGCTCGTTCATCTCGATCACGAAGGTGTCGATCATCTTGTCCTGGGGGCCGGTGCGCTTCTCGGTGCGCACGACCGTGAGCGTATAGTTCCAGGTGCTGCCGCCCACGCTGTAGCGCGCCTCGATCTTCCTGCCGACTTCCAGCGGCCACAGGCGCTCGGGCCGGAGTGCCGCGATATAGGCCGAGGTGTCGGCGCCGTCCGGCGAGGGATTGTCGAACAGGAGCGCGCGCAGCTTGAAGGGCTTGCCGCCCAAGCGGTCCATGTTGCAGTCCACGCCATCGCGGCCGCGCGAGGTGACTTTGACGCCGCTGTCGTAAGTGAAGGTCGTGCCGGGATCGGGACAGTCGAACGCCATCGTCTGGGCGGCGGCGATCCCGGACGAGAACAGAAGCGTGGCGAGGACGAGGGAAGAAAGGCGCATCGGCTTGGGCCCGATCATAGCCGAACCTTGGGTCAGCCGGCCAACGTCGAGTAGGTGGCGCGGCCGACGGCGACCAGCGCCTTCTGGTCGTTGAACATGTCGACATCGACCAGGCCGACGCTCTTGCCGGCGCGGCGCACGCGCGCCGTGGTGGTGAGCGCCGTCTTGATCGCCGGCCTGAGATAGTCGACGCGGAAGTTGATGGTCGGCAGGCCGCGGCGCAGCGCCATGATCAGCGCGTAGTCGCCGACGGTATCGATGATCGCGGCGATCGGCCCGCCATGCCACTGGCCGGTGCCCTTGCCGCGTTCGAATTCCGGCCGCATGGCGCAGCTCATGGTGACCAGCTCCCTGGCCGGATCGGCCTCGGTGACTTTCAGGCCGAGGAAGGCGATGAAGGGCGAATTGTCGAGCATCGCCTGCAGTTCGTCCCCGCTCAGGGGCTTTGGCGCGTCGGTCATGGCGCCACCACGATCTTGCCGAAGACTTCCCGGTCCTCGATGACACGCAAGGCTTCGCGCGCCTCCTCGAGCCTATAAATCTTGTCGACCAGCACCTTGAGCTTGCCCTGCTGGACCATTTCCAGGAGCGTCACGATGTCGGAGCGCGCCCAGCCGTTGGAGCCCAGCACCTTCAGCTCGAAGGTCCAGATGAAGCGGATGTCCTCCTGCGGGTCGTAGCCTGCGGTGGCGCCGCAGGTCAGCAGGCGGCCGCCCACCTTCAGGCACTTCATCGACTTCACCCAGGTGTCGCCGCCGGTGTAGTTCACCACCACGTCGACGCCCTGATCGGTGCCGGCGCCGCGCCGCGTCGGCTTGCCGTACATCGCGAAGACTTCCTTCATGAAGTCCTTCTCGACGTAGTTGATGGTCTTGTCGGCGCCGAGTGCCGCCAGGCGCTTGGCCTTGGCGTCGGTGCCGGCACAGGCGATCACCTCGGCGCCGGCGATCTTGGCGAGCTGCACGCAGCACACGCCGACGCCGCCCGAGGCGCCCAGGATCAGCACTTTCTCGCCCGCGGCGACATGGCCGTTGGTGCGCATCATGCGCAGCGCCGTGCCGTAGGCGACGGGCAGCGCGGCGGCGTCGGAGAACGACACGCCCTCGGGTATCTTGACGAGTTGATGGGCTTTGGCGCGGCAAAGCTCGGCCAGGCCGCCATGGATGGTCTCGCCCATCAGGCCGCCCTCGATCCGGTTGATCGGATCGACCAGGACGCGGTCGCCCTTGCGCCAACCGGTCACGCCGGCGCCGACTTCGGCGATTTCGCCGGCGACATCGAGGCCCATGATGCAGGGCATCGGCACCTTGATGCCGGGCATGCCGCGGCGGGTGAAGACGTCGTGGTAGTTGAGCGACGCCGCCTTCACGGCAACGATCACGTCGCCCGGGCCGGGCTGGGGATCGGGGAAGTCGGTCTCGAAATTCAGGCGGTCCGGTGCGCCATGCTCGCGGACGACAGCAGCTTTCATTGTCACACGTCTCCAGTGGGAATCTGTCGGGCAAGCACGCGCTTGTCGATCTTGTTGGTGCCGGCGAGCGGCATCTCGTCGACGAAGAAGACGCGGCGCGGATGCTGATAGGCGGGCGCATTGGCCAGCGCGTAGGTCTTGATGGCCTGTTCGTCGAGGTCGGTTCCGTTCGTCCGCACCACGAAGGCGATCGGCTTGTGGCCCTTCAGCTCGTCGGGGACGGCGATGACGGCTGCCTGATGGATGCCGGGATGACGCTCCAGCATCTTCTCGACCTCGCCGGGATAGATGTTCTCGCCGCCGCAGACGAACATGTCGTCGACGCGGCCGACGAAGTAGAAGAAGCCGTTCCCGTCGCGGCGGAACACGTCGCTGGTGCGGTAATAGCCGTCGGGCGTCATCGCCCTGGCCGTGACCTCGGGCAGCTTGTGATAGTGCGTCATCAGCGCGCCGCACTTCATCTCGAGCGCTCCCTCGTCCTCTACTTCCCGGCCGTCGCGCACCAGGCGGAGCTGTACCTCGGGATGCGGATAGCCGGTCGAGAGTTCGGGCTGCGGGATGCCCTTGGGGTGCGGCCCGAAGACGACGGGCCCCGCTTCGGTGGTGCCGTAGCCGTTGCTGATCACCGCCTTGGGAAACACGGCGCGCACCTGGTCGATCAACGCCTGGGTGATCGGCGCCGAGCCCATGCGCACGGCCTCGACTGCCGACAGGTCGTGGCTGGCCAGCAGCTCGCGCTCGCGCAGCAGCATGGCGATCATGGTCGGCACCGAGGTGAGGAAGGCCACGCGATGCCGGGCAGCAGCCTCGACATAGCCCCTGGTCGTGAACTGCGGCAGCAGCACGACGGTATCCCCGTGCGAAAAGGTGGTCTGGCACATGGCGAGACCGTTCATGTGATAGAGCGGCGCGGCGATCAGGGCGCGCTGGCCGAGCGGCGCTGCGCGCCGTGTCCGCTGGCTGATCGCCCAGAGGTGGGAATAGTGCGACAGCACCACGCCCTTGGGCCGCCCGGTCGAGCCCGAGGTGTAGAGGAACAGCGCCGGTTCGCCGGGCTGCATCTTGATCGGCGCGAACGGCCCCTCATCCAAGAGGGCGGGGAAGTCCTTGTCGAAGGAGATCTTGGGGACGCTGTCGGGGGCCAATGGCAGGCGCGCGTCGTCGCCGATCACCAGCTTGGCGTCGCAGTCACCCACGATGTAGGCCACCGTCTCGGCCGGCAGCTTGTAGTTCACCGGCACGGAGACGAGGCCCGCCTGCATGGTGCCGAGGAAGGTGAGCAGAAATTCAGCGCGGTTGGCGGACAGGATGGCGACGCGGTCGCCGCGCTTCAGGCCGCGCTTCAGGAGGCCACGGGCCACCGCACCGCTCAGCCGCCGGATGTCGGCATAGCTGTACGTCCGGTCGCTCCCGTTGCCGCCGGCGTCGATCAGCGCCAGCGCCTCGCCCGGCACGTCGCGCGAGATGGCATCGCCCTGGTTGTCGTAGGGGATCTCGACCATCTACTCGACGAACTCCAGAACGGCGTTGAAGGCCTGCTTGGCCGGGACGACGACGCGGTTCTTGTCCTGCACCACGCCCTCGATCTTGCCGGCGTGCAAGGCGCGGGCCGCCTTGGCGAGCGAGGTCGTACGGAAGCTGAGGCCGGCCATGTAAGCCTTGCGTCCCTCGGCTTCGGGGACAGAGGCGCCGAACTCGGCCTTGAGCGTCGGCTCGGTGACGATGTCGAAGCGCGAGTTGCCGACGATCACAGTCTTTCCGCCCGGGATATCGCGCACGCTGTCGGTGCCGAACATGTCGGCATAGAGCTTGGCCGCCGCCGCCGGATCGGGCTCGACGATCAGGGCGCGGGCCACGGCCACGGTGCCGTTGGCGTGATGGCGCCATTCGTCGCGCCACACCAGCTCGCGCGTGAAGTGATGACAGTAATAGATGCGGCCATAGGGCACGACGCCAGCCTTCATGCGCACCGTGCGGAAGCGGGCGTCATATTCCTTGCCACCGATCTTCACCGGCCGCGTGAACTCGACCGGCGGGTCGAAGGGCAGGTTGGCCTTGGCGAGGGCGGCGTAGGTGACGGCCGAATCCTCGGAGCCGAACACCAGGCCGTTCAGGCCGGCGGAATAGGTGAGGAGGTCGAGGCGGCCCGAGGAGGCGCTCTTGGGAATGGCGATCAGCTCGAGGTAGTCGGTGCCGAACATGGCGAGGTGGTTCATCGAGCCCAGCGAATGGTAGCCGCGTTCGGTGAGCGTGAAGCCCAGCCGGCGGTAGACGTCGGCAGCGCGGTCCATGTCGTCGCGCGCGTTGATGACGACGTGATCGAGCGTTGGCACGGGCAAAGTCATGCAGAATTCCCCTCGTCTCCCAGCGTCCCGCATCTTGGCACGCCGGGCGAGGAAATCATTTCCAGGATTTCGCGCAACGGGAGAATGACCGCCCAATGTCGACGGCGTCGTCATGTCGTCGATATCGGGTGGGCGGATGAATTTCCGAACAGGTCCGCGATTCGGCGCTGTGGCCGAACGCCCCCGGACCTGTGCCGCGCGATTCACCCAGGCCGTTGGCGACGCTGGCGAAATCGCCGCGAGCGGCACACGCCCCGGCACACCTGGCGACTTTTTGCGGCACGCTTCGTGTGCCGCTGCCGGTTGTCAGAGCAGGTGGCCCGCTCGCTCGGCCTTGGTGCGCAGGTAGTTCTCGTTGTGTCCGTTGGCCGGGAAGGCATGGGCCACGCGCTCGGCGACCTCGATGCCGTAGCGCTCCAGCCCGCGGATCTTCTCCGGATTGTTGGTCATGAGCCGCACCCGCTGGATGCCCATGCGGGCCAGCATGGTCGCGGCCGGCGCATAGATGCGCTCGTCGGCGTCGAAGCCGAGCTGCTCGTTGGCGTCGATGGTATCGAAGCCGTCGTCCTGGAGTTCGTAGGCGCGCAGCTTGTTCACGAGTCCGATGCCGCGGCCTTCCTGCGCGAGATAGAGCAGTACGCCCGAACCCTGCTTGGCGATCTCGGCGATGGCGCCGCGCAGCTGCACGCCGCAGTCGCAGCGCAGCGAGCCCAGCAGGTCGCCGGTGAAGCATTCGGAATGGAGCCTGATCAGCACCGGCTCGGTCGGATCGATTTCGCCGACCACGATGGCGAGATGCTCCTTGCCGCCGTCGCTCGGCCGCCAGGCGAGGATACGGGCATTCTCGGCGCCTTCGAGCGGCACATGCGCCTGCGCCACCTGTTGCAGGGTGCGCGAGGCGGTGTCCTCGTAGGCCAGGATGTCGGCGGCCTCGACATAGATCAGGTCCTGATCGCGCGCCCAGTCGCGCCGCTTGTTGTTGGGGTCGCCGCTGAGCGGGCCCAGCACCACGGCGGGCAGCAGGCGCGCGAGCTTGGCGAGTTCGATCGCGGTCTGGGCGATCAGCGGCGCGTGGCTCGCCACCGGCCGCGACAGCTGGCGCAATGCCACATGTCGTGCAGTGGCGCCTTTGTGATCGGCCGGCGTGCTTTCGTGCGGCTGCAGGATGACGTCGACCGGCACGCCGTCGGGCAGGTCGAGGGTGATCGGCTTGTTGGTCTCGCCCATGCCGCCGGCGATGTGGGGCGGGATCTCCATGCCGATCGCCTCGGCGCGGCGGCGCGTGGTGACCAGCACGGGCGCTGCCTGGGCCAGGCCCTGGAGGCGCTGGAGAGCCCGCGGGCCGCAGGATTCGGCGGCAATCACCAGGCCGCCGGCGCCATCGTCGGCGCGGATCAGGACGATGCCGCCCCGGCGCAATTCGGCCATGGCGCGTTCGACGGCGGCGAGCGCTGTTGCCGTACGGGAATGAACCTGACCCGGGATCATGCTTTCCTTTACCATGGGGCGGGTATTAGCCGAAGTGAACCGCTTTTTCCCCTTCACCGTACCAGATAGAGTGGCCCGGATAATGTGGGGCGCGCAGCGCGCAGGTAGCATCAGCATGTCTGTAAACAATCGTGGCAAGAAAATCCTGCTGGTCGACGACGACCAGGCGTTGCGTACCGTCCTGGCCGAACAGCTCGATCTCTATGACGGCTTCACCACCATCCAGGTCGGCACCGCCGCCGAGGGGCTGGAAAAGGCCAAGCTCGCCCATTACGACGCCATCCTGCTCGACATCGGCCTGCCCGACATGGACGGCCGCGAGCTCTGCAAGCTGATGCGGCGCCAGGGCGTGCGCTCGCCCGTCATCATGCTCACCGCCGCCGACAGCGATGCCGATACGATCCTGGGCCTCGAATCGGGGGCCAACGACTACGTCACCAAGCCCTTCCGCATCAACGTCCTGCTGGCCCGGCTGCGCGCCCACCTGCGCCAGCACGAGCGCAGCGAGGACGCGGTCATGACCATCGGGCCCTACGAATTCCACCCGGCGGCCAAGCTGCTGATGGAGAAGGGCGGCAAGAAGAAGGTCCGGCTCACCGACAAGGAAGCCTCGATCCTGAAGTACCTGTTCCGCGCCGGCGACCGTCCGGTGGCGCGCGACGTGCTGCTGAACGAGGTCTGGGGCTACAACGCCGGCGTCACCACCCACACGCTGGAAACCCACATCTATCGCCTGCGCCAGAAGATCGAGAAGGACCCGGCCAGCGCCGCCATCCTGATCACCGACCGGGGCGGCTATCGCCTGCAGCCGTAATCGACTTGCCAAAAGGTGACCGCTGCGTCATCTTTTTGCCAACCAGACAGAACAATCGCCCGGGAGGGCTCCGCCATGAGCACGCAGCGCATCTACGCCCTGCCCGTCGAACTCACCCAATGGAAGTTCGATGGCGCGACCGATCTCCAGTTCAATTGGGAGTACGACGACGGCTCGGCGCCGCTGCTCGAGCTCTACGAAAAGGGCAAGCAGCAGCAGTGGGACGCCAGCACGCGGCTCGACTGGTCGCTCGAGCTCAATCCCGACAATCCGATGGAGCTCAAGGACGAGGCGATCTCGATCTACGGCACGGATTACTGGAACAAGATGACCGACAAGGAGCGAAACTGGCTCCGGCTGCATCTGCAGGCCAATTCGATCTCCCAGTTCATGCACGGCGAGCAGGGCGCGTTGATCGCGACCGCCAAGATCGTGGGCACGGTCCCGGACATGAACGCCAAGTTCTATGCCGCCACGCAGGTGATGGACGAGGCCCGCCATGTCGAGGCCTACAAGCGGCTGCTGCATGAGAAGTTCAAGGTCGCCTATCCGATCAACAAGGCGCTGAAGACCCTGCTCGAGCAGACGCTGACCGACCGGCGCTGGGACATGACCTACCTCGGCATGCAGGTGCTGATCGAGGGGCTGGCGCTCGCCGCCTTCCAGTCGATCCGCGACAAGGCCGGCAACACCCTGGCCGGTGCGGTCAACGCCTACGTCATGCAGGACGAGGCGCGTCACGTTTCCTTCGGCCGCCTGGCGTTGCGCGAATATTATCCGCATCTTTCCGATGCCGAGCGCGACGAGCGCGAGGAGTTCGTTGTCGAGGCGCTCTACTTCATGCGCGACCGGTTCAACCAGTCGGAAGTGTGGGAGCGGCTCGGCCTGCCGGCCAAGACGCTCGACGACATCCACTACAATTCCAAGCAGATGAATTCCTTCCGCGGCCGGCTGTTCAGCCGCGTCGTGCCGACGGTGAAGGACATCGGCCTGTGGGGCCCGCGCGTGCGCAAGGCCTTCGGCGAGATGGGCGTGATGGAATACGCCGATATCAACGTCGTCGAACAGCTCGCCAACGACGGCAAGGTGGCCGAGGAGTTCGACAAGAAGATGTTCGTCGAGAAGGCGATCGCGGCGGAGTGAGCGGGTAGCTACACGACGTCGCCCTCAGACGACGTCATAAGTGATCTCGACCTCGGGGCCGAAGCAATGGCCCTGGCAGGTGAGGATCCAGCCGTTGGCGAGATCGTCGTCAGTGTAGATGTCGTTGTTGGCCAGCACGATCTTGCCCTTGACGCGCTTGGCCGCGCATGAGGCGCAGAAGCCTTCCTCGCACGACGACAGCGGATTGAGCCCGGCGGCGCGCGCCGCGACCAGGATCGTCTGGCCCTTCTGGTAGGGCACCTTGTGTGTCTTGCCCTCGAAATGGATGGTGATTTCGCTCGGGATCACGTCGCCGTCCGCGGCCTCGACCGGCACCGCGTCGTTGCCCGACGCCTCGAAGCGCTCGATGCGCACGCGCTCGCGCGGCATGCCGGCGCCCAGAAGGGTGTTCTCGACCAGCGTCATGAACGGGCCGGGACCGCAGAGATAGGCCTCGGCGTTCTCGAATCCCTTCAGCGCGGCCAGGATTTCCTCGGGCTTGGTCAGGCCCTGCGTGGCGTCGAGATGGTGGATCACCTCGAGGCGTCCGGAGTTGGCCTTCACCAGGGCCTCGAACTCGGTGTCGAAGATGATCGAGGGCTTGTCTCGGTTGGCGTAGAACAGGCGCATCCGGCGGGAGCTGCTTTTGAGTGCGCTCTTGATCAGCGCCATCATGGGCGTGATGCCGCTGCCGCCGCCGAACAGCAGCAGCGGCTGATCGCCGTCGCCCAGCACGAAGCGGCCGGCCGGGGGCAGGACGTCCAGCGTGCCGCCTTCCTTCAGCGTGTCGTGAAACCAGTTGGAGCCCTTGCCGCCATCGACGCGCTTCACCGTCACCTTGGGCAGGCCGTCGATCCCCGGTGCGCTGGACAGCGAATAGCAGCGGTTGAAGGCGCCGTCGGCGTGCGGCACCCGGAAGGTCAGGAACTGGCCTGCCCGGTACTGGAACTTCGCCGCCAGATCGGCTGGAACCTCGAGCACGAAAGAGCGCGCATCTGACGTTTCCTGGATGATTTTGGCGATGCGCAACTGATGATAGGCCATGGGAAAATCCGTGCTCACGTACCCTGAAAACCGCGGGACTCGTCTAACAGCTTGTGATAGTTTCCGGCTAGAAAAATGAACGGAGCGTCATGTTTGCCGCTCCGGCCCCCCGGGATGGGACCGCTTTCAGCGTCAGGAGGCAAGAGACACATGAGCACACAGAAGATCTACGCGCTGCCGGTCGAAACGACGGGCTGGAAATTCGATGGCGCCACCGAGATTGCCTTCAACTGGGAATACGACGAAGGCTCGTCCGACCTGCTGAACCTCTACGAGAAGGGCAAGCAGCAGCAGTGGGACACCACCACGCGCATCGACTGGAGCCAGGAGCTGTTCGAAGGCAACCCGATGGGCATGGCCGACGAATCGATCCCGATCTACGGCTCGCCCTTCTGGGAAAAGATGACCGACAAGGAGAAGGACTGGCTGCGCTTCAACCTGCAGTGCCATTCGATCTGCCAGTTCATGCACGGCGAGCAGGGCGCGCTGATCGCCACCGCCAAGATCGTCAACACCGTTCCGGACATGAACGCCAAGTTCTACGCCGCCACCCAGGTGATGGACGAGGCCCGCCACGTCGAGAGCTACAAGCGGCTGATCCACGAGAAGTTCAAGTGCGCCTATCCGATCACGCCGTCGCTCAAGCAGCTGCTCGAGCAGACGCTGACCGACCGCCGCTGGGACATGACCTATCTCGGCATGCAGGTGATGATCGAAGGTCTGGCGCTCGCCGCCTTCCAGCGCATCCGCGACAGTGCCAAGAACAACCTGGCGGCGTCGGTCAATGCCTACGTCATGCAGGACGAGGCGCGCCACGTCACCTTCGGGCGCATGGCGCTGCGCGAATACTATCCGCACCTCTCCGATGCCGAACGTGCCGAGCGCGAGGAGTTCGTCGTCGAGGCGCTCTACTTCATGCGCGACCGCTTCAACCAGGCCGAGGTCTGGATGCGCTCGGGCCTGCCGGTCGATAAGCTGATGGAGTACGCTTACAATTCGGGCGCCATGCAGGCGTTCCGCTCCAGGCTCTTCACCCGCATCGTGCCGATCCTCAAGGAGATCGGCCTGTTCGGACCCAAGGTGCAGAAGGCGCTGGGCGACATGGGCGTGATGGAATACGCCAAGATCGACATCAACCAGCTGATCGGCAACGACCTCAAGGTCGCCGACGACTTCGACAAGAAGAAGTTCGTGCAGGACTCGATCGCGGCCGAATAGCGATCCTTCGATCGAGATCAAAAAAGGGGGCGCATGGCGCCCCCTTTCTATTTGCCCGGTGTCATTTGCAGGCGTCGATCCTGGGCGGCGCGTCGAGCACGGTCGCCACCTTCGAGATGTCGAGGCAGCGCGTGCCGATCCACGCCCTGCCCTGCACGAAGATCGCGAACCGCGCGAAGGCGTCGGCCTGCTCGGCCGGCGTCGGCCGGTTGCGGGCCAGCAGCCAGGCCAGCGCATAGATGTTGCTGGTGGCGAAGTCGGCCGCCGCCACGTCGAGGTCCTTCGCCCAGAGAGCGGCGTTCTTCTGCGCAGCGCCGCTGGGATCGGGCAGGCCGGCGAGCCAGGCATGCGCATTGGAGGCCATCGCATAGGCCCCGCCATTCTGGTTGCGCAGCGCCTTCGCCTGTTCGGCCACGCCGACATAGCCCTGTCCTTCGATCGTGCTGTTGGCGCAGCCGCGGCGGCAGAGCGCGACGAACGACAGGTACTCGGCCAGGATGATCTCGACGTTGCCGTTGTTGTGCTTGCGCCAGGCGCGCGCAAGGTTCCAGCCCTGCGTGAGCTCCACGCCCGACCACGGCTTGGCAGCCTGAGGCGTGTCGCGTTCGAGTTCGCCGATCACCGCCTGCGCCGCGGATTGCCATTCGGCGGGGATCTGCGCGGCGGCCGGCGCGGCAGCGAGCAGGACCAGCAGCAGGATCGAGATCGCTCGCCTCATCGTGGTGCTCCCTAATATTTGCGGGCCGTCTTGCGATCGCGGCTTTCGTATTGAAGCAGGTTGTCGGCACGCATCACGGTGGCGTCGGGCGGCATGAGCCAGCGCATCTGAACCGGCTTGATCAGCCGGTAGTGACGCGCATCGTCGACGGCGGCACCGACATCCCAGCAGTTCTCCTCGTTGGTGATCCACATACCGGGCGCAAAGCGGCGCAGGTCGACCGATGCCGAATAGGTGCGAAGCGTCTTGCGGCCGTTGTTGAAATATTCGTGGAAGTACGACATCGCGAGCTCGCGAAGGCTGCGATAGACGGGATCGCGCCAGCGCAGCCAGGCGTGGTTGCTCTTGGAGATCGCGCCCCAACAGCCGTTGCGGCGGAACAGGGCGACGACATGGTCGGAATCGCCCTGGGCGGCCGTCAGGTCCATGAGCAGCGGCGGATCGCCATGCAGCCACAGCGCGCAGGCCGCGACGAAGGCGGCTTCGATGCAATGCGCCTTGCGGTGGCGCAGCACGCCGCGGACCGACCGCAGGGTATCGCCTTCCTGCTCGAAATTGGCGGGCAGGCCGGCGACGAACTCCTGCACGCGCTGCGGCGTGCGCAATGCGGCCAGAACGCGGCCCTCGTCGGCCGAGAGGCCGAGGTCGCCTGAGATGGGCTGTTTGCGTCTGCGCATTGACTGCAATAGTGCCGCGAGGACGTGCGGCAAGCCAGTGAATGCGGCCAGAGAAGCGGGTCGTGAAGCGGGTCGTGAAGCGGGTCGGGGTGGTTGGTGGAGCTGAGGGGGATCGAACCCCTGACCTCCTCATTGCGAACGAGGCGCTCTCCCAGCTGAGCTACAGCCCCCTCCGACCCGGAGAACCGCGCGGATAATGGTTGCCGGGCCACCTGTCAAGCAAACCGGTCTATGTTAGCGTCCTGCCGGCTTTTTCGACGGAGAGGTAAACCAGTGGCAAACGGCAAGAAGGCGGTTCAGACGGAGGCGGCGCCCAAGGCGCTCGGACCTTACGCGCAGGCGATCGTGGCCAACGGGATGGTCTTCTGCGCGGGGCAAATCCCCCTCGATCCGGCCACGGGAAACATCGTCACGGGCGGCATCGCCGAACAGACGCACCAGGTGCTGAAGAACCTGCGCGCCGTGCTGAAGGCGGCCGGCAGCGATCTCGATCGCTCGGTCAAGACCACCGTGTTCCTGAAGAGCATGGACAGCTTCGCCGCCATGAACGAGGTCTACGGCCGGCCGGAATATTTCGGCGCCAACCCGCCCGCCCGCTCGACGGTGGAAGTGGCGCGCCTGCCGCGCGACGTCATGGTCGAGATCGAAGTCGTGGCGCTCGTCTAGCGCGTGGACAATCCCATGGCCTGGATCCTCGGATTTGGCTCGTTCCTGTTGTTCGGGATCGTGGTGCTGCATTTGCTCGTGGCATTGGTGCTGATCATCCCGACCTGGCGGATCTGTACGCGGGCGGGCTTTTCCGGCGCGCTGTCGCTGTTCCACCTCGTGCCGTTGATCGGCTCGTTCATCGTCATGGCGGTGCTGGCCTTCAGCACCTGGCCCAACGGCGAAGCCTCGCCGGGTCGGCGCTAGGTGATGGGCGCGGAGATCGCGGCGCTGATGGGCTTCTTCGGCCTCACCGGGGCCTTTGCCCTCGTCGGCACCGTGCTGGCGGCGTGGATGGCCTGGCGCATCGTCGAGAAGGCGGGCCTGCCGGGATGGACGGGACTGGGCGCGATCCTGCTGACGCTGACCGGCATCGGCACGATCGTGCCGCTGATCCTGCTGTGGGTGTTCGCTTTCATGCGCTGGCCGCGCGATGAGCCCGCCACGGGCGCGGCACCCGGCTTTGCCGGATCGCCCGTCAGAGGACCGACCGCCAGAGGACCGGCCGGTGGTGCGAATCCTTCCGCGCCGCCCGCCCTCGCGCCACCCTCGATGGCATTGGCCGACCGGCGCGGCTGGCAGCTTGCCGGCACGGTCGCCGGTGGCGGGATCGTGGCGCTGGCTGTCGACGGGACGTCTGGAACCTACGTGCTCACGGGGGCGCCCGCGGCACATGCCTCCGATCTTTCGGTGCCCGACCCGTCGGTCGGCAGGCCCCATGCCCGGTTGCTGACGGCAGGCAGCCGGCTGGGTCTCGAGGACCTCGGCAGTCCCGGCGGCACCTTCATCGACGGCGCGCGCCTGTTGCCCGAGCATGGGCCGCGCGACATCAGCGCCGCCCGTGGGATCCGCCTGGGAAGCGTCGAACTTGTCTTGTCTCGCGCCTGAAATGGGCCAAACCTCAAATAGACTTGTGATCGGCAATCCCCGACGAGTAGGGTGCGCGCGGCCGGCAGCCAGCCGGTCTCTGGAGGCGGGGACGCGATGCTGTCGCTAGCGGTGCTGATCGACAAGGTGATCGACATCTATACCTGGATCGTGATTGCGGGTGCGATCATGAGCTGGCTGGTGGCGTTCGGCGTGGTCAATATCAGCAACAAATTCATCCGCATGGCGGTCGATGTGCTTTATCGGCTGACCGAACCGGCGTTGCGTCCGATCCGCCGGATTCTGCCCAACCTCGGCGGCGTCGATATCTCGCCCGTCATCCTGTTGCTCGGCCTGTTCTTCGTCCGCAGCCTGCTGTGGGAATACGTCTGGCCGGCCTTCATTCGCTAGCGCTCCGTCTTGACCGATCCGGCATTCCTGCGCCGCACCGAGCGGGGCGTGACGGTCGAATTGCGCGCCCAGCCCAAGGCGCGCCGCACCGCCCTCGGACATTCCAAGGGGGGTGCGCTGAAAGCCGCGGTGACGGCGCCGGCCGAGGACGGTAAGGCCAACACCGCCGTGGTCGCGCTGCTGGCCGCCGAGTGGCGCCTGCCCCGGTCGGCCTTCGCTGTCCTGAGAGGCGCCGCCGCGCGCGACAAGGTTTTTAGCATTTCCGGTGAGCCTGCGGCGCTCGCCGACCGGATAGCCGAATGGGTGCGCGAACATGGCTGATGCAAAACTGCCTCATGCGAAACTGATAGATGGAAAAGCCTTCGCCCTGGGACTGCGCCAGCGCGTGGGCGCGGGTGTCGCTGAACTGGTGGCGACGGGCGCACCCAAGCCGGGTCTCGCAACGGTTCTGGTCGGCGCCGATCCGGCCAGCCAGGTCTATGTCCGCAGCAAGGGCAAGCTCGCGGCCGAACTCGGCATGGCGAGCTTCGATCACCGGCTGCCCGCCGAGACCACCGAGGCCGAGCTGCTGGCCCTGATCGCGACGCTCAACGCCGACCCCGCCATCAACGGCATCCTGGTGCAGCTTCCGTTGCCCAGGCACATCGACACGTCGCACGTGCTGCTGGCGGTCGATCCGGCCAAGGACGTCGACGGCTTCCATCCCATCAATGTCGGCCGGCTGGGCTCGATCGCCGCGGGCGCGCCGCTCGATTTCCCGGTGCCGTGCACGCCCCTGGGCATCTCGATGCTGCTGCAGGATGCGCTGAAGTCGCTGTCGGGTTTGCATGCCGTCGTCATCGGCCGGTCCAATCTGGTCGGCCGTCCGGTGGCGCAGCTTCTCTTGCGCGCCGATTGCACGGTCACCATCACCCACTCGCGCACGCGCGACCTGCCGGGCCTGTGCCGCCAGGCCGACATCGTCGTCGTCGCCATCGGCAAGCGGGAGTTCGTGCGCGGCGACTGGATCAAGCCCGGCGCCGCGGTGATCGACGTCGGCATCAATCGCATCGTGGCGGCGGAAGGCAAGACGAAGCTGGTGGGCGACGCGGCCTTCGCCGAGATCCTGCCGGTGGCGGGCCATCTGACGCCGGTACCGGGCGGCGTCGGCCCGATGACGGTGGCGTGCCTGATGTTCAACACGCTCCAGGCCGCGAGACGTGCGGCAGGACTGAAGGTGGTTTCGGTCTAGTCTTCGCTGGGAGCGCGCCACTCCAGTGGCGCTCGTGCTTAAGAGAAGATGCGCCACTGGAGTGGCGCGCTCCCAGCAAGATTCAGTTCTTCATCATCCCCGCCACCAGCGCCGTCACGTTGTGGCGCATCATCGCCTCGTAGGTCGCCGCCGGTCCGCCCGGCTTCGACAGCGCGTCGCTGTAGAGACGCGGGCCGACGATGGCGCCCGACTCGCGCGCGATCTGCTCGACCATGCCCGGGTTGGTCATGTTCTCGACGAACAGCGCCTTGATCTTCTGCTCGCGCACCTGCCGGATCAGCGCCGCCACGTCCTTGGCCGACGGCTCGCTCTCGGTGTTGTAGCCGCGCGGCGCCATGAACTGCACGCCATAGGCCTTGGCGAAGTAGCGGAACGAGTCGTGCCCGGTGATCGCCTTGCGCTGGGCCGGCGGCACCTTGCCGATCTCCGCCTTCGCCCACTGGTCGAGGTCGGCCAGCCTCTTGTCATAGGCCGCGGCGCGTTCGCGGTAGGCCGCGGCATTGGCCGGATCGGCCTCGGCGAGACCCTGCGCGATATTGGCCACGTAGCGCCTGACGTGGGCGACGTCCTGCCAGCAGTGCGGATCGGGACCGTGAGCATGGCTGTGGCCCTGGGATGTACCATGTGCCGGTCCGGCCGCGATCGTGGCCACGCCTGTCGATGCCACGACGGCGCGGCCCTTGAAGGGGGCGGCCTTGGCGAGACGATCGATCCAGCCCTCGAACCCCAGGCCGTTGCTCACCAGCGCCTGGGCGGCCGCCAGGGTGCGGGCGTCGGTCGGCCGCGGCTGATAGGTGTGGGCGTCGGTGTCGGGCCCGACGAGGGTCGACAGCTCGACGCGCTCGCCGCCGACCTCGCCCACGAGATCGCCCAGGATCGAAAAGGTCGCCACGACCCTGATCCTGGCCCCCGTTGAGGTGGTTTGGGCGGAGGCGGGCAGGACGGCCAGCAGCGGCGCTGCCGACAGCAGGAAACGACGAAACATACCGTTATAATATAACGTCAACCCGGAACATCAAACGGGAAAGTCGAGCCACAGCGGGGTGTGACCGGTGGCCGCGAACAGCCGCAGCAGATCCGCCGAAGCGATCGCCGTCGTCATGGTGTTGACCAGGGGATGGGCGTTGATGGGCCCGCCTTCTGTGAGGCCGCGGTCGAGCGCCAGTCTCACCACCTGCGTCTCGTCATTGACCAGGGCGAACGGCGTCACCGATCCGGGCTCGACGCCAAGCACGCGCCGCAGCCGCTCGGGGCTGCCGAACGACAGCCGGCCGGCGCCCAGGGCTTCTCCCAGCCGCTTGAGGTCGATGGCGCGATCTTCCAGCGCCACCACCAGCCACATCTCCTCCTTCTTGTTGCGCAGGAAGAGGTTCTTGATGTGATGCCCGGGCAGGTTGCCGCGCAGCGCCTTGGCCTCCTCGACGGTGAAGACCGGCGGGTGCTCGACGGTGTGCTGCGCGATCCCCAGCGCCTCGAGTTTGGCGAATAGTTGTTGCGGGTCGTACATGGGGCCTGTCAGAGCATATCTCGTTGTGAAAGACCTACCTCATCCTGAGGAGCGCCGCGAAGCGGCGCGTCTCGAAGGATGGGCAACGGGGGGTGCCGGTAGCCCACCCTTCGAGACGGCTGCTTCGCAGCCTCCTCAGGGTGAGGTTTGTATGATTCCATGTTCACGGAACACACCCTAGAGTGTCGGCATGAAAGGTATCGTTCTGGCGGGAGGCAGCGGCACGCGGCTTTACCCGATGACACGGGCCGCCAACAAGCAGCTCTTGCCCGTCTACAACAAGCCGATGGTCTACTATCCGCTGACCACCCTGATGCTGGCGGGTTGTCGCGAGATCCTGCTGGTCGTCAATCCGCAGGACGTCGAGTCCTACCGCCGCCTGTTCGGCGACGGCCGCCAATGGGGACTGGAGATCAGCTACGCCGCCCAGGAACGGCCCGGCGGCATCGCCGAGGTCTTCCTCGTGGGCAGGAATTTCATCGGCAACAGCCGCGTCGGCCTGATCCTGGGGGACAATCTCTTCTACGGCGATTCGCTGCCGGAGGTTGCCCAGCGCGGCGCCAACGGCCGGGGCGCGGTGATCTACGCCTACTGGGTGTCCGATCCGCAGGCCTACGGCGTCGTCGAATTCGATGCCGAGGGCCGGCCGACGAGCATCGTCGAGAAGCCGAAAAATCCGCGCTCGAACTGGGCCGTCACCGGTCTCTATTTCTACGACTCCGACGTTTGCGATGTTGCGGCCGGGATGCCGCGTTCGGCGCGCGGCGAGCTGGAGATCAGCGACGTCAACGCCCACTACCTGAAGGCGGGCCGGCTGACCGTCGAGAAGCTCGGCCGCGGCTATGCCTGGCTCGACACCGGCACGCCGTCCAGCCTGCTGAAGGCCGCCCAGTTCGTCGAGACGGTCGAGGATCGCCAGGGCCTGCAGATCGGCAGCCCCGAGGAGGTCGCCTGGCGCAAGGGCTACGTCGACGATGCCGCGTTCGCGCGTCTCATCGAGCCCATAAAGGAAAGCGAATACGGCAAATACCTGCAGCGTCTGCTCGCCCGCGGCTGAGTTTTTGGCGGGCTTGCCAAGGCGCGGAAAAACCCCTATCACCACCGCCTTCCGGCACCTACCCGGCCGGATCGGAGCGCGGGCGTAGCTCAGGGGTAGAGCACGACCTTGCCAAGGTCGGGGTCGAGGGTTCGAATCCCTTCGCCCGCTCCAATTTTCTTCCCGTCCTTGCAGTGGTTTTGGCCGCTTCGGCATGCCCCGCCGACTGGACTGGTGCGCAGCTAATTGTACGCGCTGCGCCGTTGTTGCGCGTTCGGCGTCCCGGAGGTGTTCGCCTTGACCGGATGCGCTCTGGCTTCTCAGCCTTCCTTTTGCAATCGATTGCAAATCTGCTGACAGATAACTGGTCGCACCCGCGCAGGAATTTGCAACCATTGCGAAAAGACCGCCAGTTGGCCCACTATCCAGTCCTTAACGCAAAGCGGAAACGGGCCGGGGGGCGAGCGTGCGCTTCGTTGCAATGGACGCTGAGACAGCCAATGCCGACTTGAGCAGCATATGCCAAGTTGGCGCAGTTGAATTTGAGAATGGAGAAGTTCGTCGGACCTTTTCAACACTGGTTGACCCGGACGACTACTTCGACCCGATAAACGTCAGCATCCACGGCATTGACGAAGACAAGGTGCGGGGCGCGCCGAAGTTGGCAGCGGTTCATCCTCAACTTGCCGATTTCGTAACGGGCCACACGGTTGTTTCCCACTCGTTCTTTGATAGGGCCGCACTTAGACAAGCGGAGAGTCGCTACACGCTAAGAGGCATCGAATGCCAATGGTTAGATACCACAATGGTCGTCCGACGTACTTGGACGCAGTATGCCCATAGGGGGTATGGGCTAGAGAATTTGGCTCGTGATCTTGGCATCAAATTTCGTCACCACGATGCAGCAGAAGATGCGCGCACTACCGGACTGATCTTGTTGCGCGCTCTAAGCGAAACGAAGATGACGCTTGAGGAATGCCTTGCGCGCGTGAAGCTGCCAATCAATCTGGCTGACACTGAACCATTACGGCGTACAGGAAACGTAGAGGGACAATTCTTTGGTGAAGTTGCTGTGTTTACCGGCGCTCTTTCAATGCCACGCCGCAAGGCCGCGGACATGGCAGCGGCAGTAGGCTGTCGCGTTGACACCGGTGTGACCAAGGAAACAACGCTGTTGATCGTTGGCGATCAAGATGTAGCGCGTCTTGCAGGCGGGGCTACGCGAAGCAGCAAGCAATTGAAGGCCGAAGCGCTGATTGCGAAGGGGCAATTCCTCCGCATTCTCAGAGAGACCGACTTTGCTGCGATGTGCTCTCTGCAACCCACGATCTAACGCGACATAGTCGAGCAGCCACAATGCCCGACCATCGCCAGTACGTCATGGAATACCGGGAGTACGGCGGCGGACCACCCACAAGACTGTTGTGCTTTGATCTTCGCCGTGTGGGAGACGATGCGCTTCTTGCGACGTACGGTGGAGGTCGTCACCTATTGAACCGCGCCAGAATTGTTTCTTTGGCAGATGCCCAAACCGGAGAGGTGATTTCGGATTTAGATAGTCACATCGTGTGGCCGACAACGGTGCCTGCAGTTGACATTCAGAAAATTAGGCAGCGTGACAAGTGGGAGTGGGACAAAAAGTATTGCTTGCGGGTTATCGAAAATCATTTTCGCAACAAGCTATTCGCCCTGTTCGACTACAGCTGCGTGAAATGCTCTAAGCCCGGCATCTTACGGACCGACTTCAAGTCGATGGAGCATGTGCCGTTTTGGCGTGGCCTCGAGCGAGATCATCATGTTCCCATTAGTCTGGGTGGCCGGTTGACGCCGGGGAACATCGGAGTGTTGTGCACGTCGTGTAACAGCCGAAAGAACGAGAAATCTCCGCAATCATTCTACACTGCCAGCGAACTAGGTAGGGTTCAACGCTACCTCGACAAAGAGGAACCAATGCTGCGCTTCAAGTTCGATTGGGAGGCTTGGCGTCAAGATCGCGCGCAATACCTAACCGGACTCGGCATAGGTCAAGGACTTGTCAATGAAGTGCTGACCAACGAGGACCACCGCTACTACGCACCGCCGTCGTCCTCGGCACAGATCGAATTCACAATAGCTGTCGACCTGAAAGAAGTTATCAAAGAGATCGAGAAGCAAAACAAAGGTCGGGCAGCTACAGGTGATGGAGAAGTAGAGACGTAGTCACAGCTAGAGCAATTCGCGAGGGCACAGTCTATGGAAGTTGTAGACGACGATACGGGGCTGCCGTTCGATTTGTATGTGACCGACGAGATCGCACAGGCATTGCGCGAACACTACAACCGATGCCAGCACGAGAAGACAGATATTCGCGAAGTGACGCTTAGTAATGGTGCACAGCATTTCTATAGACAATGCTTGCGATGCGGAGAGCTAACCAGAAGTGCGATCGCAAAGATTTCAGTAGCGGGTAAAGTGCCACCAAAGGACGAAGGCATCTGCGAACGATGGAAAGCGCAACAAGAGCGCGCCTATGCGAACATGATGCAACGATTTGTGCGGGCGCAACGGTCGGAAAGCGACGAATGGAGCCGCAGCTATGATGAGTATTTGAAGTCGCCGCAGTGGAGAAGCAAGCGAGACAAAGTTTTGAAGCGTGCGAGCGGTACTTGCGAAGGCTGTGGCGAACGACCGGCTACTCAGGTCCACCATCTGACCTACAAGCACGTTCGCGAAGAATTTTTGTTCGAGTTGGTCGCGTTGTGCGATGTATGTCACGACAGGATTCATCCAAAGCCGGATTTGGACGAAGGCATTGAGCATGTCTGTGCGGGCTGCAGGTGGCAATCGAGTGAAGACTATAAGGATTGGTGCGCGCAATTTGAGGTGGCCGCCGTGGCTGCCCTTGCTGAAGGTGGCCAGTGCGGAAAAGATCGAAAAGGCTATGAGCCATTGCGGTAGTGAGTAGGCAGTTCTAGGGGGGCAGTCGTGCGGGACCAGATATCGAGTGAGGTTATCCCTTTTCGATATCTGACAGTTTCATCGTCATCTCGGAGCCGCCAGATGGCTCGATCCCATCAAATTCGGAGAATTGTTCGAACGACTTGAGTTTAACGGTGATTATCGATCCATTCTGATAGATGGCTTCCGATGCCTCCGTCGGAGGTTTGAGATCGGCAAGCTGCGTGACTTGTTCTTCCTGTGAACGAGAAGCCGTCGTGACCAGATTCTTCACGCAGTCTTCGACTGCTAAGACGAACCCATATTTCTCGCCACGGTCGATTAGAAGTCGAGACTGATTGATCTTGAGGCCAATCCTGAAGCTGATGCGCGGCACGATCAACGTATGCCCATCGGCAAGAAGCAGCATTGGCTTTTCCGGGGCGAAATTCACCCGAATGACTCGCTTTGTCTCGCCGTCAAACGACCCGTTGAAATCCAGCCGCAGTGGCTTGTAGGCAAGTTTGGTTGTAACGTTTGCGAGCCGAAGGACTAGTTCTTCTAACGTGGTGTCGTTTTGATCCGCCACCTTAATTGGAGTCGCGGATATGTTGTCGGGAAACCCGAGCCGGATATCGAGCTTCAGGGGCCTCGTGGGAGGTAGGCCGAATGGATAAACCGGCATTTCGAAGGCGCCAAGTGCCGTCGATATGATGTGCAGCCAGATATCAACGTGCCGACCGGGAAGCCCCCATTCAACGTCAGTTGGCTCTCGAAGCCGAAACAACGAAATGCCTTCGTGTCGCGCTTGGTCGATTGCGCCGCTTTGAAAGCCTTCTGTGGAGAAGATGACGCCGCGGGACGCACCGACTTCTCGGATCGTCGTGGCTAGTGCATCTACATGCAGCCTTTCGATTGGTGCATTTCGATACTTGCACTCGACTACTATCAGGTGCTCATAGAGGCCTTCCTTGTGGCGCACGAGCACGTCAATTTGACGCGGAGCGCCTGAGCGGCCTGGTAGTGTGACGTTGTGTTCCACGGTCACAGACCCCGTCTCATGTAGCTGCGCCACGAGACGTTCAAAGCCTCCCCAATCCGAAACCAAGTCCGATAAAGTCTTGCCTGCCATTTGGGCGGTTAACCAGAGGCAGAAGAGTACGGATAGAAATGAGAAGGTCGCACTTTAATCTTTAGCGGAGCGTTCGCATCGCCATCTATGTGGCCATTCGTGAACACAACAATCCTCCACTCGTCTTGTTCGATGAATGGCGTGATTGGCAATTTTCTAAGAACGTCTGTGTCTGAAGGATTGAGATAGAGAGGGGGATTTTCGCTAAGCTGGATCGCACCCGAGCCAGTTACAGCGCGAGCTTGGCTCAATGCTGTGTATCGGTAGGAAATGGCTCCGAACCTATATCGATAGCAATCGATTACTTGTGATGCTTGATGAAAGATCTCCATTGTCAGCTTGAACAGGCTCCGGATGCCGAAGGTGAAGCCCCCAAAGGACTGCAACTGCGCTGGCGAGATGCTGCTTCCGTGTAGTGACAGAATGTAGTGCGGGACTATCACCTGACCAATCGTTCCGGCTCCTTGTATGTTGAGCATGTTGTCGTCGCCGAAGCCTACGCGCAAAGGAACTGTTGTTCTTCCAGCGCTCACGCCTTCTGAGCAATCGTTCCGAACTTTGTCTTCGAGTTGCCGATAATATTCTGCGGATCGTAACCACAACGATCCCTCCTTTACGGCAGCGTTGTAGACGTCAGAAATTGTCGTCCGGAAAAGGATCGGCTCGCCCAAATCCGCCGATATCCTGGAATCAGTGGTCATGTGTGAATAATCGGCTGACGGTGCGACGAATCAATAGCCGGTTAAGCACAGATAGGCAGCGCGCAAGTTGCGCGCTATTCGTGCTATGTTCCTGCGTATCGTGGCAGGCCGTGGTACTCCATGCTTAGCAAGATCAAAGAGTTAGCTTAGTCTTGATCCTTGCCAAGGTCGGGGTCGAGGGTTCGAATCCCTTCGCCCGCTCCAATTTCTACCAACAATCGGGATTCGATGGGCATCAGCATTCAGTGCTGATTGCTTCTCTTTGGGTCGAGGACCAAGGAGGATAGGCAGTGTGAAACGTTCTCCCAAATGGCCTCGAGTCAGCGTCGGTCCTGCCTCGAGAGTCGTCGAAGGCTCGGCAGCGGCACGTCGGAAGCCACCGGGGCTTCCGATCCGAAAGCCGCGCCCGGCCGTCACGCTGAGAGGCGATGCGGCCGCCGAGGCGATTTGCGCCGTGGTTCGCCGCATTCCCCGCGGTTGGGTGGCAACCTATGGCCAGGTCGCCACGATGGCCGGCATGCCGAGACGTGCCCGCCTTGTCGGCCGGGTCCTTCAGCGCCTCGAGCCGACAACGAACGTCCCGTGGCACCGCGTCGTCAACGCCAAGGGCGAAGTGTCGTTCAGCCTCTCGCGCAATGGCGGGGACATTCTCCAGCGACGCCTGCTGGAAAAGGAAGGCATCAAATTTGACGCTAGCAACCGCCTGGATCTGGAACGAAATCGCTGGCTGGACTGAATTCGAACTTGCGACCACGCGGAGTGCTAAGTCTGTCGGCAGGAGAGAAGCAAGGAGAGACACGGCATGGCGTCTGGGTTGAAAAAGGTTGCCCTTGTCGCGGGCGCGGCGCGCGGCATCGGCCTCGCGGCGGCGACCCGCTTCCTGGCGGACGGTTGGCACGTTGCGATGCTGGATATCCTGGGCGACACGCTGCGCGCCACGGTCGATGCCCTGGACCGCACGGAGGCCACCCTGGCGCTGGAGGCCGATGTCTCCGATCCTGAATCGGTTCAGGCCGCCGTGGAGCAGGTCCGGCGGCAGTTCGGCCGCATCGATGCCCTGGTCAACAATGCCGGCATCGCCGTGTTCAAGCCGCTGCTCGACGTGACGCTGGAGGAATGGCAGCGCGTTCTGGCGGTCAACCTCACCGGCCCCTTCCTGATGACCCAGGCGGTGGCGCCGATCATGCGGGACCAGGGCTCCGGCGCCATCGTCAACATCACCTCGATCTCGGGCCTGCGGGCCTCCACGCTCCGCGTCGCCTATGGCACCAGCAAGGCCGGGCTGGCGCATCTCACCCGGCAACAGGCGGCCGAGCTCGGCGAGTATGGCATCCGCGTCAATGCCGTGGCGCCGGGACCCGTCGATACCGCCATGGCCAAGGCCGTGCACACGCCGGCCATCCGGGCCGACTATCACGACCATATCCCGCTCAACCGCTACGGCCTCGAGCGGGAACTCGCCAATGCGATCTGTTTCCTGTGCGGCGACCAGGCGGAATATATCACCGGCCAGGTGCTGGCGGTGGATGGCGGCTTCGACGCAGCCGGCGTCGGTCTGCCGACGTTGCGGGGCGAGCGGCGGAATGAGTGAGTGCCGCAGTCGAGATAAAGTTGACAGTTCAGCAGGTTTTAGCCTATTATTTTGATAGGCTGGCCCTTCTCGCGCCGGCCTTTTCCTTTTCGGCAAGACCTGTCCGCGGCCGCCCGCGGGTTCGCGCAGAAGCGCTTGGTGCAGCCGCCGCGGGTCCTGACCCGTGGGTGAGACAACAACAGACCCGCCTTCCCGACGGCCGTCGGGCGGGCATCGAACGACGCCGCAGCCAGCGGGCGCGATCGGGCATGTGGAGACCAACGGCCGACGACTGCAACGCATCCAACGAATGATGCGCCTGAGGGAAGGCCAAGGCACAAATGCGGGCCCACGTGCGGGCCCACTTTCGGGCCCAACACTCCCACGTTTCAGGTGGGCCCGCCGAGGCCCTGAAAAGCTCCATTTTGTTGGCTTTCAGGCGACTGAAAAGCCAAATATCTGTCGGTCGAGTTGGGCCAAATTTGAAAAGTTGGGCCAGAAAAGTTGGGCCAGAACACAGCTAGCGCGGCACCGTGAGGGCGGCGAGGTTGGAGACGTCGCCACTCTTCTCCAGTGTCCAGACCGCGTCGATCAGCGGCTGGATGTCGTGGCCGGGCCGCCAGCGGCCGGCTTCGGCGCGGAGCTTGTCCTCGATCTCGGTGTCCTTCATCGGGTTCGACGAGCTGCCGCGCGCGGCCTGGGTCGCGACGCCGTGCTTCTTGCCGTCGGCGGTGAAGAAATCCATCTCCACCGCGATGGTCGAGATCGCCGGATCGCTCGCGACCTCGATCCTGCCGCGCATTTTTGCGACGGCAGGGTCGTTGACGCAGGCGTCGGTGAACTGGTCGAGGCCGGCCTTGCCCAGGACCAGGGCGGCAGCGACGGCGTGCTGCAGGCTCACCTGCGCCTCGCGGCCGGTCGCGATGTCGGGCCGGTCGGTCCGCTGCAGCAGGAGCGGATTGCCGCGCACGGCCACGCGCGTGACGGTCGCAGTGGGATGGTCGCGGCGCCAGTCGAGCGCGCAGTCGAGCAGGGGATGGATGACGAAGCCGCAGGGATAGGGCTTGATCGAATTGTCGTTGAGTTCCCAGGTCTCGCCGAGGCCGTCGGTCAGAGCCGGCCAGTTCGGCGGCTCGCCCATGGCGGCGAGGAAGCCCTGGGCGCCGGCGATCGGTTCGGCCGGTCCCTCGAAGCCCTTTTCGGCGAGAAGCGCCGACCACAGGCCGTTCTTCGCGGCGTTTCCGACGCTGATACTTTTCGCCGGCCAGCCAAGGCACTCGCACAGCCCCGCCGATTGCGTGGACGCGTTGCCGAGCGCCCAGACGACCTGCTTCTCGCTCAACCCCAGCAACTTCGCCGCGCCGGCGGCCGAGCCGAACACGCCGCACGTAGAAGTGATGTGCCAGCCCTTGGGATAGTGGCCAGGGGAGACTGCGCCGCCGACCCGGCATTCGATCTCGAAGCCGAGAACGAAGGCCAGCAGCAGTTCGGGTCCCGGCACGCGCCGCAGTTCGGCGAGGGCCAGCAGCGCCGGCGCCACGGGCGCGGTCGGATGAACGACGGTGGGCAGATGGGTGTCGCAGTAGTCGAAGACATTGGCGCCCGCGGCGTTCAGGAAGGCGGCGCCGAGCGCATCGATGCGGTCGGTTCGGCCGATGATGCTCGCCTGCTTGCCGCCGGAGAATTCGGCGAGCGATGCCAGCGCCATCTCGACCGGTGCGGTGCGGCAGCCTGCGATCGACACGGCAAAGAAATTCAGCAGCGCGCGTTTGGCCTCGTGACGCACCTTATCGGGAATGTTTTCCCATTTGGCTTCGGCAACGAAACGGGCGAGGTCTTGGGTAACACCAGGTCTGGGCAACATGGATTTCTTTCGGATATCGTTTGAAGATGAAAGATGATCATGCCTGAGAAACTCGCAATCGTACGAACCGTCGCGGAATTGCGCCATGCGGTTGCGGCCCACAAGGCCGCCGGCCGCACCGTCGGGCTGATCCCGACCATGGGCGCGCTGCACGAGGGCCATGTCAGCCTGGTGGCGGGCGCGCTCGCGCGCGGCGACGCGCCGGTGGCGTCGATCTTCGTCAATCCGACGCAGTTCGGCCCGAACGAGGATTTCGCGGCCTACCCGCGCGACGAAGCCGGCGACTTCGCCAAGCTGGAGGCGGCGGGCTGCCGAATCGTCTTCGCGCCGGCCAAGGAGGAGATGTATCCCGCGCCGATGCTGACCACCGTCAAGGTGACCGGCGTCACCGACGGGCTCTGCGGCCCTTTCAGGCCGGGACATTTCGACGGCGTGGCGACGGTCGTCACCAAGCTCCTGATGATGGCGATGCCCGATCGCGGCTATTTCGGCGAAAAGGATTTTCAGCAGCTCCAGGTCATAAAAGCCATGGTGCGCGACTTGGCGATGCCGATCGAGATCGTCGGCATGCCGACGGTGCGCGAACCCGATGGCCTCGCCATGTCGTCGCGCAATCGCTACCTCAGCCCCGCCGAGCGAACGACGGCGCTGCAGCTTCATCGCCAGATGACGGCGGTCGCAGCGGCCGTTCGAGACGGGAAGGCGTCCTGCACCGCTGTGACGACGGCGGCGAGCCAGGCGCTGCTCGCGGCGGGTTTCGACAAGGTCGAGTACCTGACCGTGGTCGATGCCGAGAGTCTTCAGCCGCTCGACAAGGTTGCCGGCCCGGCCCGCATCATCGCCGCCACGCGCCTGGGCCGGACGCGTCTCATCGACAATATCGCCGTCGACTGACGTTAGGCCGCTTCGAGCAACAACACGCTGCCTTGGCCGCCGTCGGCGCAGATGCTGACGATGGCGCGTTGGCCCCCTTGGCTCGTTCGTGGCATCGCGGCCAGTTCCTTCACTGCCTGGCTGATGATGCGCGCGCCGGTGGCGCCGAAGGGATGACCTAAGGCCGTGCTGCCGCCGTTGGGATTCATGCGGTCGCGCGGGAAGGGGCCGAAGTCGCGTGGCACCCTGGCGCGGTCCCGCAGGAAGGCTTTGTCCTGCAGCGCTTTCAGGTGGAAGGCAACTTGGGCCGCGAAGGCTTCGTGGATCTCCCACAGATGAACGTCGGCATAGGTGAGGTCGTGGCGTGCCAGCAGGCGCGGGATGGCGAAGGCCGGCGCCATCAGGAGTCCCTCGACGCGGAAATCGACCGAACCGATCTCCCAGTCGACCAGTTTTACGCGCGGCGTGTTCGTCGGCAGGCGTTCCAGGCCCTTCGATGATGCGACCCAGATGGCCGCCGCGCCATCGGTGAGCGGCGAAGAGTTGCCGGCCGTGAGGCTGCCCTTGCCGCTGCTGCGGTCGAACGACGGCGGCAGGCGCGCGAGCTTTTCCAGCGACGTGTCCTTGCGCGGGATGGTATCGCGTTTGACGTCGCCCATCGCGATCACCAGATCGTCGAAGAAGCCGCGTTCCCACGCCGCGACGGCCGTCTGGTGACTGGCAAGCGCGATCTCGTCCTGCTCGGCGCGGCCGATCAGCCATTCCTTGGCGGTGATCTCGGTATGCTCGCCCATGCTCATGCCGGTCGTGCGATTGCTGATGGCCGGGATGTAGAGGCGCACGTCCTTGAGATGAAGGTCGGTGAGATGGTCGATCTTCTGGCCGAGCGAGCGCGCCTGCTGGAACTTGCGCAGCCAGTCGGAAAGGCGCTGGCCAAGCCCGACCTGGATACGGCTGAGACTGTCGACGCCGCCCACGAGGGCCAGATTGTAGGCATCGCCGTCGATCATGCCGGCGGCCTCGATGGCGGCCACCATGCTGGTCGAGCAGGCCATGACGGTGGAGAAGGCGGGAACGGTGGCGTCGACGCCTGCATCCATCAGCACCTCGCGGGCGATGTTGCTCCAGGTGAGATTGGGCACGACCGCGCCCCATACCGCGAAGTCGGGCTTGCCGCCCTTCAGCAGGTCGACCATGTGGCGCGCCACCGGTGCCGACAGTTGGATGGCGTCGAAGGCGCCGAGCGGGCCGTCGACCTTGGCGAAGGGCGTGCGCACGCCCGACGCCAGCCAGATATCGACGGGCCGTGGCATGGAGTGCTCCTAGGCGGCTTGTTCCAGTGTCGAGGCGACGTCGCGGGTGGTGACGCGCCGGAGATCGCGCACCTGGGTGGTGTCGAAGGGACGGGCACGATGCATGGTGCAGCGATTGTCCCAGATCACCAGGTCGCCCTGCTTCCAGGTGTGGGCATGAACGAACCTGGGCTGGGTCGCGTGCTCGATCAGGTCGAGCAGCAGGAGGCGACCGTCGGCGATCGGCATGCCGATGATATGCGAGGCATGGGCGGCGACGTAGAGCGTCTTGCGCTTGGAGCCGGGGTGGGTGCGCACCACGCGCTGCGGCACCGGCGGCAGGCTGGCGATTTCCTCGGGCGTGTACTTGGTCACGCCGAGCTGGCCGCGCGAGTGCCAGATCGAGTGCTCGGCGATCAGACCCTCGAGTTCGTGCTTCCTTGTTTCAGGCAATGCATCGTAGGCCGCACGCAGGTCGGCGAACTCGGTGTCGCCGCCCTCGGGCGGCACGACGTGGGCGTAGAGCATCGACAGCGCCCCCGGGACGGCACGGAACGAGGCGTCGGTGTGCCACAACCGGTTGGCCAGCCAATCGAGCCGGCGCTTGCTGTTCTCCTCGAGGACATTCGAATCGCCGTCGAGATTGGAAATGTCGGCGATTTCGTCGCGTGCCAGGCGATGCTTGATCCCGCGATGCCGCGCCTTCTGCGCCGATGAATGGATCGGCCCGAAGTGGCCGGCGAACTCGATCTGCTGGTCGTCGGAGAGCTTCTGGTCATGAAAGACCACGACCGCATAGCGGTCGATGGCGGCCTGGATGGCGTCGCGATCGGCGGCCTTCAACGGCTGCGCAAGGTCGATCCCGGAAATCTCGGCGAAGAATTGCGGCTGGGTCGGCTTGAGGGTGATGCTCAGAACCGCCTCCTGCGGCTATAGTATCGGGCCAACCCATCATCTCCCAGGAAACGCCATGCCGCAAACGATCAAGCTCGCCCTGCTCGACGATTATCAGAAAGTAGCCATGCGTCTGGGCGACTGGGACCGGCTGAAGAAGCGCGGCATCGAGATCATGGTCTTCCATGAGCCGTTCTCCTCAGTCGATGATGCAGTGCAAAAACTGGCGCCGTTCCAGATCCTGGGCCTGCTGCGCGAGCGCACCGCCTTCCCGCGCGCCCTGATCGAGAAGCTGCCCAACCTCAAGTTCATGGTGCTGACTGGGGCGCGCGCGGCCAGTCTCGACGACAAGGCAGCGACCGAGCGCGGCATCCCGATCTCCACGACGCCCGGCGGTGGATCGAACGCTCCGACGGCGGAGCTCGGCTGGGCGTTGCTGATGATGTGCGCGCGCGATCTCGCCAAGGCCGAACGGCTGGCGCGCCAAGGCAAGTGGCACGACGGCATCGAGCAGATGGTCGTGCTCGAAGGCAAGCGGTTGGGCATTCTCGGCCTCGGCAAGCTGGGCAGCCGCGCAGCGCACTATGGCAAGGCCTTCGGCATGGACGTCGTGGCCTGGAGTCAGAACCTCACGCCCGAGAAGGCTGAAGCGGGTGGCGCCAGGTACGTCAGCAAGGACGAGCTGCTGGCGACATCGGACTTCGTGTCGATCCACCTGGCTCTTTCGGATCGCACGCGCGGCCTGATCGGCGCGGCCGACCTTGCCAAGATGAAAAAGACCGCGATCCTGGTGAACACCTCGCGCGGGCCGATCGTGGACGAAGCTGCCCTGATCGCGGCGCTCAAGAACCGCACCATCATGCACGCCGGTCTCGACGTCTACGACAAGGAGCCGATGTCGGCCGACCATCCCTTCACCAAGCTCGACAATATCACCCTGATCCCGCACCTGGGCTACGTCGTCGAGGAGAGCTATCGGCACTTCTACGACGGCACGATCAAGGACATCGAGGCCTGGCTGGACGGCAAGCCGATCAACCTCCTCAATCCCGAGGTGCTGAACAAAAAGCCGGCGTGATGTCGAGTCTGGACCGGCTCGAACGTCGATGAGGTGACGGCAAGCAATTTGGCCGCCGCAACCCAGGAGATCGAGATGGCTCAATACATGCTGTTGCTGCACCAAGCCCCCGGCAACATGGCCGACCTGCCGCGCGAGAAGATGCTGGAAGTGGTCAAGCGTTACGCCACCTGGTCCGCTTCGATGCGCGAGAAGGGCAAGATGGTGGGTGGCGAGAAGCTGGCCGCCGGTGGCGTCCGCCACATCACGGTCAAGGACGGTAAACCCGTCGCGAGCGATGGTCCTTATGCCGAGGCCAAGGACGTGGTGGGCGGCTATTTTACGATCGAGGCCAAGGATCTCGCCGAGGCCGAGGCGATCGCCAAGGAGTGCCCGCACCTGTGGAACGGCACCAATTGGATCGAGCTCAGGCCGGTCGATGCCATGACAGTCGAGCAGGCAAAGGCGGCCGGCTGAGCGCTCCCGTCCACGACCTCGTCGCGTCGCTGGCGCGCGATTCGACCCACCGCCTCGTCGCCGCTCTGGCGAGGCGGTTGGGCGCGGGCCGTATCGCCATCGCCGAGGACGCCGTGCAGCATGCCCTGCTGCAGGCGCTGTCGTCCTGGCCGTTCAAGGGAGCGCCGGCCAAGCCCGAGGCCTGGCTTGCGGTCGTCGCGAAGAATCGCGCGCTCGATCTGCTGCGTCATGAGCAACGCGGCCTTCTCTTGGCCGAGGAGTTGATGCCGCTCGCACCAGGCGACGAAGAGGGCGCGGGCCGTTTCGATCGCGAACTGAATGATGACGAACTGGCGCTTCTGTTCGCGGTGTGTCACCCGGCCCTGTCGCCCGACCTGCGCGTGACCTTCGCGCTAAAAACCGTGTGCGGCCTCACCGTGGCGCAGATCGCATCGGGCTTGCTGGCCGAACCGACGACGATCGCGCAACGGCTGGTGCGGGCGCGTCGGCAGCTCGAGGCGGCCGACGTGCCGATCGAACCGCCGCCGCCCGATGCCCTGCTGCACCGTGCCGAGTCGGTCCGCACCGCGCTCTATCTGATGTTCAACGAGGGCTATTCGGCGTCCTCGGGCGAGGTGTTGGTGCAGCCCGAGCTTTGCATCGAAGCGGTGCGCCTCGCGCGGGCGCTGGCAGCGCATCCCATGACCCGCGGCCCGGCAAGCGATGCGCTTGCGGCCCTGCTGGCGCTCACGGCGGCGCGCCTGGCGACGCGCGTCGATCCGGAGGGCGCGGCCCAGCTCCTGGAAGATCAGCCGCGCGAGCGGTGGGACGCTGGCTTGATCGTGCTCGGCCTCGATCATCTTCAGAGATCCGCCGCCGGCGAGGAACTGACCATCTGGCACCTGCGGGCCGAGATCGCCTCGCTGCATGCGGTCGCACGAAGCACGGCGGAGACGGACTGGCCGCGGATCGCCGCGATCTATGACCAGATCGTCGCGATCGATGACTCGCCGATGGCGGCGCTCGCCCGGGCCGTCGCAATCGGCCACGCCCGGGGCGCGATCGCCGGGCTCGATGCCGTGAATGCCTGCCTGCCGCTGCTCGTCGCCGGCCCCTACGGTCACGCCGCCGCCGCAGCCTTCCTGATCGACCTTCAGCGCGAGACCGAGGCGCGGACACATCTCGAGCGCGCGCTGGCCTTGGTACGAACGACGCCCGAGCGCCGGCTCATGGAGCGCCGCCTGTCGGCGCTTTCAACCGGACGGCAATCAACCAGAGCGCGCCGGCCAGGATGATCGCGGCGGCCGCCCATTCCGCCGTCGACAAGCCGGGCGGAGAGAGCCAGCCCAGGCGCGCCGCGGCGGCTTCGAGGGCGATAGCGAAAAACGGCATGGCCGTGAGCGCGATCAGGTAGGTCTGCACGCCCGTGGTGTTGATCGTCCAGAAGCCGAGCCAGGTTCCGGGGGCGCGGAACAACAGCCCGGCCAGCGCTGCGTAGAGCCACAGGTCGATGCGTCCGAAGGCGTCGCCTGCGCCAGCCCAGGGCGAGGCCATGAGTCCGACCGCCCCCGCCAACGACCAGACGAGAATGAAGGCGAGCGAGGCCGCCACCAGGATCTCGCCGGTGAAGCGGCTGCGCGCCGCCAGGTCGGTCACGCGGTTGCGCGGGTGGTAGGCGATCATCCAGGACGCCGCGACCGCCGTCGCCTCGGACAGGACCAGCCAGAGCATGCCGCGCCAGGCGGTGTCCGACGCGAGTGCGGCGGCAAACGCCACGATCCCGACGGCCAGGAGCGCCAGACCCGGCCAGTCGCGCCGCGCCGGCGCCTTGCGTGTCAGGACCCAGCCCGAGGCCGCGCCGATCAGCACGCTCATGGTCGCGAGCAGCGTGCTCTGCGTGACGGCGAGCCAGACGATGGCGGCGGCGGTGCAGCCGTTGATGACGACCCGCATGAAGGCGTAGCCGATCGTCCACGGCGCCAGCAGATCGCGCCAATTTCCCGGCGTTCGCCGGCCGGCCCAAAGCATCGCGAGTCCCGCGCTCAGCAACTGCACGAGGGTGTAGGCCCAAGCATCGAGATGGGCGCCGCTCACGACATGACGCGTCAGCAGCAGATAGACGGACCACAGCAACGAATTGCCCAGCGCGATCGCCAGGACATGGCCGTTCATTGCCGCCTCAGGTGCGGAAACGCAGCAACAGGTGATTGACGCCGTTCAGCTTGACGTAGAGGTCTTCGAATTGAGTGTAGAAGTCCTCCCACTGCGGCAGGCCACCTTGGGCGCCGAGCGAGGTATAAATCTCGGCGACGGTCTTGCGGCCGTCGATCTGCGAGATGATGCGGGGCGCGAGCGCCGGCAGCTGGGCGCGCCACGGAAAGCCGTCGAGGTTGGCGATCAGGGGCGAGCCGGGCTGCAGGCCGGCCGCCAGCTTCTGCGCATCCATGTCGCGCAGCACCGGAATGGCCGACGTGTCCTCGGGCCGGGCCACGGTATCGAAGCCGGCCCGCGTGGCATAGAAGACGTGCGTGCGCAGGTTGCCGGCCAGCCGCTCGGCGAACGCCGCGCGCTCGAGCAGCGGCAGCGAACTCATCTGCCGGGAGATCACCGGGTCGCTCATGTAGGTCGCAGGCTCGTAGCGCACCGGTTCGAGGAATGCCACCACCCGCAGGCCGGCCGCCGCGGCCATGGCGCCGATGTCAGGAACGGTGAAGGCACGATCGCAGCTGTGCAGCACCAGGTCGTAGAGGCCGGCATCACCGCCGGTGACGTGATCGTTGAGATAGGGATTGCGGCGGAACAGGTTGGTGGTGGGCAGAAAGCGGATCAGGCGCTTGGCCATCGCCAGCCGGTCCTCCAGCGCCATCGACGGCGGCGCCAGTGTCCGCAGCATTTCCTGCAGGGGATAGACGCCGCTGCGGCCATACTCGCCGTAGAGCATCACGCCGATCCCGCCGTCGGGCTGCAGGACGCTGACCAGGGCGCGCATGCCCGTGGCCGGCTCGGGCAGGTGATGCAACACGCCGGTGCAGTCGATGTAGTCGAACTGGCCGACATTCATCGCCGGCAGATCGAGCAGCGAGCCGGTCACGAACTGGATGTTGCGCAGGCCGCGCGCCTTGGCGCGGGCCTCGCAGATCTGCCGCGAGGCGGTCGAGAGGTCGAGGTAGATGACTTCGCCCGGGCAGCGCCGGTCGGCGAGCTGCTGGGCCAGCATGATGCAGGCATCACCGGTGCCGCCGCCCGCCACCAGGGCGCGGAAGGGACGCGTGAAGTTAAGCCGGCCCGAAAAGAGATAGTGATTGATTTCCAGGACGTGGCTGGGCGTGCCGGTGATCAGCCGGATCGCCTCGTCGCGCGGGTCGCGCGGCGGGTAGGGCAGGGCCTCGTATTGTGCGCGAACGTCTTCCAACGGCGAAGGAACGGTCATTATGGCCTTGTTTCACGGCGAGCGGGCCGCTACCCGGGGGACAGCAACGCCCGCAACGGATTAGTGCAACAAAACGACCGGTCATGAAAGGCTATTTCGGCATCGGAATCGAAGGGGCGAGCAAGGCCGTGAATGTCGGCACTTTGTTCCGGACGGCGCATGCCTTCGGGGCTTCCTTCGTGTTCACCGTGCGGGCCCAATACAACCCGCGCCAGGGTTCGGCCAGCGACACCTCCGACACGCCGCGTTCGGTACCGACCTATCATTTTGCCGACCTCGAGGCCTTCCGCCTGCCGCTGGGCTGTCGGCTGGTCGGGGTGGAAATCACCGACGACGCCATCGACCTGCCGAGCTTCCGCCATCCGCGCCAGGCCGCCTATATCGTGGGCTCGGAGCGCGAGGGCCTGTCGGCCGACCTTCAGTCGCGCTGCGACTACGTGGTGAAGATCCCGACCCGCTTTTCGGTCAATCTGGGAGTCGCCGGTGCCCTGGTCATGTACGACCGGCTGCTGACCCTCGGCCGTCACGCCCCGCGACCCGTCGCCGAGGGGGCGCCAACGGAAGCCGTCCCGTTGCCGGTGTTCGGCGATCCGGTTTACGCGCGGCGGGCGCGCATACGCCAAAAAGCGCTGTCAAAACAGTAGATTGGCTGAGCCCGGTTGCGCCCGGCGGGCATGACGCCTATCTCAGCCGCCACATGGCCCTCCTGCCCACCGAACCCCTCCAGATCGTGGAGCCGCAGTCTGCTGCGCACGGCCGCAACGACCTGCGTCGCAGCCTGATCGGGCTGTCGCGCGACGACCTCAAGCAGGTCCTTGTCGAGGCGGGCCTGGAGCCATTCCGCGCCCGCCAGCTCTGGCAGTGGATCTACTGGCACGGCGTCACCGACTTTGGCCTGATGACGAATATCGCCAAGAAGACGCGCGAGCGGCTGGCCGAGCTGTTCATCATCGACCGGCCCGGGATCGTCACCGAGCAGCGCTCGACCGATGGCACGCGCAAGTGGTTGCTGCGCTTTTCCGATGGCAACGAGGCCGAGACGGTCAACATTCCCGAGGAGGACCGCGGCTCGGTCTGCGTGTCGAGCCAGGTCGGCTGCACCCTCACCTGCAGTTTCTGCCACACTGGCACCCAGCCGCTGGTGCGCAACCTCTCGCCGGCCGAGATCGTGGGCCAGTTCATGGTGGCGCGCGACAGCTACGGCGAATGGCCGACGCCGACCGCCGACGCCACGCGCATGCTCAGCAACATCGTCATGATGGGGATGGGTGAGCCACTCTACAATTTCGACAACGTCGTCGCGGCCCTCAAGATCGCCATGGACGATCAGGGCATCGCCCTCAGCCGCCGCCGCATCACCCTCTCGACCTCCGGTGTCGTGCCGATGATCCCCAAGGTCGGCGAGGCGCTCGACGTCAATCTCGCCGTGTCGCTGCATGCGGTAAGCGACGAGGTGCGTGACACGCTGGTGCCCATCAACAAGAAGTGGCCGATCGCCGAGTTGCTGAAAGCCTGCGCCGACTATCCCGGCGCCCGCAACAGCCGGCGCATCACCTTCGAATACGCGATGCTGAAGGGCATCAACGACAGCGACGCCGACGCCCGCGAGCTGGTCCGTCTGCTGACGCCGATCCATGCCAAGGTGAACCTGATCCCGTTCAATCCCTGGCCGGGCGCGCCCTACGAGTGCAGCTCCAACAACCGTATCCACCGCTTCGCCGAGATCGTGAACGACGGCGGACTGAGCGCACCGGTGCGCACACCGCGCGGCCGCGACATCCAGGCCGCTTGCGGCCAGCTCAAGAGCGCCAGCCTGCGCGGCCGGCGCGAGAAAGTGGTCACGCCCGCGTAAAGGCGGCGACCTTCGACAGGAACGCGCGTTCGCTGCTCACCGGCGCAAGACCGGCGGTGACGCACCAGGCCTCGAGACTGCCGTTCACGTAATCCGCATAGTAGGGCTCGTGGAAATAGTGCG
Source organism: Reyranella sp. (assembly GCF_004296935.1). Classification (GTDB taxonomy): domain Bacteria; phylum Pseudomonadota; class Alphaproteobacteria; order Reyranellales; family Reyranellaceae; genus Reyranella. The sequence goes on from NZ_SCVH01000017.1 coordinate 85,668, forward strand.
GGAACAGGTCGAGCAGGCCATCCCAGGCTGGATGGTCGCCCTTCTGGATCGAATCGACCAGCACCACCAGACCACCGGGTTTCACGACGCGCGCCATCTCGGCGATGACGTCGGCGCGGATCTTCTTCGGCAGCTCGTGCATCAGGAACGAGGAGACGACGAGGTCGAGGCTCTCATCGTCGAACGGCAGCGACTCGGCAGCGCCTTCGCTCAACTTCACCCTCGCTGTGCGTCCGATCAGACGGCGAGCCTCCTCGAGATAGGGCGCGCTGAGATCGATGCCGATGAGTTTCAGGCCGGGCCAGGCGCCGTGCAGGGAAGCGAGCAGGCGCCCGGTGCCGCAGCCGACGTCGAGGCCGCGGAGTTCGCGCTGGTCGCGGCCTTGCATCCATTCGGCGATCGGCGCCAGCGCGCGGCGGCGCATGGCATCGGCGGCGCCGGTGAACAGGACCTCGACCTGCGTGTCGTAGAGTGCAGCGGAGTGGTCCGACAGCCAGCCGTCGCTCTGGAAGTGGAAGTTCTGCCGATAGTAGTCGGGCAGGCCGTCGGCCTGGGTGCCGGGCGGCAGCTCATCGTCGAGCGTGCCGTGCCGCCGCGCGTCGACCTGCGGCAGGTCGCGGAAGTAAAGCAGACTCCGGCGCAGGAATTCGGCGGGCTCGGGTCCGAGGCCGCGCGGCGCGGGAAACAAGCCCGCGGCGATATCGCGCCATTCGCGTTCAAATAGAGCGCGCATGTCGGCGGTCAACTCGGCGCGGCTGGGCGTGGGCCCGATCGCGAAGTCGGGCTTGGGCATCGGCTTCAGCAGGCGCCGACCGGCGGCGTAATGGCCGGCATACCAGGCGACACGGGCGGTCTGGCGGGCGGCGTAGGTCAGGCGATCGAGGGCTGTGGCCATGATGAGTTATTCTAGGGACGCACTATAGCAACTTTGCGGCCGCTTGCCCGGACGGGGTCGGTCGCTATATTCGCGCGCTTTCACGGAACAGACACCGACGGCGGCGAGGCGAGCCATGAGCATTACTTATACCGGTCCTTATAAGAAGGGCGACATCAAGAAGGTCGTCCTGGCCTATTCGGGTGGTCTCGACACCTCCGTCATCCTGAAGTGGCTGCAGACCGCCTACGGCTGCGAGGTCGTGACCTTCACGGCCGACCTCGGCCAGGGCGAGGAATTGAGCCCGGCGCGCAAGAAGGCCGAGATGCTGGGCATCAAGCCCGGGAACATCTTTATCGACGACGTCCGTGAAGAGTTCGTGAAGGACTTCGTCTTCCCGATGTTCCGCGCCAACGCGCTCTACGAGGGCCAGTACCTGCTCGGCACCTCGATCGCGCGTCCGCTGATCGCCAAGCACCAGATCGAGCTCGCGCTGAAGACTGGCGCCGATGCCGTCTGTCACGGCGCCACCGGCAAGGGCAACGACCAGGTCCGCTTCGAACTCGCCTACTATGCGCTGAAGCCCGACATCAAGGTGATCGCGCCGTGGCGTGAATGGGAACTCACTTCGCGCACCAAGCTGCTCGAGTTCGCCGAGAAGAACCAGATCCCGATCGCCAAGGACAAGCGCGGCGAGGCGCCGTTCTCGGTCGATGCCAACCTCCTGCACTCCTCCAGCGAGGGCAAGATCCTGGAGGATCCCTGGGAGGAGGCCGACGAGAGCGTCTACCAGCGCACGATCTCTCCCGAGGACGCGCCCGACAAGGCGACCTACATCACCGTCGATTTCGAGAAGGGCGACGCGGTCGCCATCGACGGCAAGAAGATGTCGCCGGCGACGCTCCTCACCAAGCTCAACGAACTCGGCAAGCAGAACGGCATCGGCCGTCTCGATCTGGTCGAGAACCGCTTCGTCGGCATGAAGAGCCGCGGCATCTACGAGACGCCGGGCGGCACCATCCTGCATGCCGCCCACCGCGGCATCGAATCGATCACGCTCGACCGCGGCGCCGGCCATCTCAAGGACGAGCTGATGCCGAAGTATGCCGAGCTGGTCTATTTCGGCTTCTGGTTCTCGCCCGAGCGCGAGATGCTGCAGGCGTTGATCGACAAGAGCCAGGAGAACGTGACGGGCACGGTGCGGCTCAAGCTCTACAAGGGCAACACGACGGTGGTCGGCCGCAAGTCGCCCAAGTCGCTCTATTCCATGCAGCATGTCACGTTCGAAGAAGACCAGGGCGCCTACAACCAGCGCGACGCCGAGGGCTTCATCAAGCTGAACGCGCTTCGGCTCCGGTTGCGTGCGATCGGGCAGGGCGGGCCCAAGCGCTGATCCGACAAGGTCAGTGCAAGGACAGTGCAAGGGCCGGCCGTGACGGCTAGTCTTGCCCGGTAACGGAGTTCCGGATGCCTTTCGACGAGAGCGGCCACCCCGAACCACAACGCGGCGCGGGCCAGCGGGCGATCAACCTGCCGCCCGTGCTGCTGTGGCTGATCGGCATCAACGTGGCGATCCAGCTCGGCCGCGAGCTGCTGGGTGAAGCCGCCGATAGCGACATTGTCCTGCAGTTCGGCCTGGTGCCGGCGGCCTATACCTCGGACGCCGGCGCCGACATGCTGTCGCTGCTGATTGCGCCGATCACCTACCAGTTCCTGCACGGCGGCTGGCTGCACCTCGGCATCAACATGGTGACCCTGGCCGCCTTCGGCGTGCCGGTCGTGCGCGCCCTGGGTGCGCGCCGCTTCCTGCTGTTCTACCTCTCCGCCGGCATCGTCGCCGGTTTCGTCCATGTCTTCTTCTTTCCCGCCTCGACCGATCCCGTGGTCGGGGCGTCCGGCGCCATCAGCGGCGTGTTCGGCGCCGTGCTGATGCTGATGCGCTATGTCGGCAGCATCCCGTCGCTGTTGCCGATCGCCGGCATCTGGATCGCACTCAATGTCTTCTTCGGCGTCATGGGTGGCACGCCCGGCGCCGGCGGCGATCCGGTCGCCTGGACCGCCCATATCGGCGGCTTCATCTACGGTCTCGCCGCCATCCGCCTCTTCATGCCGCGTCCGGGCCCGTAACCGGGCCGCCATGGCCGAGCAGCCCATCCCCCTCCGGCGCTACCTCGCGGCCAACACCGTTGCCCTGGTGCCGTCGGGCCTGGCGCTCGGCGCGCTCTACTGGTCGGGCGCGCTCGCCGGCCCACCGGCCCTGATCGCGATGGCCGGCATCGCGGCGGTCACCGCCTTCCTGGTGCAGCGCTATCTCGGATCGCTGGCGCGCTTTGCCCGCTTCGTCGGCGAACTGTCGGACGAGCGCGAGCCGGTGATGCCGCGCCTGTCGTTCGCGCCCGCCACCGAGGAGCTGGCGACGGCGGCGGCGACGCTCTCGGCCGGCTGGCGCCGTCAGCGCGCCTCGATCGACAATCTTGCGGCCTCGGCGCAGGTCATCGTCGACGGCATGCCCAATCCGCTGATCGCGGTCGACCGCCAGCGCCGCGTCGTCCGCACCAATCTGGCGGCCCTGGCGTTGCTGGGTCCGGTCGGGGCCGAACGCGACCTGTCGACGGCGATGCGCCATCCCGAACTCCTGTCGGCGGTCGATTCCCTGCTCGAGACCGGTCCGGACGGCAATTTTGCCGCCGCCGACCAGAGCGCGGTCGAGTTCGTGCTGGCGGGTCCGCCCGAGCTCGATGTCGTGGCCCACCTGCGGCGCCTGCCACGGGCGGCGGCCGACGGATCGCTGGCGCTGATCGTGCTGCACGACACCACGGCGCAGCGCCGCGCCGAGCGCATGCGTGCCGATTTCGTGGCCAATGCCAGCCACGAGCTCAAGACGCCGATCGCCGGACTCGCGGGTTTCATCGAGACCCTGCGCGGCCCGGCCCGCGACGATCCGGCCGCGCGCGAGCGCTTTCTCGGCATCATGGCCGAGCAGGCCGACCGCATGCGCCGCCTGGTCGACGACCTCCTGATGCTGTCGCGCATCGAGCAGCACGAGCACGCACGACCCGACCGAGCGATCGATCTCGAAAGCGTGCTGCGCGGCGTCCTCGACCTCCTGCAGCTCAAGGCTTCATCGCGTGGCGTCGCGATCGAGCTTTCCGTCGCCGCGGGCCTTGCCAGGGCGGTGGGCGATCACGACGAGCTCACCATCGTGTTCCAGAACCTGATCGACAATGCGATCAAGTACGCCAAGCTCGCGACCGTGGTGCGGGTCACGGCAGAGCCCGCTGGCCTGGACCGCGTTGCCGTGGCCGTGAGCGACGAAGGCGACGGCATCCCGGCCGCCCACCTGCCGCGCCTTACCGAACGCTTCTATCGCGTCGACACTGCCCGCTCGCGCCAGCTCGGCGGCACCGGCCTGGGGCTCGCCATCGTGAAGCATGTAGTCAACCGCCACCGCGGCCGGCTCGACATCCAGAGCACGCCCGGCAAGGGCTCGACTTTTACGGTGACCCTGCCGGCGGTCTGATCGCTGAATCGGTTTGACCGATCGTCATCAATTCGATAATTATCAAATCATGGAATCAATAACTGCCGTCCTGGCCCTGGCCGCCCTCGCCCAGGAGCACCGGCTGGAAGTGTTCCGCCTGCTGGTGCGGGCGGGCCTCGCCGGCCTGCCGCCGGGTCAGCTCGCCGAGCGGCTGAAGATCGCGCCGCCGACGCTGTCGTTCCATCTGGCGCAGCTGAAGCACGCCGGGCTGGTGCAGGTGCGGCGCGACGGACGCTCGCTGATCTACACCGTGAACTACGACGCCATGAACGGGCTGATGGCGTTCCTCACCGACAATTGCTGCGGCGGCGATGCCGCCGCCTGCCGCGTCCCGATCTGCGAGCCCGAGTCCGCGACGCTCGTGCGCCGACGTGTGGCGCGATCGGCCCGGCCCAGCTGATGTCTCTCTTCGAACGCTACCTGACCCTGTGGGTCGCGCTGTGCATCGTCGCGGGCATTGCCCTCGGGCACTTCTTCCCCGCGGTCTTCCAGGTCGTCGGCGGCGCCGAGATCGCGCACGTCAACCTGCCGGTCGCCTTCCTCGTCTGGCTGATGATCATTCCGATGCTGGTGAAGGTCGATTTCGCGGCCATCGGCAAGGTCCGCGAACACTGGCGCGGCATCGGCGTGACGCTGTTCATCAACTGGGCGGTAAAGCCCTTCTCGATGGCGGCGCTGGGCTGGCTGTTCATCGGTTATCTTTTCGCGCCCTGGCTGCCGGCCGACCAGATCGACAGCTACATCGCCGGCCTCATCCTGCTGGCGGCAGCGCCCTGCACGGCCATGGTATTCGTCTGGAGCAATCTGTCCGACGGCGAGCCGGATTTCACCCTGACGCAGGTCGCCCTCAACGACTCGATCATGGTGTTCGCCTTCGCCCCGATCGTGGGGCTGCTGCTCGGCCTGTCGGCCATCACCGTGCCATGGCAGACGCTGCTGCTCTCGGTAGGCCTCTACATCGTCGTGCCGGTCGCTTTGGCGCAGCTCCTGCGGGCCAGTATCCTGTCGCGCGGCGGGCAGCCCGCCCTGCAACGGTTGCTCGCGCGCCTGCAGCCGGCCTCGCTGCTCGCGTTGCTCGCCACGCTCGTGCTGCTGTTCGGCTTCCAGGGCGAGCAGATCATCAACCAGCCGATGATCATCGCGCTTCTGGCCGTGCCCATCCTGATCCAGGTCTATTTCAACTCGGGCCTTGCCTATCTGCTGAACCGGGCGACGGGCGAAGCCCATTGCGTGGCAGCACCGTCGGCGCTGATCGGCGCCAGCAACTTCTTCGAACTCGCGGTCGCTGCGGCGATCAGCCTCTTCGGATTTTCCTCCGGCGCGGCGCTGGCCACCGTGGTCGGCGTGCTGATCGAGGTGCCGGTGATGCTTTCGGTCGTCTGGATCGTGAACGCCAGCAAGCCCTGGTACGAGGCCGGACCCGCCGTCACGCGGCGCGTCGGGGGGGCCAAGGGGCCGCCCCTGTAACAGCCTTGTCATACCGTTGGACTATTCCAGAAGAATGGAAGCAACGGATGCGGCCCTGGGATTTGCGGCACTGTCGCAGGAGACGCGTCTCCAACTGATGCGGCTGCTGGCGACAAGGGGCGCCTCCGGCATGGCGGCGGGCGATCTTGCCGCCGCGCTGCGCCAGGCACCCTCGACCTTGTCGTTCCATCTGTCGGCGCTCGAGCAGGCGGGCCTCCTGCAGTCCACCCGTCAGGGGCGGCACGTCATCTACGCGGTGCGCTTCGCCGGCCTGCGCGCGCTCTTCAGCTTCCTGACCGAGACCTGCTGTGCCGGACGACCGGACTTGTGCGGTGACTTGGTGCGGCTGCTGCCTGAGGAAACGCTGGAGGATGAAAGTATGACGCCCGCATTCAATGTCCTGTTCCTGTGCACGCACAACTCCGCCCGCTCGCTGGTGGCCCAGGCCATCCTCAACCATATCGGCAAGGGAAAGTTCAACGCCTATTCGGCCGGATCGGAGCCTGCACGGGCCCCCATGGCAGAGGTGATCGAGAAGCTGAAGACCCTCGGTCACGACGTCTCCGAGCTGCGCTGCAAGTCGTGGAATGAGTTTGCGGGGCCCAATGCGCCGCGCATGGATTTCGTGATCACCTTGTGCGACACGCTCCAGGGTCAGCGTTGCCCGGATTTCGGTGAAAAACCCGTCACGGCCGCGTGGCCGCTTCCGGACCCCGCCAAATTCTCCGGCACGGCGATCGAGCGGGCCACGATGATCAACGAGCTCTACGGGATGATCCGCCGGCGGCTCGAGATCTTCATCAACCTGCCCTACGCCTCGCTCGATCGGATGGCGCTCAAGAAGCGTCTCGACGAACTCGGTGACAGCACCAGGGCATCGGTCTAGCGGAGAACGGCATGAGGGTTGGCATCAACGGCATGGGCCGGATGGGCCGGCTGGCGCTACGCGCGGCGCTCGGTGGGGTGCATCGCGGGGCGGACGATCCGCGTGCCGGCAATCGTCTCGAGGTCGTGCACCTGAACGAGATCAAGGGCGGCGCCGCGGCGACCGCTCATCTTCTCGAATTCGACAGTATCCATGGGCGCTGGCACAGCTCCTTCGAGGTCGACGGCGACAAGGGCATCGCGGTCGGCGGCCAGTATCTCGGCTTCAGTTCGGCGGCATCGCCGTCCGACATCCCCTGGGGCGATCTCGGCTGCGACATCGTTCTCGAATGCACCGGCAAGTTCCTGAAGCCGGAGCAGCTCGGCGCCTACTTCGACTGCGGCGTGAAGCGGGTCATCGTCGCGGCCCCGGTCAAGGACGACCGCGCGCTCAACATCGTCCTCGGGGTCAACCACCAGCTCTATGATCCGCAACGCCACCGGCTGGTGACCGCGGCTTCCTGCACGACGAATTGCCTGGCGCCCGTGGTCAAGGTGATCCAGGAGGCCATCGGGATCAGGCATGGCCAGATCACCACCATACACGATCCGACCAACACCAACGTCGTCGTCGATTCGCCGCACAAGGATTTGCGCCGCGCGCGCTCGGCCATGCTCTCGCTCCAGCCGACGACGACGGGTAGCGCCACCGCCATCGCGCTGATCTATCCGGAACTCAAGGGCAAATTGAATGGTCATGCCGTTCGTGCGCCGGTGCTCAACGCCAGCCTTACGGACTGCGTCTTCGAGCTCAAGCGTCCGACCACCGAGGCCGAGGTCAATGAGTTGTTCGCGGCAGCTGCCAAGGGCTCTCTTGCCGGGATCCTGGGATACGAGACGCGGCCGCTGGTGTCGGCCGACTACTGTAACGACACGCGGAGCTCGATCGTCGACGCGCCCAGCACCATGGTGACGGACGGCACGCTGCTCAAAGTCTATGCGTGGTACGATAACGAGATGGGCTATGTCTGCCGCATGGTGGACATCGCCAGCATGGTGATCGAAGCGGAGGCGTGATGGCGCCGGCGGTTCGCGACTATCTCATCGTCACCGCGTCCTACTGGGGATTCACACTGGTGGACGGTGCCTTGCGGATGCTCGTCCTGCTGCATTTCTTCAAGCTGGGCTATTCGCCGTTCACGCTCGCGTTCCTGTTCCTGCTCTATGAGTTCGCCGGCATCGTGGCCAATCTCGCCGGCGGCTGGCTGGCGACGCGCTTTGGCATCCCGCGCATGCTGGCGGCCGGCCAAACCCTTCAGGTCGCCGGTCTCGTCATGCTGTCGGCGCTCGACCCGGCCTGGACCGCTGCTGCTTCGGTGGCCTGGGTCGTCGCGGCTCAGGGCATCGCCGGCCTGGCAAAGGACTTCACCAAGACTGCGTCGAAGTCGGCCATCAAGGCGACGGCGGCAGAAGGCGCGGGGCAACTCTTCAAGTGGGTGGCCTACTTCACCGGGTCGAAGAACGCGATGAAGGGTGTCGGCTTCTTCGTCGGCGGCCTGCTGCTCGATGTGATCGGCTTCAAGCCTGCACTCTGGCTGATGGCCGCGCTGATCGGCGTCATCCTTGTTGCCGGACTGTTGCTGCTGCCGCGGCAGCTCGGCAAGGCGAAGTCCTCCAGGACGATGCGTGAGCTGTTTTCCAAATCGCGCGGCGTCAATCTCCTCGCCGCAGCGCGGGTCTTCATGTTCGGCGCGCGCGATGTCTGGTTCGTGGTCGGCCTGCCGGTCTTTCTCTATGCCGCCGGCTGGCGCTTCGTCGAAGTCGGGGCGTTCCTGGCAGCATGGACCGTCGCCTACGGTGGCATTCAGGCGATCGCGCCGGCTCTGGTCGCCCGCAGCTCCGACGGCCTCAGCCGTGAGGTGCCGAACTCGCGGCTTTGGGCGGGCCTGCTCGTTGCCATCCCGGTGGTGCTTATTGTCCTTTTACAGAGCCCGGATTCCTGGCAGCCGGACGTTGTGGTGGTGGTGGGTCTTGCGCTGTTCGGCCTGCCGTTCGCGGTCAATTCCTCGCTGCACTCCTATCTGATCCTCGCCTATGCCGGCTCCGAGAAAGCCGCCGAGGATGTGGGCTTCTACTACGCCGCCAACGCGACCGGCCGGTTGATTGGAATCCTTCTGTCGGGCGCACTTTATCAGGTTGGCGGCATGACGGCCTGTCTCGCGGGATCCGCGGTCATGTTAGCCGCCTGCTGGGCGATCACGTTCCTGCTGCCGGTGCATGTCGACGGGATCGACGACTCCAAGCAGGCTGCGTAACGACGTTGCTCCCGAAAATGTGAGGGAAAGCGTGCCGGTAACCCTCACGAAACCTCTGGCAATCGACCCGAGAGTTCCCAGATGAGGCTACGGAGGGATGACAATGTCCCAAAAATCGATTCTCGGAATACTCACGTTGATTGCGACGATTGGCTTGGCCGGGTCGGTCGTGGCGGCGGAAACAATGTACGATCCTTGGCCCCACGAAGACGAAACCCTGGGCTCAGCGCAGTCCGCGCAGAGCGGATCGTTTGCGTCCGGTCGCGTCGTTGCCGTCGACCGCACCGCCGGCAAGGTGACCCTCGAATATCCACCGATTCCGCAGCTCCTGCTGGAGGGCGGTACCCGGAATTTCGCCGTTCAGGACGCCGCGCTGCTGACCAGCCTCGCGCCGGGCGACAAGGTGCGCTTCGAGGTCGAACGCGAGGGTCGGAGCTTCGTCGTCAGGCGCATCGTGAACAGCAACTGAGACCTAACTCTCTCAGGCGCCGCTCTCAGCGACCGCGGTCGCCCTCCAGCTCGCGCGGCCGCATGATCAGGAACGCTCCGAGCGCCAGCAACATCAACGCCGCCACGACGAGGAAGGCGAGCCCCCAGGCCGTGGGCGACATGCCGCCAGCGAGGTCGAGCGTCCAGCCGACGACCAGCGGCCCGACGAAGCCGCCAGCGTAGCCCAGTGTCGAGTGGACAGCGAGGGTGGCGCCGCGCCGCGACGGTTCGGCGTTGCCGGCCGCACCTGCCGTTACCGACGAGGAATCCAGCCACACCACCATTCCGTAGGCGATCAGCAGGACAACGGCGAGCCAGTAGTTGATCGAGCCCACGAAGCCCACGACGGCTGCGAACAGGATCGACAGGATCATGGCCGTGGCCACCAGGCGTCGCCGACCGAAGCGGATCGAGGCCTCGTTACCCCCGATGCTGGTCAAGGTACCGAGCAGCGCCAGCAGCGTGACGACCAGCGCCGGCGAAAGGGTCTCGTCCGCGAGGCCGGTGTAGCTCGCGACAAAGGCGAGGAAGGCCACCCCCCAGCCGCGCAGCGCGCTCATCTCGAGCGTGTGCACGCAGTAGACGATGGAGTAGGCAAATGCCGACGTGTTGCGCACGACCGGTCGGAAGTCGAACAGGGCGGCCTGTTTTCCATCTGGCCCCTTCGCGCGCGGCGGCGGGGCGGCGCGCCACGGCACGACGAAGGCCACCATCAGCCAGGCGATGAGGGCCGTGCCGGCGGAGATCGTGAAGGCCGCGCGCCAGCCGAAATGTTCGGCCAGAACGTCGCCCAGCACGAAGGAGAGGGCGCCCGAGATGCCGATGCTGGCGGCGTGTCCGGTGACGGCGCGCGACATCATCCTGGCGTCGACCTGGTCGGCCAGCAGTTTCAATCCGGTCATGTAGGTGCCGGCCCAGCCGATGCCGGCCAGCGCGCGCATGGCGAGCGCCGACCAGAAGCCGTCGGCATAGAGGCCGAAAAGAAGATGGCCCGCCACCGTGCAGGCGACACCGAACAGATAGACCCGCTTGGCGTCGACCCGGTCGGTGAGCGTCACCAGCACCGGCACAGAGACCATGTAGGTGCCGAAGAAGATCGCGGTGATCCAGCCGGCCTCGCTGTTGGAGAGCTGCCAGAGCTGCATCATCTGCGGCAGCAGCGCCGGCCAGAAGCCGGCGCCGATTTGCACGAAGATCTGCGCGGTGCAGACGACGGCGACGAGCCTCGCGCCCGACTGTGCTCCGCTTGTCCCCATCACGTCTCTCGAGCCCTGAACCGCATGCCGACGAGGCCGAGTGTGGCAGCAATGACCATGATCCCAAGAAAAATCGAATAGGCCGCCGCCGGTGACCACAGGAACGCGAGCGGTCCCGCCGCCGCGCCGGAAACACCGACCACGAACAGGGTGCCGCGGATGGTCCCGAGGTGTTTTAGGCCGAAGGACTCCGCGAGCCCGGCCGAATAGACGATCTGCAAGGTGCCGATCATGGCGCCCAGCGTCATGGCGTAGGCCAGACCGCCGGCAAGCGCGGGACTGGTCCACAGGCAGGCAACGGAAAAGCCGAGGAGACAGAGGCCGAGGAGGCCGATCGGCCGCGCGCCGAAGCGGTCGATGAGCGCGCCGCTGCACAGCGTGGCGATTGCCTGCGTTGTCGTCATCGCGCCCAGCAGACCGATGGCGTTGTCGCGCGCCAGCCCGGCCTCGGCCATGGCGCGGACATGGTCGAGCATGAGCGCGGTGCCGACGCCGTTGGAGAGCACGGTGAGGGCGCTGAAGTACCAGAAGGCGTTCGTCCGCATGCTTTCGGCCAGCGTGAGGCTGATCGCCGGCATGGCGCCGCGGCCGGCGGAAGCGCGGCCGAAATCGCGGGCGGCGCCCGTTTCCTCCGGCCGGTTGCGATAGAACGCGAGCCCCACCGGCAACATGATCGCAAGGACACCGACTGCCAGCGCGACATAGGCGGTGCGCCAGCCTGGACCTTGGATGATCGGCTCGACCAGCGGCGGAATAACAAGGCCGCCCAGCGCCAGTCCCATCATGGCGAGCGCGGTGACGCGGCCGCGAAAGCGGTCGAACCAGAGATTGACCATCTGCATGGTGACGAGGCTCAAGCCGGCGATGGCCGCGGCGCGCAGGACGAGGAAGCCCAGTCCCAGCGACCAGGCGCCGTGGGCGAGGCTCATGACGCCGCAGGCCGCAGCGACGGCGGCGACCGCCGGCACGATCAGGCGGCGCGGCCCGAACCGGTCGACAAGGCGGCCGATGAGAGGCGCCGCCAGGATGCCGAGGAACGTGCCCAGGCTATAGAGAACGAGAACGTGCGCGCGGTTGAGACCGAGATCGGCGGCGATCGGGTCGATGAAGGCCGACACGCCGACGGTCTGGCCGGGTGTGGTGGCGAAAACGCCGATCAGCGCCGCTGCGGCAACGATGCCCCCGCGGGTGGTCGAAGAAGCGCCCCGGACGGACTTGTCCATCAATAGGCGGGCGTCTCGGCTTCCAGAGGCACGATCCATTCGCGGTCGGGCGCGATCACGGCGCCGCCGCGCAGCTTGCCGCGCTCGACCACCGGCCACTTGGCCAACAGTGCCTGTGGCAACTCGCGGCCGTCGGCCGCCGACAGCCACATGCGCATGAGATGGCGCTTGGGCGCGGGCGGCGGATGGTCGAGGTAGGCGGTGCGGGCGTGGAATACCACATGATTGTGGATGTACTGGATGTCGCCCGGCCGGAACGGGATCATCAGGCAGAAGCGCGGATCGGCGCAGAGTTCGTAGAAGAGGTCGAGCGCTTCCGAGAGAATCGGCGTCAGCGGCGGCGCATCGGGGAAGCGGCGCACGGATTCGACGTAGAGCCGCACGGGCGCGAAGCCGGTGAAGGAATTGCGGTGCCAGTTGAAGAGTGGCATCTCGTACCAGCCCTTGCCGCCGGCCGGTACTTCGCCGCGGCGGTCCATCGGGATCGGGCCGTAGAGCGCGGCGCAGAGGTCGGGCCTTGTGCGCATCATCTCGTCGTGCACGGCGACACCGCTCACGATGGCGCTCTCGCCGCCCGACTTGGAGGTCGCCAGGCAGAGCAGCGCCACGACATCGCAGGAATCGACATGGAACGAGAGCTCGGCATTGGTCTGGGTGATGCGCTTGTTGGCGTCGTTCACCGAGGTGCCGATGTCGATCACATGGCCGATCAGGTGGCCGTTGCGGTTCTGCGGCACCGGATCGCCGATGTGGCGCGAGATGCCCCAATAGACCCGCATGCGGAAGTCGGGATCCCAGCGCTCGACCGGCAGGCCGCGGACATAGCCGAAGCCCAGCTCGCCCAGGATGCGATGGCGGAGCGTCGCGAGCTTCGGGGCGAAACCCGGGAGCGGGAAGTCCTTGCGCTCGATCCTGCGGATGTCGAGGCCGGCCGCTTGGGTCGCGGCAGCGGCGGCCTCGATCTCGGCCACGTCCGCTGCCGTCACATGCAGGGCCCAGGAATCGTAGTCGTGGAACGCTTCGGCCTGCCAGGCGAAGGAGCCGCCGAGAGGTCCCGGTGGCATCGGAGGTCCGGTCTTCGCTTCCACCAACGACATGGCAGCCTCCTCGCTGTTCCCGTTCAGCCGCAGCAGCCCGTGGCCGCCTTCTTGCCCGTGTCGACGGTTCGTATCGCCGATGCGCCGCAGCCGACCACCGGCAGGGCGCTCGCCGCCGGGGCACAGCAGCCGGCCGCAATGGGCTCGCCGGCTTCCGAGAGCGACGGGCCGGGTCCATTGCAGACGCCGGTCTCCGGCAGCACGAGTTCGACCTTGCGCGCAGCCTCATGGTCGCCCGCGACCTCGGCAGCGATCGAGCGCACCTGCTCGTAGCCCGTCATCATCAGGAACGTCGGTGCGCGACCGTAGGACTTCATGCCGGCGAAGTAGAAGCCGGGCTCCGGTTGCGCCAGCTCACGGGCGCCGTGCGGACGCACCGTGCCGCAGCTGTGCTCGTTGGGATCGATCAGCGGCGCCAGGGTCGGCGGGCATTCGAGCGCGGGATCGAGCGACAGCCGAATCTCGCGCAGGAAATCGAGTTCGGGCCGGAAGCCGGTCGAGACGATCAGCTCCTGCACGGTGCCGTAGCGGCCGCAGCAGGCCGAGCCGCCGCCGATGCGCAGATGTTCGCCGTCGCGGCTGAGATGGGAGACGCGGAAGCCGGTCTCGGTCCTGATCTTGCCGCTCGCCACCAGGGCGGCGAAGGCGCTGCCCAGCGCACCGCGGGCGGCGAGTTGGTCGGCCGAGCCGCCGCCGAACGATTTCGACGGGTCCTCGCTGCGCAGCAGCCAGACGATCTCGGTGGTCGGCACTTCGTCCTTGAGCTTGGCGAGATCGATCAGGGTGCCGATGGCCGAATGTCCGCCGCCCAGTACGGCGACGCTGCGGCCGGCGTAGCGCGCGCGGTCGCGGCCCAGCACGTCGGGCATGCCGTAGGCGATGCGGTCCTGGACCTCGCGCTCGCCGATCGCCGGCAGGCCGTTGGCGCCAGCGGGGTTGGGCGAGAACCAGGTGCCGGTGGCGTCGATCACCGCATCAGCGCGTAGCATCTCGGGGCCCTTGCCGTTCTGGTAGCAGATCTCGAAGGGGGCGGCTTCTCGGCCTTTCGTTTTCACTTTGTCGAAGCCGACGCGGCCGACGCTGGTCACCATGCTCTGGGTACGGATGCGGTCCTTGAGCTTCGTGCGCGTGGCCAGCGGCTCGAGGTACTGCTCCAGCAACTCGGCGCCGGTCGGGTAGTGGTCGGGCTGCGGCTTGTTCCAGCCGGTCTCGACCAGCAGCCGCTCGGCCGCCTTGTCGATGTTGTATTCCCAGGGCGAGAAGACCTGCACGTGGCTCCACTGGCGCACGGCATGGCCCACGGTAGGCCCGGCTTCTAACACCACCGGTTCCATGCCGCGCTCCAGGACATGCGCGGCGGCCGCCAGGCCCACCGGGCCCGCGCCCAGGATGGCGACGGTCTTGATCTTGCTGGCTTCGGTCATGATCTACTCCAGTTCTCCTAGAATCATCGAAATAGGCAGGCAAAAAAACTCAGGCCACCTTGGCCATATTGACGGAGGGCAGTACGACGGGCGCGCAGGTGCCTTCAGCGCAGCATTCCTCGACCATGTAGCCCAGCAGGTCGCGCATGAGGTCGTAGTTTGCGTGGCAGACGAGGGTGGTGCCCTCGCGGGTCTGCGTCACCAGGTTCACGATCACCAGCGACTTCAGGTGATGCGACAGGGTCGAGGCGGCGATGTCGATGCTGGCCTGCAGGCGACCGACCGACAGACCTTCTGCACCTGCCCGCACGAGGGTGCGGTAGATTTTGAGGCGGGTCGGGTTCCCGAGCGCTTCGAGGCGCGCAGCGGCGTCGTCGAGATTCATAAAATTTAAATAGGCAGCTCCGCCGGAGTTGTCAACGGTATTTCCGGAAGTACGGAAATAATAGTTTTCCCCATTTTAAGCTGGATCAGTCCTCAAGGCCGCCGGGAGTGTCATCGTAGTGTCACGTAACCGTCATAGGAGAGTGACACCCGCCCCGTACGTGACTGGCCTCGTGCTCGCACCAAGGAGGTTCCTATGAAATTCGCGAAGATCGCTGTGGCGGCTACCGCCCTCGCGCTTGTGTCCTGGACGGCTCACGCCATCGACATTTCCGGCGCCGGCGCCACTTTCCCCTACCCGATCTATGCCAAATGGGCGGACGCCTACAAGAAAGAGACCGGCAACGGCCTCAACTACCAGTCGATCGGCTCGGGTGGCGGCATCAAGCAGATCAAGGCCAAGACCGTGACCTTCGGCGCCACCGACGCGCCGCTGCCGGGCAAGGAGCTCGACGAGTCGGGCCTCGCCCAGTTCCCGGCGGTGATGGGCGCCATCGTCCCCGTGGTGAACCTCGAGGGCATCAAGCCCGGCGAGTTGACCCTCGACGGCCCGACCATCGCCAACATCTATCTCGGCCAGATCAAGAGCTGGGACGATGCCGCAATCGCCAAGCTCAACCCCAACACCAAGCTGCCGAAGCAGGCCATCGTGCCGGTGCGCCGTTCGGATGGGTCGGGCACGACCTACAACTTCGCCTACTACCTCGCCGACATCAGCCCGGAGTGGAAGTCCAAGGTCGGCGTCAACACGGCGCTGCAATGGCCGGTCGGCATCGGCGCCAAGGGCAACGAAGGCGTTGCGGGTAACGTCGCCCAGACCAGGGGCTCGATCGGCTATGTCGAGTATGCCTACGCCAAGCAGAACAAGCTCATCCACACCAAGATGATCAACAAGGCCGGCAAGACGGTCGAGCCGAATTCGGCGACCTTCCAGGCCGCCGCCGCCAACGCCGACTGGAAGTCGCAGCCCGGCTACGGTGTCATCCTCGCCAACCAGCCCGGCGACCAGTCCTGGCCGATGACGGCCGCCACCTGGATCCTGCTCTACAAGAAGCCGGTCGATGCCGCGGCGACTGCCGAAGCGTTGAGGTTCTTCGCCTGGTCGTTCGCCAAGGGCGACAAGATGGCGGAAGACCTCGACTACGTGCCGATGCCGGACAAGGTCGTGAACGACATCCAGAAGATGTGGTCGCAGGAGGTCAAGGACGCGGGCGGCAAGCCCCTGTTCTCGCCGACCAACTGACAA
The DNA here is from genome assembly GCF_004296935.1 of Reyranella sp. GTDB lineage: Bacteria > Pseudomonadota > Alphaproteobacteria > Reyranellales > Reyranellaceae > Reyranella. The sequence goes on from NZ_SCVH01000017.1 coordinate 101,848, forward strand.
CGCGGGGGCGGGTGGTCTCCATCCGTCCCCTTTCGCGGGGAGGGGCATGGACTCGGGGGAGCGCGACGTGAGCGAAGTTGTATTGAAGGGCTCGACCGTGACGGCGACGGAAGCTGCCTCGCGCAGCGCCGTGCTCAAGCGGTTGCGGGTCACGGACATGGTCTTCCACGGCCTGACGCGTACGGCGGCGATGATGGTGCTGGCCCTCCTGAGCGCCGTCATCATCTCCCTCGTCGTCGGCGCCGCGCCGGCACTCGGCACGTTCGGCTTCGGCTTTCTCTTCGATGAATCCTGGAATCCGGTCACCGAGAGGTTCGGGGCGCTGGCGCCGATCTACGGCACCCTGGTGACCTCGGCCATCGCCATGCTGATCGCCGTGCCGGTCGGCCTGATGATCGCCTTCTTCCTGACCGAGCTCTGCCCGCCGATGCTGCGCCGCCCGATCGGCATCGCCATCGAGCTGCTGGCCGGCATTCCCAGCATCATCTATGGCATCTGGGGCCTGTTCGTCTTCGCGCCTTTCGTGCAGCAATACTTCCAGCCCTTCATGATCGACACATTCGCCAATGTGCCGGTCCTGTCGACGCTGTTCGCCGGCCCGCCGTACGGCATCGGCATGTTCACCGCCGGCCTCATCCTCGCGATCATGGTGCTGCCGTTCGTGACCTCGATCTCGCGCGACGTGTTCGACGCGGTGCCGCCGGTTCTCAAGGAAGCGGCCTACGGTGTCGGCTGCACGACCTGGGAAGTGTTCCGCTACGTCGTCCTGCCCTTCACCCGGGTCGGCGTCATCGGCGGCTTCATGCTGGGCCTCGGCCGCGCGCTCGGCGAGACCATGGCGGTCACCTTCGTCATCGGCAACGCCCACCACGTCTCCGCCTCGCTCTTCGCGCCGGGCACGACGATCTCGGCCTCGATCGCCAACGAATTCACCGAGGCGGTGGGCGATCTCTACACCTCCTCGCTGATCGCGCTGGGCCTGATCCTCTTCTTCATCACTTTCTGCGTACTCGCCATGGCGCGCTACATGCTGATGCGCCTGCAGATGCGGGCGGGGTAACGCCATGGCCGACTCATCGATCGCCTCTGCGAACAGCCCGCTCTATGCCGGCCGCCGCCGCCGCAATGCCATCGCCAAGAGCCTGGCGCTGGCCGCCACCATCTTCGGCCTCGGCTGGCTCGTCCTGATCCTGGGCATCCTGGTCTACAAGGGGATCGGCGGGATCTCCCTGTCCGTGTTCACCGAGATGACGCCGCCGCCCGGTGCCGCCGGCGGCCTGCTCAACGCCATTGTCGGCAGCCTGGTCCTGACGATCCTGGCGGTGATCATCGGCACGCCGATCGGCATCCTGGCCGGCACCTACCTCGCCGAGTACGGTCGCCACGACAAGCTCTCCAGCGTCGTGCGCTTCATCAACGACATCCTGCTGAGCGCGCCCTCGATCGTGATCGGCCTGTTCATCTACGAGATCATGGTGGCGCCGATGGGCCACTTCTCGGGCTGGGCCGGCGCCGTGGCGCTGGCCGTCATCGTGATCCCGGTCGTCGTGCGCACGACCGAGGACATGCTGACCCTGGTGCCCGATACGCTGCGCGAGGCGGCGGCGTCGATCGGCCTGCCGCGCGCCCACATGATCGTCCGCATCGCCTACCGCGCCGCCCAGGCCGGCATCGTCACCGGCATCCTGCTGGCCATCGCGCGCATCAGCGGCGAGACCGCACCGCTCCTGTTCACGGCGCTGAACAACCAGTTCTGGAGCATGAACATGAACGCGCCGATGCCCAGCCTGCCGGTGGTCATCTTCCAGTTCGCCCTGTCGCCCTACGAGGAATGGCAGAAGCTGGCCTGGACCGGCGCGCTCCTCATCACCGTGACGGTGCTGGCCCTCAGCATCATAGCCCGCTCTCTCACCTCACCGAGGAAGTCGTCATGACCATGACCTCCGGGGCTGCCCCGACCTTCGCCACGCCGGTTGCGGCGCACCACAGCATCGATACGACGGGGCTGCCCGAGAAAATCTCGCTCCGCAACCTCGAGTTCTTCTACGGCGACAGCCGGGCGCTCAAGGGCATCAGCCTGTCGCTCTATGCCAACAAGGCGACGGCCTTCATCGGCCCGTCGGGCTGTGGCAAGTCGACCCTGCTGCGTGTGCTCAACCGCATGTACGACCTCTATCCGGGGCAACGCGCGACCGGCGACGTGTTGTTCGACGGCGACAACATCCTCAGGGAAGGGCAGGACATCAATCTCCTGCGGGCGCGCATCGGCATGGTGTTCCAGAAGCCGACCCCGTTTCCGATGACGATCTACGAAAATGTCGCCTTCGGTATCCGCCTCTACGAGAAACTGCCGCGCTCGGAACTGGATGGTCGCGTGGAATCGGCACTGCGCCGTGCCGCGCTGTGGGACGAGGTCAAGGACAAGCTCGACGCCAACGGCCAGAGCCTGTCGGGCGGCCAGCAGCAGCGCCTGTGCATCGCCCGCACGGTGGCGGTGAAGCCCGAGGTCATCCTGTTCGACGAGCCGTGTTCGGCGCTCGATCCGATCTCGACCGCCAAGATCGAGGAGCTGATCGACGAACTGAAGAAGGACTACACGATCGTCATCGTCACCCACAACATGCAGCAGGCCGCCCGCGTCTCGGACTTCACGGCTTTCATGTATCTCGGCGAGCTCGTCGAGTTCGGCGCGACGGAAACGCTTTTCACGACCCCGCGGGACAAGCGCACGCAGGCCTATATCACCGGCCGGTTTGGCTGAGACGGCGCCGGGCATCAGAAGGGATAGAACATGGCCGAACATACGCTGAAGCGATTCGACGAGGAGCTGGAGCGGCTGAGCGCCACCATCAGCGAGATGGGCGGCCTGGCCGAGAGCCAGCTCGCGCAATCCCTGGTCGCGCTGCGTGAACGCGACACCGAAGCTGCGGAACGGGTGATCGCCGAGGATGCGCGGGTCGATGCCCTCGACATCGCCGTCCAGGAACAGACGGTCAAGCTCCTGGCGCTGCGCCAGCCCATGGCGGTCGATCTCCGCGTCATCCTGTCGTCGATCAAGATCGCGGCGGCGCTGGAACGCATCGCCGACTACGCCAAGAATACCGCCAAGCGCAGCATCGTGCTCACGCAGGGCACGGCGCCGGTCGCGGCCGTGAACGGCATCGATCGGCTGGGCCGCCTGGTCCGCACGGCACTCAAGGACGTGCTCGATGCCTTCGCCCAGGGCGATGTCGTCAAGGCGCACGCCGTCTGGGAGCGCGACGAGGAGATCGACCAGGTCTACACCGGCCTGTTCCGCGAGCTCTTGACCTACATGATGGAGGATCCGCGAACCATCACGGCCTGCACCCATCTGCTGTTCATGGCCAAGAACATCGAGCGCGCCGGCGATCACGTCACCAATATCGCCGAGCTGGTGAGCTTCCGCTCCACCGGCCACGGCTTCGACGAGGCGCGGCCCAAGGGCAGTGCCGCCATGTACGCGACGGGCAACGCGCCGTGAGCATGGCAGGGGCCACGACCTCCCGGCGCGACAGCCAGACGTCGTCGATGAAGCCCAGCGTGCTGATCGTCGAGGACGAGACGGCACTGGTCGAGCTGCTGCGCTACAACCTCGAGCAGTCGGGCTTCCGCGTCGCCGTCGCCGGCGACGGCGAGGAGGCACTGGCCTCGGTCCAGGACGATGTGCCCGACCTCATCCTGCTCGACTGGATGCTGCCGCTGATGTCGGGCATCGAGGTCTGCCGCCAGCTCCGCCGCCAGACCTCGACCGCCAACGTGCCCATCATCATGCTGACGGCGCGCGGTGAGGAAGGCGACCGGGTGCGCGGGCTCGACGCCGGCGCCGACGATTACGTCTCCAAGCCGTTCTCGCCCACCGAACTGGTCGCGCGCATCCGTGCCGTGCTGCGGCGCATCCGCCCGGCGCTCGCCGACGAGGCGCTCTCCTACGCCGACATCGTGATGGACCTGGTGGCCCATCGGGTCATCCGGGCCGGCAAGCCCGTTCACCTCGGCCCCACCGAATTCCGTCTGCTGCGCCATTTCATGGAGCATCCCGGCCGTGTCTTCTCGCGCGAGCAGCTGCTCGATTCGGTGTGGGGCAAGGATGTCTATGTCGAGGCCCGCACCGTCGACGTCCATATCCGCCGTTTGCGCATGGCGCTGAACGGCGAGAGCCAGGCCGACCTCATCCGCACCGTCCGCGCCGCTGGCTACGCCCTGGACTCGACGCCGGGCTGATTCATTCTTCTCTTCCGCTAACCCATCTTAATGATCCTCTCCGCCGCGTAGCGGGGGAGAGGAAGGGGCCCATTGCGCAGCAATGGGAAGGTGAGGTGGTGCTGGATACAAAGGCGATGTGCGGGTTGTGAGCGCGAAGACCCACCTCACCACAGGGCGGGGAATTACCCCGCCCGACCCCACGCTCACGCGCGGGTCCCCTCCCTCTCCCCCCGCGAAGACGCAGGCGGAGAGGGCTTTCGGAGGATGAGGGCCCCGGAGGTTTTCCACACTGCCAGTCACGGTTTTGTAGCGTCCGGCCCTTAAACGGGGTTGCGCGTTCCCGGCCGGCAACCCCACGCCCCGCCCGGAACGGGCAGGTTCCCCCGGCGCGGTGACACCCCGACGCCGATTTACTGCCCCTCCTTCCCTCAGGAAGGAGGGGTTTCTTTTTCGAAGCGGCGGCGCACCACCATCGCCAGCACGAAGGCCGGCAGGCCGAGCAGCGCGGTGTAGACGAAGAAGATCGCGTAGCCGCCGAACTTGTAGGTGGCGGAGAATTCCTCCTGCAGCCGATCGACGACCCAGCCCGACGAACCGCCCAGCAGCTTGCCGGGCAGCGTCATGATCGAGGTGAAGAGCGCGTACTGCGTGGCCGTGTAGGCAGTGTTGGTGAGTCCCGACAGGAAGGCGATGAAGATCGAGCCCGACATGCCGCCCACGAGATTGTCGATGCTGATGGCGATGGTGAGGATCGTCGTGTCGGGACTGCCGACCAGGGCGAGCCACGAGAAGGTGAGGTTGCTCGCCGCGATCAGGAAGACCGCCGGCATGAGCAACCGCGCGGCACCCATTCGGAACACCAGCGCGCCGCCCAGCAGCGCGCCCAGGATCGACATCACAAAGCCGTAGATCTTGGAGACGTTGGCAATCTGGTCCTTGGTGAACCCGAGGTCGATATAGAACGGGTTTGCCATGACGCCCATGGCGATGTCGGACAGCCGGAAGAGACCGATGAACAGCAGCAGGACCACCGCCAGCCAGCCGTAGCGCACGAAGAAGTCGACGAAGGGGCAGACGATGGCGCCGTAGACGAAGACCAGCGCCTGACGCACCCAGTTGGGCAGATGGCCGGTGCGGTCGGCAAAATCCGCGACCTTGCCTTCGACCTCGGCGGCGCCCGCCGAGATCCTTCGTTCGGGCTCGGAGATGACGAATGTGGTGACGATGCCGACAAGACCGAGCGCCGCCATCGTCTGGTAAGCCGCGAGCCAGGAGACGAACTCGGCGATGTAGAGCGCGCCTGCGCCAGCCGCGAGCACGGCGATCCGATAGCCGAGCTGGTACGTGGCGGCGGTAGCGCCCTGCAGGCTGGCATCGGTCGCTTCGATGCGGAAGGCATCGAGGGCAATGTCCTGCGTCGCCGAGGAAAAGGCGACGAGCAGCGCGAAGGCCACCATCCACCAGAGATCGGTGCGTGGATCGCAGAACGCCATGCCGAGCAGACCGCCCGCGATGCCGGTCTGCGCCAGCAGCATCCACGAGCGGCGGCGGCCGAGCCAGCGCGTCAGCAGCGGCAGCGGCACGCGGTCGACCACCGGCGACCACACGAACTTGAAGGAGTAGGTGATGCCGATCCAGCTCACGAACCCGATGGCGGTGCGGCTGATGCCGAATTCGCGCAACCACGCCGATAGCGTGGAGAAGACCAGCAGGAACGGAAGCCCGGCCGAGAAGCCCAGGAACAACAGCTGGACGACCCGCGGATGGCCGTAGGTGGCCAGCGCCTCGCGCCAGCTTCGGGTCTGCACGTCGCTCATGACCCCCTCCGGCCTTCGGCCACCTCCCCCGAAGACGGGGGAGGAGTCGGATTCATCTCCTCCCCCGTCATACGGGGGAGGTGCCCCGAAGGGGCGGAGGGGGTGATCAAATCAGGCCCTTCAGCGCCTGCTCGGGCCGCGCGCCGACATGGGAGATGACCTCGGCGGCGGCGACGCCGCCCAGCCGGGCGCATTCGGCGAGCGGTTTGCCGTGCGTGAAGCCGAAGAGGAAGCCGGCGGCGTAGAGATCGCCCGCCCCCGTGGTGTCGACGACCTTGGCCACCGGTGCTGCCGGTACGGCATGGGTTTCCTTGCCCTTGATGACGAGCGAGCCTTTCTCGCTGCGGGTGAGGGCGGCGATCTTGGCTTCCAGGCGTGTCGCCTCGAGGGCCTCCTCGAACGTTTCGACCTGGTAGAGCGATTTGATCTCGGCTTCGTTGCCGAACAGGATGTCGACCTTGTCGCGGATCAGGGCGCGGAACTCGTCGCGGTAGCGGTGGACGCAGAACGAATCTGACAAGGTGATCGAGACCAGCCGGCCGGCGGCGTGGGCGGCGTCGAAGGCCTTGAGCACGGCCTGCTTGGCGGCCGGTGCATCCCACAGGTAGCCCTCGACATAGGTCACCTGGGCGCTCGCCACGCGCTTGGCGTCGATGTCGGCCGGCCCAAGGCCGGTGCAGGCGCCGAGATAGGTGTTCATGGTGCGCTGCGCGTCGGGCGTCACCATGATCAGGCAGCGCGCGGTGGCCGGGCCCTCCGTTGCACTCGGCGTTTCGAACGACACGCCCATTGCCTTGATGTCATGGCCGAACACGGAGCCCAACTGGTCGTTGCGCACCTTGCCGATGTAGGCACCCCTGCCGCCGAACGAGGCGACGCCCGCCATGGTGTTGCCGCAGGAGCCGCCGGAGACTTCGATGCCGGGACCCATGGCAGCGTAGAGTGTCTCCGCCCGCGCCTCGTCGATCAGCATCATGCTGCCCTTCACCAGGCCATGCTGGCCGAGGAAGGCCTCGTCGGAATGTGAAATGACGTCGACGATGGCGTTGCCGATTCCCAGGACGTCGAAGGCGGCGGATGTCATGAAATCTCCTGAATGTCTGCAAGCGTGTTCGGACTGGACGTCATCAAAAAGCCGATGTCATCCCGAGCGTGGCGAGGGACCCTTGGTCATCTGCAGTAAAAGATCCCTCACTACGTTCGGGATGACACCGATGTGCGGCGAAGGACGACGCCATGTAAGCGAAATCCACCCTAAAGCGAAACCAGGTGCATGCCCGGCTTGGTCTCTTCCAGCAAGGTCACGATCCCGGCGATGGTGAAGGGAACGTCGGCGCGCAGGCTGGCGCGGTCGATGTCGAGCGAGCGCAGGCCCATTTCGCACACGATGAAGCGGCAGCCAAGTTCCACGCAGGCCTGCAGCAGCGTTTCGAAGTCGCCGACGCCGCGCTCGCGGTTGATCACGTCGCGGCCCCAATCCTCGAGTGCCGGCGGCGGGCCCGTGAGGGCGCGGATGCCGCCCATGGTGAAGAACAGGACAGCCGGCTTGTTGACCGCCAGCGCCGCGGCGGCCAGCGCCAGGGCGTAGTGGGCGCTCTCATAGTCGCCGGCGCGCAGGATGATCGAGAGACCGCCTTCCGGAGTCTTCATGGCTTGCTGCCCATCATGACTTGCCACACGTCGGGCAGTCGGCGCGTTTGGTGATCGCGATCTCCTCGAACGAGGCGTCGAGCGCGTCGTAGGTCACGAGCCGGCCCGACAGGGACCGGCCGATGCCCAAAATCTCCTTCACCACTTCGGTGGCCTGCAGCGCCCCCAGGGTGCCGGCCAGCGCGCCCAGCACGCCCGCCTGGGCGCAGCTCGGCACGGCGTCTTCGGAGGGAGCTGCCGGAAAGATGCAGCGCAGGCAGGGATGCTCCGGCCCGTGCCACGCCTTGTAGGTCGAGATCTGGCCGTCGAAACGAAGTATCGCGGCAGAAACCAGAATCTTTTTGAGGCGATAGCAGGTGTCGTTCAGCAGATAGCGCGTGGCGAAGTTGTCGCTGCCGTCGGCCACGATGTCGTAGTCGGCGAGGATCCGCTCGGCGTTGTGCGCGGCGAGCTGCTCGTCGTGCGGGCGTACGTGGACTTCCGGATTGATGTCGCCGAGCGCGCGCCGGGCACTCTCCACCTTGGAGACGCCCACATCGGCGGTGCGATGGATGACCTGGCGCTGCAGGTTGGAGAGGTCGATCGTATCGTGGTCGATCACGCCCAGCGTGCCGATGCCGGCGGCGGCGAGATACTGCAGGAGGGGTGCGCCGAGGCCGCCGGCGCCGACCACCAGTACCCTCGCGGCGATCAGCCGCGCCTGGCCCACGCCGCCGATCTCCGCCAGCACGATGTGGCGCGCGTATCGGCGGATCTGCGGCTCGGTGAGGTCGGGCAGCGACGTCATGGTCCGCTTATAGCATGGGACCATGCGACCAATGCTGCTACAGCCTGCCCGATGACCTCGACCCCAACTTCGACCAGTGGCCGCCCGACCCTGACGCCGGTCCTGTTGATCCTGCTGGCGTTGCTGTCGTCGTTCACGCCGCTGTCGATCGACATGTACCTGCCGGCGCTGCCGGTGATCGCCGTCGATCTCAGGGGCACCGCGGGCGACATCCAGCTCACGCTCTCGGCCTTCATGATCGCCTTCGGCCTCGGCCAGATCTTCTATGGCCCGGCCGGTGACCGCTTCGGCCGTCGCCCGGTCGTCCTGGTGGGCCTCGCCATCTACGTCGTGACCAGCATCGGCTGTGCCTTCGCGCTCGAGGCCGGGCACTTGGTCGGGCTGCGGTTCATGCAGGGGCTGGCGGCCTGCGGCGGCGTGGTGCTGGCGCGTACGATGGTGCGCGACCTCGCCGAAAAGGACCAGGCGGCGCGGGCCATGTCGCTGATGATGGCCTGCACCTCGATCGCGCCCATGCTGGCGCCGCTGATCGGCGGGCAGGTCCTGTGGTTCCTGGGCTGGCGCGCCATCTTCTGGGTGCTGGCGGCGATCGGCGCGATGGCGCTGGTGCTCGCCTGGATCCGCCTGCCGGAGACGCTGCGGCCGGAATACCGCCAGCCGCTGGTGCTGTCGTCCATCCTGAAGCGCTTCGGCGAATTGTTCCGGCACAAGGCGTTCATGGGGTACGCCTTCACCGGCGCGTTCCAGTTCGCTGCGCTTTTCTCGTTCCTGTCGGGATCGCCGTTCGTGTTCATCGAGCGCTACGGCGTGGCGCCGCGCCACTTCGGCCTGATCTTCGGCGGCATGGTCGTGTTCATGACGGTCGGCAGCCTGCTCAATGCCCGCTTCGCGCCGGTGTTCGGCGCCGGCAGGATTCTTCGCTACGCCGTGATCGTGCCGGCGGTCGCCGGCCCTGCGGCGATGGTGATGGGCTGGATCGAGGCGCGCACCGGCGCGATCGGCCTGTGGCCGTTCCTGCTCTGCCTCGTGCCGCAGTTGGCCACCATCAGCCTGATCGGCCCCAACTCCATGGCCATGGCGCTGCAGCGCTATCCCCACATGGCGGGGACCGCCTCGTCGCTGATGGGCGTGATGACGTTCAGCATCGGCGCCGCCTTCGGCGCGATGGTGGGCCAGGCGCTGGACGGCACCATCGTGCCGATGACGACGGCGATGGGCCTGGCCGGGATCCTCTGCCTGTTGTCGAACCGGCTGCTGGTGAAAAAGGGCTAGTCATAGTCAGAGAAGCTATCATCTGACTTGCCGGCTTTCCTTCTCTCAAGGGCCTTTTCGAAGGCCTGTAGCGCACGTACGTCCGCCTCGGTCAGAGATCCCTTGGACTCTTCCTTTGTCTTGTGTTCGATCACTTCGATCGAGGTAAAGTCTTCAAGGTACTTAAGACGCGTCGTCCATTTATCTCGGCTGACGCGATCGCCAACTGTATGAACCACGGAGCGGACGGTTATTGCTCGAAGAAACGCCAAAGCACCCCCGGGAAGTTCGAGCAGTTCTTTCACCCATCCTCTAGGCGCGCTCTCGTCCGCAAATTCCCGCCATGTATAGAGGTTGCCGAGAAGATGCGGCGAGTTAGCGAACTGTAAAGGCTCCTGCGCAGCCCTAGCGCTTACCTTAACTACCCAGACGGCCTTTGCCGATACCAATTGATCCTCAGTGAACAGAAGCCACGACCTATCGTCTGCTTTTTCTCTCCGTGATATATCTCCACTTATTAGTCTGGCAGGAACGGACAGGCCCTGTGAACCCTTCAAGGCTTCAATTACGATTTCTCCGCGCCTATCCAGCGGCTGGATGCGACGCATATGCCAGAGCGCAGCGCGAACAACGTACATATGAGGACCTACGAAAGCCCCAACATCGTCAACCAGATCATCCCCAATATCGAACAATGCAAGAAGGAACTGCTCGGTGTTTTCGACCGGTATCTTTTCCTTGTAGTCATCTAGACGAGCGAGAACTGCATCAAGCAGCCCTCTTCCCTGGAATTCCCTAATAGTCGCAACAAAGTCTTCTCGATGGGCAGTTGCACCTAGTAGAGCCACGAAATCGGACTCAGATGTGGTTTTCTCTCGAAGGCCAAATTCAAAATATCGATCAAAGAAGACTGAAGAGCAGATTCGACGATCAGTCGTCCAACGGGCGTGCCAGTCTGGGCCATACGCCGAGCCGCCGAAAACTCTCGCAACGCTCGGGAAGAGTTCCTTTAACAATTCCTCCACTGCACTTTTTCGTTCTGGGGCCACGAAGCTCAGAAGGTCTTTCACAGACTGCCCGTGAGCTGCAACCGCGGCGGCGTCACGCCCTTGAGCAGAAATGAGTAGAGATTGCGATCTGCTGAGAGCTCGATGCAAGTCGGGTTCAAAAACGCGCAATGTTTCTATTGCGATAAGATCAATTTGATTGACTTCAAAAGCTTCGGCACTTTTGAACAGTTCCATATGAACTGCGAGTGTCGACAAGAATCGTTTAATGTGACGAATATTTTGGAAATAGTAATGAAGACTACCCAAGTAGATATTGCCCCAGCGTGTCCGATCGAACGCGATAGCCCCTCTTAAATTGTTGAGCAATCCATCGAGTCCATCAAAGAGCATGCGATTCAATCGGCCAGGATCAATCGATGGCAGATCGAAATGTAGATCGACTATTTTCTCAAGGTAGGCACGTCCGTTTACACTCTTTGTAGTTAGGTGTTTCTCAACGATATCCTTCTGAAAAAGAAGGAGATACATAAGATTCGGGAAGTCGGCGTTTGCCTTAACGTGTTGAAACAGCTGGTTCGTCTCATTCTTGTTCAGGCGATCGATATCATCGACGATAACCAAAACTGGTCTGTTGAGCTTCGCTAAATCTTGTTTTAACTCCTTCTTAAGTTCCTCGAGTGGAACCTCATCCACTAGTGTGCCGATCCACTCCGAAACTTTTGACGCGAATCGCCCGCTGAGACGCAAAACTGACGTTACCGCCGCAAGTGCTGCGGCGATCAACGCAAACCAGATTGCGACCGTTGGATTCGAAATTACCGATGCTGTTAGACCCAAAAATGCCGCAATAGACATAAGGATTGGGATTGCATCTATGGCGCTGTCTATTGCCTCAGAACTCAAAGTCAGCAATTTCCCATACCGCTGCCAACGCTGCGCGCGCTGAGATCCGCTAATGGTCTTGTCGATGCGACGTAGTGCTATCCAAACTTCTCGAAAAAATGCTTTCGCCGCTTCGTTTTGGTCTGGCCATTTCCATGGATTGAACTCGACGACGTACGGCGCCTCTTTGCCGGTTGTCTCAAGGGTTCTCAGAATCATGTTCTTGAGGGAGGATTTGCCAGTTCCCCAAGGACCAGAGAGCGCAATCGTTAAGCTTTCATCACCCTTCCATCGCGAAATAGTTGAGGCAACGATCTTGGCGAAGTGGCTTCGCCCGAGAGTATCTTCCTCGGGCGATTCGATCGGTCGATCAACAACTATGGTCTCAGCCATGGCCACCGGCGCTTCGATGCGCTGATTGAGTAGAGTGGCAAACTTAGGGGGTTAATCGTGTGATCATCATAGCAAATTCAAAGTACAGGGTTGGTTTGTGTGCATAACCTTAAAGTGGAGAATAGTGTTGCTACATTTAATGGCCTAGTAGCGGACATCACCTTGTCGCTGTCGCTGATGGGGGGCAGTTCGGCATCGGCGCCGCCTTCGGCGCCGTCGTCGGCCAGGCGCTGAACGGCACCATCGTGCCGATGACCACCGCCATGGGTCTCGCGGGGATCCTGTGCCTGCTGTCGAACCGGCTGCTGGTACCGCGCAGTTAAAGTTGACATTTCAGCAGGTTTTGGCCTATATTTCTGATAGGCTGGCGGGGATTGCGCCGGCCTCTTTCGTTCGTTCCGGCAAGACCTGCCCGCGGCCGTCCGCGGGTTCGCGCTTAGGCGCTTGGTGCAGCCGCCCTGGGTCCTGACCCAGGGGGTTAGAGCAATCCATCCA
>NZ_SCVH01000018.1 GCF_004296935.1 Reyranella sp.
ACTCCCACGTTTCAGGTGGGCCCGCCGAGCGCGCGGAAAGGTTGGATTTGCTGGCTTCCAGGCGACTGGAGAGCCGAATTTTTGTATGCCGAGTTGGGCCAAATTTCAAAAGTTGGGCCCATCTGTTGGCTCGGCGGTCAGGACCGCCCTGTCGCCGGCGGCACCGTCTTGAACGGGCCGTTCAGGCGGTCGCGGTAGACGCCGACGCCTTCCATGATGCGCTGGACGTAGTTCCTGGTCTCGCGGAACGGGATCATCTCGATCCAGTCCACCATGTCGATCTTGCCGGCGCGCGGGTCGCCGATCGTCTCCAGCCAGCGGGCGACGCGGTTGGGGCCGGCGTTGTAGCCCGCCAGCGCCAGCTCGTAGGAGCCGCCGAACTTCTGCAGCATCTCGGCGAGATACTGGCTGCCGAGCTGGACGTTGTAGGCGGGATCGCGCGTCAGCTTGTCCTGGATGAAGGGCACGCCGACGCGGCCGGCGACGTCGCGCGCCGTGCCGGGCAGGAGCTGCATCAGGCCGAGCGCGCCTGACGACGAGACGGCGGCGGCGTTGAAGGAACTCTCCTGGCGCGTGACCGCGAGCGCCAGCGCGCGTTCGATCGAGCCGGTGGCGCCGAGATCGACGACGGGGAAGGCGGCATCGAACAGGGTGACGCCGTTCTCGACGCCGCGCCGCGCGATGGTGAGCGCCACATCAGGGCGCCTGAGTTCCACGGCGAGCTGGGCCAGCAGCGCCGTCTCACCGGGCGCCGTGACCATGCGGGCGAGCCGCAGCAGGAATGGCCGCGCGCGGTCGTAGTCGCCGGCCTGGCCGAGGTAGCGCGCGACCGTCACCAGCTCGCGTCCGCCCAGCGCCTGGCGGTCGGCAGCGTTCGTGGCGGGATCGCTCGGCAGTTGCGCGGCGGTGCCGGGCAATTTGCGCGCGGCGAGCTGGCCGTAGAAGGTCTGCCCGAAGCCCGCGGCTTTCGCGTACCACTCGTTGGCGTCCTTGGTGCGCCCCGCGGTCTCATGGCTGCGGCCCAGCCAGTAGGCGGCGCGGCTTTTCGAGATGGCGGTCGAGACGCCGTCGTACAGCTTCTGGAAATGTTTCTGGCCGTCGGCCGGCTTCTTGAGATGCCGCAGCGCGATCCAGCCGGCGAGGAACTCGGCCTCGGCGAAGGCCACGCCCCTGGTCATGCCGTGCGCCGCGGCCACGGCATAGGCGTCGGCGGCGCGGTTGGCGGCTAGGAGATCTCGCGCGAGCTGGTTGCGCTCGTTCCACCAGGCGTCGGTCTGGTTGGCAACTGGTCCCGACATGACCGTCTTGGCCTCGTCGAGATTGCCGGTGCGCCGGAGCCACTGGGCACGCTCCAGCCGGACGGTCGGCTCGTTGAGGCGGGCGGCGGCGACGCCGCGCAGCACGGTGGGGGCGTCGGCGGCGCGTGTCGCCATCGCCAGGCGCGCATTGGCCACCGGCTGGTAGTCGGGCGGCAGCTTGGCCACCAACTCGCGCGCCACCTGCGGGCGGCCCCCCTGCAGGATGCGGTTGAAGCGGGCGATGTGGTCGGGCCCGGTGAGCAGATGGCCGTAGCGGTTCAGGAAATCGTTCTCGTCCGAAGCGCGGAAGGTCGCGTTCTGCCAGCTGTCGCGCGCGAACTTGGCCACGTCGTTCGGGCTCACCGTGTGCGCCGCTTCCAGGCGGCGCAGTTGGCCGGAGCTGGTGAGCGGCGGGAAGGCGGTGAAGTAGCGGAACACGTCGTTGGCCGGCGTCTCGGGCCCGATGCGCTCCTCGGCCTGGCGCCGCAGCACCTCCGGCTCCGGCCAGTCCGGATTCTCGCGCAAAAACCGCCACGTTGCGGCGAAGTCGGCCTCGGCCTTGGCGGCCACGCGCAGGATGCTCCAGTCGACGATGCGGGTGAGCAGCGGATTGCGGAAATTCGCCACCATCGCGCGGGCATCGGCGGTGCGGCCCTCGTCAACCGCTTTTAGCGCGGCAGCCAGCGTCGAGGCTTCGGCGGCCTCGAGCGGCTTGGACGAGGCGATCGCCTGGGCCACGTCGCTGGGCGGCGACGCAGGGGCGATGCCGTTGGGATTGCCAGGGGGCAGGACGGGCTGGGTCGTGGCGGCCGGCGGCGTCGTCGCCGGGCGTGGTGCCGTAGGGGCCCGCTCGGTCGGCACGCGCCGGACGCCGGTGTCGGGTGTTGCCGGTGCCGGCTGGTCCGCGCCTTGTCCGCGCAAAATCGTGACGCCGCCCTGCTGGGCAAGGGCGGGCACGCCCGCAAGCAGGGCGATGAGCAGGGTGAGGGGGACAAGAGATGTCTTCACACCAGGAATCGTAGGCAGGTACTTGCGGCATCACAATGGCAAGTTGCTCACCTTGCGGGGGCAGGGGGCGGGGCCTAGATTGACCCTTCCAAGGAAAAGCGGAGGAAACCCATGTTCACCGGATCGCTCGTGGCGCTGATCACCCCGTTCAAGAACGGTTCGGTCGACGAAAAGGGATTCGAGAAATTCGTCGCCTGGCAGATCAAGGAAGGCACCGACGGCTTGGTGCCCTGCGGTACGACCGGCGAGTCGCCGACTCTCAGCATGGAAGAGCACAAGCGGGTGATCGACATCTGCATCGCCGCCGCCAAGGGCTCGGGCGTTCCGGTGATCGCCGGCACCGGCTCGAACTCGACCGCCGAGGCGATCGAACTCACCCAGCACGCCAAGAAGGCCGGCGCCGACGCCGCCATGCTGGTCGTGCCCTACTACAACAAGCCGACCCAGGAAGGCCTGTTCCAGCATTTCAAGGCGGTGGCCGACGCCGTCGACATCCCGATCCTGCTCTACAACGTGCCGCCCCGCACCGGTGGCGACATGCAGGTCGAGACCGTGATCAGGCTGTCGCAGGTCAGGAACATCATTGGCATCAAGGACGCCTCCTACGACATGGCGCGCCCGACCTTGACCAAGCTCAAGGCCAAGAAGGGCTTCCTCCAGCTCTCGGGCGAGGATGCGAGCGCCGTGGGCTTCCTGGCCCAGGGCGGCGACGGCTGCATCTCGGTGACGGCCAACGTGGCGCCGCGCCTCTGTGGCGACATGCACGACGCCTGGAAGAAGCGCGACCTCGACAAGGTGTTCGAGCTGCAGGACCGATTGATGCCGCTGCACAAGGCGATGTTCTGCGAGACCAGCCCGGGTCCGGTGAAGTACGGCGCCGAGCTGCTTGGCCAGGCAAGTGCGGAGATGCGCCTGCCGCTGGCGCCGATCGCCGAGAGCAGCAAGAAGGCGGTACGTGAAGCGATGATGCACGCCGGCCTGATCAACTAACCGAGCTCACATTGGCGAAGAAACCGGAGCCTGGGCAGACAGTCGTCGCCCAGAACCGCAAGGCGCGGCACAACTACTTCATCGAGGAGACCTTCGAGGCCGGCCTGTCGCTGACGGGAACCGAAGTGAAGTCGCTGCGCGGCGGGCGCAGCACGATCGCGGAGTCCTACGTGACGGCGATCGAGGGCGAGGCCTGGCTGGTCAACGCCACCATCCCCGAATATTCCAGCGGCAACCGCAACAATCATGAACCGCGCCGGCCGCGCAAGCTCCTGCTGCACCGCAGCCAGGTCAACAAGCTGATCGGCGCCATCCAGCGCCAGGGCCGCACCGTCGTGCCGCTACAAGTCTATTTCAACGAAAAGGGCCGGGCCAAGCTCGAGATCGCGCTGGCGCTGGGCAAGAAAGCGCACGACAAGCGCGCCACGATCAAGGAACGCGACTGGCAGCGCCAGCGCAGCCGCCTGCTCAACCGGACCTAGGGCGGGAAGAGGCCGCTAGCGATGATTCTCTCGGAAGAACAGATCCTGATCCGCGACACCGCCCGCGCCTTTGCACAGGAGCAGGTGCTGCCCCATGTCCGGGCCTGGGAGGCGGCGGGCGAGATCCCGCGGCCGCTGCTGGCCGAGATGGGTCGCCTGGGCTTCATGGGCATGTGCGTGCCGGCCGAATGGGGCGGCGCCGGTGCCGACATGATCTCCTACGTGCTGGCGCTGGAGGAGATCGCGGCGGCCGACGGTGGACTCTCGACGGTGATGAGCGTCAACAACTCGCCGGACTGCGCGGCGCTGCTGGCCTATGGCTCCCCGGAGCAGAAGGAGACGTGGCTGAAGCCGCTGGCCCGCGGCGAAGTGCTGGGCGCCTTTTGCCTCACCGAGCCGCAGGCCGGCTCCGACGCCTCGAACCTCAGGACACGGGCCGAGCGCCGCGGCAACGGCTGGGTGTTGAACGGGGTAAAGCAGTTCATCACCTCGGGCCGCACGGCCGACATGGCGCTGGTCTTCGCGGTGACCGACCCGAACTCTCCCAAGCGCGGCATCTCTTGCTTCATCGTGCCGACCAGGACGCCGGGCTACCGCGTGGCCTCGATCGAGAAGAAATTGGGGCAGAAATCTTCCGACACCTGCCAGATCGCCTTCGAGGACTGCGCCGTGGGCGCCGACGCCATGCTGGGCGCGGAGGGCGAGGGCTACCGGGTGGCGCTGGCCAATCTGTCGGTCGGCCGCATCGGAATCGCGGCCCAGTCGGTCGGCATGGCCCGGGCGGCGTTCGAGGCGGCGCGGGCCTATGCCGGCGAGCGCGAGGCCTTCGGCACCAGGATCATCAACCACCAGGCCGTGCAATTCCGCCTGGCCGACATGGCCACCAAGATCGCCGTTGCCCGGCAGATGGTGTGGCACGCCGCCACGCTTCGCGACGCCGGCCAGCAATGCCTCACAGAGGCCGCAATGGCGAAGCTATATGCCTCGGAGATGGCCGAGGAGGTGTGCTCGGCCGCAATTCAGATCCACGGCGGCTACGGGTACATGTCCGACTACCTGGTGGAGAAGATCTGGCGCGATGTGCGCGTCTGCCAGATCTACGAAGGCACCAGCGACGTGCAGCGAATCCTGATCGGCCGTGGTTTGGCAGCCCTTTAGGGCCCGCCTTTGACTTGTCCCCGGACCGCCCGCATGCAAAACTCAGCGGCTGTGAAGAAGAGGCCGCACAAGCGGTCGGGGGAACAGGGGGAGCCGGGCGACGGATGGTCGGTCGTGCGCCGTAATTTCTTAGTCATTCTCGCCATCACCGCAGGCTCGCTTGCGGCGACGGGTGTCGTCGCCCAGGACAAGCCCAGGGCGGCTGACATCGGGCCGCCGCCGGCGCGCATCCTGAAGATGCAGACTGCCTTCAATCCCGCCCTGCCGGGCTCCGGCGAAGGGGTTCGAGTCTTCACCAAGACGGTCAAGCAGATGTCGGGGGGGAACCTCGCCATCAAGATCATCGAGCCCGGCCGCATCTGCCCCACGCCCGACATGCTCGACGCCATCGTCGCCGGCGACCTCGAGGCCGCCTTCACCTGGTCGGGTTATGCGGCGGCCAAGGCGCCGGTCTTCGGCGTTTTCGCCACCATCCCGTTCGGCCCCGGGCCTGAGGACATGACCTCATGGATGCTCGAGGGCGACGGCGGCCGCATCCATCGCGACGCCTACGAGAAGCTCGGCGTCACCGGCATTCCCTGCGGCGTGCAGGGCGGCAAGGGCGGCGGCTGGTATCGCGGCGACCTCAACACCGTGGCCGACTTCAAAGACAAGAGGCTGCGCTTCGGCAAGTTCGCTGCCGAGGTCGTGGCCCGGCTCGGTGCCACGGTGGTGCCGCTGCCGCCCGGCGATTTCTTCTATCAACTGCAGCAGGGCAAGGTGGACGGCGGCGAGATGTCGACGCCCGCCATCGACGCCTCGCTCGGCTTCGACAAGCTCGGGCTGCCATATTACCTGCCGGGCTGGCAGCAGCCCTCGGCGGTGCTCGATTTCCTGATGCGCAAGGACAAGTGGGAGCAGTTGCCGCCCGCCCAGCGCGCGCAGATCGAAACGGCTTGTCGGGCCAACATCGTGTGGATGCTGAGCCGGTCGCCCAACGTGCAGGGCCTGGCGCTCGAGAAGCTGCGTGCATCGGGCGTCGTCATCAAGCAGTGGTCGCCGGAGTTGCTTGCGGCTTTTCGCATGCACGCCGACGCGGTGCTGAGGGAGCAGGCCGAGCGCGATCCGGCTTTCGCCACGGCACTGGCCAATCAGCGCGCCTTCGTCGCGCAGGGCGCCGCCTGGCGCACGCTCTCCCGCCTGCCCTGATCGTCTCGCCGCCGGCCTTGCACGCGGGCCCTGGTACGGGCAGTTTTGCCCCGCCATGACAATCCTCACCTCCGAAGTCGATACCCGCTCCGACGCCTTCAAGCGCAACGCTGAGGCAATGCGCGCCCAGGTCGAGGACCTGCGCCGCCGCACCGAGCAGGTTCGCCTGGGCGGTGGCGCGGCGTCGCGTCAACGCCACGTCTCGCGCGGCAAGCTGCTGCCGCGCGAACGGGTGCGGGCGCTGCTCGATCCCGGCTCGCCGTTCCTCGAGCTGTCGCCGCTCGCAGCCATGGACATGTACGACAACGAGGCGCCGGGCTCGGGGGTGATCACCGGCATCGGCCGCGTGAGCGGCGTGGAATGCGCGATCGTCTGCAACGACGCCACGGTGAAGGGCGGCACCTACTATCCGATGACGGTGAAGAAGCATCTCCGTGCCCAGGAAGTGGCGATGGAGAACCGTCTGCCCTGCATCTACATGGTCGATTCCGGCGGCGCCAACCTGCCGCAATGGCCCGAGGTGTTTCCCGACAAGACCCATTTCGGCCGCATCTTCTACAACCAGGCCAACATGTCGGCGCAGGGCATCCCGCAGATCGCCGTCGTGATGGGCTCCTGCACCGCGGGCGGCGCCTA
>NZ_SCVH01000019.1 GCF_004296935.1 Reyranella sp.
GCTCTTCCGATCTTGTTCTTCAATCTGAAGAACGGCCTGTTGTCGGACAAAGACAATCCCGACGCCCATCTGCTTCGGCAGGCCATCGCCCACGCCATCGATCGCGAAGGCATCCATCAGGCGGTATTCAACGGCATAGGCTCGATTGCCAACGGGTTCTACAGCGCCGCCAGCCCATGGCACCCGAAAGACATCGAGCCGTCGTCCAAGTTCGATCCCGACAAGGCCAAGGCGCTGCGCAAGAAGGCGAAGGGCGGCGACGAGCGGCTCACCATCATCGCCAACGACACCTTCCCCTACATGCACCAGTCGGGCGAGCTCGTGCATGCCATGCTGAAGGACGCCGGATTCAACGTCGTGCTCGAGATCCTGCCGTCGCCGGTGATGTTGGATAAGCAGACCAAGGGGGATTTCAACATCGACTCGACGGCGAATTCCTACCGTCTCGACCCCGACGGCTGGTTCGGCCGCAACATCCTGTCGAGCGCGCCGGAGAACCGCCGACGCATCGGCTACAAGAACGAGAAGGCGGACCAGATCATCGTCGCGGCGCGCCAGGAGCGCGACCGGGCCAAGCGCCGGCAGATGTATGCCGACGTCGAGACGCTGGTGAACAAGGACCTGCCGATGCTCTACACGCATTACGTGCCGCTGCTGATGGCCGGCAATCGCGCTCGCGTGAAGGGCTACGAGCCGTCCTTCTCGGGACCGTGGAGCTACATGGGCGCCGGCATGCGGCGTACCTGGATCGAAGGCTGAGGCGGGCCGGGCGATGCTCGCCTACACGCTGCGCCGCATCGCCCAGCTCGTCCCCGTCCTGCTCGTGTTGAGCGTGGCGGTATTCGCCTTCGTCGAGGCGCTGCCGGGCTCCATCATCGACACGCTGGTCGGCACCGAGGGTGGCGACATCGAGGAAGCGCGCGCCATCCTCACCAAGGAGTATGGCCTCGACCGTCCGGTCCATGAGCGCTACGTGCTGTGGCTCGGACGCGCGCTGCAGGGCGATTTCGGCAAGTCGCTGGTCACGCGACGGCCGATCTCGACCGAGCTCCTGAGCCGCATCCCGGCCACGGTCTACCTGGCCACGGTCGGGATCGTGCTCTCCATGGTGATCGCCGTGCCGCTCGGCACCTTCGCCGCCGTGCGCCGCAATTCCGCGGTCGACTACACCGCGCAGGTGACGTCGCTCGCCGGCATCTCGATCCCGGAATTCTGGTTCGCAATCCTTTGCGTGCTGCTGTTCTCGCTGTATCTCGGCTGGCTGCCGTCCTCAGGCTATGTCAGCCCGTTCGAGGATTTCTGGGGCAGCCTGCAGTTCCTGATCCTTCCGGCGGCGGCCATCGGCTTCCGGCAGGCGGCGTTCACGACGCGGCTGACGCGGTCTTCCATGCTCGACGAGCTCAGCAAGGAGTACGTCGATACCGCGCGCGCGCTCGGCCACAGCGAGCGCAAGGTGATTTTCAAGTACACGCTGCGCAACGCCATGATCCCGACCATCACCATCTCGGGCCTGCAGCTCGCCAACCTGCTCGGCGGCACGGTGGTGCTGGAGTCGATCTTCGCCTGGCCGGGCATCGGCCGGGCGATCTTCGAGGCGATCCTGCAGCGCGACTATCCGCTGATCCAGGCGGGCGTGCTCGTCCTGGGCTGCATTGTCGTCGTCATGAACCTGCTGGTCGACCTGACCTACAGGCTGCTCAATCCGCGCGTCAAATTCGCCTAGGGGACCGGCCATGTCCGAACTGGAAGCCGACAAGCTGGTCGATGGCACGCTGGCCTGGCGCGCACCTCCGGCGCCGCTGCGGAGCAGACGACTTGCCACCGCGCTCTCGAACGCCTGGCACGAACTGCGCAAGAGCCGCACCGCGTCGATCGGCGCGGTCATGCTGGTGCTGCTGTTCGGCGCCTGCATCGGGACGCCGTGGCTCGCCACGCACGATCCGATCAAGCAGAACTACCGCGAGCGCCTGCAGCCGCCCTCCGAGAAGCACCTGCTGGGAACCGACCGCCTGGGTCGCGACATCTACTCGCGGCTGCTCTATGGCGGGAGGCGGTTGGTCACCATCGCCGTCGTGGCGGTCGCGCTCTCACTGGTGGTGGGCGTGCCGTTCGGCGTGCTGACCGGCTACTTCGGCGGGCTCGCCGACACCATAGGCATGCGCATCGTCGACGGGCTGCTCGCTTTCCCGGGGTTGCTGCTTTATCTCCTGTTCGTGACGGTCGCCCAGGCTTGGAAACTCGAGGGAGTGATGATCGACCTCGTGCTGGTGAGTGCGCTTGCTCTTGCCGGCATGCCCGAGAAGGCGCGGCTCGCGCGAGGCTCGGTGCTGGCCGAGAAGCAGAAGGAGTACGTCGAGGCGTCCCGTGCGGTGGGCGATTCCTCGGTCAGCATCGCGCTGAGCCAGATCCTGCCCAACATCATCTCGCCGCTGATCGTGACCTCCACGGTTCGGCTGGGCTTCGTTATCCTGATCGTGGCGGCGCTGTCGTTCCTCGGGCTCGGTACGCCGCCGCCGACGCCGGACTGGGGCGCCGACCTCAGCGCCGCACGCGACTACATGGAGACCCATCCGCTGATCGCCGCCTTCCCGGGACTCGCCATCTGCTACACGGTGCTGGCCTTCAATCTGTTTGGCGACGGCCTGCGCGACATCCTCGACCCGCGGATGGCCGAGCGCTGACCGTCACAAGTTGTGGCAGGCGACCTGGCGGTCGCCGCCGACGGCGACCAGCGGCGGCTCGACCTCGGCGCACACCGGCAGCTCGCGCGGACAACGCCCGCACAGCCGGCAGCCGGGCGGCGGGTCGATTGGGGTCGAGACCTCCCCCTTGAGCGTCAGCCGGGGCGGCGGCTTGGCCGGATCGGCCTCGGGCACGGCCGCCAGCAGCGCCTTGGTGTAGGGATGCAGCGGTTCCTCGAAGATCGCCGCAGCCGGCCCTGTCTCGACAATTTTGCCGACGTACATCACCGCCACCCGGTCGCTGATGTGGCGGATGACGCTGAGATCGTGGGCGATGAAGAGGTAGGTCAGGCCGAACTGTTCCTGCAGGTCGCGGAACAGGTTCAGGATCTGCGCCTGGATCGAGACGTCGAGCGCCGACACCGGCTCGTCGCCGATCACCAGCTCGGGCTCGACCGAGAGCGCGCGGGCGATGGCGATGCGCTGGCGTTGGCCGCCCGAGAACTCGTGCGGATAGCGGTCGATGTGCTCGACGCTCAGCCCGACGCGGTGCAGCAGGTCGAGCACGCGCTCGCGCTTCTCGTTCCAGCTGCGCGCCAGACCGTGGATCTCCATCGGCCGGCTGAGAATATGCATGATCGTCTTGCGCGGATTGAGAGAGCTGTAGGGATCCTGGAACACCAGTTGAATGTCCTTGCGCGTCTCCTTCATGCGCCGAGGCGAGAACGCCAGCAGGTCCTCGTCCTTCAACCTCACTTCCCCGCCGGTGGGCTCGATCAGCCGCGTCACCAGCCGCGCCGTCGTCGACTTGCCGCAGCCGCTTTCGCCCACCAGGCCCAGCGTCTCGCCGCGGCGGATGTGGAAGTCGATGCCATCGACCGCCTTCAGCACCTGGGTTTTCTCGCCGGCCAGCTTCGAATAGATGTCGCCATGCAGCATGAAATGCTTGGTGAGTCCCCTCACCTCCAACAGCATGTCGTCGGTCGCACCTTGCGCCGTCATGTGGCGGCCCCTCGATCGTGCAGATGGCACGCCGCATGATGACCCGGCGCCACTTCCTTGAGCTTGGGCACTTCGCGGCGGCAGACATCCATCGCGTGCGCGCATCTGGGATGGAATTTGCAGCCCGACGGCGGCTCCATCATGTTGCAGACAGATCCGGCGATCGGGGTCAGGTGCCGCGCCTGGATGTCGAGGCGCGGGATCGAATTCAGCAGGCCCACCGTGTAGGGATGCTGCGGATTGGCGAAGATCTCTCGCTTGTCGCCGAGTTCGACCAGGTGCGAGGCGTACATCACGCCGATCTTGTCGCAGGAATGCGCAACGACACCGAGATTGTGAGTAATGAACAGCAGCGACATGCCGAGCTTGTCGATCATGCTGGTGATCAGCTCCAGGATGGTGGCCTGGATCGTGACGTCGAGCGCGGTGGTCGGCTCGTCAGCGATGAGGAAGCCCGGATTGCAGCTGAGCGCCATCGCCAGCATCACGCGCTGGCGCATGCCACCGGAGAATTCGTGGACGTAGCTGTCGAGTCGCTTCTGCGGTGACGGGATGCCGACCAGGGCCAGCAGCTCGACGACACGTTCGCGCGCCTCCCGCTTCGACAATCCCAGATTTGTGCGCAGCGCGTCGGAGATCTGTTCGCACACGGTAAACACCGGGTTGAGCGCGCTCATCGGTTCCTGGAACACCATCGCGATATGGCGGCCGCGCAGCGCGCGCATCTCCGCGGCGTTCTTGTCGAGGACATTGTCGCCGCCGAACAGGATGCGGCCGCGCTGGATCTCCCCGGGCGGGTCGGGGATCAGCCGCATGATCGCCCGCGCCGTCACCGACTTGCCCGAGCCCGATTCGCCCACAAGCCCGAAGGTCTCGCCGCGGCCGATCGAAAAGGACACGCCGTTCACGGCCGTGAGATCGCCTCGCCTCAGGCGAAAGCGTACGGTCAGGTCGTCAAGCTCGAGCACCGTCTCGGGCATGATTATGTCACTCTCGTCGCGGTTTATTGTCCGGTACCCCCCGCCAGATGGCGGGCGGCGGACCGGTTTATTCAGTACGCGCGGATGACGGTTACGCTTGTTTTCTTCCCTGTTGAGCCGGAGCCTAGGTTAGGCCGGAGGGCGAGGCAACCCGCCATGAGACCGGCTTTGCGACCATACTTGCGACCCCGGTAGGCCACGGCTATAACCCCGCCTCCCGAGCGGGCCGGAGTCCGTAAATCTGACGGAGCGTAGCTCAGCCTGGTAGAGCACTAGCTTCGGGAGCTAGGGGCCGGAGGTTCGAATCCTCTCGCTCCGACCAATCGGGAAAGAACGGCGCACAGCAATGTGCGCCGTTTTTTGTTCAGCTGACCCCAGTCAGCCGATCAATGGGAAGTGACAGGCGACCTCGCGGCCCGCGGCGATCTCGCGCAGCGGCGGTACCTCGGCAGCGCAGCGGTCCACGGCGTGCGGGCAGCGGGTCCGGAAGCGGCAACCCGACGGCGGATCAAGCGGCGACGGCGGATCGCCGGGCTTGAGCTTGGTGTCGCCCAGCGGGACGTCGGGATCGGGTTCGGGGATCGCCGCCATCAGGGCGGCGGTATAGGGGTGTGCGGGCGTGGCGAACAGCGACGCCGAATCGGCGACCTCGCATAGTTTTCCGAGATACATCACCGCCACGCGGTCGGACACCGACTTCACCACCGCGAGATCGTGGGCGATGAACAGGAGCGTCAATCCGAAACGCGCCTTCATGTCCTCGAGCAGGTTGAGGATCTGGGCGCGGATCGAGACATCGAGTGCCGAGACCGGCTCGTCGCAGACGATCAGCTTTGGCTCGAGCACCAGCGCGCGCGCGATCGCGATGCGCTGGCACTGGCCGCCGGAGAATTCGTGTGGCCGACGGGCCCACACAACGTCGGGGTCGAGTCCGACCGCCTCCATGACGGCGCGCACGCGCCGGGTTCGCTCGGCCGGATCGCGCACACCCGAAACGATCAACGGCTCAGCCACGATCTCGGCGACCCGGCGACGCGGGTTGAGCGAGGCGATTGGGTCCTGGAAGATCATCTGCAGACGCGGCCGAACGGCCCGCAGCGCCTCGCCGCGCATCTGCGTCAGCTCATTGCCGTCGAACAGCACACTGCCGCGCTGCGGCGGCGGCAGTTGCAGCAGCGCGCGCGCCAGAGAGGATTTTCCCGAGCCCGATTCGCCAACCAGACCCAGCGTTTCGCCATGACGGACCGCGAGAGTGACGTCGCTCACGGCATGGACATGGCGGCCGCCACCTACCGGATACTCGACGTTGAGGTCGGTGATGCGCAGCAGGTCGGTCATGCGACCACCCGGCTGCCGGCCGCCAGGGGATTGAAGCAGGCGAAGCCACGTGCGCCGTCGCGCGTCAGCGCCGGCTCCTCGGTCTCGCAGCGGTCGCTGCGGTAGGTGCAGCGCGGAGCGAAGGCGCAGCCCATGCCACGGCGCGCAAGGTCGGGCGGCCGGCCGGGAATGGCCGAGAGCCTGGTGTGGGCAACGTCGCTCAGCCGGGGCAGCGAGCGCAGCAGCGCCTCGGTGTAGGGCATGCGCGGGCCGCGGAAAATCTCGCGCGTCGTGGCCATCTCCACCGCGCGACCGGCGTACATCACCATGATGTCGTCGGCGCGGCCGGCGGCGACGCCCAGATCGTGGGTGATCAGGATCATCGCCATGCCGCGCTGGCGCTGCTCGCGCTGCAGCAAGTCGAGGATCTGACGCTGCACGGTGACGTCGAGCGCCGTGGTCGGTTCGTCGGCGATCAGGAGCTTGGGCTCACAGGCAATGGCGATGGCGATCGCCACCCGCTGACGCATGCCGCCCGACAATTCATGGGGATACTGGACGGCCCGCCGCTCTGGCTCGGGAATGCCGACCTCGGCCAGCAGTTCGACCGCGCGCCGGGCGGCGGCGGCCCCGTCGAGCCCGCGGTTGAGCTGCAGGCCCTCGCCGATCTGCCGGCCGATCTTCATCACCGGGTTGAGCGAGGTCATCGGATCCTGGAAGACGATGCCAATGTCGCGCCCGAGCACTTCGCGCAGGCCTGCGGCGGACAGGCCGCGCAGGTCCTGGCCCTCGAGCAGAACCTGGCCGCCGACCACGGCGCCGGAGCCGCCGCCGACCAGGCCGATCAGGGAGCGCACCAGCACCGACTTGCCCGATCCCGATTCGCCCACGACGCCCAGCGTGCGGCCGGCCTGCAGGTCGAACGACACACCGTCGACGGCGCGTAGCAGGCCGCGCACCGTGCCAAAGCCAACACGCGCATCGCGCACCGACAGGAGCGGCCCACCACTCACAGCCCCGCTCACAGCGCGGACCTGCGCGGATCGACCAGATTGCGCACCATGTCGCCCAGGAAATTGAGCGACAGCACGGTGAGGAACATCACCGCCGCCGGGATCAGGGCGGTGTGTGGCGCCACGTCGAGCGCCTCGCGACCGTCGGCGATCATGCCGCCCCAGCTCGGCTGCGGTGCCGGGATGCCGAGACCAAGGAAAGAGAGTGCGCCCTCGGCCACGATGATCACGCTGATCGCCACCAGCCAGAAGGCAAACATGGCCGGCAGCACGTTGGGCAGGATCTCGCGCGTCAGGATGCGCCAGTTGCTGGCGCCGATGGTACGCGCGGCGAGCACGAAATCGCGGTTGGCCCAGGCCAGCGTATTGGCGCGAGATACCCGCGCCGCAGCCGGAATCGACAGGATGCCGAGTGCCAGGGTGACGTTGAACAGGCTCTGTCCGAGATAGGCGGTGAAGGTGAGCGCCAGCACCAACGCTGGAAAGGCCAGGAGCACATCGATGAAACCCACCGCCAGCAGGTCGATCTTGCCGCGGAAATAGCCGGCGCTGATGCCGATCGCGCCGCCGATCAGGAACCCCAGGAAGGGCGCGCAGATGCCGACGATCAGCGAGGTGCGGGCGCCGTAGATGATGCGGGACAGCATGTCGCGACCGAGATTGTCGGTGCCCAGCAGGTATTCGGTCGAGGGAGGTTTGCGGCGCTGGATCAACTCCTGCGCCGCCGGATCGGGCAGGCCAAGCCAGTCGGCCGTGATCGCCAGGATGGCCACGAGCAGGACCCAACCCAGCGGCAGCGCGAGCGCCCAGGACAGATGCCGTCGCCGCCGGACGCCGACTGTCGGCTCAGCTGCGGAAGCGGACATAGCGCACCCTCGGGTCGAGCACGGCGTAGAGCATGTCGACCAGGAAATTGATGAGCACAAAGCCCGCGGCGATGAACGACACCGTGCCCTGCACCAGGATCAGATCGCGGTTGAAGATTCCGCCCAGCAGCAGCCGGCCGACGCCGGGCAGCGCGAAAATCTGCTCGACGATCACCGCGCCACCTATCAGGCCGCCTATATTGAGGCCGAGGACGGTGATCAGCGTGAACGACGAGGGGCGCAAGGCATGCAGCAGCAGCACCCGCCACGGCGGCAGGCCCTTGGCACGGGCAAGCAGGATGAAATCCTCCTTGAGCGTGGTCAGCAGATCGGAGCGCAGCACGCGCATCAACACCGTCCACTCGATCAGACCCAGGGTCAGCGACGGCAGAATCATCGATTCGAAGTTGCCCCACAGACTCTCGGACATCGGCGTGAACCCGGTCGCCGGCAGCAGGTCGAGAGTCACGGAGAACAGATAGATCAGCACGATGCCGAGCATGAAGTTGGGGGTCGCGAGAAAGCCGAATGCCGCCGACGCCGACATCCGGTCGAACAGGCCTCCCGGCCGGCGCACCGAGAGCAGCGCCGCCGGCACGGCGATGCCGAGGGCGATGATCTGGGCCATCACCATCAGTTGCAGCGACACCGGCAGGCGATCGGCGATCGCCTGCGCCACCGGCTCGCCGTTCCTGTAGGAGCGGCCGAGATCGCCCGACAGCGCCGAGCCCAGCCAGTCGAAGTAGCGCACCAGCATCGGCCGATCGAGGCCGAGATCGGCGCGCAGGCCGGCGATGTCCTGTGGCGTCGCCAGACTGCCCAGAATGACGATCGCCACGTCGCCGGGCAGGATGTTGACGATCAGGTAGGTGAGCAGCGTGACGCAGAGCAGCACGACTGCCAGCCGCAATACCTGGCGTGCCAGCCAATGCACTGGAGCCGCCCTACATCACGCTACCGGACGCCAATCGCTATTTCGCCAGCCACGCCGCCTCGACCTGTACCGCCCCGCCGCGCAACGCAGGGATGCCGCGCACGTTGGCGCGGGTGATGGCGAAGTCGGTGTTGGAGGCGGTCCACAGCCACACCACGTCGTCGTTCAGGATCTTGATCAGGTCGCAGTAGGCAGCCTTGCGCTTGTTCTCGTCGAGGCTGGTACGGCCGATCAGGAGCAGCCGGTCGACTTCGGCGTTGTTGTAGCCGGAGAAGTTGATCGGGCTCTTGGAGTGGAAGTTGGCGAACATCTGCGGGTCGACGTCGGCCAGGTCGATGATGCGCCAGCCCGAGACCAGGAAGTCGCGGCTCAGCGTCTCCTTGACGAGCTGGGTCTGGTCGACCGGCTTGATCTCGACATCGATGCCGATCTTCTTCATGTCGGCCTGGAATACCTGCGCGCCCTCGCGGCCACGCGGCGTCGCCGTCACGGTGTGCACCAGCTTGATCGGCTTGCCATAGTCGGCCACCAGCTTCTTCGCTTTCTCGGGGTCATAGCCGAGCGATCCATTGTCCTTGCACTCGATGCCGGACGCGGGGCCGTAGGGGTCGTCGTAGACCGGGCGCAGGCCCTGGCTCAGCACGGCGGCGTTGGCCTTGCGGTTGAGACCCATCGAGATCGCCTGACGCACCCGCTTGTCGTTCAGCGGCTCGCGAACGGTGTTGAGCGGGATCACCAGCGCACCGCTGCCGACCCAGTTCAGCGTGATCAGGTTCTTGTCCTTCTTGGCCTTCTGGATGTTCTCGGCGCGGTCTTCCCAGATCACCTGGACGTCGCCCTTCACCAGGCTGGCGTAGCGGGCGTCGGAATCGGGCAGCGGGCGCACGATCACCCGGTCGAGGTAAGGCTTGTCCTTGTCCCAGTAGTTGGGATTACGCTCGGCGATCAGCCGGTCGGCGGCGCGCCATTCCTTGAACACGAACGGGCCGGTGCCGATCGGATTGCGGTTGTAGTCTGCGCCCTTCTCCAGGGCCTGCTTCACCGGGATGATCAGCGTCGTGACGGTCGGCTGCGCCAGCGTCTTGGGCAGCGCCGCGTTGGGGCCGCGCATCTTGAACACCGCGGTCAGCTCGTCGGGCGCCTCAACCTTCTCGATCGCGAGATAGGCGCGGCCAGCGAAGCGGCTCGCCGGGTCGAGCAGACGGTTGAAGTGGTCGGCCACCGCCTGGGCGGTGAACGGCGTGCCGTCGTGCCACTTGACGCCGGGCCGGATCTTGGCAGCCCAGACGCTGCCATCCTCGTTGGGCGTCATCGACAGGGCGAGCGCCGGCAGGAGATTGCCCTTGTCGTCGAGCCGCATCAGCGTCTCGTAGAACAGCGACGCGGCCGTGACCGTGGAATTGGAATAGACACCGGCCCTGACCGGGTCGAAGCCCTCGAAGTCGCTCTCGACGCCGATGGTCAGCGTCCCGCCCTTCACGGGCGCCTGCGCCAAGGCCGGCGCCGCCGCCAGACCGGCCGCCAGCGCCGCCATCAAACCGAACCTGCGGGACATCACACTCATCGCATCCTCCCTAACTCGCGCCGTTTGCCGGCATCGCTTACTGGGCGAGAGAATAGCGTGGCGTCAGGCCGCCGCCTAGAAGGGATTGGATATGCGCGATCGATGCGGTCGGCGGGGGAAAACGCGTGCTACATGCAATAGGCCTGCGCCGCGACCACGGCGTTGAGGCCCTGCATCTCGTTCTGGTTGAGGGTCGCGGGATCGAGCAGGTTGCCGCTCACGGCGACCGAGGCGTTCGACTTGCGCAGGCCGACGATGGCATTGGCGCGCTGGTCGGCCGGGATCCGGGCCGAGATGCACTCGCACATTCTTTGCGAGGCGGTGACCATGCACTCCTTCATGAAGTCGGCGGCCTCAGCGGCGCCAGGCAGGCCGAGCGCGAGAAGGACGAGGCTGGTGGCGGCGAGGCTGCGGCAAGACATACGCATGCGTTTCTCCAGGGGGTGGCGCGTCCGGCCGATGATATCAGGCCAGCAGCCAGTCGCGCAGCAGTCCGAACAAGCCGGTGGCGAACAGGATGGCCAGCGCCACGTTGCGGTAGATCCGCTCGCTGGCGAGGCCGTGGAACAGCCGGCCGCCGGCCCAAGCGCCCAGCACCATGACAGGAAACAGCACGACGGCGCGGGCCAGCGCGTCCCAGCCGGCGACACCGGTAGCCAGCACGATCACGATCAGCAGGAACTGGGTCAGGAAATAGTAGGTGACAATGTTGGCTCGGTTGACCTCGGGCCGGTCGTTGCCCGACAACAGGTAGAGCAGCACCGGTGGGCCGCCGACGGCGGTGGTGGCCATCATCGCGCCCGACACGGCGCCCACCGTCACGGTGGCCGCGGTCGAGCGGCGGCCGGTGTATTTCCAGCCCGTCCACATCAGCAGCACGAAGGCCACGATCACCGCCGAGACGCCCGTCACGATGGCATTCTTGTCGACGCTCGCCAGCAGCCAGACGCCCAGCGGCATCGCCGCGCAGGCGGCGAGGCTCATCGGCGTCAGCACCTTCCAGTCGGCGTGGCGCCGGACCTGCGGGAAGAGCTGCAGCGAGACCACGAGCTCGATGGCCACCACCGTCACCACCATGTCGGCCGAGCCGAACAGGATGGCGAAAATTGGTGCCATCAGCATGGCCGAGCCGAAGCCCGCGAAGCCGCGCATCAGGCCGGCCACCAGGGTGACGCCGATCGCGGTCCACAGGCCGACGCCTGCGAACAGGGTGGAGACGTAGGGGATCACGCGGAAAGCTTGGCGCGCACGAAGTCGATGCGGTCCTGGCCCCAGAACAGTTCGCCGTCGACGACAAAGGTCGGCACCGCGAACACACCCTGCTTCTCTCCCTCGGCCTGGTGGGCCGCGAGCTCGCCCGGCCCCTCGCCCGCCACGAAGGCCGCGAAACCCGCCGGATCAACGCCCGACTCCTTCAGAAGCGCCTCGATCGCGCTGCGATCCTCGTAGTCGAGCTCGCGCTTGAAGAAGCGCGGGTAGGCAAGGTCGATCAGCACGCGGCCCCTGCCGCTCTTCTCGGCATAGAGCCAGGCAAGATGCACGAGCTTCTGGTCGAAGATCTTCTTCGGCCCCAGCAGCGTGATGCCGCGCGGACCGGCGAAGCGGCGGGCGTCGGCATAGAGATACTTGACCTTGCGCATAGCGTTCGCGAGCGCCGCAGGGTCGTTGAGATTGACGACGCCGGCGAGGTTGAGCGCGAACGGCCGCAGCCGCAGCGTCACACCCAGCTGCTTCTCGAGCGCATAAGCCGGATCCTTGGCGAGGAAGGAATAGGGACTGCGCAGGTCGAGCCAGAGGTCGACGGCCCTGGACACGGCCGCTACGCCCGCGCCTTCTCGCCCGTCTTGTCGCGCAGGCGGCGCATGCCGCGCAGCCAGCGGTCGCGGTCGAGCTTGCGCGCCATATAGTCCTTCACCTCAGGGTGCGTCAGGATCAGGAATCGCTCCTCGTCCATCGCCTCGATCACCGTCTGGGCAACGGCGTCGGTGTTGAGCACACCGTCGACCGACGCCGCGGTCGCGCCGGCCATGCGCAGCATGTTGGTGTCGACCGCCTGCGGGCAGAGCACCGAGACCGCGATGCCGCGGTCGCCGTACTGGATGGAGAGATGCTCGGCCAGCGCCACGCCGGCATGCTTTGTGACGCCATAGGGTGCCGATCCCATCGAAGCCAGAAGGCCCGCCGCACTCGCCGTGTTCAGCAGGTAACCCGACTTGCGCTGCAGCATGCCGGGGACCAGCGCGCGGGCGGCATAGACATGCGCCATCACGTGGATGGCCCAACTGTCGGCCCAGTCCTTGTCGGTGGCGTCCTCGTGGCCGCCGCGGCCGATACCGGCGTTGGAGAAAAAGACGTCGACCGGGCCGTACTTCTTTTCCGCCTCGGCGATCAACCGCTTGACCTCGGACTCCTTGCCGATGTCGCCAGCGACCGCGAGACCGCCAATGTCCTTTGCCACCTTCTCGAGGCGCGCCGCATCCATGTCGGCCACGGCCACGCCCTTGGCGCCTTCCTTGGCGTAGCGTCGCGCGATCGCCTCGCCGATGCCGCCCGCCGCGCCGGTGACGACGCAGACCTTGTCTTTGACTTTCATGATGCCCCTATCCCCAGCTTTGCTCGATCAATTGGACGTACTCGGCCTTGGTCGGCTGGCGCGGTGTCGTCTGGTGGCAGTGATCGCCCAGTGCGCCGTCGGCGATGGCCTCGACCACCTCCGGCTTCAAACCCATGGCGCCCAGCCCCTTGGGGATGCCGAGCCGAACGTTGAGCGCGCCCACGGCATTGGCCACGCCCTCGGCATTGCTCTCGCGCTCCGGCAGCCCCATCACCTGGGCCACCCGCCTGTACTTGTCGCCGACCGCCGGCGCGTTGAAGCGCAGCACCGCCGGCAGGTACACCGCATTCAGGGTGCCGTGATGCGTGCGGTAGCCCTTCAGCCCGCCCGTGGGATGGCTGAGTGCATGCACCGCGCCCAGGCCCTTCTGGAACACCATCGCCCCCTCCATGGCGGCCACCGCCATGTTGAAGCGTGCCTCGCGGTCCTGCCCGTCCCGGGTCGCGCGCTCGACGTATTTCCAGGCCTTCTCCAGCCCGTCGAGCGCGATGGCGTCGGCCGGCGGATTGAAGACGTTGGCGAGATAGCACTCGATATTGTGCGTGAAGGCGTCCATGCCGGTGCCGGCCGTCAGATGCGGCGGCATGCTGAGCGTCAGCTCGGGATCGATCAGCGCCAGCTTGGGGATGAGGTACGGGCTGCCGATGGCGAGCTTGCGGCCGGAATCCATGATGATGACGCCGCCGCGGCTCACCTCGCTGCCGGTACCCGAGGTTGTCGGAATTGCCACGATCGGCGCCACCCTGGCGGTGATCCTGGGCGCGCCACCCTCGACGAAGGAATAGGCCTGCAGCGAGTTGCCGGGATGGGTCGCCATCAGGCCGACCGCCTTGGCGAGGTCCATCGGCGAGCCGCCGCCGATGGCGACGATGCCGTCGCAGCCCTCGTCCTTGTAGATCTTCAGCGCATCGCGCATCGCCGCTTCGGTCGGGTTCTCCGGCGTGCCGTCATAGAGCGTAATCGGCATGTTGCCGGGCAACTGCTCTTTCACCTTGGCCCACAGGCCGGCTCCAATCACGCCCTTGTCGGTGACGATCAGCGGCCGGCGAATGCCCAGCAGCTGCAACTCCGCATCGAGCAGCTTGAGCGCGCCGAAATCGATCTGGATGCGTGTGAGATAGGTGATGAGTGCCATTGTGTCCCCTAGGTGCGATGAAACGGCTTGTCGCCCTTGACGGTCACCCGGTAACCCAGCCGCTTGTGCGGGAAGTAATCCCACATGGCATGATGCATGGCCGCGCGGTTGTCCCAGAAGGCGATGGAGTTGGGGCGCCAGGCGAAGCGGCACTGGAACTCGGGCGTCTCGCTGTGGCGATACAGCATTTCCAGCAGGGCGTCGCTTTCGGGCTTGCGCAAACCCGCGATCCTGGTCGTGAAATTGCGATTGACGTAGAGCGCCTTGCGCCCCGTCACCGGATGGGTCCGCACCACGGGATGCTCGTTCTTCGGAAAGCCGCCTTCCTTGGGCGTCTGGCCGAAACGGCCGCCGTAGACCTGGGCGCCGTCGTGGACCGCCGTCAACCCCTCGCACAGGCGCTGGATCGGTGCCGAGAGCGTCTCGAAGGCGCGGTACATGTTGGCGAACAGCGTGTCGCCGCCGCCGTCGGGTGGCACTTCCTTGAGATAGAGGATACTGCCCATCGGCGGTTCGGGATCGCAGCTCACGTCGGAGTGCCACTCCTCACCCGCCACGTACTTCGACCTCTCGTCGGCCTTGATGATCAGCACCTCGGGATGGTCGGCGAGGACGGCCAGCGACGAGGGGTGGATGTGCAGTTCGCCGAAACGGCGGCCGAACGCCTTGTGCTGGTCGTGCGTCAGCTCCTGGTCGCGGAAGAAGATGACCAGGTTCTCCATCAGCGCGTCATGGATCTCCTGGAAGGCCTGGTTGCCCAACGGCCGGGCGAGGTCGACGCCGGAAATCTCCGCGCCGATGCCGGGCGTAAGCTTGCGTATTGCGATCGTCTGCTGGCCCATCCGCATTTCCTCTCGCCTTTTGCGCGAGCCTACGCGAGAAAAAGCCGATGAGCGACACCCCAGCCCTGCGTCTCGCGACAATCGCCGATGCGCCGGCAATCGCGGCCACCATTGCCGCCGCTTTCGCGCAATACCGCGGCAAGCTCGTGCCGGAATCGGGCGCCTTCGGCGAAAGCGCCGACGCCATCGCCGCCGAACTGAAGAAGGGCGCCGGCGCGATCGTCGCGGAGCGGAACGGCGAGATGCTGGGCTGTGTCATCACCAACCTGCAGGAGGGCGACCTCTATTTCGGCCGCCTCTCCGTGCTGCCGACCGCCCGCGGGCTCGGCCTCGCCAAGCGGCTGATTGCCGCCGTCGAGCAGGATGCCCGGTCCCGCGGCCTCCCCGGTGTGCGCCTGGGCGTGCGCATCGCACTGCCCGACAATCAGCGCCTGTTCAACTCACTCGGCTATCGCGAGATCTCGCGCGAGGCCCATCCCGGCTTCTATCACCCGACCTCGATCAACATGCGCAAGGCATTAGAGGGCTAGGCGATCTTCATGCCTGGCGGCGGCACCGCCTGCTCGGGATCGACGGCGCGCACCACGTAGGCATCGGCCTCCGGCTCATACATCGACCAGAGGCGGCCAAGCTCCGCGATGGGCGCCGTGTGGTCGTCGACACGAAGGTCGACGTAGGGGAAAGATTCCCGATGGACGACGAGCAGCGCCGCGGAGATGACGGGCTGCCTCTCGCCGCCCGCCGCTTCGCCGGCCTCCAGCGCCTCGAGGAGCCGGTGGGCGAGCGGCAGGTCGGGTGACTTCTCGAAGGCCGCCACCATGGCACCCGGAAGCGAGGCCGAGCGGACGATGTTGGCGATAGCGGCGCAGTCCTTGCCTTGAACCTCGCCTTTCTCACCACGGACGTTGGCGCCGGAATAAACGGCGGTGCGGCCGGCGGCATCGATCAGCGCGAGCTGGCGCCAATGGCGATGCGGCGTGGCGGCTACCACGGCCTGCATCGCCTCGTCGGCCGTAACACCTTTGGCCAGAAGATCGAGCGCGAGAGGCCCGAGTCGCGGATCGGTGCGATGCTGGGTCAAGGCCGCGCCCACGCCCGCGCGGGCATGCTGGCACCGCGCGCCGACGGAAATCGCCGAGGTCGTCACGACCGCGCCCAGCATTCCGGTCCGGGCACAGCGGCCGACGAGCGAAAAGGTCATGCCGGTCTCCTCACAGGCTGGGCAGATTGAGGCCCTTTTCGCGGGCGCAGGCGATCGCATCCTCATAGCCCGCATCGGCGTGGCGCATGACGCCGGTGGCAGGATCGTTCCACAGCACGCGCTTCAGGCGCGCGGCTGCCTCCCGTGTGCCGTCGCAGACGATCACCATGCCGGCATGTTGCGAGAAGCCCATGCCGACGCCGCCGCCGTGATGCAGCGACACCCAGGTGGCGCCCGAGGCGCAGTTGAGCAGCGCATTCAACATCGGCCAGTCCGACACCGCGTCGGAGCCGTCGAGCATCGCCTCGGTCTCGCGGTTGGGGCTGGCGACCGACCCCGAATCGAGGTGATCGCGGCCGATCACGATGGGCGCTTTCAGCTCGCCCTTCGCCACCATCTCGTTGAAGGCGAGACCCAGGCGATCGCGATCGCCCAGGCCAACCCAGCAGATGCGTGCCGGCAGTCCCTGGAATTTGATGCGCTCGCGCGCCATGTCGAGCCACCGGTGCAGGTGCGGGCTATCGGGCATCAGCTCCTTCACCTTGGCGTCGGTCTTGAAAATGTCCTCGGGATCGCCCGAGAGAGCGGCCCAGCGGAACGGCCCGACGCCGCGGCAGAACAGCGGCCTGATGTAAGCCGGCACGAAGCCCGGATAGCTGAAGGCGTCGGCGACACCCTCTTCCAGCGCCATCTGGCGGATGTTGTTGCCGTAGTCGACGGTGGGAACGCCGAGCTTGTGGAATTCCAGCATGGCACGCACGTGGCCCGCCATCGACTGCTTGGCGGCGCGGGTGACGCCGGCGGGATCGCTGCTGCGTTTGGCTTCCCAGTCGGCCAGCGTCCAGCCCTTGGGCAGGTAGCCGTTGACCGGATCGTGCGCCGAGGTCTGGTCGGTGACGCAGTCCGGCCGCACGCCGCGGCGCAACAACTCGGGCAGCACGTCGGCGGCATTGCCGAGCAACGCCACCGAGATCGGCTTGTCCGCCGCGGTCGCCTTGCCGATGATCGCGAGCGCATCGTCGAGATCCTTGGCCTGCACGTCGACATAGCCGGTGCGCAGACGGAACTCGATGCTGCTGGGGCGACATTCGACGGCGAGGCACGAGGCGCCGGCCATGGTCGCGGCCATCGGCTGCGCGCCGCCCATGCCGCCCAGCCCCGCGGTCAGGATCCAGCGCCCGGCCAGACTGCCGCCGTAGTGCTGGCGGCCCATCTCGACGAAGGTCTCGTAGGTGCCTTGCACGATGCCCTGGCTGCCGATGTAGATCCAGGAACCCGCCGTCATCTGGCCGAACATCATCAAGCCCTTGCGGTCGAGCTCGTTGAAATGCTCCCAGGTCGCCCAGTGCGGCACCAGGTTGGAGTTGGCGATCAGGACGCGCGGCGCGTCGGCGTGGGTGCGGAACACGCCGACCGGCTTGCCCGACTGGACCAGCAGCGTCTCGTCGGCTTCGAGCTTGCGCAGCGCCGCCACGATGCCGTCGAAACTCTGCCAATCGCGCGCCGCGCGGCCGATACCGCCATAGACCACCAGTTCACCGGGCTTCTCGGCGACATCAGGATCGAGGTTGTTCATCAGCATGCGCAGCGGCGCCTCGGTCAGCCAGCTCTTGGCCGAGAGTTCCGTGCCGCGTGGGGCGCGGACGGTTCGGGCATTGTCGATGCGGGTCATGATGATGTTCTCCCCTCAACCGCGGGCAGCAGATCGCACCCAACCGCTTCGACGATCGCGCCGCTGGTGACCAGGGCGATGGCCTTTTCGAGATCCGGATGGAAATAGCGGTCATCTTCAAGGTGCGGCACGCCGCTGCGCACGAGGTCGCGCACCGCTTCCAGCGGCTTGCTCGTGGCGAGCGGACGGTGGAAGTCGCAGCCCTGCGCCGCCGCCAGCAACTCGATCCCGATCACGCTACAGGCATTCTCGGCCATCTCCAGCAGCCGTCGCGCCCCGTGTGCGGCCATCGAGACATGATCTTCCTGGTTGGCCGACGTCGGGATCGAATCGACGCTGGCGGGATAGGCGCGCTGCTTGTTCTCCGAGACGAGCGCGGCGGCCGTGACCTGCGGGATCATGAAGCCTGAGCTCAGGCCCGGGTGCGGCGTCAGGAAAGCCGGCAGGCCGGACAGCGCCGGATCGACCAGCATGGCAATCCGGCGTTCGGCCAGGGAACCGATCTCGCAGATCGCCAAGGCAATGATGTCGGCGGCGAAGGCGACGGGCTCGGCGTGGAAGTTGCCGCCCGACAGGGCCTCGCTGGTCTCTGGGAAGATCAGCGGATTGTCGGTGACGCCGTTGGCCTCGGTTCCGAGCGTCGCCGCCGCCTGGCGCAGGATGTCGAGCGCGGCGCCCATGACCTGCGGCTGACAGCGCAGGCAATAGGGATCCTGCACCCGCTCGTCGCCGACGAGGTGCGAGGCCCGGATCGCCGATCCCGCCATCAGGCGGCGCAGCGAGTCCGCTGAGTCGATCTGGCCCTGGTGACGCCGCAACAGGTGAATCCGCGGATCGAAGGGCGCGTCGGAGCCACGCGCCGCATCGGTCGAGAGCGCACCGGTAACCAGGGCCGCGCGGTAGAGGTTCTCCGCCTCGAACAGAGCGGCCAATGCATAGGCGGTGGAAAATTGCGTTCCGTTCAACAGCGCCAGGCCTTCCTTGGCGCCCAGGACCACCGGTGCCAGGCCCGCCTCGGCAAGGGCCTGGGCGGCCGGTACGCGACGGTCGCCTGCGAAGAATTCGCCGACGCCGATCATGGTCGCCGACATATGGGCAAGCGGCGCCAGATCACCCGAAGCGCCGACCGACCCCTGGCAGGGGATCACCGGCGTGAGGCCCTTCGCCAACAGCGCTTCGAGCAACCGCACGGTACTGGCCCGCACGCCCGATGCGCCCTGCGCCAGGCTGCCGAGCTTGAGCGCCATCATCAGCCGGGCGACCGGCACTGGCATCGGTCGACCGACCCCGGCGGCATGAGACAGCACGATGTTCCGCTGCAGCGTTTCGAGGTCAGCGGCGTCGATCCGCACGCTGGCCAGTTTGCCGAAGCCGGTGTTGATGCCGTAGACCGGCGCGCCCCTGGCGACGATGGCGGCGACTGCTTTTGCCGACCTTTCGATGGCGGCGTAGCTGGCAGGGTCGATGGCAGCCGCCGCACCCCGATAAATCTCGTGCCAAGCAGATAGCGGGACGGCGCCGGGGCTCAACACAACCGTCTTCATCTTCACCTCCGGACCCGCTCAACGAGCGGCGCAATGCCCCTACGGTAACCCAGTCCGGCCCTGCGTTCGACGATCACCTCACCCTGAGGAGCGGTCCGCAGGACCGCGTCTCGAAGGGTGCGGCACAGTCGCGCTGTTGCCCATCCTTCGAGACGTGCGCCAATGCGCGCTCCTCAGGATGAGGTCAGCCGCTAGCACGACGCGCTCCTGGCGAGGTATGATAACGGAATGACGAAACGCACACCGCTCGCCGGCCCTTCTGTGTGGCTGGGCAAGGACATCAAGGACTCCCGGCGCTGGATCCGCGACCTGCCGCCCGAGGCACTCGACGAACTCGACGCCGCCGTGAAGTCGGTGCGCGGCATGCCGTGGCAGGAGATCACGCGCGAGGATTTCGCACTGCCGATGCTCAGCGACCTGCTCGACGATGTCTCCGACGAACTCGAGAACGGCTGCGGCATGGTCAAGCTGCGCGGCATTCCGGTGACCGGCTACAGCGAAGACGAATTGCGCCAGATGTATTTCGGCCTGGGCACGCACATCGGCACGCCGGTGTTCCAGAACCGCAGTGGCGAGCTGATGCGCGCCATCCGCGACGAGGGCGCCCACGTCGGCCGTACCTACGGCGAGACCAAGGACGAGAAGGGCTCGACCTTCCTCTCCTCCTACGCCCGCACGCTGACCAACGGCGGCTTGCGCTTCCACACCGACCGTACCGACGTGGTGGGCCTGCTGTGCGTGCGCCAGGCGCGCGCCGGCGGCGTCAGCAAGCTTGCCTCGACACCCGCCATCCACAACGCCATCCTGGCGAAGCGGCCCGACCTGCTCGAACTCCTGTTCCAGGACTACTGGCGCAGCCGCTTCGGTGAGGAAGGCACGAAGAAGGACGGCGAAGCCACGACCCGGGAGACCGCCTATCCGCTGCCGATCTTCGGCCTGCGCGACGGCAAGTTGACCTCGCATTATTCGCTCACCTTCATCGAGGCCGCCCAGATGGCGCCCGACGTACCGAAGCTCACCGACGCCCAGCGCGAGGCGATCGATCTCCTGATGCAGACGGCCGAGGAACTGTGCTTCGAGATGACCTTGCAGCCCGGTGACCTGCAGCTGATCAACAGCCACGTTACCTACCACGGTCGCACACCGTTCGAGGACGATGCTGCGAGCGGTCACGACCGGCTGCTGCTCAGGCTCTGGCTCACCATGCGCAACAACCGCGCGCTGCCGGAAGGCCATGAGATCCTGTGGCAGGAGATCGAGGCCGGCCGCCCACGCGGCGGTATCCGCCAGGTCGCCATCTAGGACATAAATGGCCCAGCATATCGGCGTCGTCGCCTGCTCGGCCGAAGGCGCGGCCCTCTGCTACCGGACGATCTGCACCGAAGGCGCAGCGCTGATGGGCGCACATGCCCATCCCGAGATTTCGATGCACACGCCGTCCCTGGCCGATTACATGGCCTGCATCTACCGCAACGACTGGCCTGAGGTGGCTGAGCTGATGCTGGCGTCGGCCGGAAAGCTCGCGAAAGCCGGCGCCGATTTCCTGATCTGCCCGGACAACACCATTCATCAGGCGCTGCCCCACGTGCTGCCGCGCTCGCCCTTGCCGTGGCTGCACATCGCGGAGGTCGTCGCTGCCGAGGCGGTGGCGCGCGGCTACAGGCGTATCGGCATCGCCGGCACGCGCTGGCTGGTCGACAGCGAGGTCTATCCGGAGAAGCTTTCGGCGCGCGGCCTGGAATATCTGCGGCCGACCGATGCCGAACGCGACGACACCAACCGCATCATCATGGACGAGCTGGTCATGGGCATTTTCAGGCCCGAGGCTATCGCTGCGTACCAGCGTCTCTTTGGCCGGATGAAAGACGCAGGCTGCGACGCCGTCGTGCTGGGTTGCACCGAAATCCCGCTGATTATGAATGACGGGAATTCGCCGCTGCCGACGCTCGACTCCACCCGCCTGCTCGCGCGGGCGGCGCTGCACCGCGCCGCCTAGTCGATGATCGCGGCCTGTACCATCGAGCGGAACTGGTTGCGCAGCGCGATCCGGTCCGGATCGCTCACCTGCACCATGTAGAGGGCGATCAGGTCGTTCCTGGGATCGATCCAGAACAGCGTGCCGGCATTGCCTGCCCAGCCGTACTCGCCGATCGATCCCGGCAGGGCCGCCTCGCCTTCCTTGGTGCGCACCTCGAAGCCCAAGCCGAAGCCCAGGCCCGGCGGCCGACCCGGCCGTGTGCCGGTATGGTCGGCGGTCATGAAGGCGAGCGTCTGCTTGCCGATGACGCGCTTGCCGTTCAGCGCACCGCCGTTGGCCAGCGCGGCCGCGAAGCGGAGATAGTCGTCCATCGTGCCGGTGAGGCCGCCGCCACCCGATTCGTATCTGGCGCCGTCGTCGACCTTGAAGCGTGGTGTCATCGGCTGGCCGCCCGGCCGCGGGCCGGGCTGGGCCGCGCGCGCGACCTTGCCCGCCGGCACCTGAAACTGGGTATCGACCATGCCGAGCGGCTTGAAGACGCGCTCGGACAGCGACTCGCCCAGCCTCCGGCCGTCGACGACCTCGACCAGGCGGCCCAGCACATCGGTCGACACGCCATATTCCCAGCGCGCACCCGGCGAGAATCTCAGCGCCAGCGTGGAGAGCTTGGCCACGAACTCCTCGTTGCTCATCGAGCGGTCGCCGATCTTGGCCGCGACGTAGGAAGATCGGAAGAGC
>NZ_SCVH01000001.1 GCF_004296935.1 Reyranella sp.
GTTTCGTCATCACTTCACCGAGCCTCGCTTTCTGCCTGGGCGTCGCGATCAGGCGACGGCCGGGTCTCGCCTTTCGTAGAGCGCGCCTGGCTTCGTGACGATCACCCAAGCTATGCGGGCGATCTTTGCCGCAAGCGCAACGACGACTTTATTCACGTGCATTCTCGCTTGCAGCGCGTCGAGCCATTTGCCGAGACGGTCGCGCGTCCGGTCGAGGTGCGTCACGCACGATCGAGCGCCGTGGATCAGAAGACGTCGCAAGTAGCGGTTCCCGCGCTTGCTGATGCCGAGCAATGTTGTCTTGCCGCCGGTCGAGTATTCCCGAGGCACGAGACCAAGCCACGCGGCGAGATCGCGGCCGCGGCGGAACTGGCGGCCGTCGCCCGCTGCGGCGAGCAGAGCCGTCGCCGCGAGTGGGCCGAAGCCAGGGATGGTCATGAGACGTCGGGTGCGATCATCGCGGGCCGCCAGCCCTTCGATCTCCCGCGTTGCAGCGGCGATGCGCCGGTCGAGGTGGGCAACGTCTTCGAAGAGTTCGCCCAGCATCCGCCGCATCGCCGGCGTGAGATCGTTGCCGTCATCGGCCAGGACACCAGGCAGATCACGCCGGAACAGGCCTGCGCCTTGCCCGATGGCAGCCCCGTATTCGAGACAGAAGGCGCGCATCTGGTTGATGAGCCGGGTGCGGCTGGAGACAAGCTGATCTCGTATACGATGGAGGGCCTGGAGATCGATCTGTTCGGCCGTTCGAACTTGAGTAAAGCGCATCGTCGGGCGTGTCACGGCTTCCGCAATCGCCTCGGCGTCAATGGTGTCGTTCTTCTGCGATTTGACATAGGGCTTCACGAACTGCGCCGCGACGATGCGGACCTGGTGGCCCATTGCCAGCAGCTTGCGCGCCAGCCACTGCGAGCCAGGACAGGCCTCCATACCCACGAGGGTGCATCGCGCACGCTCGAAGAACGTGAGCAACGTGTCACGCTTGAACTTCACCCGTTGGACCACCGCGCCAGAGCCGTCGAGACCCACGACATGGAACACGTTCTTGCCGAGATCGACGCCATAGACGGCGGCATCTCGAGGGGCATTGCGGACCATTTGTCACTCCTTCCCTTTGTTGTGGAGACCTTAGCGTGCGATGGAAGGTGGGGCAGGTCATCCTATTAATGGTAGGCGTGCCGGCCCGTCGCGAGCAGGTGGCGTATGCAGGGCGCCGCGGCCTGTCGCAACGACGGTCTTGCACGCTGCTGGGAGTGGCCCGTTCGGCTCTGGGCTACCGATCGACGAAGGTCGAGAAGGATGCCGCTGTGCTGGCGCGCATGGCGGCGCTGGGCGCGCAGTACCCGCGTTTCGGCTACCGTCGTATCCGCATCTTCCTCGATCGCGAGGGCCATGCCATGAGCTGGGGCCGCTGCTATCGACTGTGGCGACGGGCCAGGCTGCAGGTGCCACGCAAGCGCCCGCGCAAACGGATCGCGACCGGCCGGCCACGGCCAAAGGCGCCAACCGGCGCGAACCAGGTGTGGTCGTACGACTTCGTCTTCGACTGGTGTGCCAACGGCCAGCAGCTCAAGTGCCTGACCGTCACCGACGAGTGGACCAGAGAAGGCCTGGCGATCGAGGTCGATGGCCGCATTCGCTCGGGCCGTGTGATCGAGGTGCTGTCGCGGTTGGTCAGCGAGCGCGGTGCGCCGCTCTATCTTCGTTCCGACAATGGGCCCGAGTTCGTCTCGCGGGCGCTCCTGAAGTGGATCGTCGATCAGGGGATCGAGACCGCGCTGATCGATCCCGGCAAGCCCTGGCAGAACGGCGCGCTGGAGAGCTTCAACGGCAAGTTCCGCGACGAGTGCCTGGGCATGGAGTGGTTCTTGTCGCGCGCACAGGCCAAGGTCGTGATCGAAGCCTGGCGCAGACACTTCAACGAAGTTCGCCCGCATTCGAGCCTCGGATATTTGACGCCGGCCGAGTTCGCCGCAAAGCTTCAAAACACCAACGCAGCTCCCGCTTCCGCAACGGGCCGGGACGCTGCGCGACATGGGGGCTTCGCGCCCCGGCCCGTTGCAACATCGTCCTTGAAGGGACAATCGAACGACCAGGAGACGCCGGTTCTTCCAAGTTAACCGTGGTCCGAAGAATCAGGGCAGGTCAGGCTCGGGGCTTTGATGACGCCACGTAGCGCTTACTCCTAGACTCACAGCGCTCGGAAAGATTTTGATTCGCACGACAAAACGCCGTTAGTGGCAAAGGGTTACCGCCTTTCCGACAAGCGCGGCCAAATTTGCAGCCGGGCCACGCTGCTGGATTCCCCGTTGAGAAAGTCGCCGGACCGGACATCTTCGGCATCTTAACTGCGCGCGGAAGATGAACTACTAAGCGTCCGGAGGCTTCATGGAAACGTTGGACAAGTACCGTAA
Source organism: Reyranella sp. (assembly GCF_004296935.1). Taxonomy (GTDB): domain Bacteria; phylum Pseudomonadota; class Alphaproteobacteria; order Reyranellales; family Reyranellaceae; genus Reyranella. Next base: position 2,415 of record NZ_SCVH01000001.1, read on the forward strand.
CAAGTGGCGTGAAGTTCCCGCGGGCGACGACGTGGATGGGCGCGTCTTCTCGGCGGGGTTGCTGGATCTCCCGGATGGGGAGTTCCTGGCGTCCTGGGGGCGGATGGCCGAGCGGCGGGCCTCTGGGGCGATGGCTTGGTTCCGCCCTTTGTATCGCGACTATTTTGCTGGAAAACGAGTCCTGGAGATTGGTTCCGGGGCGGGGGTGGATGGCATCCCGATGGCGGCGTTCGGCGCGCACTGGACCTTTGCTGATATCGTGCCGAACAACCTCGCGACCATCCGGCGTGTGGCAGCCCTCAAGGGGCTCGAGGCCAAGTTCCATCTGATCGACGACAATCTGTCCTTCGAGGCCCTGACTCCGGGTTACGATGCGATCCTTGTGGTTGGCTCCATTCACCACGTCCTCTACGACATCACCCGTCTGGAAGCCCTCAATGCCCTGCGTTTGCTGAAGGTCGGAGGGCGGTGGATCGAACTCGTCTATCCGCGCGAGCGGTGGCTCCGCGAAGGAGCGCTGTCGTTCGACAAATGGGGACAGCGTACTGATGGCGAGCGTACGCCTTGGGTAGAATGGTACGATATGGAGAAAATTCGGCGGCGCCTTCACCCGGCGACGTTCAAGATCATTCTGGATTTCGACCTGCGCTCGCGCGATCAGCGTTGGGTAGATCTCGAATTTCTGGGGATGGGCCGGGACAGCCGAAAGTTCATCGACATCCCCGGTCCGGTGATTTTCGAAGCCGGCGAGCGCGACGGTTGGACTTTTGCCGGATCGAAGGGCGCGTTCCATCCAATTGCCCGGATTGACCTTGCGCCGTTCTTGGATGCTTTGACCGGCCCTTATGAAATAGAGGTGACCGTCGATGTCAGGCAAGGGGTGGTCGGGCTGGGGTTGACCGACGATCACAACGCCCACCTGCCCGATTCGGAACTCGTAGTTGACAGCGGGCCGGACATTCAGACGCTAGCCTTGCGGTTTTCCGGGCGGCCCAAACATCTCGTCTTCAGGAACCGCCACGAAGACCGCCAGAGCATCTTCACGGTGCGCCGGGTTACGTTGCGAGAAGCAGCCTGAGGAGAATGCCATCGCTGATCAGCCTTGGCGTACCGCCACGATGAGCAAGGAACCGCCGAACGGCAGGCTGATGCCGGTTGCGATGATGGCGCGCTCGACGGTCAGCGCCGCCGAGAAAATGACATTCTGCCAGCGCGGATATTCGCGCACATCGCTCTTCGCGTCGTCGCGCTCGATCAGGCGATGAAGCAGCATCAGAGGGAAGAGGAACATGTTCCAGTAGCTCGCCCGGAGGGTGCGAAAGCCGTGCCGTGCCATCAGCGCGCGCGCCTCGCCACGGGTGAAGCGCCGGGCATTTTGCGTGCGCCTGTCGTGCGCCGAGAACATCCAGGCATAGGCCGGCAGGTTGAGAACCGCGACCGCCCCAGGCTGGAGGCAGCGGCGGGCCTCGCTGAGCGCGCGTTCCGGTTGGACGCCGGCATGGCAGAGAACATCGAGTGACACGTATCCGCCCAGCATGCCGTCGCCGACGGGCATTTCGTTGACCGAACCTGACATGACCGGCCGGCCGGCCTTGGCCAGCGCCATGGCGGCGGCCACGGGGTTGAAATCGAGCCCGAGGGTGACCCGGCCTGCCACGTTGGCGCCAAGAACGCGCAGCATGCCGCCAGTGCCGCAGCCGGCGTCCATCACGGGGCCGCTGGCCGGCGCGCTGGAAAGGGCGTGGGCGAGCTGCCCGGCCGCCAGCTTCCGCAAGCCGCGGTACCACCACATGCGGTCTTCGACCGCATGCATCAATTCGTATTCCGGACTTTCCACGCTCCAATGACTCCTGAAGTTGCGTGATTCTAACCACTGACGAGCGAATCTTGCCAATACTTCGGAAGCGCCAAAGGTTGGATATCTGGGGATTCTCAAGTAGAAGATCGCCTCGACTCGCCGGGTATCCCGTACGAAAGCGGGCTGGACATCGGCTAAAGCCTTTTGCTGCTCAACGGCGCAGGACAGTCTCAATATGAGTGTTTGCTGGATGACGCCGCAATGGAAGTCTTTGCGACAGTTGGTTTGCGGTGCCGGATGGCGTTAGGGAGAGGTGGCCTGGGGAATCTGGACAGTCGGGTAAGTGGAGTTTCTGCCTGAACGCGGCGAGGATGCCGCAGATCGGGAGAGACCATGAGCAGACGGACGAGACGGAACCACACGGCGGCCTTCAAGGCGAAGGTGGCATTGGCGGCCTTGAGGGGCGACAAGACGCTGGCGGAGCTGGCGCAGTATTTCGATGTCCACCCGAACCAGATCACCGATTGGAAGGGCCGGTTGCTCGAAGGGGCGACGGGCGTGTTCGGCCCGGACGGGGCTCGACCTGGGCCGGCGGTCGACGTGAAGACGCTGCATGCCAAGATCGGTGAGCTGACGCTGGAGAACGATTTTTTAGAAGGCGCGCTCACCAAGGCCGGCATGCTGAGCGCCAAGCGATGATCGACCGTACGCACGACCTGCCGTTGACGCGTCAGGCGAAGGTTCTGAAGCTGAGCCGGAGCAGCCTCTATTATCGGTCTCGGCCGGTGTCACCGGCCGATTTGGCGATCATGCGGCGGATCGACGAGCTGCATCTGGATTACCCGTTCGCGGGCAGCCGGATGCTGCGCGATCTGCTGCGCGGCGAGGGCGTCGAGATCGGTCGTTGCCGCATTCGCACGATGATGAAGCGGATGGGGATCGAGGCGATCTACCGGCGGCCCAACACCTCCAAGGCCGCGCCCGGGCACAGGATTTACCCGTATCTGCTGCGTGGCCTCGCGATCGACCGGCCGAACCAGGCATGGGCGATGGACATCACCTACATCCCGATGGCGCGCGGCTTCGTCTACCTGGCCGCGGTGGTCGACTGGTTCAGCCGCCGGGTTCTGGCCTGGCGGGTCTCGATCGACATGGCGGTGGGCTTCTGCCTCGAAGCCGTCGAGGAGGCGCTGGCCCGGCACGGCAAGCCGGGCATCTTCAACACCGACCAGGGCTCGCAGTTCACCGGCGCGGCCTTCACCGGCCTGCTGGCCGACAACGGCATCGCCATCAGCATGGATGGCCGGGGAGCCTGGCGCGACAACGTCTTCGTCGAGCGGCTGTGGCGGTCGGTCAAATACGAGGAGGTCTATCTGAGGGCCTACGACAGCGTCAGCCAGGCACGCGCCTCGCTGGGTCGCTATCTGGACTTCTACAACAGCAAGCGCCCGCACTCGAGCCTTGACGCCCGCACGCCCGATCGCGCCTACTTCGGCGGCGCCGCGATCCTGGCGCGGGCGGCATGACTTTTTGCCGCCGTGATGCTCTCGCCACTTCGGTCGGGCTACGCCCTCCCTGCGCGGCGAGAGCATCACGGCGATACCAACCGGCAGAGGCTCCACTTAGGAAGCTCGGAAATCTGTCCAAACAAACCGAGCCACCTCTGGAATCTTGTCGCAAAATCCATGATCGAGAAACCAGAACATCAGACCGGTCACAGCGACGCGCTGTTGCTGCATGTCGTCGATGGCGAATCGGTCATCGACGGAAACCTTGGCCCGTGGGGCCTTTTCATCCGATTTTTGCGCGCGCCGTTTGTGTCGGCGTACCGTCACCGCGACCTGATCAGGGTGATCCTCAAGCGCGAACTCGACGAACGCTTCAAAGGCTCTCAGGCTGGCTGGGTCTGGGCGCTCCTGGCGCCGCTGCTGGCTTTGTTGACATACACTTTCGCATTTGGCGGCTCCGCCGTATTGCCCAACAAGACCGCTGCCAAGTCGGCCTATGACTACTCGCTCTTTGTGTTCGGCGGCCTGATCGCCTTCAATTTCTTTGCCGAGATGACCTACAGGGCACCGTCGCTGCTTCAGGAATACGCGCATTTCATAAAGCAGACCCTGTTCCCGGCAGAAATGCTCGCCGTCATCTCGACCCTGCGGGCCTCTGCCTATGCCGGGATCGGCCTGGCGTTGATGCTTGTTGCTCAACTCGCCTTTACAGGCTCCCTGAGCTGGACCGTCATTTTCCTGCCGCTCTGGGCGATCTCGTTCATGGCCTTCCTGGTCGGGCTGACCTGGTTCCTGTCGGCTTTGGGGGCGTTCACGCGGGATGTCTCGTACTTGATGATGACGATCGCGCCCTTGCTGCTGTTTGCGACGCCGGTTTTTTTCTCCCAGGAAGTCCTGCCTCCGCCGATGGACGTTTTGATCTACGCCAATGTTCTGACGGGCTTCGTGGAGATCGTGAGAGACCTCGTCTTCTTCGGTCGACTGCCAGGACTCGCAGTGACGGCATGGACGTTCTTCATTTCACTGGCGATGTTCTGGTTCGGCTATTGGTTCTTCAATCAGAATAGGGCCAATATCGCCGATGTCCTCTGAGGCTCCTGTCGTCATTCATGCACGCCATCTGGCCAAGGCCTATCCGCTCTACAAGGATCAGGGCGCCTGGGTGAAGCAGGCATTGTTTGGCAGATTCAAGACGTACTCGAGACCCTTCTGGGCGCTGCGCGACATTGATCTTGAAGTGCGGCGGGGAGATAGCATCGGAATCCTGGGAAGGAACGGCTGCGGGAAATCCACGCTGCTGCAGATCGTCTGCGGCATGACCCGTCCGACAAAAGGCGAGATCTGGGTGAGGGGACGGGTTGCCCCGGTTCTCGCGCTGGGGGCGACTTTCGATCAGGATTCGACCGGCCGGCAGAATGTCCTGATCGCCGGTGCGGTGATGGGCTTGAAGCGCGCCGAGGTCATCGCAAAATTCGATTCGATCGCGGAGTTCGCCGGGATCGGCGCGTTCATGGACCAGCAGCTGAAGCACTATTCAACCGGCATGCGCACACGGCTTGCCTTTGCTATTTGCGCCCATGTCGAGGCGGATGTTCTGATCGTCGACGAGGCGCTGTCCGTCGGAGATGCTGCGTTCCAGCGGAAATGCCTCGATTGGATCGACAGCTTCAAGAAGCAGGGCACGCTTCTTTTCGTCAGTCATTCCGTGGATCAGGTGCGTCGCCTCTGCAATCACACGATCTGGATCGATAATGGGCGTATCCGCGAGCAGGGTGAACCGCAACGCGTTATTCGGTCCTATGTGCAAGCCACACGCGATGAGCGCGACGATGTCAGGCGCTTCTCGGCGGCGGATCAGTAGGGCACGACCGGCGGGCTTCGGGTTGGTCTCAAGCTTGTTTGCAGCATCGGTCTAAAGGGGCAAGATCGTGAAGGCAATTGGTCGCGGCCATGAGTGAACTTCCCCGTCCGGCGCTTTCGGTGGTGGCTCCCTGCTACAACGAGCAGGAGGTCCTGCCCGAATTCCTGCGCCGTGTCGGCGCGGTGCTGGACGCCGCCGGCGGAATTGCAGAGGTCGTGCTGGTCGACGACGGCTCGCGCGACCGGACCTGGGAAGTCATGACGGCCGCTGCCGCCGCCGATCCGAGGATCGTGGCCGTGCGCCTGATGCGCAATCACGGCCACCAGCTCGCGCTGACGGCCGGGCTGTCGGTCTGCCGAGGCGAACGCATCCTGATCATCGATGCCGACCTGCAGGATCCGCCCGAGCTGCTGCCCGACATGATGGCCCTGATGGATCAGGGCGCCGACGTGGTCTACGGCCAACGCCGGCAGCGCGACGGCGAGAGCCTGTTCAAGCGCGCGACGGCCGCTGGCTTCTACCGCCTGATCAACCGGCTGACCGATGTCGACATTCCCGCCGATGCCGGCGACTTCCGGCTCGTGACCCGCCGCGTCCTCGACCTGCTGCTCGCCATGCCCGAGCGTCACCGCTTCATTCGCGGCATGGTGGCCTGGATCGGCGGACGACAGGTGCCCCTGATTTACGACCGCCACGCCCGGGTGGCCGGCGAGAGCAAGTATCCGCTGAGCAAGATGATCCGTTTCGCGGCCGACGCCATCACCGCCTTCTCGGTGGTGCCGCTCATGGCATCGATGACGATCGGCTGGGTGATGGCGGGGGTCGGGTTAGGTTTTTTCATCTATTCCATGGTCGGCTGGGTGATGCATTCGAACCTGCCCGGCTGGACGTCGCTCATGGCGGCGCTCGGCCTGCTGGGCGGCATGCAGTTCCTGATGCTGGGCATCATCGGTGCCTATCTCGGACGGCTCTACGATCAGAGCAAGGGCCGGCCGTTGTTCATGATCCGCGACATCGTGGGCGGACCGAAGTAAATCAGCCCTTTCAACACACAAGGCGTTCGGTTCAAGCGATGTGAATTCGACAAGGGAGGTTTGCAGATTCTCTTGATGAAATAGTTGCAAGATCAGCAGGTTTATGGGTAGAAGTTCGATATCCTGACGCGCTTTGCGTCGCCACCTGGCCAGTCCAGCAATCGGGCATTTGCCCTGCACGGTCCTGACCGTGCCTCGAAATCCGACGACGGCGGAACCAGCCGACCGCGCGAGCCTCCCCGCCGATAGCAAGGTCCGGAGGTGTCCCCGGGGCGCCCTGGGCGTCCCCTGAACGACATGAAAGCCAAATCAGACCGACGAACCAGCGTCGGCCCCACATGCGCCCGGAGACAAAGTAGACAAAAACGTAACGTCCTGGTGTCTCCGGAGAAGCACCGGAAAGCCCTTAGATTTGGGCATTTCCATCATTTACGCTGGTGCCGCGACGGTGTTTACCGCCCGGAGCCGAGATAGAGCACGTCTGCCACGTCGGCGAATCTGTCGGCCGGCAGGGTTCGCCAGAGGTCGAGCACGGTGAGGCGGTGGCCGTTGCTCCGCTTGCACCAGGACGGGTCGATGTCCCTGTACTGCGGCCAGCCGGTGGCGACGATCAGCAGGTCGCAGTCGCGGACCGCGCCCTCGATCGAGGAGGCGCCCACGACCTTGTCGCCCAGCACCCCGATGGCCGCGTCCTGGGCCAGTGGATCATGCACGACCACGACGTAGCCCTGGTCGGCGAGCTTGGCCGCCAGCTTCACGCTGTGGCTTTCCTCGACCACCGGGGTCTGCGGCTTGTAGGAGAGGCCCAGGATGGCGATGCGCGTGCCGGCCTTGGCGAACTTGGCGACCAGGCCCGAGAGCCGGTCGATCTGGTAGTTGTTGATCCGGTCGGTCGCCTCGGCCACATCGGCGCGGGCGCCGATCTTGCGGGCGAAGGCGGCGAAGGCCACGTTGTCGCGCGGGAAGCAGGGGCCGCCGTAGCCCATCGCGCCCTTGAGGTACTTCGCGCCGATCCGGGTGTCGGCGCCCAGTGCTTTGGTCACGGCATCGACGTCGGCGCCGGGAATGCGGTCGCAGATGTCGGCCAGCATGTTGGCATAGGAGATCTTGGTGGTGACGTAGGTGTTCACAGAGATCTTGGTCAGCTCGGCGTTGACGAAGTTCATGCGCTGCACCGGCGGCTTCTTCTCGCACATCTGCAGGTAGATGGTCTGCAGCATGTCGCCCGCCTTGGAATCGCTCTCGCCGATCAGGATCGAGTCGGGAAACAGCATGTCGCGCACAACGCTGCCGAGCGCGATGAATTCGGGATTGTAGCAGAGGCCGAGATCCGGTCCGACCTTGCGGCCCGAGGCCTTCTCCAGGGCCGCCTTGATTTCGGTGTCGGTCGTGCCGGGCATCACCGTGCTGGTGATGACCACCATGTGATAGCCCTTCTTGGCCTTGAGCGCCTTGCCCAGCGTCTCCATCGCCTGCAGGACGAAGCGGTTGGAGAAGAAGCCGGTACTGTCCGACGGGGTCGGCACGATCACGAAGCTGGCGTCGCTCTTCTGGATCGCCTCGTTGGCGTCCATCGTGGCCGACAGGCGCTCCCGGTTGGCGGCGATCAGTTCGTTGAGCTGCGGCTCGACGATCGGCATCTTGCCGGCATTCATGGCGTCCACGAACGTCTTGTTCACATCGAGGCCGATGACATTGAAACCGCGGCTGGCGAGCACCGCCGCGAGAGGAGCTCCGAGCTTGCCGAGACCGACGACCGAGACGCGAGGCAGAGTTGCTGTCATTTCCATTCCCGTTTTGAGGGCCGGTACTGATACTGTCGGGAACGACGGGACGCCACCCCGAATTTGGCATCGGTTGGGCGCAATTCGCGCCTTGCGCGGTAGCGCCGCAGGGGCGAAGAATTGCCCGCTAAGAGCGAGGGAATCGAATGAAAGTTGAGTTTTCGGCCTTTCCGAAGGCCTTTTCGGGCAACGTTGCGATGTTCGTGGCCGCTGACAAGCAGCTCCTGGCGACGGCCCAGGCTGCCGATTCGAAGGCTGGAGGCGGCCTCACGCGGGCTCTTGGCGCAGGACGCTTCACGGGTGCCAAGAACCAGACCCTCACAATCCTGGGCCAATCTGGCGATATCGCCCGGCTGATGCTGCTGGGGGTGGGCAAGGGGCGCGAGCTCGACGCTCGCACTGCGGAAGGCTTGGGCGGCGTGGTTGCGGCGGCGGCAAACGCGGCGGGCCACGCGGCGGTCACGGTGGTCGTGGACCCGGTAAAAGGCAGCCGGCTGTCGCCGGGCCAGATCGCGGCCCACATCGCGTTGGGCGCGCGCCTGCGCAACTACCGATTCAACAAGTACAAGACCAAGGACAAGCCCGAGCAGAAACTTTCCCTCGAGCACCTCACCGTCGTCGTCGCGGGCCCTGCTGAGGCGCGCAAGGCCTATGCCCAGCTCGAACCCACTGTCGACGCCGTCTTCTTCGCCCGGGACCTCGTGAGCGAGCCGGCGAATATGCTTTACCCCGTCGAGTTTGCCCGCCGTGCGAAGGAACTCACGAAGCTCGGCGTGAAGGTCGAGATCCTGGGCGAAGCGGAGTTGAAGAAGCTCGGCATGAACGTCCTGCTGGCAGTAGGCCAGGGCAGCGAGCGCGAATCGCAACTCCTGGTCATGCGCTGGATGAACGGACCGAAGAACCAGGCACCGGTCGCGCTGATCGGCAAGGGCGTCACCTTCGACACCGGCGGCATCTCGCTGAAGCCGGCCGGCGGCATGGAGGACATGAAGTGGGACATGGGCGGTGCCGGTGCCGTCACCGGCGCCATGCGCCTGATCGCCGGCCGCAAGGCGAAGGCGAATGTCGTCGCCGTCTGCGCCCTCGTAGAGAACATGCCGGACGGCAATGCCACGCGGCCCGGTGATGTCGTGAAATCGATGTCGGGTCAGACGGTTGAGATCATCAACACCGATGCCGAGGGGCGGCTGATCCTGTGCGATGCCATGTGGTACGCGCAGGAGAAGTTCAAGCCGCAGGCCATGGTCGAACTGTCGACCTTGACCGGCGCCATCATCGTCTCGCTCGGTCACGAACGCGCCGGGCTTTTCTCGAACAACACGCAGCTCTCCACGCGGCTGCGCGTCGCGGGCTCGCAGATCGGCGAGAAGCTCTGGCGGATGCCGCTCGGGCCAAAATACGACAAGTTGATCGACTCCGAGATCGCCGACATGAAGAACGTCAGCAACGGCCGCGATGGCGGCTCGATCACGGCCGCGCAGTTCCTCCAGCGCTTCGTGCAGGATGGTGTCGCCTGGGCGCATCTCGACATCGCTGGCATGGCCTGGTCGACCAAGGGCGACGACACGACGCCCAAGGGTGCCACGGCGTATGGCGTGCGCCTGCTCGACCGGCTGATCGCCGACAATTACGAGCGCTGACAAGCAGATGGCGACCGAGGTCAATTTCTACCACCTGACCCGATCGTCGCTCGAGGACACCTTGCCCCGCCTGCTGGCCAAGACCCTGCAGGCAGGGGAACGGGCTGTCGTGATGCTGGGTTCGCCGGAGCGGGTGGACGCTCTCAACACCCATCTCTGGACCTTCGATCCCAACGGCTTCCTGCCGCACGGCGCAGCCCGCGACGGCGACCCCGACCGCCAGCCGGTGTGGCTGACCCATCTCGACGAGAATCCGAATGGAGCGGGCTACCTCTTCGTTGCAGACCACGCTCGATCCGTGCATGTGGCCGATTACAAGCGGTGCTTCGAGTTGTTCGACGGCCGCGACGACGCGGCGGTAGCCGATGCCCGCGATCGCTGGAAGATCTACAAGACTGCCGGCCACGTCATGGCGTATTGGCAGCAGACCGACAGCGGCGGCTGGGAGAAAAAGGCCTAGCGCTGCAGGCGGGGTTTCCAGAAGCCGTTCCAGGCGGCTTTCCATCGCTCGCGCATCGGGATATCGCCCTCGGGCCGATAGAAGTCCGGTGAGTCGGCCTCGAACTTGGCCATATATTCGCGATAGCTGAGCGGCCGCTTCACCCCCACCTGGGTCTGCGCCGCCAAAAGATCGAGGCCAGCGTCGACGTCGAATACCGTCGAGAGCCGGTTGCGCAGCCCTAGCAGCAACTCGGCCGCGGCATCGGGGTTCTCCCAGGCCGAGAACACCGCCACGAGCTTGGCGAGTTTTTCGGCGCTGAGCTGCTTGGCCCATTCCGCCCCCTTGGGACCCAGAATGTCGCGGGCATAGTAGGCCTCGCCCTGGAACGGGCGTCCCGACAGGGTCTCGGCCGGCGTCGGCCAGACGTAGCGTGACGGCAGTGCGCGCGTGGAATAGGTGCGCACATCGAGGCGGAAGAGGTCGAAGCCCTGGCGACGCATGAAGCGGTCGGTATTGTGAAACGTATGTTCGTCGGTAGCGCCTGAGCCGATGAAGTTGACCTCGAGCTGGACCGCCAGCAGGCCGAGCGGCTCGAAGCGCCCATCGAACGAACGGAGGATCTCGTAATCGACACCGTCGATGTCGATCTTGAGATAATCGACGTCGGTCAGGCCGCGCGCCGCGAGCAGGCCGGGAACGACGACCGGCTTCGCCGGGTCCGCAAGGCCCGTCATCTCCCAGGCATTGTTGCGGAATTGCTCCTCGGCGGAGGCTCCCTTGAGACGCGCCTCGCGGATTTCCCGCGTGCGCATGAAGCTCAGGCGATCACGCATCCGCATGATCAAGGGGGCGGCCGGACCGGCAGAAAGGTCGACGATCTTGTCGGCCCGTCGGCCGACGAAGGCGGCCAGATACTCGATATCGGGATTGGCCTCGCAGGCCGCGAGGCGGCGGCATTCGGCCTCGCTGGCGTCGATGCCGAGCGCGCGCAACCGCGGCTCGAAGACCCGCCACTGCTGCTCGATGCCGCCGGAGCAGCCGACATCCAGCAGGGTAAATCGCTCCGTCCGCAGGCCGTCGGCGACGAGCGCCGGGAATGTGCCGCCCATGCCGAGGGTCACACCGTGGCTACCGGCGTTGCGGGCGATCCGACGGCGCCCGGCAGGCGCAACGGCGGGGCTGTCAGAAGGAAGCGGGAGCGCTTCTTGGCGCGGAGCCACAGTGCCAAATCCTGCAACCACCAGATTTCCCCCAGGTTCAGTCCAAGCTTGAAAAGACAGTGATTGTGAATTGGCAGCGAGGGATGCTCCGCATCATCCGGCCCTGGTTTCGCGGGCACGGCCTCGACACCGTAATTGTCGGCGATGAGTGCAGAAATCTGGCTGTCGGTGATCCATTGCAGAAGCCGCTTGTCGCGGCCATCCAGGACACAGCACATGGCGTGGGCACGGTCTGGGTCAACCTTCTTGTTCATTTTGACGATTTCGTCAGTGAAGCCAGTATAGAGCAGCAACATGTCGCCCGGCTCGATTACCACCTTGTCGGCCTCAAGCACACGGCGCAAATCGTCGTAGTTCACATACTTATGGCCGCGGCCGTAGTGCTTCTCGAGGTCGACCATGACCGCACGGCCCTGAATCGCCTTGGCGGCCATGTTCTCGACCCCCAGCTTGTGGGCGTAGCTGAGGTGTCCACAGCCGTCCCGGCCGGCGTCGGGCAGGGGGCCGACGACGTCCGAGCCTGCCTTGAAGCCGTTGTAGTAGAGCGGCTCGGCCACGCCATCGCCGTCGGCATCGAACATGCCGCCGACGTGGGCGAGGGTGTCCCATTGCGTCGAGTACTGCAGGGTCAGGATGACCCGGTCGTCGCTGGCCACGTCCATGAACAAGGGGTTGATGGTCTTGGTATGGAAGTTGAAGCGCCAGCCGTTCTCGTCGCCGGTCGGCGACAGCACGGGGGGCAGCCGACGCGGGTTGAGCACGTTGCCGCCGGGGAAATCGAGCGGCAGGCTGAGGCAGAACGACAGGCCTTCCTTGACCTCGGCGATACCCTCGAGAACCTTCTTGGGGGTGATGAGATTGAGGCGGCCAAGTTGATCGTCGTCGCCCCAGTCCCCCCAGGTCGAACCCTCGGGGCGGTGCTTCCAGCGCTTCATGACGTTTCTCCCCCTTTTCGCCGGGGACAGTAGCGCGCGACCCCATCGTGCGTCATCACGCACGCATGCCTCCTGCGCTCAATTCCGCAAACGACCGCGCTGCGGATCGTCTATCATTGGCCTCCAAACGAGGGTTCCATGTCCGCTACCGCCGCAGCCCCCCTGGAGCGTGACGTCCGGGTCATCAGCCTGATCGGCGTCGCCCATGGCGCCAGCCACTACTACCAACTGGCCTTTGTCACGATGCTGCTGATCGTCCGCGAGAAGGCCGGGCTGTCGTTCACCGACGTGGGGGCGCTGGGGGCGATCTATTACGCGGTTTCCGGCATCTGCCAGACGCTCGCGGGCTTTGCCGTCGACCGGTTCGGCGCACGGCCGATCCTGGCCGGCGGGTTGGCGCTGGCGGCCGTCGGGCTCGCGCTCACTGCCCTGGCCGACTCGTTCCTGACCTTCTCCGCCATCTCGGTCGTTGGCGCCATCGGCAACTGCGTCTTCCACCCGGCCGATTTCGCCGTCCTGAATTCGTCGGTGAATCACCGCCGGCTGGGGAGGGCCTACAGCATTCACGGCCTCGGCGGTTCGCTGGGATGGGCCGCGGCGCCGATCATCTACTTCCTAGACGACCTCGTGGGGCGCACGGGCGCGGCCCTGATCGGCGCCGTGCCGGGCCTGATCCTGGCCGCCCTGGTGTTGAGCCATCGCCGGTACTTAGTTGACCACCGCGTCGAGGTCCGCGCCGCCGCCGCCGCGGACGGCGCGAAGGCAGGGCTCGGCCTCTTCCTGCAGGCCTCGATCCTGCTCTGTTTCGCCTATTTCGCGCTGATCGCCGTCAACACGGTAGGAATCCAGCAGATGGCGGTGCCGGCCTGGGTGGAGATGTTCGGCATTACCGAACGCTACGCCGCGCTCTGCCTGATCGTATTCATGGTCGGCTCGGCCGCCGGCATGCTCGCTGGAGGCTTCTTCGCAGACAGTGTGAAGCGCCACGATCTCGTGGCATCGGGCGGGCTTCTCGTCGCCGCCGCACTCACGGTGCCGGTCGCCGCCCTGGCCGTCACGCCGGCGGCCCTGTTGCCGTTGCTGGCGCTGGCAGGGTTTGCCGGAGGGGCCACCAACCCGTCACGCGACATGATCGTGCGCAATGCCACGCCGCCTGGCGCCTCGGGCAAGGTGTTCGGCTTCGTCTATTCCGGCCTCGATGTCGGCTCGCTCGTCGGGCCACCGCTGTTCGGCTATCTGATGGATCTGCATCTGCCGGCGGCGATCTTCTGGATCGCGATCGGGCTCTATGTGGTCAACGCGGGCGTGGTGCTGACCATCCGTCAGGCGAGCGCGCCGCGGGCCGTCGCCGCGGAGTGACCTAAGCCGCTTTTTCGAAGGCTTCCTGGGCCGACAACCAACGCTGCTCGGCATTGGCGACCTCGCGCTCGAGGCGAGCCTTCTCGCGCTGCAGGTCCGTGACGATCGCGCCGGGGCCGGCATAGATCGCCGGATCGGCGAGTTTGGCCATGACCCCTTCCAGTTGCGCCGTGAGGCGCGCCAGCATCTTCTCAGCGCTGTCGACCGCCTTCTTGAGCGGCGCCTTCTGGGCCCGGTTGTCGGCCGCGGCCTTGCGCTGGTCCTTCCTGGAGCCGGCATCGGCCGGGCGCTCGTCGCGCTTGGCCGGCTTGGCGCCGCGTTCCTTCAGGAGCTTTGCCTGGTATTCGTCGATGTCGCCGTCGAACGGCTTCACCGTGCCGTCGGCGACCAGCCATAGCGTGTCGGCCACCATCTTCACCAGATGCGTATCGTGGCTCACCAGCACGACGGCGCCCTCAAAATCGTTGATGGCATCGACCAGAGAGGCACGGGCATCCATGTCGAGATGGTTGGTCGGCTCGTCGAGCAGCAGCATGTGCGGCGCGTTGCGGGTGGCCAGCGCCAGCAGCAGGCGGGTCTTCTCGCCGCCCGAGAGGACGCCGACCTTGAGGTTGGCGCGGTCGCGCGAGAAACCGAAGCGGCCGAGCTGGGCGCGGACCTTGGCCTCCCCGGAGCCCGGCAGGGCGCGGTTCATGTGGTCGAACGGCGTCGCCTCGTAGTCGAGGCTCTCTTCCTGGTCCTGCGAGAAATAGCCGACCCGGAGCCGCGGAGTCTTCTTCAGCTTGCCTTCGCGCGGTTCCAGCCGCTGTGAGATCAGGCGGATGAAGGTCGACTTGCCGTTGCCGTTCTGGCCGAGCAGCGCGATGCGGTCTTCCATGTCGATGCGCAGGTCGAGATTGCGCAGCACCAAGGGACCATCGGGATAGCCGACCGAAACTTCGTCGAGCGTCTCGATTGGCGAGGCAAGGATCTCGGGCGAGGGGAAGTTGAAAGAGACGCGTTCCTCGATCGGCACGCTGGCCACCGGACCGAGTTTTTCGATCATCTTCATGCGCGACTGCGCCTGGCGTGCCTTGCTGGCCTTGGCCTTGAAGCGGTCGACGAAGGCCTGCATGTGCTTGCGCTGTGCCGCGACCTTGGCCTGCTGGGCGGCGTCGTTGGCCAGGCGCTCGGCACGCGTGCGCTCGAAGAAATCGTAGTTGCCGGTGTAGGGCACCAGCTTCTCGTTATCGATATGGACGATGTGGTCGCACACGTCGTTCAGCAGGTCGCGGTCGTGGCTGACCATGAGAACGGTGTTGCGGAAACGTTTCAGATGTTCGGTCAGCCACAGCATGGCCTCGAGATCGAGATGGTTCGACGGCTCGTCGAGGATCAGCAGATCGGGGTCGCTGAACAGCGTGCCGGCCAGCGCCACGCGCATGCGCCAGCCACCGGAGAACTCGCCGCAGGGTCGGGCCTGCTTTTCGTTGTCGAAGCCGAGGCCATGCAGGATCGAGGCGGCGCGGGAAGGCGCCGAGGCGGCACCGATCTCGTCGAGGCGGGCATGGATCTCGGCCAGCCGCAGGCCGTCGTGGCAGGTCGCATCCTCGGCCATCAGGGCGCTGCGCTCGACGTCGGCCGCCAGCACGGCGTCCAGGACGGTGATGTCGCCCCCGGGCGGGTCCTGGGGCACCGAACCGACGCGAGTGCGCCCCATCAGGTTGATTTCGCCGCTGTCGGCCTCGATCTGGCCCTGGATCAGGCGCAGCAGCGTCGATTTGCCCGCGCCGTTGCGGCCGACCAAGCCGACCTTCCAGCCATCGGAAAAGGCCGCTGAGGCGCGATCGAAGAGCACGCGCTCGCCGTGGCGGAAGGAAATCTCGCTGATATGGAGCATGGGGCGGCGGCCTTTAGCATGCGATGCTGGCCCATTCCAAGCCGGATCGGCCGACTTGCCGGGCCGAAACCTCGCGTCTATAAGGCGCGCCCATTCGCTAAGTGTTTGTCTTCAAGAGGATTCCATGGCCGTCGAACGCACGTTTTCGATCATCAAGCCGGACGCGACACGCCGGAACCTGACCGGCAAGATCAACGCCCGCTTCGAGGAAAAGGGCCTGCGGATCGTGGCCCAGAAGCGGATCTGGATGACAGCCACGCAGGCGGAGCACTTCTACGGCGTGCACAAGGCGCGCCCCTTCTTCGCCGACCTCTGCAAGTTCATGATGTCGGGCCCGGTCGTGGTGCAGGTGCTCGAGGGTGAGAACGCCATCGCCGCGAACCGAGAGATCATGGGTGCGACCAACCCCGCCAATGCCGCCGCCGGCACGATCCGCAAGGATTTCGCGGAATCGATCGAGGCCAACTCGGTGCATGGTTCGGACTCGCCCGAGAATGCCGCGATCGAAATCTCCTACTTCTTCGCCGGCGCTGAAATCGTCGGCTGAGGCACCAAGTAGAGACGAAAAAAGCGGCCCCCGGGGCCGCTTTTCTTTTACGGGCTTGGCCGCTGCGTCAGCCTAGGACGGCGAAGGCCACCAGCAGGGCCACGGTGCCGCCGATACCGAGCAACACCGCGAAGATCGACATGTGGCCGACCAGTCCCAGTGCCATGCTGACCAGCAACAGCACGATCCAAAGCAGCGTGAACGTGACCAGCTTGTTGAAGGACGTGTAGGTTTCCAGATGCGCGGGGTAATCGTCCTGTGCGTCGGCCATGTCTCGATCCTCGTTGAAATCTCGTAGCGATCTTATAGCGAACTAAGTTTCGGGGGAGAAGAGGAGGGTGGCGCCGGGCGGAATGTCGCGGACCGTGACCCGGCCTTCGGCAACCGCGATGCGGCCCTCGGCGAACCAGCGCACGACCAGCGGATAGAGCCGGTGCTCCTGGCGCAGGATGCGGGCCGACAGTGTTTCCTCGGTGTCGCCGGCCAGGACCGGCACGGCGGCCTGGGCGATGATCGGCCCGGCGTCGAGGTCCGGAATGACAAAGTGGACCGTGCAGCCACTCAACCGAACACCGGCATCGAGTGCCTGCTGCTGGACATGCAGGCCCTTGAAGCAGGGCAGCAGCGACGGGTGGACGTTGATCACCCGGTCGGCCCAGCGAACCGGGAACCACGGGCTGAAAATCCGCATGAAGCCCGCGAGAACGACCAGTTCCACGCCGTGCCGTTCCAGCTCGGCCGACAGGGCACGATCGAAGGTCTCGCGGTCGGCGTGGCCGCGATGGGACACTACTGCCGTCGCGATGCCGGCATCGGCCGCGACCTTGAGGCCGGGCGCGCCCGCTTGATTGCTGACGACACAGGCGACCTCCGCCGGGTAGTCGGCGGCCTGGGCTGCCCGGATCAGCGCCGCCATGTTGCTGCCGCGGCCCGAGATCAGGATTCCGACCTTCAGCTTCGCCATAGGCTGTCGGCATGCTCGACGACGCAGTCGGCCTCGTCGCCGGGCGCGTGCTCGACGATGCCGATCTCGTGCACGGTCTCACCGGTTTCGGCCAACGCCTTCGTGACTCGCGCGGCATCGTCCCTGGCCACCACGGCGATCATGCCGAGGCCGCAGTTGAAGGTCCGCAGCATGTCGTCGGTCGGCACGTGGCCGACGTCGTGAAGCCAGCGGAAGACCGGCGCCGCCGACCACTGCCGGGCATCGAGGCGCGCGCGCGTTCCCGCAGGCAGGCAGCGCGGGACGTTGCCGGGCAGGCCGCCGCCGGTGATATGGGCGAGCCCCTTGATGGCGCGGGTCGCCCGCACGACGCCGAGAACCTGCTTCACGTAGATGCGGGTCGGTTCGAGCAGGGCCACGCCCAGCGACGTCTTGGCGAAGGGTGCGGGTGCGTCGTAGGCAAGACCGCTTCGCGCGACGACGCTGCGGACCAGCGAATATCCGTTCGAATGGGGCCCGCTCGAGGCGATGCCCAGCACCGTGTCGCCGGCCGCGATGTCGGCCCGTGGCAGCAGTTCGTCGCGCTCGGCGGCGCCGACTGTGAAACCGGCCAGATCATAGTCGCCGTCGGCATACATGCCGGGCATTTCCGCCGTCTCGCCGCCGATCAGGGCGCAACCTGCGCGCCGGCAACCCTCGGCGATACCGGCCACGACGCGCCGGCCGACGTCGACGTCGAGACGGCCGCTCGCATAGTAGTCGAGGAAGAACAGCGGCTCGGCGCCCTGGACCACGATGTCGTTGACGCACATCGCCACCAGGTCGATTCCCACCGTGTCCGGAATGCCGGCCTCGATCGCCACCTTAAGCTTGGTGCCGACGCCGTCGGTGCCCGACACCAGGATGGGATCGCGAAAGCCCGCCGCCTTGAGGTCGAACAGGCCGCCAAAGCCGCCCAGGCCGCCTAGGACGCCCGGTCTGTCGGTGGCGCGGGCCAAAGGCTTGATATGCTCGACCAGCGCGTCGCCGGCATCGATGTCGACGCCGGCGTCCTTGTAGGTCAGGGGCGGCCTGTTGTGGCCTCCCTTGCTGTCGTTCGGGGCGTCGGGCTTCAAGCCATGCTCATTCGTGCTAGATCAGGTGGCGTGCTAGATAGTTGGCGCGAACATAGCCAAAAACCGGACCCCCGCAATGCCGATAGGCCGATGGTTTTCCACGATCGTGGCAATTCTGCTGGCGACCCTTGCCGTGTGCGGCAGCGTCGCTGCGCAGGGAGGGGGCGGTAACTCCTATGCGATCACCGGCATTGATGTCGACGTGAATGCCACCGATGCGGTCAAGGCGCGGGAGCAGGGCATCCAGGAAGCCAAGCGCCGGGCCTCGCGCATGCTGGTCGATCGCCTCGTGGCGGCCGAGGACCGCGGCCGCGTGCCGCCGCTCGACGATGCCCGGCTGGACGGCATGGTTCGCGGTGTCGAATTCGTCCGCGAGCGCTCCGCACCCAACCGCTACATCGCCACTTTGAACGTCGTATTCGCCGCCGACATGGCCAAATCCTGGCTCGCCGACAGTGGCGTGAAGGTGGTCGAGACGGTCGCGCGCCCGGCCCTGCTCATCCCGCTGTGGAAGAGCAAGGCCGGAGTCGAGCCGCTGGACGACCGCAATGCCTGGCGCGAGGCATGGCGGACCCTCGATACGGCGGGCAGCGCCGTGCCCGTGACCGTGATCCGCGCCGATCCCGTCGACCAGAACCTGCTGACGTCCGAGCAGGCCTATGTCGGCGACGTCGCCGCGCTGTCGCGCCTGAATGAACGCTATCGCGCCCCCACCATCATCGTGGCCATCGTCGAGGGCGACAAGGACTCCGGCGCGCTCAGTGTCGGTGGCATCCGCTACGACACGCAAACCGGTGCCCGCAGCGAGATCGCCAAGGTTCCGGTCGAGAGCGCCGGCCAGCTCGCCGAGGCTGCCAAGAAGGTACATGCGCGGGTGAACGACGAGTGGCGCAGCATCGCAGTCGTCCGCCGCGACTCGCAGGATGCGATCGACGTGGTCGTGCCAATCCGGGCGCTGGGGGACTGGGTGCAGGTACGGCAGCGGCTGGGTGGCGTGCCGGCGGTCAAGAGCGTGGTCGTGCGTTCTCTGGAGTCGGACCGCGCCGAGCTGCATCTCGAATACTATGGCACGGCCGACGAGCTCCAGCGCACCCTGGCGCAGGCTGGCCTTCGGCTGGACAAGGAAGCCGATCAGTGGCGGCTGCAGCCGCGGTGACGACCGAAAGTGGCAGCAGCGACGTGACTCAGCCGGCGATTGGTGGCCGCTGGCGGTTCTGGCTGGCGGCGGCGGCCGTCTTCCTGCTCATCCTCTGGCTCCTGAACGACATCCTGCTGCCGTTCGTGGTCGGCGTGGTCGTCGCTTATTTCCTCGACCCCGTCGTCGCGCGCCTGCAGCGGCTCGGCCTTTCGCGCACGATGGCCACGACTGCCGTGACCATCGTGGCCGTGTTGCTTACCGTCGGCATCGCCATGGCCATCCTGCCGCCGCTGCTCGGCCAGGTGGAAGCGCTGATCGTGAAGGCGCCCGAGTACGTGGCGAAGGCATCCATGCGCATCCAGCCGCTGATCGAGCCTCTGCGCGAGAAGCTCGGGTTGCAGCCTCTCAGCATCCAGGATCTGCAGGCAGAGGCCGGCCAGTGGGCCGGCAGGGCGCTTGCCATGGTGGGGGGCGTTGCCGGCCAGGTCGCGCAACGGGGCGTGGCACTCATCAATCTTCTCGGTCTGCTGTTCATCACGCCGGTCGTGACGTTCTACATGCTGCGCGACTGGGAGAAGGTCGTTGCCGCGATCGACAGTGGCTTGCCGCTCGACCATGCCGACACCGTCCGCAAGCTTGCCCGCGAGTCGAACGCCGCCATCGCGGGATACGTGCGTGGCCAGGCGCTGGTCTGCCTCTGCCTCGGCTCGATCTACGCCATCGGCCTGTCGCTGGCCGGGCTGCAGTTCGGCTTGGTCATCGGCCTGATCGCCGGCGCCATATCGTTCATTCCGTTCGTCGGGACCTTCGTCGGCGCCGTGATGGCGATCGGCATGGCGCTGGTCCAGTTTCCACCGGATTGGATCGGCGTTGTGAAAGTCGCGGCCGTGTTTCTTTTCGGCCAGACCATGGAAGGCAATGTGCTGTCGCCCAAGCTCGTCGGCGACAGGGTTGGGCTGCATCCGGTGTGGATCATGTTCGCCCTGCTGGCGGGTGGCTCGCTGTTCGGATTCGTCGGCATCCTGGTCGCGGTGCCGACGGCGGCGGTGATCGGCGTGATCGTGCGCCACTTGCTCGGCCGCTACCGCGAGAGTGCGATCTATCGCGGCAACTCATCCGGCTGATCGGCCGATGCCCAATCAACTCACCCTCGAACTCGCGTTGCCGCCGCCCACCTATGCCCGCGAGGACTTTGTCGTCGCCGGCGGCAATCGCGAGGCTCTGGCGTGGATCGATCGCTGGCCCGACTGGCCGGCGCCTGCGCTGGCGCTGAGCGGCCCGACCGGCTGCGGCAAGACCCATCTCGCCCGCATCTGGGCGGCGCGCTCAGGCGCCGTCGTGGTCGATGGCACCGCCCTCGAGGGCAAGAGCGTGGCCGACCTGTCCGATATGGCAACGGCCTCGCCCGCGATCGTCGTCGAGGGCGCGGAGCGCGCCCCGGAGCGGGGGCTGCTCCATCTCTACAATCTGCTGCGCGAACGCGGAGGCCACCTGCTGCTGACGTCCGCCTTGCCGCCGGCTCATTGGTCAATCGCGCTGCCCGATCTGGCGTCCCGGCTGCGGGCCGCACCGGCCGTGGCTGTGGCGCCTCCCGACGACGAACTGCTGGGTTCGATCATCCTGAAGCAGCTCGGCGACAGGCAATTGCATGCTGGTGCCGGCGTCGTGCAGTATCTGGTGTCGCACATGGAACGGTCGGCAGAAGCTGCGCGGCGTGTCGTGGCGGCGCTCGATCGCCGTGGATTGATCGAGCAGCGGGAGATCGATCGGCGGTTGGCCGCCGACGTCCTGGGAGAATTGTCCGGCATGTCGCCGACGACGTAGGGAGGAAGTATGAGAAAGCTGTTCCTGGCCGCGCTGTTCGCGGCAATTGCTCCGGCGGCCTCCGCCCAAGCGCAGTCTGTCATGGGCACATGGCTGACGGCTTCGGGTGTGGCACAGGTCAAGATCGAACCGTGCGCGAACCCTGCGAGCGGCGCGCTCTGCGGCTTCATCGTTGGCCTGATCAATCCCAAGGGGCCGGACGGCGTCGTGGTCGCGCCCGACGTGGCGACCGACTATCGCAACGAGAACCCGGCGCTGCGCAGCCGCAAGGTACTGGGCATGCCGCTGATCTGGGGTTTCAAGAAGACGTCGGATCCCAACGCTTTTGAGAGCGGCCAGATCTACAACGGCGAGAACGGCAAGACTTACTCGGCCAACATCAGCCTGCAACCGGACGGCACGCTCCGCCTGCGTGGCTACGTCGGCTCGCCGATGTTCGGCGAGACCCAGATATGGACACGCGCGAAGTAGGGAGCAGAAAAATGGATATGGGCATCAAGGGTCGCAAGGCGATCGTCTGCGCGGCAAGCAAGGGCTTGGGCAAGGGCTGCGCCATGGCTCTGGCGCGGGAGGGCGTCGATCTCGTCATCAATGCCCGCACCAAGTCCGAACTGGACGCGACGGCGGAGGAGATCCGCAAGGCGACCGGCGTGAAGGTGACCGCGATCGCGGTCGACGTCACGACCGAGGCGGGGCGCAACGCCGTCCTCGCCGCCTGTCCCGAACCGGACATCATCGTCAACAACGCCGGCGGGCCGCCGCCGGGCGACTTCCGCGACTGGAAGCGCGACGACTGGATCAAGGCGATCGATGCCAACATGCTGACGCCGATCGAATTCATCAAGGCATCGGTCGACGGCATGATGAAGCGCGGCTTCGGGCGCATCGTGAACATCACTTCGAGCTCGGTGAAGGCGCCGATCGACATCCTGGGCCTCAGCAACGGGGCGCGCAGCGGCCTTACCGGCTTCGTCGCCGGCGTTTCGCGCACGACGATCAGGCATGGTGTCACCATCAACGGTCTGCTGCCCGGGCCGTTCGATACCGACCGCCTGCGCGGCACCATGAAGGCGCGTGCCGCCAAGGCCGGGCGCAGCTTCGACGACGAGTACAAGGCGGCGGCCAAGGCGCATCCCGCCGGCCGCTTCGGCACGGCCGAGGAATTCGGCGCCATGTGCGCGTTCCTTTGCAGTGTGCACGCGAGCTACATGACCGGCCAGAATGTCCTGATGGACGGCGGTCAGTATCCGGGTACCTACTAGTATCACCGCCCCGTGAGATCGCGCGGCCGGACGAAGGCGAGGAGTTCGCCTGAGCCGGCCGCGAGGTCGCGCCACGACCCGACCGTGACGTGGATCATGGCGAGGGTGCCGGTCGGGTATTTCTCACGCAGGGCGGCAAGGCGGGCAGGGGCGCCGCGTCCGGCCAGCGTCTCGGCAAGCTGCCAGATGCCGTCGTTGTGGCCCACCAGCAGAACGGTGGCGACGTCGTCGGCCAGCGCCTGCAGGCGCGCCAGCAGACTGCCCTCGGAGGCCAGGTAAAGCGCGTCCTCCAGCGACAGCGGCGGGGCCGGGCTGCCGAGCTGCTTGACCAGAGGCGCGAGGGTCTGGCGGGCTCGTGTGGCCGTGGAACACAGGACCAGATCGGGGCGCGGGCCGTGCTGGGCCAGATGGTCGGCGACAGCCTTGGCGGCCCGTTCGCCGCGGCGATTGAGCGGACGTTCATGGTCGCTTAATCCGGCATCGTTCCAGGCCGATTTTGCATGTCGCAGGAGGAGAATTGTCTTCACTGTCTTTGTCCCGGAAAACGCTTTGAAAACAAGTATTTAGTGAATTGCCATGACACCGTCATGTAGAGGCGTTACCGTTTCTGTGAACAATTTTTGGGAGACGCCCCGCTCCGGGCAATGATGGACGCCCTCGAAACGACAGCCGAGCCAGTCTCGGCGCTGGACATAACCCCGGACAGCCCGCGGCGCTTCATCAATCGGGAGCTGTCGTGGCTCGCCTTCAACATGCGGGTGCTCGAAGAGGCCAGCAACAAGCGCCATCCATTGCTCGAGCGCGTCCGGTTTCTGTCGATTTCGGCCGACAATCTCGATGAATTCTACATGGTCCGTGTCGCCGGTCTGGTCGACATGCTGCAGACAAGGTCGACGCTGCTGAGCGATGATGGCATGACGCCTGCCGAGCAGCTCCTGGCGATCCGCGACCAGGCCTCGCACCTGATGGCTCACCAGCAGGACGTTTGGGCAACCCTCCGGGACGAACTGCGGGAGGCCGGCATCGCGGTCGTCGGGTCCGACGAACTGTCCGCCACCGAGCGCGCCTGGCTCGACCAGTACTTCATCGACCAGGTCTTCCCGATCCTGACGCCGCTTGCCATCGATCCGGCTCACCCGTTTCCGTTCATCGTCAACGGCGGTTTTTCCGCCATCCTCAAGCTGCAGCGCAAGGATGACCGCCGACCTCTGATGGCGCTGCTGCCGTTGCCGTCGCAGGTCGACCGGTTTGTTCGGTTGCCGGGGACTTCAATCCGGTTCCTGTCGCTTGAGGATCTGGTCGACATCTACCTGCCGCGGCTCTTCCCCGGCTATGAGGTCATCGAGCAGGCCTTCTTCCGCGTGATCCGTGACAGCGACGTCGAGATCAACGAGGAAGCCGAGGATCTCGTCCTGCTCTACGAGAGCGCACTCAAGCGTCGCCGACGTGGCGACCTGATCTCGATCTCGATCAACAGCGCCATGCCGGCCGAGCTGCGCGACTTCCTGTTCGACCAGCTCGAGATTCCGGATCAGACCCCGACCGTGCACGTCTTCCATCTCGATCGCATGCTGAACATTGGCGACGTCAAGGCGGTGATCGTCGACGACCGGCCCGACCTCAAGTTCGTGCCCTACAATGCCCGCTTCCCCGAGCGCATCCGCGATTTTGGCGGCGATTGCTTCGCTGCCATCCGCGCCAAGGACATTGTCGTGCACCATCCCTACGAAAGTTTCGACGTCGTGGTGCAGTTCCTGCGCCAGGCGTCGCGCGATCCGGCGGTGGTGGCGATCAAGCAGACGCTCTACCGCACCAGCCACGACTCGCCGATCGTCAAGGAGCTGATCTCGGCGGCCGAGGCGGGCAAGACCGTGACGGCGCTGGTCGAGCTCAAGGCGCGCTTCGACGAGGAGGCCAACATCCGCTGGGCGCGCGATCTCGAGCGCGCCGGCGTGCAGGTGGTCTACGGCTTCATCGACCTGAAGACCCACGCCAAGGTGTCGATGGTGGTGCGCCGCGAGGCCCAGGCGATTCGCACCTACGTCCATTTCGGTACCGGCAATTACCATCCGATCACGGCGCGCATCTATACCGACCTGTCGTTCTTCACTTGCGATCCGGCGATGTGCCGTGACGCCGCGCGCCTGTTCAACTACATGACCGGCTACGCCCGCCCCGAGCAGATGGAGAAGATCGCCTTCGCGCCGGTGACGCTCCGGCCCAAGCTCTACAGCCAGATCGACGCCGAGATCGCCAACGCCCGGGCAGGCAAGCCCGCGGGTATGTGGATCAAGCTGAATTCGCTGGTCGATTCCGGCCTGATCGACCGCCTCTATGCGGCCTCGCAGGCGGGGGTGCAGGTCGACCTGGTAGTCCGTGGCATTTGCTGCCTGCGCCCCGGCGTGAAGGGCCTGAGCGACAACATCCGCGTGCGCAGCATGATCGGCCGCTTTCTGGAGCACGCCCGCATCATGTGCTTCGGCAACGGCAAGGCGCTGCCATCGCCGAAAGCCAATGTCTTTCTCTCATCGGCCGACTGGATGCCGCGCAACCTCGATCGCCGCGTCGAGCTTCTCTGCCCGGTTGAAAACGCGACGGTCCACGAACAGGTGCTCGACCAGATCATGGTCGCCAACCTCAAGGACGACGGCCAGAGTTGGATCATGACGCCGGACGGCACCTACATCCGGCCCCATCCGGGCAAGGAGCCGTTCATCGCGCACCATTATTTCATGACCAATCCGTCGCTGTCGGGCCGTGGCAGCGCCCTCAAGCTGAGCGGAGCGGTCCCGCGACTGGTTCTCAAGTCCTGATCCCGCCAGCGGCGTCTCCGGCGCCGTCCGCGTCGCCGCGTCGCGCCCGTATCGCCGCTGCAATCCTGTCCGGTTTGGGGTAGAGGGAGCGCGCATGGACGGTGAACCGACCGCGGGCGCGCCACTTCAGCCTCACCCGCCTGAAAAGGGCCGCGTTGGAATCATCGACGTTGGCTCGAATTCGATCCGTCTCGTCGTCTACGAGCGGGCGAGCCGTGCCCCGCTGCCGGTGTTCAATGAAAAGGTGCTGTGCGGCCTCGCCCGTGGTCTCGACGCCACCGGCCGGCTCAACCCGGAAGGCGTCGAGATGGCGCTGGCCAACATCGACCGATTCACCACGCTCGCGCACAACATGAAGGTGACGTCGCTCGACCTGCTGGCGACGGCGGCCGTTCGCGACGCCGCCGACGGCGCCGACTTCATGCGCGAGCTGGAGCGGCGGCCGGGAATCAAGGCCCACATCGTGAGCGGCCGGGACGAGGCGCGCTTTTCCGGCCTGGGCGTGATCTGCGGCATGCCCGACGCCAGTGGCGTGATGGGCGACCTGGGCGGCGGCAGCCTCGAACTGGTGGCGCTGGCCGACGGCAAATTGGGCGAGTCGAGCACGCTGCCGGTCGGACCGTTACGCCTGATGTCCTCGGGCAAGGGTGACCCCAAGCGCGCCGTGGTCGATGCCGTCGAGAGCGTGCGCTGGCTGCGCGATGAAACCGGCAAGACTTTCTACGCCGTGGGCGGCGCCTGGCGTTCCTTCGCGCGCCTGCACATGGAGCAGGCGGGTTACCCGCTGCATATCATCCACCATTACGAGATCGCGGCCGAAGAGGCACGCGCGGTCGCCCGGCTGATCGCCGTGCAGAGCGCCAAGTCGCTGGAGAAGATGCCGGGCGTGTCGCGCCGCCGCGTCGACACCCTGCCGCTCGCTTGTCTCGCGCTTGATCGCTTGCTGGTGGCGCTGAAGCCGAAGACGGTCGTCTTCTCGGCATTCGGTCTGCGCGAGGGCTTCTATCACGAACGTCTGAGCGAGACGGAGCGGGCGCGTCATCCACTGATTGCCTTCGCCGAGGAGCAGGGGGCCGGCTGGCGGCGCTTCGACCTGTCGCCGGCCGAGATCTTCGACTGGCTGAGCCCGGCCTTTGCCGACGAGAGCCCGGCCGACCGCATCCTGCGAACCGCTGCCTGCCATTTGAGCGACATCTCGTGGAACGACCATCCCGACTATCGCGCCGAGCAGGCCTATGTCCGGGTGCTGCATCTTCCGGCGCCAGGCATGAGCCACCGCGATCGCGCCGTTCTCGCGATGGCGCTGACATATCGCTACAAGAGCGATCCCAAGTCGGCCACGATGGATACCGCGCTCCGGCTTTCAGACAACAAGGGCAAGGCCTTTGCGCGCCGGCTGGGCGCCTGCCTCAGGCTCGCCTACAACCTCTCGGGCGGCGCGCCCGGGCTGCTGCCGCAGATCTCGCTTAGGCGCACCGATCGCGATCTGAGGCTGATCGTGCCGGCGGAACTGAAGCGTGCGTTGGGTGATGTCACGGCCCGGCGCCTGCAGACAGCCGCCGAAGCGTTCGATCTCAAGTCGACGATCGTCTCGGCCTAGGGCGCGACCTAGGTCGCTGGTGTCACTGGGATCAGCCGCGCCTGGTCGCCCGCGAGCGCCAGCGACACGCGGCCCTCGATCAGGTTGACGGCGTCGGCACCAAATACCTCACGTCGCCAACCCTTGAGTACCGGCAGGTCGCGCTTGCCAGCGGCCAGGCGATCGAGCTCGTCGGCGCTGGCCACCAGGCGCCCGGCGACGCCGGCCTGCTCGGCCTTCAGCCGGAGCAGGGTACGCAGCAGGTCGACGACGGCGCCCGGCGCGCGGAGCTGTTCGGTGGGCTTGTCGCGCGTCGGCAGGTCGGACTCGGGCAGGCTGCGGGCCCGCTCGATGGCCTCCATGAGTTCGCGACCCTGCCACCCCTCGGCGAAGCCGCGACCGAGCCCGCGGGTCAGGCCGAGTTCCTCGATCGTCTTGGGGGCGTGGCTTGAGATTTCGAGCAGCTGTTCGTCGCGCAGCAGGCGCTGGCGTGGAATGTCGATGCGCTGCGCGGTGCGTTCGCGCCACGCCGCGGCCTCCTTCAGGATCGCCAGCAGCCGGGGCGAGGAGCCGCGCGGCTTGAGCCGGCGCCAGGCCTGCTCGGGATCGGCCCGGTAGGTCGCCGGGTCGTTGAGGACGGCCATCTCCTCGGTGATCCACGGCAGCCGCCCAGACTTCTCGAGCTGGTGCTTCAGCTTCTCGTAGACCACGCGCAGATGGGTGACGTCCGACAGCGCGTAAGTGATCTGCCGTTCGCTCAGCGGCCGGCGGCTCCAGTCGGTGAAGCGGCTCGACTTGTCGATCTTGGCCTTGGCGAGCTTGGTGGCGAGCGATTCGTAGGACGCGGCCTCGCCATGGCCGCACACCATGGCCGCGACCTGGGTGTCGAACAGAGGCTGCGGCACCTGCGTCATGCGCAGGTAGAAGATTTCGAGATCCTGGCGGGCGGCGTGAAAGACCTTCAACACCCTGGGGTTGGCCATCAACTCGTCGAGCGGCGCGAGGTCGATGCCGTCGGCCAGCGCGTCGATCGCGGCCGCATCCTCGGGCCCCGCCACCTGCGCCAGGCAGAGTTTGGGCCAGTAGGTGCGCTCGCGCATGAATTCGGTGTCGACGGCGATGAATTCGGCCTCGGCCAAGGGCTTGCAGAAGGCGGCGAGTTCGGCGGTCGTGGTGATGAGCTTCATTGGAGGCGATCTATAGCGGGCGGGGCCGCTGCCGGCAAAGCCAACCCCACGGGAGGGGGGCCGTTCCCTTGACTTGGCACGACAATCCGTGCCTTTTGCCGGGCCGATAAAACCCGGAAAATATGTAATGTCTTCAGTCTACCGAACCCATACGTGCGGCGCACTCCGGCCGCAGAATGTCGGCCAGGAAGCCCGCCTGTCGGGCTGGGTCCAGCGGAAGCGTGACCACGGCAATCTGCTGTTCATCGACCTGCGCGATCACTATGGCGTGACCCAGGTGGTGGTGGACGCAAGCAGCCCGGTCTTCAAGACCGCCGAGGCGGTGCGCAGCGAGAGCGTGATCACGGTCAGCGGCAAGGTGGTCGCCCGCGACGCCGCCACTGTCAACCCGCGACTGGCCACCGGGCAGGTCGAACTCGACGCCGCCGAGATGGTCGTGCAGTCGATGGCCGAGCCCCTGCCGATTCCGGTCCACATCGAGAACGACACGACGCCCGAGGAACTGCGGCTGAAATACCGCTTCCTCGACCTGCGCAAGGACAAGCTGCACAAGAACATCGTGCTGCGCAGCCAGGTCATCTCCTCGCTTAGGCGGCGCATGATCGAGCAGGACTTCATCGAATTCCAGACGCCGATCCTGACCGCCGACAGCCCGGAAGGCGCGCGTTCCTACGTCGTGCCGAGCAGGCTCCATCCCGGCAAGTTCTACGCGCTGCCGCAGGCGCCGCAGATGTTCAAGCAGCTCCTGATGGTGTCGGGCTTCGACCGCTACTTCCAGATCGCGCCCTGCTTCCGCGACGAGGATGCGCGCGCCGACCGCGCGCCGGGCGAGTTCTACCAGCTCGACTTCGAGATGAGCTTCGTCACGCAGGAGGACGTCTTCGCCGCCATCGAGCCGGTACTGGGCGGCGTGTTCGAGGAATTCGCGGGCTTCGGCCGCGAAGCCCCGCGCAAGGTGACGCCGTTCCCGTTCCCGCGCATTCCCTACGCCGAGGCGCTGCTGACCTATGGCACCGACAAGCCCGACCTGCGCAATCCGCTGCGCATCGTCGACGTGGCCGAGGTCTTTGCCGGATCCGACTTCAAGGTCTTCGCCGGCATCGTGGCCGCGGGGGGAGTCGTGCGGGCGCTGCGTGCGCCCAAGGCCGCCAGCCAGCCGCGCAGCTTCTTCGACAAGCTCAATTCCTGGGCCCAGGGCGAGGGCAAGCCGGGCCTGGGCTACATCGGTCTCGAAGGCGGCGCGGGCAAGGGTCCGATCGCCAAGTTCGTCGCCGGCGAGCGCCTCGACAGGCTGAAGGCGCTGACCGGGGCCGAGGATGGCGATGCGGTGTTCTTCGTCGCCGACAAGCCGGAGCAGGCGTGGAAATTCGCCGGACAGGCGCGCACCAAGGTTGCGCAGGAACTGGGCGTCATTGCCGAGGACGAGTTCCGCTTCTGCTGGATCGTCGACTTCCCGATGTTCGAGTACGACGAGAAGGCCAAGAAGATCGATTTCAGCCACAACCCGTTCTCGATGCCCCAGGGTGGGCTCGAGGCGCTGGAAACGCAGGATCCGCTCACCATCAATGCCTGGCAGTACGACATCGTCTGCAACGGCATCGAGCTCTGCTCGGGCGCCATCCGCAACCACAAGCCTGAGATCATGTACAAGGCGTTCGGGATTGCCGGTTACAGCCGCGAAGAGGTCGAGGCGCGCTTCGGCGGCATGCTGAACGCCTTCAAGTTCGGCGCCCCGCCGCATGGTGGCGCCGCGCCGGGTGTCGACCGTATCGTCATGCTGCTGGCCGACGAACCCAACATCCGCGAAGTCATCTGCTTCCCGATGAACCAGCAGGCGGTCGACCTGATGATGGATGCGCCGGCCGAACTGCCGGCCGAAAAGCTGCGTGAACTGCACATCGGCTTGCGGCTGCCGCCCCCCAGGAAGGACTAGGGGTGGTGTTGTTCGTGCAAATTGACTGAATCAACAAAATCAATTATATTCAAAGAGTTATAGTCTTTTTATAAAGAAGATTATGAGCTCTTTTCGGCTCCCCATTTCATTTCTGCCGCTGGTCGTGGGCTTGGCCCTTTTGACCGGAGCCTGTGGTGCGCCGCTCGCCATCACGGCGGGAAGTTATGCTGCGGACGGCGGCCTGATGGTGGCCAGCGACAAGAGTTCCACCGATCATCTCGCCTCGATGGTGTCCAAGAAGGACTGCGCCCTGTGGCGGGTGTTCCGCGGCCGCGAGGTCTGCAAGGAGCGGGAAGAGGGCGCCAAGGATCCCTACGCCGTCGACTACAACGAGCCCCAACGGTCGGTAAGCGAGGATGGCACGACGTACGGGCCGCCGCTGCGCCCTGCGCCCGACGCGCCGGCCGCCAGCTGGGATGCGGCCGCCTACAAGTCCAGTCCGACACCGTCGCCCGCGCCGGCCGAACCGGTGACGGCCGTCGCCGATGCGACGCCGGCTCAGCCCGTCGCCGCGGCCCCTGCCGCGCCCAAGGCCAGGAAGGCCAAGGTCGCGCGCTCGGCTAAGAAGCCTTCACGAGGTCGGGCGGCGCCTGCCCCTTGAGCAGGAAGGCCTCGAGATTGTCGAGCGCCTTGAAGCCCATCGCATTGCGCGTCTCGACCGTGGCCGAGCCCATATGCGGCAGCAGGAATGCATTCTCGAGATCGTAGTAGCCCCGGTGGATCTTGGGTTCGCCGTCGAACACGTCGAGGCCCGCCGAGGCGATCCGGCCGCTCTTGAGCGCGGCGATCAGCGCATCGTCGTCGACGACGCCGCCGCGCGCGGTGTTCACGACGACCGCGCCCTTGGGCAGCTTGCCGATGCGCTCGGCATTGACCCATTTGTGGGTGGCCGGCGTCATCGGCGCGTTGATCGACAGGAAGTCGCAGTAGGGCAGCATGTCGTCGGCATTGGCGTGGAAGGTGGCGCCCTTTTCGAGATCGGGCGGCAGACGGCTGCGGTTGCTGTAGTGGATCTGCATACGAAAGGCGCGGGCCCGGTCGGCGACGGCCTGGCCGATGCGGCCCATGCCCAGGATACCGAGTCTCTTGCCGGTGACATGCACGCCGGTGAGCTGGTTGGGGTTCCAACCGACCCAGTTGTGGGTGCGCAGCATGGTCGTGCCCTCGTGGGCGCGGCGGGCAGCCCCCAGCAGGCAGAGCAGGGTGATGTCGGCGGTGGCGTCGGTCAGCACATCCGGCGTGTTGCTGACGGCAATGTTGCGCTTGGTCGCCGCGGCGACGTCGACATGCTCGTAGCCCACCGAGAAGGTGGAGATGATGCGGACCGAAGCCGGCAGGGCGGCGATCGTCTCGGCGTTGAGGGCGTCGCCCGCGGCGCACATGATGCCGTCGCAGCCGGCCGATGCCTTGACCAGCGCGGGACCGTCATAAAGCCGGTCCTCGGGGTTGAGGACGGCGTCGAAGCTGGCCGCGAGCCGGGTTTCGACGTCGGGCGGGAAGTGGCGGGTGGCCAGTACCCTGGGTTTGCGATTGGTCATGGTCGCTATCCTCCCTGTGCAGCCCTGCCGCAGGCGATCATTCTGGTATTCCGCGCGCATGGATATTACGCTTGGCCGCCCGGCTACAAGGCCTAGCCCCCAGCCATTGTCCGTTGACCACGTATAGTTTTCGCCGTCCTCGCGTCCAAACAGCGGCCCTTCTTGCCGCCGTCGGCGCCGTGCTGCTGCTCGGCCTGTGGATAAGCGTCGCCGACGCCCAGCAGCAGGATGTCGTGCTGGTACCTCATCGCGCCACCTACGACATGAAGCTGTCGGTCGCCCGACCCAACAGCGGGATCATCGAAGTCAGCGGTCGCATGGTCATCGAGAACGTCGATTCGTGCGATGCCTGGGAGGTCAAGCAGCGGATCAAGCTCAAGTTCCTGCGCAACGACAGCGAGGAGTTCAGCACCGATTCGAGTTTTACGAGCTACGAGACCAAGGATGGGCTGGGCCTGCGCTTCAGCGTCCGCAACATCCAGGACGACGAGGTCGAGGAGGAATTGCGCGGCCATGCCGATCTCGTCGCCACGGGCGGCAAGGGCCGCGCCACCTTCACCCTGCCCGAGGCGCGCAGCTTCGAGCTTCCGGCCGGTACCCTGTTCCCGACCACCCATCTCGCGCTCATCATCCGGCACGCCCGCGACGGCGACCAATCGGCGTCCTACAGCGTGTTCGACGGCGCCCGGCTGGACGGCGCCTTCCAGGTCAATGCCGTGATCGGCCGCCCGCCCCGTGCCACGGGAGCGCCGGCGGTTCGCGGCGACGTCGGGCTGCTGCGCAATCAACCGGCGTGGGGTGTCCGCTTCGCCTTCTTCGCGACCGGTGACCACGGCGCCAATCCCGAGTACGAGCTGGCGCTCGACCTGCTGGGCAACGGTGTCGCCCGGTCGATGCTGCTCGACTACGGCGATTTCGCAGTCGATGCTCGTCTCGTCCAACTTCAAGCGCTGCCGAGGCCCAAATGTTGAACATTCGCCAGGTCACGCCCGTCCTCCTCGCAATCCTTGTCGCTGTGGCTTCGCCATCGGCGGCGCAGGAGTTCGCGCCCCACCGCGCCGTCTACGCGGTCACGACCCTGGAAAAGGGCAAGCCCGACGGCGGTGCACCCGGGACCTACGCCTTCGAACTCAAGCTCACGTGCGACGGTTATGTGGTCAATCAGCGCCTGAAGCTGGAAATCGCCGGCGGCCGCTCGCCCATCGTGAGCGAGCAGCAGTCGCAGATTACGGAGAGCCGGGACGGCAAGAAGCTCTCCTTCGAGCACCGCTCGACCGCCAACGGCAAGCAGACCAGCCTGTTCAAGGGCGAGGCCATGATCGGCGACGACGGCAGCGGCCAGGCCCGCTTCGTCGATCCCGAGGGCCAGACGGCGGCTTTGCCGGCCGGTACGTTGTTCCCGGTCGCGCTTGCGCGCGCCGCGATCCGCCAGGCCAAGGCCAACGAGGGCGACCTTGATGCGCTGTTCTTCTTCGGCGACAAGGTGAAGCCGCCGCAGACCGTCAATGCCCTGATCGGCAAGGTGCCGAGGCGGCTGGCCGAGTTGAAGATTCCCGAGGGAGCCGAGGCACTGGTCGACGGCCGCGCGCGGATCTACTACCGCGCCGGCTTCTTCGATGCCCAGGTGAAGGGGCAGGGCGAACCCGCTTTCGAGATGAGCAGCATCACTCTCGACAACGGCATCGAGCTCTTTGGCACCCACGAGCAAGGTGAGAACGGCATCGAATACCGGATCACCCGCCTCGAGGCGCTGCCCAAGCCCGTCTGCAACTAGACGCTCTCCGGCCACAGCCAAGCCGCGCCGCGCACGCCGCTCGAGTCGCCATAGCGGGGCGGCAGCAGGCGGGTGACGATGCTGTTGCGCTCCGAGAACACGTAGGACTTCCACAACTCGGGCACGCGGGCATAGAGTTGCGCGATGCGGGACAGGCCCCCACCCAGCACGATGGCGTCGGGGTCGAGAATGTTGATGACGGTGGCGGACGCGCGGGCGAAGCGGTCACAGTAGAGTTCGATCTCGGCCGCCGCGCCGGCGTCGCCGGCCAGCGCCGCCTCGGCGATCTCGGTGGCCCGCAGGGGCCGGCCGGTGCGCTCTGTGAAGCGGCGTTGCAGCGCGGGGCCGCTCAGCCAGGTTTCGATGCAGCCCGTGGCGCCGCAGTAGCAGCGCACGCCCGGCCGTTCGTCGTCGCGCGGCAGGGGCAGGGCATTGTGGCCCCATTCGCCGGCGATCGCCTGGGCGCCGGTGATCGGCCTGCCGTCGATCACGATGCCGCCGCCCACGCCGGTGCCCAGGATCACGCCGAATACGACCTTGCAGCCCGCCGCCGCACCGTCGGAGGCCTCGGACACGGCGAGGCAATTGGCGTCGTTGGCCAGGCGCACGTCGTCATGGCCGATCGCGCCTTTCAGGTCTTGGTCGAGCGAATGGCCGTTCAGGTGGGTGGAATTGGCGTTCTTGATCAGGCCCGTGGCCGGCGACAGCGCGCCGGGATGGCCGACGCCGACCCGGCAGCGCCCGCCGGCCTGCGCCTCGAGGGCGTGTACCACGCCAGCCACTGCATCGACCGTGGCCGCGTAGCTCTCCTGCGGCGTCGGCACGCGCAGGCGCGCCTGCTCGATGCCGCCGTCGCCGAGCACGATGCCTTCAATCTTCGTGCCGCCGAGGTCGATGCCGATCCGCATTGGCCTATTGCGGCGTCGCCGGCAGGAACTTGAAGGGTTCGGCGTCCTTGAAGGCGCCGGCGACCTCGCCCGAGAATACTTCGCCGTTCTGGATGGTGAGTTTCCTGACCGGCGCGCCCGGCTTCAGATTGAGCTTGGCCAGCGACACCCAGAAGGTGTTCGGGCGGGTCGCCGAGTCGAAATAGTAGACCAGGTTCTTCTGGTCAGAGACGGTGCGCCACAGCGTCGAGGAGATGTTGGGTTCGTTGGGCGTGGTCAAGCCGAGCGGCACGCTGACGGCGCGTTGCACGCTCATCACGCTCGCCACCGCCTGGTAGGCGAAGGATTGCTCCGGCACGCTCTTGATGAAATTCTTGTCGATCTTCCGGGGGATCGCACCGAGCAGGAACGAGGCGCGCACGAAACGGTCGGCGGCGCGTGCGGTGCCGGGCAGGAAGGTCGTGCCGCCGATCCCCTTCCAGTATTCGTCGAGCGCCAGTTGCTGGTCGTAGACGGGCGAATTGGTCATCACCGCGTATTGCTTGCCGTGATGGATCACCAGCTTGCCGCCGACATACTCGAAGATGGCCGAGTCGCCGGAGGAATCGGAGATCGCGAGATGCAGCGCCGCGGGCGAGCCGTTCGGCAGGGTGGGTGCCAGCAGGTTGAACGGCTCCTTGCGCAGCGCCTCGACCGCCTCGGAGACAGTGGCGTAGTTGTCGAGCACGAACTGCGGCCATGCGGCGACGGAAAGATTGGGCCGGCTTTCGACCGGCTTGCCGTAATTGGATTCGGCGAGATAGAGCATGTTGGCGACCAGGCCCTTCTCGTTCATGCCATCGGTGCTGCCGACTTCGTAACCCGAGACCACGACACTGCCATGCTTCGACGTCCACTCGATGGATTTCGGCCCGGTGGCACCATTGCGCTTCATGCCGGCCGGAAAGATCCAGAGGTTGGAGAACATGTCCTCCTGCCAGTCCATGTTGCGCCCGGTGATCACCACATTGTCGGCGCCGACATAGAGCGTGCGCGTGCAGGCCAATGCCGCGCCAATCGCCGATGAGGAAAGCAGAAGGGCGGAGAGCGCGAGAGCCGTCAGCTTCGAGCGATGCGGCGTCATGGTCTTCTCCTTTGCTGTCAGGGTGGCGATCTCACAGGAAACGCGCGCGTATGTCGATGCTGTTCTCGACGCCGATCCTGTCGAACGTTGCGGCCAGCCACCGCGTCGCAGCTTTTCGTCCGGCCGCGAAGAGGAATTCGAGGAACTCCGGTTCGATGTTGAACTTGCTGACGGCACCCAGCGGTGACAGCGTCGCCGGATCCGCGATCGAGTGGATGAGCAGCTTCTTCAGGCGGTTGCCGAACTCACCGGTGATGGCGCCCTTGTCGATCAGCTCCTGCACGAAGGCGATGGCGCGCATCTCGGCCATCAGCGCGCCGCCAAAGGTGATCTCGTTCAGCCGGTCGGCGATCTCGGCATTGGAGTGCGGCACGACCTCGCGGCTCGGCGGATCGACCTCGACGATCACCACGTCGGCGCTGTCGCTGTTGTAGATGAACGGCCAGATCGGCGGATTGCCACGGAAGCCGCCATCCCAGTAGGCCTCGCCCTCGATCACCACGGCGTCATGGACGTTGGGCAGGCAAGCCGAGGCGAGCAGCGCGTCGATCGACAGCTCGTCGCGGGTGAAGATCCTGACCTTGCCCGTTCGTACGTTGGTCGCGGCGATGAAGGCCTTGACCTGGTGGCAGGCGCGCACGGACTTTTCGTCGAAGTGCCGGCGCAGCAGCTCGCGCAACGGATCGTACTTCAGCGGATTGCGTTGCCAGGGCGAAAGCGTGCGCTGGATCAGGTCGGCCCACAACGCTCCGGGGGAATCGTCGAGGTTCCAGTTGCCCTGCAGGCGGTCGAGCGGCGTGCGCTGGATCGGGCTTGTGACGGACATCGAGCCGAGCTCGCTCCAGAAGGCGCGCAATGCCGTGCGCGCGCCCTCAGGGCCGCCGTTCGCCCAGCCCTGCAGCAGGATGGCAGCGTTCATGGCGCCGGCGCTGGTGCCGCTCACCGCCTCGAATTCCAGTCTTCCGTCCTCGATCAGCGCGTCGAGCACGCCCCAGGTGAAGGCGCCATGTGAGCCGCCGCCCTGCAGGGCGAGATTGATGCGCTTGGTCTCTGCCACTTGTCACCCCGAGCGAAGCGAGGGGCCTTTCAGGCCACAGGAAAGGTCCCTCGCTTCGCTCGGGATGACACCGAGAACGACATTCCGCGACGCTGAAATTGGCTCTAGAGTCATCATCCTGAATTAAAGCGGGAACCGGCGTCATTATGGCGAAGAGTGGAGCGGGCGGACCGTGGCGAAAGCGCCCGGCGACCATCCTCTGGATGCTCTCGATCGGACAGCTCATTTCCTGGGGCCTCATCTACTACACCTTCCCGCTGTTCGTCGTGCCGATGACGCAGGAGCTTGGCTGGTCGCGCAGTTCGATGTTCGGGGCCCTGTCGGCCGGCCTGCTGGTGGCCGGCCTCTGCTCGATCCCGGTCGGCGCCTGGATCGACCGTGGGCATGGCCGCAAGCTGATGACGGGCGGCTCGCTGCTTGCCGCCGTGCTTCTGCTGGTATGGGCGCGCGTCGACTCGCTGCCGGTGTTTTATACGCTGTGGATCGGTCTCGGCGTCAGCCAGGCGGTCATCCTCTATGAGCCCGCCTTCGCGGTGATCACGCGGGTCTATGGGCCGCGCTACAAGCAGGCCATCCTACTGATGACCTTCCTCGGCGGCCTCGCCAGCACCTTCGGCATCCCGTTCGCCCAACTGCTGATCGAACGCATCGGCTGGCGGCCGACGCTCGAGGTGATGGCTGCGATCAATTTCGGCGTCGCCCTCATGCACTGGCTGTTCGTCCCGGGACCGCGCGAGGAGGCCGTGCCGATTGCCGCGCCGACGCTGCCTGCCGAAGGAACGACGAAGAAAAACCCGCTGGCCGCGGCGGTGCGCGTACCCGCCTTCTGGGGCTTGGTCGTGGCCTTCGCCGGCTACGGGCTCGCCTTTTCGGCCATGAGCTTCCACCTGATCCCGCTGCTCGACGACCGCGGCGTGCCGATCGCCGTGGTGATGGCCATCATTGCCTTGATCGGCCCGATGCAGGTCGTGGGCCGGGTGCTGTTGATGGCGGGGCAGCGCCACATCACTACCATCCAGCTGGGGGCGCTGGTCTATTTCGCCTTCCCCGTCGCGATGACGATGCTGGCGATGGGCGTAAGCGACGTCTACGGCCTGATCCTGTTCGCCATCATCTACGGCGTCGCCAACGGCCTCGTCACCATCCTGCGCGGCATGTCGGTGCCGGAGTTCATCGGCCCCGAAGGCTACGGCGTGGTCTCGGGCGCGCTGACCATGCCGACCAACGTCATGCGCGCCGTCGGCCCGCTCGCGGCCTCGCTCGCCTGGGGTGCCTTCGGCGGCTACACGCCGGTGCTGTGGGGCCTGGCCGGCATCATGCTGGTCGCCGCGCTGGGCTTTGCCGCCGCAGCGCGGCTGTCGAAGCGGCAATCGTGACGGGCAAGGCGCTCCAGCCAGTGAGCTGAGCCGGGCCGCCAACCCTCGAACCGACTTTTGCACTTCTGAGATCTGCATCTTTTTGACTTCGGTGATGCACGCTATCCGCGTATGACTCGGAGGCTTTCTCTGATCGGTCGCGTTCGCAGGCAATACAGCTGCGGCCTGGCTCTGCGGCTCACTTAGGGGATGAAGCCATGAAATACGATGCCGGGGTCGATGTCCGGCCCAACACCGTCCTGCACGCCGATGTCTGCATCATCGGGACGGGAGCTGCGGGTCTTACGCTCGCCCACGAATTCGTGCAGACGAGCGCCCGGGTGATCGTCCTCGAAAGCAGTCGCATCAACGTGCGGCAGCCGGCCTTGCCGCACAACGTTTCGCTCGAGCTCCGCGGACCCGGCGTTCCCAATCCGGCGCATCATCGCTACGAGGATCCCATCGTCCAGCAGATCTGCACGGGCGTCCTCAAGACCGCTCCCGAGGACGAGCACGACTTTTTCGCCAGTTCGCGCATTCGCTGCTATGGCGGCACGACGAATTGCTGGGGAGGGTGGACGACGCCGCTGACGCGGACCGATCTCACGCGACCTTCCGAATTCGCCTGGCCCGACGTGGTCGCCGCAGACCTGCTCGATACCCAGGACCCAGCGAAGAAATACTTCAAGAGGGCCATGGGGTACTGCTCGATCGGCAGTCCTACGCTTCCTGACTATGACTGGGATGTCGACAAGTATGGCGACGCATCATACTGGACGAAGGAGAACAGAGCCGACTACACGATCGAAGTCATGAAGCTGAAGGAGAAGTCGGAGCTCCAGACTTCCGTGATCCTGCAGATCGAAAATGCCAATATCAGGGAGATCGACGGTCGGCTGGATTTCCAGCACGTTTGGGGTCCTGACATCGAGGCCTCCCCCAACATCACCATCTACCGCAACGCCAACGTCCGCAAATTTGAAACCACGCCGGACGGCAAGTCGGTGACGGGCGTCTGGGCCACGGCCATTACCAGCGACGCCAGCGACACCGTTGATGGCAGGGTGACTCACGATTTCTACGTCAATGCCCGTCGATACGTCCTGGCGGCGGGCGCGGTCGAGAATGCAAGGTTGCTGCTCAATTCGCCCGATATCGCCTGCAACGCGCCACCGGCCCTGGGAAAAGCGTTCTTCACTCATCCCTTGATCTTCGAGGCGGCGGAGTTCACCTCGACGGCCAAGGTGTCGACGGCCATCCGGCAGTACTATACGCAGTTCACCCGGATCGGCCGCACGAACCATCCCCCGAATATTCTTGCGGTGCTCGAGCCCACGCCGGCATCGCTGACTGCCAGGCAAATGGCAAACTTCCGGGCATGGATGCAGTTCCCCGAGAAGCCAGGGCGAGGCACCGTCAATTTCCTGTGGGAACAAACGCCCAGTAGGGACAATGACAGCAATGTCGGCTTGAGCAGCACCGTCAAGGATCCGATCCTTTTCGATCCAGTGGCGGAAGTGAACCTGAAGCTCGCCCAACTTGACATTGAGATGAGGGACATGGCCCTCAAGCTCGTTGGCAGCGAGCTGGAAGATAAGGACGCCGGATACATCGAGAAGGGCAGCTTCAAACTCATCCTGAATCCGCCGACCATCCTGTCCGGCCAGCATGCGCTGGGCACGACCCGAATGGCGGCCAAGGACAAGTGGGCCGTCGTCAATCCCGATAGCCGGCTGCTGAGCGTCGACAATCTTTATCTGGCGGGCGGATCGGTGTTTTCACGCGGCGGTTGGGCGAATCCGACGCTGACCATCATCGCCCTTACCGTGCGGTTGGCCGATCATCTCAAGAAGCTGAACTGATGGCTGGTCGCGCCGCTAGATCCGGCCTGCTGATAAGGCGTTGGCGAGGATCGTCCTCGCCCCGAAGCGGTGGAACGGCAGGATGGTGAAGAGATAGGCGCGGCCGAAGAGATTGTGCGGCCACACCACTGTCGACAGGGCGACCTTCATGCCGATGGCTACTCCGCCGCCAGCCGCGCGGCCTTGGGTTTGAGGTGCTGCACCTTGGGCATCACTTCCTTCGACAAGAGCTCGAGCGAGTGCCGCCACGCTTTCGGATTCTCGACGTAATCGAAGCCGAACACCAGGAGCTGCCCGAAGCCGCCGACCTCGTGATAGATCTTCTCGATCTTCTCGATGACGGTCCTGGGCGAGCCCACGATCCAGTTGTGCTTGGCGCAATATTCCGGCGTCACGTCCGAATCGGCCACGCTCTGGTCGACCTTGAGATATTCGAGGAAGCCGAACTGTGCGAGCAGCGGCAGGAAATACTCCCGCATCATCCGGCCCATGCTGCTGCCGACCGAGAGACGCATCGCCTCCTCGTCGGTGTCGGCCACGAAGACCTCGCGCACCATGCGCCACTGGCCGCGGTCGGGCGTGCGGCCGGACTTGGCGGCGCCGATCTCGACCGACTCCCAGTGGCTGCTCACATAGGCCGGATTGAGGTTGAGGCTCATCGGGATATAGCCCTTTTCGCCGGCGAGCTTCAGCGTGTCGGAACCCTTGGAGAGGCCGGCGACGCCGATCGGCGGGTGCGGGCTCTGCAGCGGCTTGATGTGCGGCTTCAGGAACCCGAACATCGTGTCGGGCTTGGTCACGTGCCAGAACTTGCCCTTGTAGTCGAACGGCTCGGGTGAGCTCCACAGCTTCAGGATGATGTCGAGCGCTTCGCGGGTCATGTCGCGGTTGACGCCCGACATGCCGTCGACGTTGAACATCGCCCAGTCGCTGGGCAGGCCCGAGGCGGCGATGCCGAAATTGAGTCGGCCGCCCGAGATGTGGTCGAGCATGGCGACGCGGTTCGCGAGCTCGGCCGGGTGATGGTAGGGCAGCAGGAAGCCGCCGGGGCCGAGGCGGATATTCTTGGTCTGCATCAACGCCTGTGCCACCAGCAGGTCAGGCGAGGGGTGCGGCTCCCAGGGTGCGGTGTGGTGCTCGCCGATCCAGGCCTCGGTGAAGCCGAGTTCATCGAGCCAGCGGATCACCTGAAGGTCCCATTCGTGGCCGTCCTTGAGGGGACGCTCCGGCGGATGCGACGGCATGGTGAAATAACCGAATTGCATCGTTTCCTCCTGGGTTGTTGGGGAAAGTCCACTACCATCGGGCGGATGGCGCAAGGGGCCGAAAATGCATGGCTGACGACGTTCTGATCCTCATCGACCAGCAGAAGGCGATGCGGCACCCGAAGTGGGGTCCGCGCAACAATGTCTCTGCGGAATCCAATATCGCCCGGCTCCTGGCGGCCTGGCGCAATGGCGGCCGGCCGATCATCCATGTGAAGCACGATTCGACCAGCCCGGGCTCGCCCTTCGCGCCGGGCCAGGAGGGCAACGACTTCCTGCCGCTCACCGCGCCGCTGCCCGGTGAAACCGTGATCGCAAAGAAAGTGCACAGTGCCTTCATCGGCACCGACCTCGCCCAGCGTCTCGAGGCGATGGGCCGGCCGAAGCTGGTGATCTGCGGCGTGCTGCTGGCCAACTCGGTCGAGGCGACCGTGCGGGTGGGCGCCAATCTCGGTTTTTCGATCCGCCTGCCGGGCGATGCCTGCTGGTCCTGCGACAAGCGCGATCTCACGGGCCGGCTGTGGCCGGCGGAGGACGTCCATCAATTGACGCTTGCGCTGCTGGACGGAGAATACGCCGCGGTGACGACGGTCGGTGAAATTCTCGGATGAAAGTTGCAAGTTCAGCAAGAATATGCCTATAATTTCTATAGGCTGGCGCGAGGACCGCGCGGGCCTTTTCCATTTTGGCACGACCCCTCGCGG
>NZ_SCVH01000020.1 GCF_004296935.1 Reyranella sp.
CTTGTGGCCGGGCAGCTGGCCGCCCTCGCCGGGCTTGGCGCCCTGCGCCATCTTGATCTGCAGGTCGTCAGCATTGACGAGATATTCCGCCGTGACGCCGAAGCGGCCCGACGCCACCTGCTTGATGGCCGAGCGCATGGAATCGCCGTTGGGCAGCGGCTTGAAGCGGTCCGCTTCCTCGCCGCCCTCGCCGGTGTTCGATTTGCCACCGATCCGGTTCATGGCGATGGCAAGCGTGGTGTGCGCCTCGCGGCTGATCGAGCCGAAGCTCATGGCGCCGGTGGCGAAGCGCTTGACGATGGCGGCGGCGGGCTCGACCTCGTCGAGCGGGATCGCCTTGTCGGCCCACTTGAAGTCCATCAGGCCGCGGATGGTGAGCAGCCGTTCGCTCTGCTCGTTGATGGTGGCGGCGAAGGCCTTGTACTCGTCGGGCAGGTTGCCGCGCACGGCGTGCTGCAGCTTGGCCACGCTCTCCGGCGTCCAGGCATGGTCCTCGCCGCGCAGGCGGAAGGCATAGTCGCCGCCGGGATCGAGCATGGTGCGATAGATCGGGTTGTCGCCGTAGGCGTTGCGGTGGCGGCGTACCGTCTCCTCGGCGATCTCGTTCCAGCCCGCGCCCTCGATGGTGGTGGCGGTGCCGGTGAAATACTTCTCGACGAAACCGGAGTGCAGGCCGACCGCGTCGAAGATCTGGGCGCCGCAGTAGGACTGGTAGGTCGAGATGCCCATCTTCGACATGACCTTGAGCAGGCCCTTGCCGACCGCCTTGATGTAATTCTTCTGAACCTCGTAGGCTTTCTGCGGCAGGCCGTTCTGCACGCGCAACTGCTCCAGCGTCTCGAAGGCGAGATAGGGGTTGATCGCCTCGGCGCCGTAGCCCGCGAGGCAGCAGAAGTGATGGACCTCGCGCGCCTCGCCGGTCTCGATCACGAGGCCGGTCTGGGTGCGAAGC
Organism: Reyranella sp.; assembly: GCF_004296935.1. Classification (GTDB taxonomy): domain Bacteria; phylum Pseudomonadota; class Alphaproteobacteria; order Reyranellales; family Reyranellaceae; genus Reyranella. Next base: position 953 of record NZ_SCVH01000020.1, read on the forward strand.
CCGCGGCGGATCAGGTAGTGGTGCACGGCCGCGGTCGCCAGCAGCGCCGGGATCGGCACCCGCTCGGCCGACACGGCGCGGTCCGACAGGATCAGGATGTTGCGGTCGGCCAGCACGCAGTCGGTCGCCTCGACGCAAATGCGGTCGAGCGCCTTCTCGAGGCCGGCGGCGCCCTCGGACGCGGGCCAGGTCGTATCGATGGTGGCGGTGCGGAAGGCGCCGTCGAGCAGTTCCTCGATCGAGCGGATCTTCTCCAGCTCGGCGTTGCTGAGCACGGGCTGGCTCACTTCCAGCCGCTTGTGCGTGCCGGCGTGGCGGCCGAGCAGGTTGGGCCTGGGGCCGATCATGGAGACCAGCGACATCACCAGCTCCTCGCGGATCGGGTCGATCGGCGGGTTGGTGACCTGGGCGAAGTTCTGCTTGAAGTAGTTGTAGAGGAGCTTGGGCTTCTTCGAGAGCACCGCGATCGGCGTGTCGGTGCCCATCGAACCGATCGGATCGTCGGGCTCCTTGCTCATCGGTTCGAGGAAGAAGTTGATGTCCTCCTGCGTGTAGCCGAAGGCCTGCTGGCGATCGAGCAGGGTCGTCGGATCATTGGACGGCGCCGGTACCGGCGGCTCGGAAAGTTCGCTGAGCTCTTCCAGCTTGTACTGCGTCTCCTTCAGCCATTCCTCGTAAGGCTCGGCTTCGGCCAAGGTGCGCTTCAGCTCCTCGTCCTCGACGATGCGGCCCTGCTCCAGGTCGATCAGCAGCATCTTGCCGGGCTGCAGGCGCCACTTGCGCACGATGCTCCCGTCGGCGATCGGCAGCACCCCGGATTCGGAGGCCATCACGACCTTGTCGTCGTCGGTGACGATGAAGCGCGCCGGACGCAGCCCGTTGCGATCCAGGGTGGCGCCGATCTGGCGGCCGTCGGTGAAGGCGATGCAGGCAGGCCCGTCCCACGGTTCCATCAGGGCGGCGTGATATTCGTAGAAGGCCTTGCGCTTGGCATCCATCAGCGGATTGCCGGCCCACGCCTCGGGAATCAGCATCATCATGGCGTGGCTCAGCGAGTAGCCGCCGGCGACCAGCAGCTCGAGCGCGTTGTCGACGCAGGCGGTATCGGACTGGCCGTGCGGGATGATCGGCCACATCTTGTCGAGATCGGCACCGATCAGGTCCGACTCCATCGTGCGGCGACGCGCATACATCCAGTTGACGTTGCCGCGCACCGTGTTGATCTCGCCGTTGTGCGCAATGAAGCGGTAGGGATGCGCCAGCTTCCACGACGGGAAGGTGTTGGTCGAGAAGCGCTGGTGCACGAGGCAGAGCGCCGACTCGCAAAGCGGATTGCGCAGGTCGGCGTAGAAACTCTCGACCTGCGGCGCCAGCAGCAGGCCCTTGTAGACCACCGTGCGCGACGAGAAGGACGGCATGTAGAGCTGGGCGAGGCCCGGCAGCTTGTGCTTCTTCTCGAGGTCGGTAAGCGGGTTCTGGGTCTGCTTGCGGATCGCCAGGATCTTGCGCTCGAAGGCGTCCTGGTCGGCGAGCTTGGGCCCGCGGCCGACGATCGCCATCTTGATGACCGGCATCTTCTCGATGACCGACTTGCCGAGCCCGGTGAGGTCGGTCGGCACGTCGCGCCAGCCGACCAGTTTCTGGCCCTCGACCTTGACGAAATGCTCCAGCCGCTTGACGGCGAACTTGCGCGCCGCTTCGTCCTGCGGAAGGAAGCACATGGCGACCGCGTAGTGGCCGGGTGGCGGCAGGTCGACAGCGGTCTTGCGCGCCCAGTCGCGCAGCAGCGCGTCGGGGGTCTGGATCATGCAGCCCGCGCCGTCGCCCATCAGCGGGTCGGCGCCGACGGCGCCGCGATGGTCGAGATTGACCAGGATCTGAAGGCCCTGGCGCACGATGTCATGGGACTTCCGGCCCTTGATATCGGCCACGAAGCCGACGCCGCACGAGTCGTGCTCGTTGCGCGGGTCGTACAGTCCCTGTTTCTCGGGCAATCCCATCAACTCTGTCCTGCTGGCGACTCGGGCGCGGCATCCCCCCGGATGCGTCCGTTCCGGCATTATTAGCCGGGTTGCGGGGCCGGGTGAAAGCAATTGTTGCGGCGCAAAAGGCCCTGTAACTTGGTCGCAGTCGTCCTCGAAGGTGTGAAAGAGATGTCCGTCCGGTCCATTCGTCGCCTGTCGGCTTTCGCCGCGCTTCTGTCGGTCGCTGCCGCCCTGGCCGCCTGTGGCGGAAAGGGCGCGAGCGAAGCCTATACCGGACCGGGTTGGTACCTGGAGAAGCCCTACCTGCTCGTGGTCGCCGGGCCGAGGGTCTTCGCCGGGCCGTTTTCGTACGACAAGTGCGAGGAAGAGCGCGCCAAGATCGGCGGCGACGCTGCCACCCAGATGCTCTGCGTCCAGCACGTCGGCAAGCCCACCAAGCACGGTCTCTACTAGGTACAGGTTCAACTGGCGAAACAGGCGCCGCATAGCGGCTGTAACCTAAATCGGCTAAGCCAGAGCCCGGGTCGGGGAGTGATCGGGGCGTGGCCGCAATATCCTTTGATAACGTGCGCAAGAGTTTTGGCGCCGTCGAAGTCCTTAAGGACGTCTCGCTCGATATCGCCGACGGCGAATTCCTGACGCTGCTCGGCCCCTCGGGCTGCGGCAAGTCCACCCTGCTCCGGATCGTGGCCGGCCTCGAGCGCAACGACTCGGGCTCGATCACCATCGGCACCCGCCGCGTCGATGCCCTGCCTGCCCGCGACCGCGACATCGCCATGGTGTTCCAGAGCTACGCGCTCTATCCGCACATGACGGTGGCAGAGAACATCGGCCTGCCGCTCACCATGCGGCGCATGAACGCCTGGCAGCGACTGCCGGGGCTGGGCCTGCTCCTGCCCGGCACGCGGGCGGCACGGAAAAGCGTCGCCAAGGACGTGGCCGAGGCGGCCGATGCGCTGGACATCGGTCCGCTGCTGCAGCGCAAGCCGTCGCAACTCTCGGGCGGCCAGAAGCAGCGCGTGGCGCTGGGCCGCGCCATGGTCCGCCATCCCGCCGCCTTCCTGCTCGACGAGCCGCTCAGCAACCTCGACGCCAAGCTGCGCGTGCAGATGCGCGCCGAACTGACCGAACTGCAGCGGCGCCTCGGCGCCACGATGATCTACGTGACGCACGACCAGTCCGAGGCCATGACCATGTCGGACCGCGTTGCCGTCATGCTGGCGGGCTCGCTGCAGCAGGTGGCGCCGCCCCGGCAGCTCTATGACGATCCCGAGACGCTCCAGGTCGCCGAGTTCGTCGGCAGCCCCAAGATCAACGTGTTGTCGGTAGCGGGCGGCTTCCACGCTGTGCGTCCCGAGGCGATGGAGGTTGTGGCCGCTGACGCCGCCGGCGCCATCGTGGGCCGCATCCGCCTGGTCGAGCATCTCGGCTCCGAGAGTCTGGTGCATGTCGAGGTGCCGGGCCACGAGCTGCCGCTGATCGCGCGGCTCGAGGCCATGAACGCGCGCGATCCCAGGCGCGGCGAGGCGGTCGGGCTGCGGCCCCTGCCCGGCCGCGTGCTCAAGTTCGATTCGTCCGGGAGGCGGATCCGTGATTGACGCGAGCCCCGCCGACAATCCCGGGGAACGTCGCGCCGCCTACGCGCTGATCTCGCCGGCGTGGGTGATGTTCGTGGTGTTGCTGGCCGGCCCCTCGCTTGCCGTCGTCGTGCTGTCACTCACCGACTGGCAGCTCGGCGCGCCGACAATGAACTTCATCGGCTTCGGCAACTACGAGCAGCTCTTCGCCGACCGCGTGTTCTGGAAATCGTTCGGCAACACCTTTGTCTATTGCCTGGTCGTGGTGCCTGGCTCGGTGTTCCTGGGCCTTGGCCTCGCGTTGCTGATCGAGGGCGCCGCCTTCGGCCGCGCCTTCTACCGCGCCGCCTATTTCCTGCCCGTCACCTCGACCCTGATCGCCATGGCGGTGGTCTGGGAGTTCATGCTGCATCCCAGTGTCGGGCTGATCAACATCGTGCTCGAGCAGGTCGGCATCAAGGGCGGCGACTGGCTGAAGAACCCCAGCCGCGCGCTGTTCACCCTGGCGGGCATCGGCATCTGGCAGTCGGCCGGACTCAACATGGTGCTGTTCATGGCCGGCCTGAAGGCGATCCCGCCCGACCTCTACGAGGCGGCGGAGATCGACGGAGCTTCCTCGGTGTGGGAACGCTTCCGCTGCGTCACCTGGCCGATGCTGGGACCGGCCACGCTGTTCGTCACCGTGGTGTCGGGCATCCGATCGTTCCAGGTCTTCGACACCGTCGAGGTGCTGACCAAGGGTGGGCCGAACAAGGCGACCGAGGTGCTGCTCTATACGATGTACACCGAGGCCTTCAATTTCTTCCGCACCGGCTATGGCGCCGCCATCACCGTGGTGTTCCTGGTCGTCGTCCTGGCACTCACCCTGCTGCAGGTGAAAGCCGGCGAGAAGAGGACCCACTATTCATGACCCGGCGCGGGACTCTTCTTGGGCATGTGCTGCGCCACGCCGTCCTGCTCGCCGGGCTGGTGATCATGCTGGCGCCGTTCGTCTGGATGGTGTCGACGTCACTGAAGCCGCCCAACGAGATCTTCTCGACCAAGCTCAGCCTGCTGCCGACCAACTGGGCGGCGGCCGAGAACTACCGCGACGCTTTCACCAAGGTGCCGCTGCTGCGTTACCTGCTGAACGGTGTGATCGTAACGGGCGGCATCTTCCTGCTGCAGCTCCTCGTCTCGCTGCCCTGCGCCTACGCCCTCGCCAAGCTGCGCTTCAAGGGTCGCGACATCCTGTTCACCATGGTGCTGATCGGCCTGATGATCCCGGCCCAGGCGCCGGCCATCCCACGCTATGTCATGCTCTACCAGATCGGCCTGCTCGACACCTACGCCGCCCTGATCCTGCCCTTCGTCTTCTCCGCCTTCGGCATCTTCCTGATGCGGCAGTTCTTCAGGACAGTGCCCGACGACCTGATGCACGCCGCCCGCCTCGACGGGCTGGGCGAATTCGAGATCCTGTGGCGAATCATGCTGCCGCAGGCGATGCCCGCCATGCTGGCCTTCGGGGTGATCTCGATCGTGACCCACTGGAACGATTTCTTCTGGCCGCTGATCGTGATTCAGACAGGAGACCTCGCCACGCCGCCTCTCGGCACGCTATTCTTCCGCAACGAGGAGGCGGGCAGCGACTTCGGACCTTTGATGGCCGGCACAGTCGTGATCACCGCGCCGCTGATCCTTCTCTTCCTGGCCGCGCAACGGCGCTTCATCGAAGGAGTTACGCTCAGCGGCATGAAGGGTTGAAAGAAAACGGCAACAAAGCCGTGTGATTGAGGGAACGTCTCAGGAGGGACAGAAAATGCGCAAGCTTCTAGGAATGGCGGCACTTGCCGCCGCGTTCGTCGCGGGCCCCGCGACGGCACAGACCGAAATCGTCGTGCAGTACCCGATCCCCGACATCTTCAAGGAGGTGCACGAGGAGGTCGCCAAGCAGTTCATGGCGGCGAACCCGACCATCAAGGTCAAGTTCCTGCAGCCGACCAAGGAATACGAGGACGCCACCCAGCAGGTGCTGCGCAACGCCGTCACGGGCCAATTGCCCGACGTCACCTACCAGGGCCTCAACCGCCAACGCATCCTGGCCGACCGCAACATCGCCCAGCCGCTCGACGGCCTGATCGCCGCCGAGAAGGATTGGGCGAGCAAGGGCTACGACGGCGCACTGCTGACGCTCGGCCAGGTCAAGGGCAAGCAGTACGGCATGGGCTTCTCGCTCTCCACGCCGATCATCTACTTCAACGCCGATCTGGTGAAGAAGGCCGGCGGCGATCCCGACAACTTCCCCAAGACCTGGGAAGGCATCTTTGCGCTCGCCAAGAAGATCAATGACCCGGCCAACAAGATCGCCGGCTTCCACTTCGACTGGGACATCACCGGCAACTGGATGTGGCAGGCGCTGGTCTTCTCCAACGGCGGCACCATGCTGACGCCGGACGAGAAGAAGGTGGCGTTCGACGGACCGGCCGGCCAGAAGGCGATCAATACACTCCGCTTGATGATGACCGACGGCGGCATGCGTGACGTGAGCCAGGCCACGGCGCTGCAGGACTTCGTCTCGGGGCGCCTCGGCATCTGGGCGCATTCGACCTCTCGGCTGGGTGGCGTCACCAAGCAGAGCCAGGGCGTGTTCCCGCTCCGCACCGCCACCTTCCCGCTGGGCGCCGGCGCCGAGTCGCGCCTGCCCGCCGGCGGCAACGTCGCCATGATGCTGGCCAAGGATCCGGCCAAGCAGAAGGCGGCGTGGGAATACATCAAGTTCGCCACCGGCCCGGTCGGCGCCACCGTCATGGTCAAGGGCACCGGCTACTTCCCGGCCAATGCGCTCCCCGCCAAGGACCCGAAGATGCTGGGCGATTTCTATGCCCAGAACCCCAACCACCGCGTCGCCATCGGCCAGCTCCCGAGCATGACCGCCTGGTACGCCTTCCCCGGCGAGAACGGTCTCAAGATCACCGACGTGATCAAGGACCATCTCCAGAGCGTCGTGAACGGCAGCGGCAAGCCCGACGAGGTCCTGAAGAAGATGGCGGCGGACACGCAGGCACTTCTGCCGAAGTAACGAATATTGTCACCCCGAGCGGAGCGAGGGGCCTTTGGGCCACACGAAAGGTCCCTCGCTCCGCTCGGGATGACACTTGTACCGTAGGAACCATGCAAAAGTTCATTCACATCACCGACACCCATTTCGTGCCGCCGGGCAACCTGCTCTACGGCCTGAACCCGATCGATCGCCTCGCGCTCTGCGTCGCCGACGTGAACCGCAACCACGCCGATGCCGCCTTCGCCATCCTGACGGGCGACCTCGCCCACAAGGGCGAGCCGGAGGCCTACGCGGCACTTAAGCGCGAGCTCGACAAGCTGGTGATCCCCTACCACCTGCTGGTCGGCAATCACGACGATCGCGCCAATTTCGCCGCGACCTTTCCACAGGCCAAGTTCGATGAGAACGGCTTCGTTCAATACACGCTGGAGATGGGCGAAGGCGTGACCGGCGTCTGCCTCGACACCAACGAGCCCGGCAAGCCGTGGGGTACCTTCTGCGAAACGCGCGCGGCCTGGCTCAAGGCCACGCTCGACAAGCTCGGGACCGCGCCAGTGATCATCTTCATCCACCATCCCCCCTTCAAGGTGCGGATCCGGCGTATGGACGACATCTCGCTGCTGGAACCGAAGCATCTGATCGCGGCCCTCGAAGGCCGGACCAACATCCGCCACATGTTCTTCGGTCATCTGCACCGGCCGATCGCCGGCGCCTGGCGCGGCATCCCGATCTCGACCTTGCGCGCCACCAGCCACCAGGTCGCCCTCGACTTCGTCATCGAGGGTCGTATCCCCGGCAGCCATGAACCGCCGGCCTATGGCGTCTGCCTGCTCGAGGAGGACCAGATGATCGTGCACATGCACGACTATCTCGACCGGACACACACCTTCCTGCTGTAGGACGGCCGCCGAAATGGGCTAACATGGCGGGCGAAACGAGCGATCAGCGGGAGGATCCGTCATGGACATCCGACACGACGCGTCTGTTCACGAGCCCGCCACCACGCCTCATGGCCAAACCCCGCGTGGCCAAACTCCTCACGGGCCATGGCCCGAGGACTCGCTCGCCCGCGTCCCCTACTGGGTCTATCAGGACCTCGACAACTACACCCGGGAGCAGCGCCGTATCTTCGAGGGCGCGACCTGGAACTTCGTCTGCCTGGAAACCGACATTCCCGAAAAGGGCGACTACCGCACCAACCAGATCGGCGGCATGCCGGTCATCGTGGTCCGCGCCGCCGACGGTGCGATCAACTGCTTCGAGAACCGCTGCGCCCACCGTGGCGCCCTGATCGCCTTCGACGACGGCGGCAACGTCCAGAACAACTTCAAGTGCATCTATCATGCCTGGAGTTACGACCTCGCCGGCAACCTCCGCGGCATCGCCTTCGAGCGCGGCATCAACGGCGCCGGCGGCATGTCCAAGGACTTCAAGCGCGAGACACACAGTCCGCGCAAGCTGCGCACGACCTCGCTGTGCGGCCTGGTATTCGCCACCCTCTCCGATGACACGCCGCCGATCGAGGAATATCTCGGCACCGAGATCACGGGCCGCGTGCGCCGCGTGCTCAACCGCCCGATCCGGATCATGGGTCGCTTCACCCAACCCCTGCCCAACAACTGGAAGCTCTACGTCGAGAACGTGAAGGACACCTATCACGCGAGCCTGCTGCATCTCTTCTTCGCGACGTTCCGCATCACGCGCCTGACCCAGGCCGGCGGCGTGCTGGTCAGCCCCGACGGCGGCCACCATGCGAGCTACACCATCGGCAGCGAGGATGCGCCGGGAGCTGCGGCCTTTCGCGAGAAGGACCTCAGGTCCGAACGCGACGACTACAAGCTCGCCGATCCCAGCATGCTCGACCCGGTCGACGAGTTCGGCGACCGCATCCAGCTCCAGATGCTGACGATCTTCCCCAGCGTCGTGCTGCAGCAGGTCCACAACTGCCTCGCCGTGCGCCAGGTGGTGCCCAAGGGAACCGACGGCATGGAACTGCGCTGGACCTATTTCGGCTTCGCCGACGACACGGCGGAAATGAACAAGCGGCGGCTGAAGCAGCAGAACCTCGTGGGGCCCGCCGGTCTGGTATCGATGGAGGATGGCTGCGTCGGCGGCTTCGTGCAGCGCGGCATCGCCGAGGCCGGCGACAAGATCTCCGTCGTCGAGATGGGCGGCGACACCGCCGAAAGCCAGCCAACACGGGCCACCGAATCCGCGGTGCGCGGCTTCTGGCAGGCCTATCGCCGTCACATGGGCTACTAGGAAGACGATCAGGATGGACATCCCGCGCCTGGTCGAGTTGAACGCCGCCTACGCCCGCACCATCGACAACGAGCAGTTCGAGAAATGGCCCGAACTGTTCACCGATCCCTGCCTCTACAAGGTGACCACGGCCGAGAACGTCGCCAAGGGCTACGAAGCCGGCATCATCTACGCCGATTCACGGGCCATGCTGCAGGACCGCGTGTCGGCGCTGCGCAAGGCCAACATCTACGAGCGCCAGCGCTACCGCCATATCGTCGGCCTGCCGGTGGTGCTGGGCCAGGAGGGCGGCGCGGCCGCCGCCGAGACGCCGTTCCTGATCGTGCGCATCATGGGTGACGGGGCGATGGCGCTGTTCGCCACGGGTTGCTACCGCGACAAGGTCGTGGCCGACGGGGCGGGCGCCCTCCGGTTCGCCGAGCGCATCGTGGTGTGCGACGGCGCCCGCTTCGACACGCTGGTCGCCATCCCGCTCTGACGCGGCGAGGCTATCCGCGCCTATTTGTAGGACGAAATCTCGATGAGGCTGCCGTCGGGATCGCGGCAATAGACCGACACGATCGTCCCCATCGCACCGCGCTTCTCCGTCGGCCCCTCCTCGATCGCGACGCCGCAGGCGCGCAGATGGTCGGCCACTTCCTGCGGTGGAGACTTGGTCAGGAAACAGAGGTCGTCGCTGCCGGGCGCCACCTGCTTGCCCGTGAACCATTCCTGCTGGGTTGCCGAGATCGGCCTGAGATTGATCTTCTGCCGCCCGAACTTGACGGTCGTCCGTCTGGACTTGCCCGGCCCGGGCTGCCAGTCCTCGCGCGTCATCCCGAGCACGCGCTGGTACCACGCGGCCGCGACGTCGACGTCGCCGACGTTGATGACGATATGGTCGATTGCGTCAACGACAACAGCCATGGCTAAAACCTCGTCATTTCGGCACGGGGGAGAGGCATATAATGCCAAGGCCGGCTATAAGCGCCACCACAATGGACTCCCTTCCCGTCGACGAGGCCCTGCCGCGCCTGATCGAGGCGCTGGCGGCGCGTAATGCCGCCGTGCTGGTCGCCCCGCCGGGCGCCGGCAAGACGACGCGCGTGCCGCTGGCGCTGCTCGACGCGCCGTGGCTCGGAGGCCGCCGGATCGTCATGCAGGAGCCGCGGCGGCTCGCCGCCCGCGCTGCCGCGCGGCGCATGGCGGCAACGCTGGGCGAGGCGGTGGGTGAGACCGTGGGCTATCGCGTGCGGTTCGACAGCAAGGTCGGTCCGCGCACGCGCATCGAGGTCGTGACCGACGGCCTCTTCCTGCGGATGCTGCAGGACGATCCGTCGCTGGACGGCATCGGCTGCGTGATCTTCGACGAATTGCACGAGCGCGGCCTGGAAACCGACCTGTCGTTCGCCCTGGTGCGCGAGGCGCAGACGGCGCTGCGCGAGGACCTGCGCGTCGTGGCCATGTCGGCGACGCTCGATCCCGGGCCGGTCGCGGAACGGCTGGGCGGCGCTGCCGTGATCGAAAGCGCCGGGCGCATGTTCCCGGTCGAGACGCGCCACCTCGACCGCGAGGCGGCGGGCCGGATCGAGGACACGACGGCCGCCGCGATCCGCCGCGCGCTGGCCGAGGAGAGCGGCAGCACACTGGTGTTCCTGCCCGGCGTCGGCGAGATCCGCCGGGTCGAGGAGCGGCTGAAAGGCCTCGACCCCGCGATCGACATCGCGCCGCTCTACGGCGATCTCTCGCCGACCGAACAGGACCGCGCCATCGCCCCCTCAGCCCCGGGCCGGCGCAAGGTGGTGCTGGCGACCTCGATCGCCGAGACCAGCCTCACCATCGAGGGCGTGCGGATCGTGATCGACTCGGGGTTCATGCGGGTGCCGCGCTTCTCGCCACGCTCCGGCATGACGCGGCTGGAGACGGTGCGCGTCAGCCAGGCCTCGGCCGACCAGCGCCGCGGCCGCGCCGGCCGGCTCGAGCCCGGTGTGTGTTACCGGCTGTGGACGCCGGAAGCCGAACGCGGGTTGCTGCCCTTCGCGCCGCCGGAAATCCTCGATGCTGACCTGGCACCGCTGGCGCTGGAACTGGCGGCCTGGGGTGTTAGCGACGCCGCCTGCTTGCCTTGGCTGACGCCACCGCCAACCGCATCGCTCGTCACGGCACGGGCGCTGCTGATTGACTTGGGTGCCATCGACGAGGCTGGCGCGATCACGCCGCACGGCCGCGCCATGGCGCGACTCGGGCAGCATCCACGCCTCGCGCATCTGGTGCTCAAAGGCCGCGAGCTGGGCCAAGGTAAGGTGGCGGCCCTGCTGGTGGCGATCCTGGGCGAACGCGACTTCCTGCGCCTGCCGCCGGGGCAGCGCGACGTCGATCTGCGCCACAGGGTCGACATCGCCCTGTCGGGGAAAGCGCCGCGACAGATCCTCGAGGCGGCGCGTCGGCTGACCCAGGGCAAGGACTCCGACAGTTCCATGACTGGCGCCCTTCTGGCGCTGGCCTATCCCGACCGCATCGGCCGTCGCCGTGCCGCGACGGCGGGACGCTACCTGCTGTCAGGCGGCCGGGGCGCTGCCTTGCCGGACGGCGATCCGATGGCCAACGAGGAGTTTCTGGTCGTGGCCGATCTCGACGGCTCGGCCCAGGACTCGCGCATCTTCCTGGCCGCCCCCGTCACCGCCGCCGAGATCGAAGAGCTCTATGCCGGGCGCATCGTGGCGGAGGAGATCGTACGCTGGAGCCCGCGCGACGGCGCCGTGCTGGCCCGCCGGCGGCGGCGCCTGGGCGCGCTGCTGCTGGAGGACAAGGTGCTGCCGAAGCCCGACGCCGAAGCGCTGAAGGCCGCCATGTTCGATGGCATTCGTCAGCTTGGCCTCGGCGTGCTGCCGTGGAGCGCCGATCTGGCCAAGTGGCGGGAGCGCGTGGCCTTCATGCGCCTCCACGACGGGAGCTGGCCCGACCTTTCTGACCCCAATCTGCTGGCCTCTCTCGAAGGGTGGCTGGGCCCGTTCCTCGACGGCGTATCGCGCCGCGATCACCTGGTACGCGTCGATCTCGCCGCGGCGCTGAAAGCCCTGGTCCCGTGGGACCGGCAGCGCGAGTTCGATCGGCTGGTGCCCACCCACATCGAGGTGCCGAGCGGCAGCCACGTGCCGGTCGACTACACCAACCCGGCGGAGCCGACGCTGTCGGTGCGCCTGCAGGAGATGTTTGGCTTGAGCGACACGCCGCGGATCGCGGGCGGGCGGGTGGCGCTCACCGTTCACCTGCTGTCGCCGGCGCGGCGACCGGTGCAGGTGACGCGCGATCTCGCGAGCTTCTGGGCCACCGGCTACAAGTCCGTGAAGGCCGAGCTGAAGGGGCGCTATCCGCGCCACTACTGGCCGGACGACCCGCTGGTCGCCGAGCCGACGGCGCGGGTACGCCACCCGCGCCCGCGCTGATCGCCTATTTCTGCTCGATGACGCGGCCCAGCAGGCGCCGCATCACCGGCATCAGGAACAGCATTATCGGGAAGGCCATGAGCCAGGATGCGGTCCACGACTCCATCCAGCTCGACAGCATACCGTCGGCAAACCCGATAGCCCGGATGGTAGCCACGCCGGAGACGAAGAACGTCATGACTAGCGTGAGCGCAAGCGGCAGCGCGAAATGCATCGTGCGGGCGGGGAGTTTCTTCACGGCGGCCGGCACAATATGGTACGGGCTATGGACGCGTCCATCGCCGGAACGGAAATCCTCCCATGTCGCTTGCCCTGCCCTTCCAGACCGCCAAGCAGCTCGCCGCCGCGGTCCGAAAGAAGAAGATCGGCTGCCTCGAACTGCTCGACCTCTATCTGAAGCGGGTCGAGGCCTATAATCCCGAACTCAACGCCATCGTCGCCACCGACATCGAGGGCGCGCGCAAGCGGGCCAAGGCGGCGGACAAGGTGGTAAAGGCCGGCAAAAAGCTGGGGCCGCTGCATGGCGTGCCGATGACCATCAAGGAATCCTTCGATGTTGCCGGTTACCCCACGACCTGGGGCGACCCGGCCTTCAAGGATGCCACCGTCAAGACTGACTCGCTGGTCGCCCGACGCATGCGCAAGGCCGGCGTCACGCTGTTCGGCAAGACCAACATCCCGCTGAACCTGGCCGACTGGCAGAGCTACAACGAGGTCTACGGCTCGACCAACAATCCGTGGGATCTCGGCCGCACACCCGGCGGCTCGTCGGGCGGCTCGGGCGCGGCGCTGGCCGCGGGCCTCACCGGCATCGAGGCCGGCAGCGACATCGGCTCCTCGATCCGCAACCCCGCACATTACTGCGGCGTGTACGGCCACAAGCCGACCTGGGGCGTCGTCTGCCCCAAGGGCCACGCGCTTGCCGGCAACGTCGCCTACGGCGACATCGGCGTCGTCGGGCCTCTGGCGCGTGGCGCGGCGGACCTCGAGATCGCCATGGACGTCATGGCCGGGCCCGACGCGATCGACGGCCGGGGCTGGAAGCTCAACCTGCCGCGCTCCAAAAAGAAGAAGTTGCGCGACTTCAAGGTCGCCGTACTGCTGTCCGATCCCAATGCCGAGGTCGACCATTCGGTGCAGGCCGAGATCCAGAAGCTTGCTGACTTTCTCGCCCGCAAGAAGACCAGGGTGAGCGACAAGGCGCGGCCGGCCATCGACACCGCCGAAATGAACGATGTCTTCATCCGGATGCTGCGCGCGGCGACCTCGGCCAGGATGACCGACGCGGTGTACGAGCAGGCGCTGGCCGACGCCAAGAGCCTGCCGGCCTCCGACATGAGCTATTTCGCCCAGATGCAGCGCGGCAACTCGCTCCCACACCGCACCTGGCTGCAGCTCAATGAAAAGCGCCACCGCATGCGGCTGGCGTGGGATGCCTTCTTCGAGGACTACGATCTGATGCTGTGTCCGGTCGCCGTGACGGCAGCCTTCCCGCACGACCAGAAGGGCCTGCGCCATCTCAGGACCATCGTGGTCAACAACAAGAAAGTACCGGTGGTCGACCAGATCTTCTGGGCCGGCTACGCGGGCCTCACCTACCTGCCGGCGTCGGCGGCGCCGATCGGCCAGACGGCGGAGGGCCTGCCGATCGGCGTGCAGATCATCGGCCCTCAGTATGGCGACTACGATTGCATTCAGTTCGCCAAGCTGCTGGAGAAGGAATACCGCAGCTTCGAGCCGCCCCCGGCCTACGGCTGAGACCAGGAAGACGCCAGGAAAGACGCATGACCAAGGACATCGATCTCAAGAAGCACATCCGCTCGATCCCGGATTTTCCCAAGCCCGGCATCCTGTTCTACGACATCTCGACCCTGCTGGCGCACGCCAAGGCCTGGCACGCCACCATCGAGCGGATGGCCGACGTGCTCAGGCCCTACAAGCCCGACGTGCTGGCCGGCATCGAATCGCGCGGCTTCCTGCTGGCGGCGCCGCTGGCGCTGGCGCTCGGCACCGGCTTCGTGATGATGCGCAAGCAGGGCAAGCTGCCCGGCACGACGATCCGTCACACCTACGCGCTGGAGTACGGCACCGACACGATCGAGATCCAGAACGATGCGATCAGGAAGGGCGCGCGCGTGGTGCTGGTCGACGACCTGCTGGCCACCGGCGGCACCCTGGCGGCGGCGGTGACGCTGCTGGAGCAGGTCGGCGGCGTGGTGCCGGCGGCGGCCTGCGTGATCGAGCTCACCTTCCTCGAGGGCCGCAAGAGGCTCAAGGTGCCGGTGGAGACGCTGCTCAAGTACGATAGCTAGGAGCTGCCGCTTCCCGCCCCACCGCCAAACCGGCTACGATGGCGGCGGGAGGAATAAATGACGTCAGTTCCAGAGTGCTTTTCCGAGAGCTACGCCGACGCGCGCCCCAAATTCTGCGCCGCGGCGGCACAGGCGGGAGGAGCCCTGCGCTCCTGGCTCAATCCCAAGGCGCGCGGGCCCAACGGTGAAGCCCTCTATCTCGACACGGCGCGGTTCGGGCCGGCGGACGCCTCCAACATGCTGGTCCTGATCGCCGGGACGCACGGTGTCGAAGGACACTGCGGCTCCGGCGCCGAGATCGCCTGGCTGCGGACAGGCGGCCCCGCCAGGCTTCCCAAGGACACCGGCGCGCTGGTCATCCACGCCATCAACCCTTACGGCTTCGCCTGGACCCGCCGGGTGACCGAAGACAACGTCGACCTCAACCGCAATTTCATCGATCACGACAAGGCCTATCCGGCGAACGATGGCTATCTCGCCCTGGCCGCGGCGATCCTGCCCGACACCTGGAACGAGGCCAGCACGGCCGCGACTGAGGCAGTGTTCGCTGCCTATGCCCAGAAGCACGGCGCCTTCGGGCTGCAGGGCGCGATCAGCGCCGGCCAGTACAGCCATCCCGATGGCGTCTTCTTCGGCGGCAACGCACCGACCTGGAGCAACCGCACCATCCGTGCCATTGCCCGGGAGGAACTGTCGCGCGCGCGCCGCGTCGGCATCATCGACTTCCACACCGGCCTCGGCCCGTTCGGTCACGGCGAGCTGATCTGCGCGGTGTCGCCCGCGGCAAAGTCCTTCGCCCGCTCCAAGGCGTGGTACGGCAACGAGATGACCTCGCCGGAGAGCGGCACCTCGACCTCGGCGGTGGTGGTGGGCTGCATGACGGATGCCTTCCCGCAGGAACTGCCCGACGCCGAGGTGACGTCGATCGCACTGGAATACGGCACCTATTCCGTACCCGAGGTGCTGGGGGCGGTGCGCGCCGACAACTGGCTGCACCAGCGCGGCGATCTCGGCTCGGCACTGGGCCGCTCTCTCAAGGCCGACATGAAGGAGCGTTTCTTTCCATCGGGCGACAAATGGCGGGAGATGGTGTGGACCCGCGCCGACCAGACCATCGGTTGGGCGCTAAAAGGCCTCACCGGACCATGAGGAGCCACGGGTGAGCATCGTCGCGCCCAGCGAGGACTCTTCCCGACTGCGGCTTCGCCGGGCATTGCAGCATGCCCCGTTGTTCGCCGAACTCGACACCAAGAGCCTGATGGCGGTCGAGCGCGAACTGGCGCTCCTCGTTCTGCCGGGAGGCACACCGCTGTTCCGCCAGGGCGAGGCGGCCGACGCCGTTTACCTGGTGGCGAGCGGCTGTCTCGGCGTGTTCCGACACCAGGAAGACGAAGTCGATGAGCCGATCCTGATCGCCGAAATCACGCCGGGCAACATCGTCGGCGAGATGTCCCTGCTGTCCGAAAGCGAGCGCACCCGCAGCGTCGCCGCATTGCGCGACAGCGAGGTCTGGCGGCTGTCCCGGACCAACTTCGACTCCCTGACGGCGCGGCATCACGAGGTGTTGCCGACGCTCATGCGCTACGTCGCGGCGCGCAACGCCGCCCCGCTGGGCAAGCGCCGGCGCCAACCGCGGACCTTCGCCATCCTGCCGGCCGGTCCCGGCGTGCCAGCGGCGCGTTTCGCGGTGCTGCTGGCGGGCGCCCTGGGCCGGATCGGCAACCAGGTCCAGATGCTGGGCTCCGACTCGCTGGACGAGGAACCGGAATGGTTCGCCCGCTGCGAGATGGACTCGTCCTTCGTCCTCTATCGTGCCGACCCGACGCTCACGCCATGGACCGAGCTCTGCCTGCGGCAGGCCGACTGCCTGGTGGTCGTGCGCGATGCCGACTCCGGCCTGCCGACCAGGCTGCCCTTCGAGATCGAGGCGGCGCGGTCCGGTGCGGTGTTCCACCGTCGCCGCGAACTGGTACTGCTGCACGAAGGTCACGATCCCGCGCCGGGCTCGACGACGGCCGCGCTGGCGGGCGGGCTCTACGGCCAGCACCATCACGTCCGCCTCGACGTACATTCCGACATCGACCGGCTGGGGCGGCTCCTGACCGGCCACGCCGTCGGCCTGGTGATGGCGGGCGGCGGCGCCCGGGCCTTCACCCATATCGGGGTCGTCAAGGCGATGCGCGCGTCGGGCGTGCCGATCGACCTGATCGGCGGCACCAGCATGGGCGCCATCGTGGCCGCCGGCGTGGCGGCGCGCTGGGCCGACGAGGAACTCGTGAGCCGTTTCCGGCGGTCATTCGTCGATACCAATCCGCTCAGCGACTACACGATCCCCGCCATATCGCTGTTCGCCGGGCGTCGCGTCGGGCGCCTGCTGCGCACCGCGTTCGACGAGCGCGACATCGAAGACCTGATCCTGCCGTTTTTCTGCGTCACCGCCAATCTCACGACCTCCAGTGCCGACGTCCACACCGTCGGCCGGTTGTGGCGCTGGTTGCGCGCCAGCGTGTCGATCCCCGGCGTCCTGCCGCCCTTCAACCAGGCGGGCGAAGTCCATGTCGATGGCGGCGTCATCGACAATTTCCCGGTCCGCGCCATGCGCCGCCTGGGCCGTGGCGTCACCATCGGCGTCGACATCGACACCGGTGGCGCGCTGGCGGCTGGCGCCGGTGTCATGGAGCCGTGGTCGGCGTGGGAATTTTTCCGGCGCCTGATCTGGCGACGCGACGAGACGCTGCCGATCCCCTCGATAGTGCGCATCCTGCTGCGCTCCGCCCTGGTCGCCAGCACCGAGCGGGCGCAGCAGGATCGTGCAGCTGCCGACCTGCTGATCGTGCCGCCGATGAGCCACATCGACCTGCTCGACTGGACGAGCTTCGATGCCGCCGTCGAGGTCGGCTACCGCACGACGATGGAGTGCCTCGAGAAAGCCCGTGCCGCGCCGGCCGGAGCCCGCCTCTTCCTGGCCTGAGCGATGACACGAAGGAAAGCGCCATGAACGACCTCGCCGTCCTGGCCGAGCTCAACCGAAACTACATCCGCTCCGTCGACGAAGCCGACGTGCGCTGGTTCGACGCGCACCTGGCCCACGATTTCCACAACACCAGTCCCGACGGCACCCTGATCGATCGTGCTGCCTTCCTGGCGCAGATCGGACGCGGCTCGCCCGTCACCGACATCCGCGAGCACGACGTGAAGATCCGGTTGCTGGGCGACTTCGCCATCATCCATGCCCGCACGACCTACAAGAAGCCCGACGGCACGCCGGGCGCAGGCCGCTATACCGACGACTGGCAGCGGCGCCCGGAAGGCTGGCGCTGCGTGTCGGCCCACGTCAGCCGCTTCTGAGACCTAGGACAGGAACTTGAGCCCGTTCACGATCTTGTCGATCGTCTTGCGCGGCCCGTGGACACCGATGCCCACGAAATCCAGAGCATCGGCGGGCGCCGCGGCCACGGCGGCGCGGTTGTCGGCATCGTTGGTGGTGGCGAACATCGGCTCGATATAGATCGCTGGCACCAGTTCGCGCGACAACGCGCGCTGGTGCGTGCGCCTCAACTCCTCGAGCGTGGCGCCATAGACGAACACCGGCTCGCGAATCAGCGGCGTATAGGACTTACCACCGCCATCGCGATAGGGCTCACCCACGATGTGCGGGTGGGCGCCGGCGAGGCCGCCGGCCAGGAAGGCCGCGACATTGGCCGCCTGCCAGCCGGCAAGGTCTCGGCGCAGGACGAGGATCGTCTTGGTATCATAGATCATGCCTCCCATATGAGGCATCCTGGGCCAACCGTCTTGAAGGTTTGTGCATGACCGCGCCGGACCAGATCCGCTTCGACGAACCGCACGCCGGCCTGCAGCGCCTGGCGGCGCATTTCGGCGGTCACGCCTACGACCTGCATCGCCACGAAACCTACGCTGTCGGGCTGACACTCCGCGGCGTGCAGGCCTTCCACTATCGCGGTGCGCAAACGGCGAGCCGGGCCGGACAGGTCATGGTGCTTCACCCCGACGAGGCGCACGATGGTCATGCTGGCGTGGCTGATGGCTTTGCCTATCGCATGCTCTATGTCGACCCGAGCGCGATCTCGGTGGCGCTCGGCGATGTGCCACCACCCTTCGTGCCTGACGCCGTCGCCGACGATCCTGTCCTCACAGCCGTCCTGCACGAGGCTTTCGCCGATTTTCCGCACACCCTGGAGCCGCTGACCGTCGATGCCGTCGTTGGGCGACTGGCCGAAGGTCTGGCCGCGCGCGCCGACTCCGCCTGGCGTTCGCCCCGTGGCGCGACAGCCGGCCACGCCGTCGCCCTTCGCGGCGTCACGCGGGCCCGGGAGTTCCTCGTGGCCGAAGCGCCGCGGACGATCGCGTCGGAAGAACTGGAAAGCGTGAGCGGTCTCGACCGCTTCGCGCTCGCCCGGCATTTCCGTGCCGCCTTCGGCACCTCGCCGCATCGCTTCCAGGTCGGACGGCGGCTCGGCCGGGCCAGGACAATGATCGCCGGGGGAACGCCGCTGTCGGAAGTCGCTGCCGCGACAGGCTTCGCCGACCAGAGCCATCTCACACGGCAGTTCTCGGCACGCTTCGGCCTGACGCCGGGCCGCTGGGCGACGCTGTCGCGCGCCAGCGCCTAGGAGTCGAGGGGGTACTGGCCTTCGGCGTCGAGCCCAGCTGTCGACAGCCAACCGCGACGCAGGCCGGCAAGCGTGGTCGTCATCATCGGGCACAGTACAGGGGCAAAGCAGGCGGCGCCCATCAGCGCGTCACGCGCCAGCCCAAGCAGTGGCTGGTTTGACTGGTAAAACGGCGTCAGCAGATGGCTGGCCTGGCGATAGAAGCGAACGGAAGGCCCGCGCCAGCGCGCGAACAGACGAAGCGCTGCAGCAAGGTCGTCGCCGGTGGCCAGCGCCCACGACAAGGCATGGGCGTCGAGCAACCCGAGATTGGCGCCCTGGCCAAGTTGGGGACTGGTGCCGTGGGCGGCATCGCCGATGAACAACACCGGCCCTTCGTTCCAGCGTGGCAGGCTGACGTGCCGGTAGGTGGCGCGAGCGAAGTCACGGGCTTCGGCCGCCTGCTCGACCAGCACCGCCGCCTCCGGCCAGAGGGTCATCGCTTCACTCCGCCACGCCTCGATATCGATCGGCTGGCCGGGATCGAGTGCCGCAGCCGGCAGACTCCAGAACAGGGTGACCAGCCCCTGCCCCACCGGAAGCAACCCCATCATGACCGTGGTGCCATGGACGCGCTGCTGCAGCATGCCGGGGGCCGTGGCGAAGCTCCTGTGGTCGGAGACGGTCGCCCAGATGCAACCCCAGGGATAGAGCGGCGCCCGCGCCCGGGGCATGAGCCGCTCGCGCAGGCGCGAATGTGCGCCGTCGGCGACCACGACGAGATCGAACGGGCCGTGCCGCCCACCCGCCTTGTCGACCATTGTCGCACGTGCGCCGTCGCGCGCGATGTCGACGATCTCGGCGTCGGTAATCACGGTGGCAGTCGATTGCCGCAACCTGTCGTGCAACAGGCCGAACAGGGCGCCGCGATGGATTCCGAGCCCGTAGGCCGCCGGATGCAGGTCGGCGTAGGCAAGATCGAGGACGACGTAGTTGAGATGGTTCAGACCCAGCAAGCCGTCGATCCGGGCGCCCAGGCGCTCGACCTGCGGGCCGAGCCCGAGATGGCGCAGCACGGCAAGGCCGGTCGGCTGCAGCAGCAGGCCGGCCCCGGAAGGCCTGGCTTCAGCGAAGCGCTCGAAGACGGTGACGCGGTGTCCGGCATCGGCGAGAAGTGTCGCGGCCGCCTGGCCGGCGACACCACACCCGACGACGCCAACCTTGAGCGTTCCGACTGGGGTCAAAGGCCGCCGTTGACCACCAGGCACTGGCCGCTGACATAGTCGCTGTCGGGACTGCAGAAGAGATAGACCGAACCCGCAGCCTCTTCCGGCAGGCCACCGCGGCCGAGCGGGATCATCTGGTTCATGGCGGCGATGCGGCCGCCCTGGACGCCGACCTTGACCTTGCGGCCCTGGACCTCGATCTCGCCGGCCTCGCCCTGGGAAAGCGGCTGCGTGAGGCGCGTCTGGATGTAGCCGAAGGCGACGGCATTCACCGTGACGTCGTAGCGGCCGAACTCCTTGGCCAGCGTCTTGGTGAGGCCGACGATACCGGCCTTGCCGGCGGAGTAGTTCGACTGGCCGGCATTGCCGTTGACGCCGGAGGTCGAGGAGATGTTCACGACCTTGCGCACGATGCGCTTGCCCGCCGCCCGCTCCTTTTCCACGGCGTCGCGGAAATGGATCTGGAAGGCGCGCAGGATGCGGAACGGCGCCGTCAGGTGAACGTCGAGGATGGCGTACCATTGCTCGTCGCTCATCTTCTGGATGACGCTGTCCCACGTGTAGCCGGCGTTGTTGACCACGACGTGGCAGTCACCGAAGGCGTCGACCGCGGTCTTGACGATGCGGTCGCCGAAGTCAGGCTTGGCGACGTCGCCGTTGCAGGCCACCGCCTTGCCGCCCATCTTGATAATCTCGGCCACGGTCTCCTTGGCTGGTGCGTCGTCGATGTCGTTGATCACCACCTTGGCGCCATCGCGCACCAGGCGCAGAGCGATCTCTTTGCCGATGCCGCGGCCCGAGCCGGTGACGATCGCCACCTTGCCATCCATCTGACCCATCTGATTCTCCTGAAGCGTGTTTAGACGGCCGCCACGGTGGCGTGGCCCTGCAGCGTGTCCTGGCCGTTCTGGTTGGTGCACTTGATCTCGAGGTCGATCAGCTTCTCGCCGTTCTCCTCACGCTTGCCCGTGACCTTGCCGCTGACGGTGATGACGTCGCCGACCCAGGTGATCGAGGTGAAGCGCGTGCCGAGCTTGCGCACCCTGTTGTTGGGGGCGTAGCCGGTCACGAGCCGGCCGAGGAAGGCCATCGACAGCATGCCGTGCGCGAACACGTCCTTGAAACCGAACTTCTTGGCGAAGTCGAGATCGACGTGGATCGGATTGTGATCGCCCGAGCCGCCGCAGTAGAGCGCGAGCTGGTGGCGGCTGACCGGCGGCAGCACGAGCGGCTTGAGCTCTTCTCCGACCTTGACCTGATCGAACTTGGGAACCGATGTCATCTTTCCCTCCTCACTTCTTCGCAGCATCTGGGTTGCGCACGACGGTGACGCCCTTGCCCTTGGCCACCAGCTTGCCCGTCTGGTCCTTCATCTCCATCTCCTGGACGACGAACCAGAGCGCGCCGCCCTTCTTGTCGTAGATGTCGACCACCTTCTCCTGGCAGGTGACCTTGTCGCCGACCACGACGGGCGCGAAATACTCGAAGTGCTGCTCGCCGTGCAGGATCAGCCCGATGTCGACGTTGAGCAGGCGGAGCAGCCCGCCCTTGTTGGGATCGTCCGCCTGCAGCGCCCGCAGGAAGGTGAGCGGCGCGGTGATGCCGCGATAGCCCGCAGACTTGGCCGCCGCCTCGTCGGTGTAAATCGGATCTTCCTCGCCGATGGCCTTGCAGAACAGCCGGATCTTGCCGGCCTCGACGGTGGTGGTGAATGGCTTGAACGTATGGCCGATAAGCTTCTTGTCGAGCTCCATGGCAGCTCCTCCCGAACTGATGCAAAGAAAAGCCCTCTCCCCGACCGCGCGTGCCGGAGAGAGGGCCCTGTCGTTGGTGATTACTCGTAGCGTCCGACGATGGCCACACTCGCGATGTTCTCACGCGGCGAGCCGCCCAGATTGTGAGTCATGCCGATGCGCGGATTCTTGAGTTGGCGGGGACCGGCCTTGCCCTGGATCTGCAGGTACATTTCGTAGAGCATGCGCAGGCCCGAGGCACCGATCGGATGGCCGAAGCATTTCAGGCCGCCGTCGATCTGGCAGGGAATCTTGCCGTCGGCGTCGTAGAAGCCGTCGAGCACGTCCCGCCAGCCCTTGCCGGGTTGGGAGATGTGCAGGTCTTCCATGGTCACCAGCTCGGTGACCGAGAAGCAGTCGTGGACCTCGAACATCGACACTTCATCGCGCGCGCTCTTGATGCCGGCTTCTTCATAGGCCTTCTTCGAGGCGATGCGCGTGGTGTGGAAGTAGCTGCCATCCCACGAATTGTGGCCCGACTCGGAGCCGTTCGAGACCGAGAGCTGCAGCGCCTTGACGCTGACGATGTCGTGCTTGCCGAGCGACTTGGCGATCTCGGGCGTCGTCACGATCGCCGCCGCCGCGCCGTCCGACACGCCGCAACAGTCGAACAGGCCTAAGGGCGAGGCGATCATCGGCGCGTTCAGGATGGTGTCCATCTCGACGGCCTTCTGCAGATGGGCCTTCGGATTCTTGGCGCCGTTCTGGTGGCTCTTCCACGAGACATGGCCGATCGCCTTCTTGAGGTCCTCGCCGCTCACGCCATGCGCCGTCATGTAGGCGGTGGCGAGCTGGGCGAAGTTGCCCGGCGCCGTGCCGTTGGCGTTCCACAGGGCCTGCAGCGGGCCGCCGCGGCCGCCGGGAAGGCCGCCGTAGCCGGTGTCCTTCAGCTTCTCGACGCCCAGCGCCAGGGCAAAATCAGCCGCGCCGGAGGCCACGGCATAGCAGGCGCCACGGAAGGCCTCGGTGCCCGAGGCGCACATGTTCTCGACATGCGTCACCGGGATGTTGGGCAGGCGCAGCGTCATGCTGAGCGGGAT
>NZ_SCVH01000173.1 GCF_004296935.1 Reyranella sp.
TACTTCACGACTTTGGTGACGACGCCTGCGCCGACGGTCCTGCCGCCCTCGCGGATGGCGAAGCGCAGGCCCTCGTCCATGGCGATCGGCTGGATCAGCTCGACGATCAGCCGCGCGTTGTCGCCCGGCATCACCATCTCCGTGCCCTCCGGCAGCGTCACCACACCCGTCACGTCGGTCGTGCGGAAGTAGAACTGCGGACGGTAGTTGGTGAAGAACGGCGTGTGACGGCCACCCTCCTCCTTGTTCAGGATGTAGGCCTCGGCCTCGAAGTTCGTGTGCGGCGTGATCGAACCCGGCTTGGCCAGAACCTGGCCCCGCTCAACGTCCTCGCGGCCAACGCCGCGCAGCAGCGCCCCGATGTTGTCGCCCGCCTCGCCCTGGTCCAGGAGCTTGCGGAACATCTCGACGCCCGTCACCACCGTCTTGGCCGTCGCCTTAAGCCCAACGATCTCGATCTCCTCGCCGACCTTCACGATCCCGCGCTCCACGCGGCCCGTCACCACCGTGCCGCGGCCCGAGATCGAGAACACGTCCTCGATCGGCATCAGGAACGGCTTGTCCTTGTCGCGCGCAGGCTGCGGGATGTAGCGGTCGACCTCTTCCATCAGCTTCAGGACCGACTGCTCGCCCTGCTCCGGGTTCTTGTCCTCCAGCGCCATCAGCGCCGAGCCCCGAACCACCGGAATGTCGTCGCCCGGGTACTGGTAGCTCTTCAGGAGCTCGCGAACCTCGAGCTCGACCAGGTCCAGAAGCTCGGGATCGTCGACCATGTCGACCTTGTTCATGTAGACCACCAGCGCCGGAACGCCGACCTGCCGCGCCAGAAGGATATGCTCCCGCGTCTGCGGCATCGGACCGTCCGCCGCCGACACCACCAGGATCGCTCCGTCCATCTGCGCCGCGCCCGTGATCATGTTCTTCACGTAGTCGGCATGGCCAGGGCAATCGACGTGCGCGTAATGGCGGTTCTTCGTCTCGTACTCCACGTGCGCCGTCGAGATCGTGATCCCGCGCTCGCGCTCCTCAGGAGCCTTGTCGATCTGGTCGTACGCCGTGAACGTCGCTCCGCCCGTCTTCGCAAGGATCTTCGTGATCGCTGCCGTCAACGACGTCTTGCCGTGATCGACGTGACCGATCGTCCCGATGTTGCAGTGCGGCTTGTTCCGCTCAAACTTCGCCTTCGTCATG
>NZ_SCVH01000021.1 GCF_004296935.1 Reyranella sp.
CCTCAGCCTGTGGACGCTCCGCTGGCGCTTCCCGACAAACCATCCATCGCGGTGCTTCCCTTCCAGAATATGAGCGGCGATCCCGAGCAGGAATACTTCGCCGACGGCATGGTCGAGGACATCATCACCGCGCTTTCGCGATTCAAATCGTTGTTCGTCATCGCGCGCAATTCGAGCTTCACCTACAAAGGTAGAGCCGTCGATGTGAAGCAGGTCGGTCGGGAGTTGGGCGTCCGCTATGTTCTTGAGGGAAGCGTACGCAAGGCGGGTGGCCGCGTGCGCATCACCGGCCAGCTCATCGATAGCGCGACTGGCACTCATCTCTGGGCCGACCGCTTCGACGGATCGTTGGAGGACGTGTTCGAGCTTCAGGACCAGGTGACGACGAGTGTTGTCGGTGCGATCGCGCCGAAGCTCGATCAGGTGGAAATCGAGCGCGCCCGACGCAAGCCGGGCGAAAAACTCGATGCCTACGATTGCTACCTTCGAGGCATGTCGTACGTTCGTGTCCTGACACGGGAGGCGCAAGACCAGGCGCTACGATTGTTCTATCGCGCCATTGAACTCGACCCCGACTTCGCCACCGCCTACGGTATGGCGGCACGTTGCTATTCGACCCGCAAGCTCCAGGGCTGGACGGTCGATAAGATTGGGGAGGAAGCCGAGATCAGACGCTTGGCGTCGCGCGTCTCGGCCATCGGCCGTGACGATGCGTTAGCACTCTGTTGGGCGGCTCATCCAATGGTGTTCGTCTGTCGAGAATACGACACCGGAGCGGAGCTGACGGACCAGGCGCTTGCCATCAACCCCAATCTAGCTGTTGCATGGCAAAATCGTGCGTGGGTTAGCGTGTATCTCGGGCAGCACGAAGCGGCGCTGGGCCAGATTGCCCGGGCCCAGCGATTGAACCCTGTAGACCCGGAAATCCATCGCTCGGAAGTGGCAATGGCGTTCGCTCTCATGTTCTTAGGCAGGTATGAGGAAGCGTCGCAATGGGCTGCCAAAGCCCTGAGACATCAACCGGACAGTATAGCGGTACTGCGCATCTCGGCGGCCTCGAATGGCTTGGCCGGGAACTTCGACAAGGCACGCAAGTTCATGGCGAGACTACGCCAACTGGTCCCCGACATGCGTTTGTCCGTCGAAGAGGACTTCGCCCCTTTCCGCCGGCCGCAGGACGCTGAACGGATGACTGAAGGCCTGCGCCTCGCCGGGATGCCCGAATGAGGGAGCAGCGCCGCCTCGCCGCGATCATGTTAGCCGGCGTCGCCGGCTAAACATTGCCGAGGACGGCTATGGGTCAAGAGATGACATCCCGGGGGCGTCGCTGCATGTCCGCTTTGCCTCGAAAAGCGGACAGTCCCGTATTTATAAGTTTACGCCCTGGTAGCGTCGCCTTGGGCGGCATGACCAGTTCCTGGCGCGCACTCACCACGTCGAGCGTCGCTTCGAGGGGTGCCCGATCGAAGGCCGGCGCCTGTATCAACGACTACATCTTTACGTGAGCTTGTATTGCCTCTGAAAAAACGCCGAATGCAGTCCGCCGTCGGGCGGTCTGGCGGCGATGTGTTGTGTGACCTGGGAATTTTCCGAACCGTTCCCGGCGACCATCAGCATGACGCGGTTGACCGGAATGGTCTTGAGCGTCTCCCGCTTCAACATTTCATGGAGAATATTCTCCGGCTCACCCTCGGGAACGGCAATCCAGTATCGCAATGCCTTGATCATGCTCTGCGTTTCGGGGTCATACGCCCTGTAATCGCCGGCAAGGTAGTGCGTTCCCAGGGTTTCGATCCTGGCGATGCAGATCGGTTCTCCCGCGCCCGCAGGATCCTCCGCACTATGGTCGGTATGCAGGCCATGCGGCTGAGGAGCCGTGAATTTTCCGTACGAATAATGCCCCTTGCGATAGCGCGCGGGAGGGACGAGGACGCCCATCATCTCGTCGACGTCGTCGTTATAGAAGCGCACAAAATGCGCCATCGTGTCGGGCGTACCGCGGCCAAAGTTTTCTGCAAACCATCCGTCATCGACAGCTACCGTCGTGACATCATCGAACTGCGTCGCATGTTCTTGGATCTTTTTCGTTGCGGTCTCGCGGAAGCGGGCAATCGGTATGGGCAAATGAGTGTGCGCTTCGCGGTCGTTGAAGCTCACATGCAGGCGCTCGATCAGAGACCATTGGTCGGAAGAGAACGGCAATGGCTCCAATATCTTCAGCCTGGGCTGCAGGGCCGCCCATGCCTGATGAAGAGATGTCATCGTCAGATGGCAAGCCCTCTCAAATCCTGAGATTGGTCCGCGCCAGATCGATCAGCTCCGAGGCGCGGCCGTCCATCACCGCCTTCAGGGTGAACAGGCCGAAGTGATAGGCCTGGTCGAGCGTCGCCTTGGGCGGCATGACCAGCTCCTGGCGCGCGCTCACCACGTCGACCAGCACCGGGCCCTTGTGCGCCAGCGCTTCCTTGAGCACACCCTCGAGCTGGGCGGGGTCCTCGACCCGGAAGCCCTTGATGCCCATCGCCTCGGCCATCGCCGCGAAGTTGGGGTTTTTCAGGTCGACGGCGGTATCGACGAAACCGCTCGCCTTCATCTCCAGTTCGACGAAGCCCAGCGTGCCGTTGTTCAGCACCACCACCTTCACCGGCAGGCCGAGCTGGGTGAGGCTGATGAAGTCGCCCATCATCATGGCGAAGCCGCCGTCGCCCGACATGGAAATCACCTGCCGGTCCTTGTGCGAGGCCTGGGCGCCGATCGCCTGCGGCATGGCATTGGCCATCGAGGCGTGGTTGAACGAGCCGAGCAGCCGCCGCTTGCCGTTCATCTTCAGGTAGCGCGCCGCCCATACCGACTGCGTGCCGACATCGCAGGTGAAGACAGCGTCGTCGTCGGCGAGTTCGCTCAGCAGCCGGGCGACATACTGGGGATGGATCTTGCCGCCGGCCGGGCCGCCCTCGGCCAGCTTGTCGAGGTCGGCGCGCGCCTTCCTGTAATGCGCGAGGGCGGCGTCGAGGAAGGCGCGCTCGCGCTTGGCCTTCAGCCGCGGCAGCAGAGCGGCGATCGTGTCGGCGACGTCGCCCACCACGCCGATGTCGAGCCGGCAGCGGTTGCCCAGGCTCTCGGCGCGGAGGTCGACCTGCGCCACCTTGGCGTGTTCGGGATAGAACTGCCGGTAGGGGAAGTCGGTGCCCAAGAGCAGCAGCGTGTCGCACTCCTTCATCGCCGCGTAGCCCGAGGCGAAGCCGATCAGGCCGGTCATGCCGACGTCGAAGGGATTGTCGTATTCGACATATTCCTTGCCGCGCAGCGAATGGACCATCGGCGCGTTCAGGACCCGCGCGAGCTCGATCACGGCATCATGGGCGCCGGCGCAGCCCGCACCGCACATCAGGGTGACCTTCTCGCCGTCGTTCAGCAGGGCCGCCAGGGCATCGAGTTCGGAGTCGGAGGGCCGCACCACTGGCGGCTTGGGCGCCAGCCACTTTGCCGCCTTGGCGGCTGTGGTCTGCAGCGCCACGTCGCCCGGGATCACCACCACCGACACGCCGCGCTCGGCCACGGCGACGCGGATCGCCTTGTCGAGGACGCGCGGCATCTGCTCGGGATTGGAGATCGTCTCGACATAGTGCGAGCACTCGGCGAAGAGCTGTTCGGGGTGGGTCTCCTGGAAATAATGGCCGCCGATCTCGTTGCTCGGGATGTGGGCGGCGATGGCCAGCACCGGCACGCGGCTGCGGTAGCAGTCGAACAGGCCGTTGATCAGATGCATGTTGCCGGGTCCGCAGCTGCCGGCGCAGACGGCAAGCTGGCCGGTCAGATGGGCCTCGGCGCCGGCGGCGAAAGCGCCCGCCTCCTCGTGGCGCATGTGGACCCAGTCGATCTCCTTCATGCGACGCAGCGAATCGGTGAAGCCGTTCAGGGAGTCGCCGGCCACGCCGTAGATGCGCTGCACGCCGGCGGCACGCAGGGTCTCGGCCATCAGGTCGGCAATCGTTCGCGCCATGTCGGGACTCCGTCACGAGAAATGAGGTTGACGGCGACTATGCCATGTTTGCTGCAATGTTTGCTAAGGAGTTGATGTCAGCCCGAGTCCGTATCAGGCACGACCCCTTTCGAAGCCCGCCAGGAACTGCACCAGATTGTGGCCGAGGTCGTCGCTGAGATAGCCGCCCTCCTGGACCAGCACCGTCGGCAGGCCGAGGCGGGCGATCTTTCCCGCCATGGCGGCAAAGCCCGCGGCTGTCACCTTCAGGCCCTGCAGCGGATCGCTTTCGCTGGCGTCGAGACCCAGCGCCACGACCAGCGCGCCCGGCTTGAAATCGCGAATGCGCGCCAGCGCCGTGTCGCCTGCGGCGAGCCACGGCGCATCGGCGGAGCCCAGGGGCAACGGCAGGTTGAGATTGAAGCCGTCGCCCTCGCCGGCGCCGGTTTCGTGCGCATGTCCCCAGAAGTACGGGTAGTACGCACTGGGATCGGCATGGATCGAGACGGTGAGCACGTCGGCGCGCTCGAAGAAGATGCCCTGCGTGCCGTTGCCGTGATGGACGTCGACGTCGAGTACGGCGACGCGTGCGTGCGTCGCGCGCAGATGCTGGGCCGCGATGGCGGTATTATTGAGGAAGCAGAAGCCGCCCGCCATGTCGGCATAGGCATGATGGCCGGGCGGCCGGCAGAGCGCATAGGCTTCGCGCGTGCCCGACAACACCATGTCGGCTGCGGTCGTGGCGACCTCGGCCGACGCGAGGGCGGCCGCCCAGGTGCCCGGCCCGATCGGACAGCCGGTATCGACCTGATGCCAGCCGGCGCGGCCGACCAGGCTTTTCGGGTAGGTCGCGGGATAGCGCGCGGGATGGACATTGGGCACGACTTCGGGCGAAGCGCCTGGCAGCTTCGCCCATTCGCGCGCGGCGATCTGGAGGAAGTCGATGTATTCCGGCCGGTGGATCGCCTGGACGGGGGCGAGGCCGAAGGCTTTTGGTGCGATGACCTCGTGGCCGGCGTCTTTCGCTGCCGCCAACAGGCGCGTCGCGCGCTCGGGCTGCTCGGCGCTCCTCTGCTTCACGCCGCGGACGATGAAGGTCTGCGGGTCGTGCTGGGCGTGCTTGTCGGAATAGACGATCTTCATGGCGCACCGACGGCCTTGGAGTGGCGGAGCGCCGCGATCTCGGTGTCGCTGAAACCGACGTCGCGCATGATCTCGATCGTGTGCTCGCCGACCCGCGGGGCGAGGCGTCTCACTTCCAGCGGCGCCTCGGAGAGTTTTATGGGATTGGACGCGGCCTTCACCGGGCCGAGGCCGGGATAGTCGTACTCGACGATGCTGCCGCGCGCCTTCGCATGTTCGTTGTCCATCAGGTCGCTCACCTTCTGGACGGCCGAGCACGGCATGCCGGCAGGCAACAGCACGTCCAGGAGCGCCTCGCAGGTATGCTCGGCAAAATGCTGCTCCATCATCGGCTCGAGAATGGCGCGATGGGAGACGCGGCCCTCGTTGGTGGCAAAACGTGGATCGGCCAGCCACTCCTCGCAACCCAGCGCCTTGCACAGGATCTTCCAGAAAGGGTCGTTAGTGCCGGCGATGTAGATCGGCTTGGTCCTGGTCTCGAACACGCGGAGCGGAAACAGGATCGAATTGCCGGTGCCCATGCGCACCGGATCCTCGCCGGTGAGGCCATGATTGGTGATCCAGTGGCTCATCAGATGCACGCCGACGTCGAACAGCGAGAGGTCGAGGCGCTGGCCGCGGCCGGTCTTGTGGCGGGCGAGCAGAGCGAAGGCGATGCCGCCGGCGCAGGCCAGGCCGGTCGAGTAGTCGACCGCCGCCGTGCCGACCCGGCACATCTCGCCATCCATCGGCCCGGTCGCCTCGATCAGGCCGACCTCGGCCTGGATGCAGGGATCGTAGCCGGCGCGGCCCGAGTAGGGGCCGGTCTGGCCGTATCCCGAGACCGAGGCATAGACCAGTTTCGGATTCGCCTTCGATACGGTTTCCCAGCCGAAGCCCAGCTTGTCGATGACGCCCGGCGTAAAGGCTTCCATGAACACGTCGGCTTTACGGACCAGACGCATCAGCACGTCGCGGCCGCCCTCGGTGCGGAGATCGAGGGCGAGACCGCGCTTGTTGCGGTTCATCGACGGTACCCAGGCGCCGCCGAAGTGCGGCCGGAAATGCTCGCCCTGGAGCGGTTCGACCTTGATGACGTCGGCACCCATGTCGCCCAGGATCTGGCCGGCGGTGGGACCGGCGATGACCTGCGTGAGATCGAGAACGAGCGTGTCGGAGAGCGGAAGCATGCGGACGGGATTCCTCCTGGGAGCCGCACCCTTGCAAGCGGATGGGGCCAAGCTCAAGCACTACCTTTCGCTGGCTGGCATTTGCCGCCGGCACGGCTATTTTGGCCGCCTGTTTATCCGGAGTTCGCCATGAAGACCCCCGACCGTCCCAACCTCAGCATCGATCCCGACCGGCTGTGGTCGAGCCTGATGGAACTGGCCGAGATCGGCGGCACCGAGAAGGGCGGCGTCTGCCGCATTGCGCTGACCGACCTGGACCGGATCGGGCGTGACCTGTTCGTGCGCTGGGCCAAAGAGGCGGGCTGCACGATCAAGATCGACAAGCTCGGCAACGTCTTCGCCCGCCGCGAGGGCCGCGATCCCGCGCGGCCGCCCGTGATGACTGGTTCGCACCTCGATACTCAGCCGACCGGCGGCAAGTTCGACGGCGCCTATGGCGTGATGGCGGGGCTCGAAGTGCTGCGCGTGCTGCACGATTCCAACTACGTCACCGAGGCGCCGATCGAGGTCGCGGTGTGGACCAACGAGGAGGGCTGCCGCTTCGCGCCGGCCATGGTGGCCTCGGGCGTGTTCGGCGGCGCCTTCGAGCTCGACTATGCGCTCGGGATCAAGGACCGCGATGGCGTGAGCTTCGGCGAGGCGCTGAAGAAGATCGGCTATGACGGCAAGGAACCGGTCGGTGGCCGCGAGGTCGGTGCCTTCTTCGAGGCCCATATCGAGCAGGGCCCGATCCTGGAGCGCGAGAAGAAGACCATCGGCGTGGTGACGGGCGCCCAGGGCCAGCGCTGGTACGAGATCAACTGGACCGGCATGGAAAGCCACGCCGGCACCACGCCCATGGAAGGCCGGCGCGATGCGCTGGTGGGCGCGGCCGAGCTGATCGTGGCGGCGCGAAAAATCGGCAACAGGCCGAACGGCCGCTCGACGGTGGGCGTGATCGAGAGTCAGCCGCAGTCGCGCAACACCATTCCGGGCCGCCTGTTCATGACCCTCGACTTCCGTCATCCCGACGACGCCGAACTCACGAAGATGGACGCCGAGATGCGCGCCGCCGTGGCCGACATCGCTGCACGGCATCGGCTGGACGTGAAGGTCGAGCAGATCTGGTACTTCCCACCGTCGCCCTTCGCCAAGGACCTGGTCGAGGCGGTGCGTCGCGGCGCCCAGCAGGCGGGCTACCCCCACATGGATATCGTGAGCGGCGCCGGCCACGACGCCTGTTATGTCAGCCGCGTGGCACCGACGGCGATGATCTTCGTGCCCTGCAAGGACGGCATCAGCCACAACGAGATCGAGGACGCGACCAAGACCGACATCGGCGCGGGCGCGCAGATTCTCCTGCAGGCGATGGTGGAACGGGCGAATGCTTGAGCAAGCTCTCCTCCTCTGCGCGGAGTCCGCGCAGGGGAGGTGTCGTCGTCACACGACGACGGAGGGGTCATGAGTCAGACGAGTCGCCTCGACCCCTCCGTCCGCGAAGACGCGGACACCTCAGGTGCTAGGTCGCACGACGACCTAGCACCGACTTCGCGGAGTCCGCGAAGGGGAGGAGGTCTGATTTCCGTCGCGACCGCAGCTCTGGTCGCGACCATCGCCGGCGTGGGCGGCACCCTTCCGATCGTGCTGGCGGCGGCGCAGGCCGTCGGCGCCACGCCGGAGCAGGCGAGTTCGTGGGTGTCGGGACTTGGCCTCGCCACCGCGCTCAGCGCACTGGCGCTCAGTGTCCGCTATCGCATGCCGATCATCACCGCCTGGTCGACGCCGGGGGCCGCGCTGATCGCCTCCACGGCGGGCGTGCCGAGCTTTGCCGCCGCGGTCGGCGCCTTCGTGCTGGCGGCCATCCTGATCCTGCTCACCGCCGCGATCCGGCCGCTCGGCCGGCTGATCGAGCGGATTCCGGCCAGCATTGCCGCCGCCATGCTGGCCGGCATCCTGTTGCGGCTGGTCGTGGCGATGGTCGAGCATGTGCCGTCCTCGCCGCTGCTGGTCCTGCCGCTGATCGCATTGTTCCTGATCGCACGCGCCTTCCTGCCGGCGCTCGCCTCGCTGGTCGTGCTGGTGGCCGGCGCGCTGCTCGCCTGGTCGCTGGGGCTGGTGAAGCCGATGCCGGGGATCGGCCTCTCGACTCTCGTCGTCACGGCGCCGGCGTGGGACGCGGCCACGCTCGTGGGGCTGGGAGTGCCGCTCTATCTCGTCACCATGGCGTCGCAGAACCTGCCGGGCTTCGCCGTGCTGCGCGCTTCGGGCTACCAGCCGCCGACGCAGCCGATCCTGGCCGTCACGGGTGCCGTCTCGCTCGGCACGGCGTTCATGGGAGCGCACACCTCCAATCTCGCGGCGATCTCGGCCGCGCTCTGCACCGGGCCCGACGCACACCCCGATCCGGCGAAGCGCTGGATGACGGGACCCTTCTATGCCCTCTTCTGGGGCCTGATCGCCCTGTTCGGCGCGTCGCTGGTCGGCATCTTCGGGGCTTTGCCGCCGGCCCTGCTGGTCACCGTCGCCGGCACGGCGCTGTTGGGCTCGATGGCTGGCGCCATGGGGGCTGCGCTTGCGGGCGACCAGGATCGCCTCGCCGCCGCCGGCACGCTCGCCGTCACCGTCTCGGGCGTGACCTTGATGGGCGTGGGCTCGGCCTTCTGGGGCCTGGTGTTCGGCTTGCTGATCCTCGGGATCGACCGCTTCCTCAAGCGCTAGGAAAGCGAGCGGCATAGGGTTCCAGCGGCAGTTCCAGTCCGCGGCAGAGGAAGCTGATGGTGTGGTAGTAGCCCACCAGCGCGATCGTCTCGAGGATCTGCGCATCGTCGAAATGCTGCTTGAGAGCGGTCCAGGTCGCGTCAGTGATCGTGCGACGGTCGACGAGATCGTCGACGGCGGCGAGCAGGGCCTGCTCGTCGGATGCCCAGCAGGCGTCGTCGGCCGGCCCATGGACGATGGCGGACACCTGTTCGCCATCCATCGCCACACGCTCGGCAAAGAAGGCGATATGGACGCCCCATTCATATTCGCAGCCCAGCCGCGCTGTCGTGCGGTCGATCGCGATCTCGCGCTGGCGCAGCGACAGCGGGCCTTTGTCGAGGAGGCCAGCGGCAAACATCTTTTCGAACACGCGCGGGCTTTTCGCCATCGTGCGGAACAGGACCAACGGCTCGACGCCCCTCGGCATGATGCGGGCGAGTTCGGCCGCGATCTGCGGCGGATAGGGGGCTTGGGCGGGGGCGATGCGGGGCATGGTTGGTCTCCGGTTCAGGTGCTACAATTTATGTAGTGTGGCAGATCGGCGGGCGCTACAGAAAATGTAGTAACGGAGTGTAATAGATGGTGAAGCGAGTCCGTGGCTCCCGGACGGGCCGGCCGATTATGGTGCTGCTCGACCTGCTGGGCAGGCGGTGGGTGCTGCGCATCGTCTGGGAGCTGCGCGAGGAACCCCGGCGCTTCCGCGAGCTGCAGGACCTGATCGGCGCCAGCCCGACCATCGTGAACGGCCGGCTGGCCGAACTGCGCGAGGCGAAGCTGGTCGAACTCGACGCCGACTCGGGCTATCGCCTGACGGCGCTCGGCAAGGAGTTGCTGCGCCTGTTCCTGCCGCTGCACGCCTGGTCGGAGAAGTGGGCGAAGGCTACTTGAGAAACGGATTGTCGGCGTTGCGGCCACGCCGGCGCGGCGGGAACTGCTCGGTGAGATAGTCGAGAACCTCGGCACGCTCGGCCGGCTTGACCGGCGGCATGCGGTGTTTCTCGATCATCAGGTCGATACTCGAATCCCAGAGATCGCGCGTCAGGCCCTGCGCCTTGATCAGCGCCACGCCGTGGCAGGCGGTGCAGGTGTAGAAGGTGATCTCGCGGCCCTTGCCCTCGGGCAGATCGTCGACCGTATCATTGTGCGGCGGCGGCTTGCCCTTCTCGCTGTCGACCGCGGGCGCCGCCGCCTGGACGGGCGCTGGCGGCGTGTAGGTCGGCTGGGGGCCGCGCAACGCGCCGCCGCGATCCATGGCGACGAGGACGAACACCGCCGTCAGGGAAATGACGACGACATGCGTGATGTTGAGCTGGGTCAAGAAGCGACGAGCACCCGGATGCGGTTGATCGGATTGCCACCGTAGCCCTGCGGGTTCCAGTTGCCGGCGACGAAGGGCTGGGTGACGCCCTTGCTGTCGGTCGCCTTGGCCCAGACCTCGTAGTAGCCGGCCGACGGCAGATCCACCGATGCGGTGAAGCGCTGCCAGGCATACTTGTTGGGCGGTGCGTCGACCTTGGCCGGCTTCCAGGTCACGCCATAGTCGGTCGAGATGTCGACCGTCTTGACGTCGTTCTCGCCGGCCCAGGCGTGGCCGCGCAGATCGAGCTTCCTGGTGCCGGCGGCGAGGCGGCTGCCGTCGGCCGGAAAACTGATGACCGCGCGGACCGGCATTGCCTCCAGGATCACGGTATCCTTCTCGTCGCCCTTGCTGCCGGGCACGATCGGCGTCTTGGCGAGGCGGTAGGAGAAGCCGCCCATGCCGGGACCGTCGTGTATCTTGTCGCGCACCCAGATGCGGGTCAGCCACTTGGTCGAGGTCGAGCCAGCCCAGCCCGGCACGATCAGGCGTACCGGTCCGCCGTGGATCAGCGGCAGGTCCTTGCCGTTCATCTTGAAGACGATCAGCGTGTGCGGCTCCATCGCCTTGGCGATCGGCACGCCGCGCGAGATCGAGGGCTTGGTGGCATCGCCGCTGAGGTGCGGATCGGCACCATACTGGCCCGTGTAGACCGCGCTCGGCTTCACGCCGGCGGCCTTGAGTACGTCGGCCAGTCGCACGCCGGTCCACTCGGCGCAACCGGCGCCGCCGTTGGTCCACTGGTTGCCGCGCGCCTCGGGCGAGAAGAACGAGCGGCCGTTGCCGCCGCACTCCAGCATCATCTTGTAGGAGACGTTGGGGAAGCGGCTCATGAGATCGCCCAGCGTGATCTCCATGGGCTTGTCGACCTCACCGTCGACCTTGATCTTCCACGCCTTGGCGTCGGCCGGCGCGTCGGGCACCAGGCCGTTGTTGCGGATGAAGAACTTGTCGATGGGTGTGACGTCGTCGTCCATCAGCTCGGCCTGGGTCTCGGCGACCAGCGGCTTGTCGCCCAGCACCGCGAGCTTGGCCTTGCCGTCCATCTCGAGAAGTTTCGGTCCCTTCGGCGCGGCGACGGGCGCCGTCCCTTGGGCCAAGGCCGCCCCGGCGGGCGGCAGTGAAGCACCGACAGCGGCCATTCCGACCCCCTTCAGCACGTTACGCCGTGACGCCTTGATGGTTCCGGATTTCGGCATTTTTTCCTCCCGAGTTGAGGATTCTTAGCTCAAACTTTCCTGCGCGTCAGCCAGCCGGAGAAGATAAGTGCACAGGCCGCCACCACCACGATCACGGTGGCCAGCACGTTGATCTGCGGGTCGACGCCCAGGCGGACGCTGGAATAGACGCGCATCGGCAGGGTCTGCGACTGCGCGCCGGCCACGAACTGGGTCATGATCAAATCGTCCAACGACAATGTGAACGCCAGCAGCCAGCCCGAGGCGACGGCCGGCGCGATCAGCGGCAGGGTGACCGTCAGGAACGTGACCCAGGGCGTGGCGCCGAGATCCATTGCCGCCTCTTCGAGCGAGTGGTCGAAATCGGCGAGCCGCGCCTGTACCACGATGGCCACGAAAGCGATCGAGAAGGTAGCGTGGGCAATGGCGATGGTGAGGAAGCCACGCTCCGGTCCGCCGAACATGCGCTCGGCGCCGACGAACAGCAGCAGCATGGAAATGCCCATCACCACCTCGGGCATCACCATGGGCGCGATCACCAGGCTGCCGAACAGGCCGCGGCCCGGGAACCGCGGCGCGCGGGCCAGCGCATAGCCCGCCGCCAGGCCGATGATCGCGGCCACCGTGGCGCTCACGAAGGCGATCCGGATCGACAACCAGGCAGCCTGCAGCATCGCCTCGTTGGCGAACAGCGCGCTCCACCACTTCGTCGAGAAGCCACCCCATACCGTCACCAGGCGCGACTCGTTGAAGGAGTAGATCATCACCAGGGCGAGCGGCAGGTAGAGGAAGGCGTAGCCGAAGCCCAGCACGGTGAAGGCGAAACGGGCGCGACCGATCATCGGCGTCGCTCCCGTGCGGGTTCGGGGCCGCGCGCCTGCTGGCGCTGGAACAGCGCGATCGGAGCCGCCAGCAGCACCAGCAGGCAGATCGCCACGGCGGAGGCGAGCGGCCAGTCGGCGTTGGTGAAGAACTCGTCCCATAGCACCTTGCCGATCATCAGCGTCTCGGTGCCGCCCAGGAGGTCAGGGATCACGAATTCGCCAACCGCGGGGATGAACACCAGCAGGCAGCCGGCGACGACGCCGGGCAGCGACAGTGGCAGGGTGATGGTCAAGAAGGCCGCGATCGGCCGGGCGCCGAGATCGGCCGCGGCTTCGAGCAGGCTCACGTCGAGCTTCTCCAGCACGGCGTAGAGCGGCAGCACCATGAATGGCAGGTAGGCATAGACGATGCCGAGCTGGACCGCCCATTCGGTACCCAGGATCGTGCCGGGATTTGCAGCGATTCCGCTCCAGCGCAGGAACTGGTTCAGGAGTCCGTTCTCGTCCAGCAGGCCCATCCAGGCGTAGACCCGGATCAGGAACGAGGTCCAGAAGGGCAGCACCACCAGCATCAGCAGCAGCGGCCGGCGCCGGGGCGCCGCGCGGGCGATGGCGTAGGCCATGGGATAACCCAGGAGCAGCGCCACCAGGGTCGAGGTGGCGGCGATGCGAAGCGAAGTGAGCCAGGCCGCGAGGTAGAGATCGTCGGTGAACAGCAGCGTGAAGCTTTTTAAGCCAATGCCAAGGTCGACCGGCGGCACCGAGTCGGGGGCATTGGTGCCGAGCGCGATCGCCAGCACCAGGGCAAACGGCAGCAGGAAGAAGATCCCGAGCCAGAGAAAGGGAAGGGCGATCACGTAGCGCATGGTGTCACGCGTCGAGCGGATGCCCGGCGTCGGCCGCCCAGCCCAGCCAGACCGAATCGCCGCGACGATGCGAGAGGTTGGGCGTGGTCGACACGATCATCACGGCACCGTCGGTGGCGATCCTGTAAAGCGAGCGATCGCCCTCGTAGGCGATGTCGACGATCTTGCCGGCGGCGACATTTGGGAGGCCGGGGCGTTCGACCGACAGGGCGATCTTCTCAGGCCGCAACGCCAGCCAACCGCCCTCGATCTTCAGTATGTTGGCGACGCCGATGAAGTCGGCGACGAAGCGCGAGGCGGGACGTTCGTAGATGTCGTACGGCGTGCCGACCTGGACGATGCGGCCGGCGTCCATCACGGCAAGCCGCGTCGCCATCGACATCGCCTCCTCCTGATCGTGCGTCACCATCACGAAGGTGATGCCGAGTTCGGCCTGCAATCGCACCAGTTCGAAGCGCGTGCCTTCGCGCAGCTTGCGGTCGAGCGCCGCCAGCGGCTCGTCGAGCAGCAGGATCTTGGGCCGTTTCACCAGCGCGCGTGCCAAGGCAACGCGCTGGCGCTGGCCGCCTGAGAGTTGCGCCGGGCGGCGCTGGGCATATTCGGCGAGACGGACCTGTTCGAGCACATCGGCAACGCGCGTCGCGGCTTCGGCCTTGGCCATGCCTTCGCGACGCAGCCCATAACCCACGTTCTCTGCCACGTTCATGTGCGGGAAAAGGGCGTAGGACTGGAACATCATGTTGACCGGCCGAAAATGCGGCGGCACGCCGGTCATGTCCTGGCCGTCGATCAGCAGTCGGCCCGCGTCGGGCGTCTCGAAGCCCGCCAGCAGGCGCAAGAGCGTGGTCTTGCCGCAGCCTGAGCCACCGAGGAGGGCGAACAGCTCGCCGCGCGCGATCTCGAGATCGACCCTGTCGACGGCGGCGACGGCCCCGAAGCGCTTGGTCAGGCCTTCTATCTTGACGATGGGTCCGCTCACCGGCCCGTCTTCACGGTGGTCCACAGCCGTGTCCGCTCGCGCGTCTGTTCGGGCGTCCCGGCAGTGATGGTGTAGAACCTGTTGCGCACGTCGGCCGGCGGATAGATCAGCGGATTGCCGGAAATGTCCTTGGGCAGCAGCGCGAAAGCAGCCCTGTTGCCGTTGGCATAGCCGGTGAGCTCGCTCGAGGCGGCGGCGACCTTGGGCTCGAGCAGGAAATCGAGGAAGCGCAGCGCATTGGCTGGGTTCGGCGCGTCCTTGGGGATGGCCGCCACGTCGATCCAGAGCAGCGAGCCTTCCTTCGGAATGGCATAGGCGATGTCACGCTTGTCCTTGGCCTTGGCGGCGCGGTCGCGCGCCTGGAAGACGTCGCCGGAGAAGCCGAAGGCAAGGCAGATGTTCCCGCCCGCCAACGCATTGATGTACTCCGAGGAATGGAACTTGCGGATGAAGGGCCGCACCGCCTTCACGACGTCGGTTGCCTTGGCGAGGTCCTCGGTCTTCTTCGAGTCGGGATCGAGGCCGAGATACTTCAGCGCGGCCGGCAGCACGTCGGTGGCGCTGTCGAGCATCATGACGCCGCAATCCTTGAACTTCGACACCACCGCCGGGTCGAAGATCATGCGCAGGGAATCGACCGGCGCGTCGGGCAGGCGCTTGCTGATCTCGGCCACGTTGTAGCCGATGCCCGTCGTTCCCCACATCCACGGGATGCCGTGGGCGTTGCCGGGATCATACTTTGCCAGTGCCGCCATGATCTCGGGATCGA
Organism: Reyranella sp.; assembly: GCF_004296935.1. GTDB lineage: Bacteria > Pseudomonadota > Alphaproteobacteria > Reyranellales > Reyranellaceae > Reyranella. The sequence goes on from NZ_SCVH01000021.1 coordinate 15,007, forward strand.
GATTGTTCCAGTTCTTGAGCTTCGCCTTGTCGAGCGGCAGGTAGAGGGAGGCCGCGAGCTGGCGCACGAAGAAGGGCGAGGCCGTAGGCACCACGATGTCGTAGCCCGATTTGCCGGTCCTGAGCTTGGCGTCGAGGATCTCGTTGGAATCGTAGGTCGTGTAATTGACCTTTGTGCCGGTGTCCTTCTCGAAGACTTTCAACTGGTCCTCGGCGATGTAGTCGGACCAGTTGTAGACATTGACCGAGCCCTGAGCCCATGCCTGAACGGGTGCGACGAGAGCGAGCAGAGAGGCGAGAGCAAGAAGACGCATCGAAAACTCCGCAGGATCAGACGCCAAGATACCTGTGCTGCAATTCCTTGTCGCGGGCCAGGGCGTCGGACGTGCCGGACCAGACGACGCGGCCCTTCTCGACGATGTGATGGCGGTCGGCGAGGCCGATCAGGGCGCCCACGTTCTTGTCGATCACCAGGATCGCCTGGCCTTCGCGCTTCAGCCGGCCGAGGCAGGACCAGATCTCGTAGCGAACCAGTGGCGCCAGCCCCTCGGTCGCCTCGTCGAGGATCAGGAGCTTGGGATTGGTCATCAGGGCGCGGCCGACCGCGAGCATTTGCTGCTCACCGCCGGAAAGCTGGTTGCCCATGTTGCGCTGGCGTTCGGCCAGACGCGGGAAGAACTCGAAAGCGCGCTCGATGGTCCAGGGATTGGCGCGGGCGCTGCGGTTGGCGGCGGCAGCCAAAAGATTCTCACGCACCGAGAGATTGGGGAATATCTGCCGCCCCTCGGGCACCAGGCCGAGGCCGAGACGGGCGATGCGGAATGAGGCCATCTGGTCGACTCGGCTGCCCTCGAACTCGACGATGCCGCGCCGGGTCTCGAGCAGCCCCATGACCGCGTGCACGGTCGTGGTCTTGCCCATGCCGTTGCGGCCCATCAAGGTCACGACCTCGCCGGCATCGACGCTGAGCTCCATGCCGAACAGCGCCTGGCTGGCGCCGTAGAAAGCCTCGAGGTCGCGTACCCGCAGCATCATGCGATCTCTGCAATTTCGTCGCCGAGATAGGCTTGGCGGACCTCGCCATTGGCGCGGATCTCGTCGGGCGTGCCGCTGGCGATGGCGCGGCCGTAGACCAGGACGGTGATGCGGTCGGCGAGTTGGAACACGGCATCCATGTCGTGCTCGATCAGCAGCATGGCGCGCTCGGCCTTCAGCGCGCGGAGGAAGCCGATCATGCGCTGGGATTCCTCTACGCCCATGCCTGCCATCGGTTCGTCGAGCAGCAGCAGCTTGGGATCGCCGGCCAGCGCCATGGCGATCTCGAGCTGGCGTTGCTCGCCGTGGCTGAGGGCGGCGGCCGGCGTCTCGGCGCGCGCCCCCAATCCCACCGCCTCGAGGCCGCGGCGGGCGGGTGCGCGCAGGCGCTCGTCGCGGCGCGCATCGGCCAGGAAACGGAACGAGTGGCCGGCGTGGGCCTGGAAAGCCAGCGCGACGTTGTCGAGGGCGGTGAACTCGCGCAGCACCGAGGTGATCTGGAAGGAGCGCGCCAGCCCCAGCCGCACGCGGGCGTGGGTCGGCAGGCGCGTGACGTCGCGGCCGGCGAAATGGATGGTGCCGGCATCGGGCGTCAGGTTGCCGGTGAGCTGGCTCACCAGCGTGGTCTTGCCGGCGCCGTTGGGCCCGATCAGGGCGTGGATCTCGCCCGGCCTGACGTCGATCGAGACCGTGTCGGTCGCGACCAGCCCGCCGAAGCGCTTGACCAGGCGGTCGGTGCTGAGCAGCGGCTCAACCATGGCGGCGTCCAAACAGCGAATCAATGCCGCCGCGGGCATAGAGCGCGATCAGCACCAACATCGGGCCGAACACGATCTGCCAATACTCGCCCCAGCCCTTCTGTACGAGATTGAGGACCGGCGGCAGGGACTCCTCGAGCACGAAGAAGGCAATCGTGCCGTAGAGCGGACCGAACAGCGTGCCCATGCCGCCCAGCACGACGATCACGATCAGATCGCCCGACTTCACCCACGACATCATCGCGGGCGAGATGTAGGCGCCTTCGTTGGCGAGCAGGATGCCGGCCAGGCCGCCGAAGGCGCCGGAGATGGTGAAGGCTGCCAGCCGATAGCGGAATACCGGGAAACCCAGTGCCGTCATGCGCAGGTCGTTTGACTTCGCGCCACGGATCACGAAGCCGAAGCGCGCGTTGGCGAAGCGGCTGCAGAACCACAGCGTGCCGCAAAGCAGCACGAAGCAGAGCCAGTAGAAGCTCGCCTTGTCGCGCATGTCGATCAGTCCGGCGAAGCGGCTGCGGCTGATGTTGAGGCCGTCGTCGGCGCCATAGGCCTCCAGCCCGACGCCGACGTAGTAGAGGAGCTGCGCGAACGCCAAGGTGATCATGATGAAGTAGACACCGCGGGTCCGGAGAGACAGCGCACCCACCAGCGCCGCCCACAGCGCCGCCATGGCGACGCCGACCGGCCACTGGATCCAGCCCGACGAGACGCCGTGGGCGTCGAGGATACCGACGGCATAGCCGCCGATGCCGAAGAACACCGCATGGCCGAAGCTCACCAGCCCGCCATAGCCCAGGATCATGTTGAGGCTGACGGCGGCAATCGCCCAGATGACGATGCGTGTGCCGATTGACAGCAGGTAGCGCTGGTCGAAGGCCTGGGTGAGCAGCGGCAGGACAGCGAGCACCAGCAGGATCGCCACAGTCGCGAGGCCGCGCGGCGTGCGGAAGGCGGCCATCATGTCCACACGCTCATGTTCTTTGACCGAACAGGCCGGTCGGCCGCCAGATCAGTACGCCCGCCATGACGACGTAGACCAGGACCTGCGAGATCGCCGGCGCCGCGCTCGAGGCTGCAGCGTTGCTCATGAAGGTCTTGAGGAAGTCGGGCAGGAAGGCGCGGCCGACGATGTCGATCTGGCCTACCACCATGGCGGCCACGAACGCACCCTTGATCGAGCCGATGCCGCCGATGACGATGATGACGAAGGCCAGGATCAGGATGTCGTCGCCCATGCCGATCTTGACCGAGGTGAGGGGTGCGGCCATCAGGCCGGCCAGCGCCGCGAATACCGCGCCCAGGCCGAATACCAGGCTGAACAGCAGCTCGATGTTGACGCCGAGTGCGGCGATCATGCGCCGGTTGGAGGCGCCGGCGCGGATCAGCATACCGACCCGGGTGCGGGCGACCAGCCAGGCCAGCAGCACCGCCACCACGGCGCCGACCGCGATGATGGCGAAGCGGTAGGCCGGGTAGGGCACGCCGGGCAGGATGTCGACGGTGTGGCTCAGGAACTGGGGCACCGAGATGCTCTTGCCGGCCGGCCCCCAGATCACGCGCACCAGTTCGTTGAAGAACAGGATCAGGCCGAAGGTCGCCAGCACCTGGTCGAGGTGGTCACGGGCATAGAGCCGTCGCATGACCACGGCCTCGACCACGATGCCCAGCAGGAAGGTGGCGGGCAGCGTCAGGATCGCGCCCAGCACGAAGGAGTCGGTCCAGCCGATCAGCGTCCATGCGATGTAGGCGCCCATCATGTAGAGCGAGCCGTGCGCCAGGTTGACCAGATCCATGATGCCGAAGGTCAAGGTCAGGCCGGCGGCGAGCAGGAACATCAGCAGGCCGAGTTGCACGCCGTTCAGCACCTGGAGCAGCAGATAGTCCATCCCCAACCCTCAAACGAAACGGGAGCGCGTCACCGCGCTCCCGTCCATGATCACGCCCCCATATCCAATCAGGGAGGCGTCACTTCATCGGGCACTTGGACGCGTACGGATCGACCGCCGCCGTCACCGCGGTCGCAACGGTCTTCAGCGTCAGCATGCCCGCCGCATCCTTCACCGTGTCCTGGATGTAGAAGTTCTCGATCGGGAAGTTGTTGTTGCCGAACTTGAAGTCGCCGCGCACCGACTTGAAGTTGGCCTTCTTCATCTCGGCCCGGACCTTGTCCTTGTTCGAGAGATCGCCCTTCAGCGCCTCGGCCGCCGAGGCGATCAGCATGATCGCGTCGTAGCTCTGGGCGCCGTAGAACGACGGGTAGGTGCCGTGCTTCTTCTTGAAGTCGGCGACGTACTTCTTGTTGGCGTCGTTCGGCAGGTCGTTGACCCATTCCTGGGCGCCGAGGATGCCCAGCGCCAGGTCCTTCTGCTGCGGCAGCGTGATCGCGTCGATCGAGAACACCTGGTAGAGCGGCACCTGGCCCTTCAGGCCCGACGCGGCATACTGGGTCAGGAACTGCACGCCATGGGCGCCCGGGTAGAAGATGAAGATGCCCTCGGGCTTGGCGGCGCGGATCTTGGCGAGCTCGGCCGAGAAGTCGAGCTGGTCGGGCCACTTGGTGTAGTCCTCGCCCTTGATCTCGCCTTTGAAGGTGCGCTTGACGCCGGCCATCATGTCCTTGCCGGCGGCGTAGTTGGGGGCCATCAGGTAGAGGCTCTTGACGCCCTTCTTCTGCAGGTACTCGCCCATCGCCATCGGCGTCTGGTCGTTGTTCCACGAGGTCGAGAAGAAGTTCTTGTTGCAGAGCTCGCCCGCGATCTGTGACGGCCCGGCGTTGGCCGAGACCAGGATGGTGTCGCCCTCGTCGGTCACGGTCTTGAGCGAGGCCAGCAGCACGTTCGACCAGATGTAGCCGGTGACGAAGTTGACCTTGTCCTGTTGTACGAGCTTCTCCGACTTCTGCTTGCCGACGTCGGGCTTGAAGGTGTCGTCCTCGTAGACGATCTCGAACGGCTTGCCGCCCATCTTGCCGCCAAGATGCTCCTTGGCGAGTTCGGCGGAGCGCCGCATGTCCTCGCCGATGGCGGCCTGCGGGCCGGAGAAGGTGCTGACGAAGCCGATCTTGATCGGGCTCTGCGCCATTGCCGGCAGGCCGAGTGCCAGGGCCATAATTGTTGTGGGCCCAAACAATCTGATCTTCATTGGTCGCTCTCCCTGTTTCCCTGGACGCTATAAGAGCGGAAAATACCGCCTCACGCACGCAATTTGAAGCGCTGGATCTTGCCGGTCGCGGTCTTGGGCAGCTCGGGCAGATATTCGACCCAGCGCGGGTATTTGTAGGGCGCCAGGGTCTTCTTGCAGAGCGCCATCAGCGCCTCGGTGAGCGCGGCGTCGCCGCTGCCCGCCTGCTTCAGGACGACGATCGCCTTGGGTTTTATCAGTTCGGCCTCGTCGGCATGGCCCACGACCGCGGCCTCGAGCACGGCGGGGTGGCCGATCAGGCAGTTCTCGATCTCCACGGGCGAGCACCAGATGCCGCCCACCTTCAGCATGTCGTCGCTGCGGCCCTCGTAGATGTAATATCCATCCTCATCTTCTCGGTACGTGTCGCCGGTGTTGAGCCAGCCGTCGACCATCGTCTCCGCCGTTTTCTCCGGCTTGTTCCAGTAATATTTCGCGGCCGACTCGGCTTTCAGCCACAGCGCGCCGCTCTCGCCCCGGGCCACCGGCTTGGCGTTCTCGTCGAGGATGCGCGCCTCGTAGCCCGGCACCGGCTTGCCGCTGGTGCCCGGCCGGTAATCGTCGAGCCTGTTGCCGATGAAGATGTGCAGCGCCTCGGTCGAACCGATGCCGTCCAGGATCACCGTGCCGGTCCTTTCCTTCCAGCGCCGGAACATGTCGGCCGGCAGCGCCTCGCCCGCCGAGACACAGGCCCGCACCGACGACAGATCGCGCGGCCTGGTCTCGAGGGCGGCGAGTTGCGCGGCATAGAGCGTCGGCACGCCGTAATAGAGCGTCGGCCTGAAGCGCTCGATGTTGTCGAAGGTCGTGTCCGGCGTCGGCCGCCGATCGTCGAGCACGGCCGTGCTGCCGGTCCACAGCGGGAAGGTCATGCCGTTGCCGAGGCCGTAGGCGAAGAAGAGTTTTGCCGCCGAGTAGCTGACGTCGTCTTCCATGACGCCCAGCACGCGCGCGCCATAGAGCTCGCTGGTCACCACCATGTCGCGCTGGGCATGGACCGCGCCTTTTGGCCGGCCGGTCGAGCCCGAGGAATAGAGCCAGAAGCAGTCCTGAGTCGGCGCCGCCAGCCGCGGCTCCAGCTCGTCGGACGCCTTCGCCATCTCGGCCAGGAACGCATCGACGGTGAGCGCCCTGGCCGGCATCTGTTTCAGCGCCGGTTCGATCTCGCCCGCGAATTCCGTCGAATAGACCACCAGCGCCGCGTCCGAATCCTCGATCATGTAGGCATAGTCGGGTGCCCGCAGCAGCGTGTTGGGCGGCACCGGCACGATGCCGGCTTTTATGGCGCCCCAGAAGAGATAGAAGAACGCCGGGCAATCCTTCACCACCATCAGCAGCCGGTCGCCGGACTTCAGCCCGAGGCCCAGCAGCGCATTACCGGTGCGGTTCACGCGCTCGGCGAGTTGGGCGTAGGTCACCGTCTCCTGTGCCATGCGGATCGCGGCCTTTGCACCCCTGCCTTCACCGACGTGTCGGTCGATGAACGGCACCGCGACGTTGAAGCGCGCGGGCAGGACGACCTTGTGGTCGGAGGAGAAGGAGATGCCGGACGGAAGCGCCATGACGGGACCCGGAAGGAATTGCAGGGTCTTCCTGTAGCCCAAGCCGGTGGCGAAAGGGAGCTACCTGGGCGGTATTTCCGGGCGAACCGGCGGACGCGGCGCGGCACGGGCGGCGGCCTCGTCCCGGAGATGGGCGTAGTGCCGGTTGAGCTGGACCGCCAACGCCAGCGCGCGGCCCTGCATCGCCGCGGCGCAGATCATGGCCACCAGCGCCGCGCCGTAGCGGGCGGGCGCCAGCGCCTCCACCGTGCGCGCGCCCAGGATTTCCACCAGGGTGGCGCCCGCCACCAGGACGGCGACCCAGAGCAGCACGAACCGGGCGGCCCGCGACATGACCACCTTGGGGCGGTAGAGGTCGTGCTCGATGCGCATCATGGAGCCACGCACCACGCCTGCGCCAAGGCCCAGCACCAGGGCCATGACGAAGGTCCAGCCCGGCTGCCGGGCGGAAACGATCTGGATCAGGGCAAGGCCCAGCGCCACGCCGAGCCCGAGTGCCGGCGGGACGAGCAGGCGCCACTGCGAAATGTAGAGCCGGCGCACCTCGCGCCAGGCGAGGTAGACGCCGCCGGCGGCCATGAGGGCCAGCACGATATGTAACAGGGTGAGTTTGGAGATCACGCGGCCGTCCTCTACGTCAATTCGCGGCCGCCCGAAACCTCTCCGGAGTGAAACCTCTAGAGTTTCGCTCCCGAGGCTTTCACCGGTGCCTGGAAAGCCTTTACCTGCGCTGCCACGAAGGCGGTGAACTCGGCCGAACTCATAGGCTTGGTGACGAACCCGAGGTCGCCCAGCCGCTCGACGATTTTCGGATCGGCCAGCACCTCGGCCATCGCCTTGTGCAGCTTCTCCTGCGCACCGGCCGGGAATCCGGCCGGTGCCGACAGTCCGACGAAGTTCTCGGCCACCAGCTTGGGGTAGCCCAGCTCCGTCACCAGCGGCACGTCGGGCGCCGAGGGCGCCTTCTGCGTCGAGGTCAGCGCCAGCATGCGGAGCTTGCCGTCCTTGGCCAGCGGCAGCACTTCGGTCAGCGTCACCACGGCGAAGTCGAGCTGGCCCGCCATCATGTCCTGGAACATCGGCGCCGCCCCGCGATAGCCGATGTGCTCCATGCTGAGGCCGAGTTCGGCCTTGAACATCTCGCCGATGATGTGGCCGATAGAGCCTTGGCCGCCCGAGCCGAACGGCACCGGCTTGCCCTGGCCTTTGATCCAGGCGATCAGCTCCTTCATGTCCTTGGCCGGCACCGCCGGGCGCACCACGAAGGCGTTGGCCACGGAGCCGATATAGAAGACGTGCACGAAATCCTTCAGCGGATCGTAGGGCGGTTTGTCGAACAGGTAGGGCGCGATCGAGATCGGCGCGCTGTTCGACAGCATCAGCGTGTGGTCGTCCTTGGCCGCCAGCACCGCATTGGCACCGATGGTGGTGCCGCCGCCCGGCTTGTTGTCGATCACCACCGACTGGCCGAGCTTTTCCGACAAAGGCCCCGAGATCACCCGCGCCGCCGCATCGGAGGCACCGCCCGGCGGGAAGGTGACGATGATCTTTACTGGCCGTGCCGGCCACTGCTGCGCCGAGGCGCCGCCGCCCAAGGCGGCAAGGGCGGTCATGCCCAGCAAAGTGCGTCGTGCGATCATGTTTTCCCCCGTGACTTGCTTCTTCATCCTCCGACGCCAAGCAATCGGCGTGCCTCCCTCAGGCCCCGCCGCGGAAAAGCGAGAAGCCCCAAGGGGTCATTTTCAACGGCAGGTGATAGTGCTGCGCGAGGTCGGCGACGCCGAAGCGATAGGGCACGCTCTCGAGGAAGGCCGGCGTCGGCACGGGCACGCCCTGCGCGCGATACCAGTCGCCGACATGGAAAATGGCCTCATAGATCCCGGTCGCCACCAGCCCCTCGCCGCGCACCGTCGGATGGTCGAATGCGCCCGAGGCGCCAATCGCGCCCGACGCCAGCAGCTTGCCGTCAGGGCCGCACAGCTCGACGCGCAGCCCGGCGGCGGCGATGCCACGGGAGACGTCGAAGACGTGGATGGAGATGCCGCCAGGGTTCATTTCAATGGTCTATTCCGTGGTCTCGCGGGTGACAACCGCCGCGAGGCCAATGACGCCGGGTCCTGGCGGACTGGCCTGGGACAACGTTGCCCCCGTTTGACCGCGGGCTCGGGAACCGGTAGGGCCGCTATACGTAGATAACCGGGGGCACGCGTCGCGTGTCGCCGCACTTAACTTACGCTCTCTTACTTACCAGGATACAGAAAATGGCTACAGGCACGGTCAAGTGGTTCAACGCCACCAAGGGTTTCGGTTTCATTCAGCCCGATGGCGGCGGCAAGGACGTGTTCGTCCACATCAGCGCCGTCGAGCGCGCGGGTCTCAACGGCCTCAATGAAGGCCAGAAGATCACCTACGAAGTCCAGCAGGACCGCGGCAAGGATGCCGCCGTGAACCTGAAGGCCTAAAGAGCCCAACTGGGTCGATCCGATACCTCCTCCCCTGCGCGAGCGCGGGGGAGGGGCTTTATCGCCACCGCGCAGAAGCGCCGCGGCGCCTTTCCCCCGGCCTGCCGACTGTCCTAGTCTGGTGTGGGGGAGATCATCGCCATGAACATCTCGCGCTGGATGCCGGGGCTCGCCGCGCTCCGCGACTACAAGCCTGCCCATCTGCCGCACGACCTGGCGGCCGGGCTGACCTTGGGCGCCGTGATGGTGCCGGTGGGCCTGGCCTATGGCGAGCTGGCGGGGCTGCCGCTGGCCGGGCTCTACGGCAGCATGCTGCCGCTGCTCGCCTACGCGCTGTTCGGCAGCTCGCGCCAGCTCGTGGTCGGGCCCGACACGGCGATGGCGGCGATCGTGGCGGTCGCGGTGGCGCCGCTCGCCCTGGGCGATCCGACGCGGCTCGCATTGCTGGCGGCGGGGCTCGGCGTGATGGTGGGCGTGCTCTGCCTGCTGGCGGGCGTGCTGCGGCTGGGCTTCGTTGCCGACTTTCTCTCCAAGCCGGTGATCGTGGGTTTCATGCACGGGCTCGCGCTGGTGATCATCGGCGCGCAGCTGCCCAAGGTGCTGGGGATCAAGTCCCAGGGCGAGACGACCCTGGACCAGTTCGCCAGCATCGCGCAGCGCCTCAGCGACACCAATCTCACCGCACTCGCGATCGGAGGATCGAGCTTCGCCGTCATCCTGCTCTGCCGCCGCTTCGTGCCGCGCGTGCCGGGCGCGGTGCTGGCGCTGGTGGGCTCGATCCTGGCCGTGATGTGGTTCGGGTTGGACAGGCAGGGCCTCGCGGTGGTCGGCCGCATTCCGCCCGGCCTGCCCGCGCTCTCGCCGCCGCTGCTGACGCTCGCCGACTTCGAGGATCTGCTGCCGGTGGCGCTGGTGGCGGCGCTGCTCTCCTTCTCCGACACCATGATCACGGCGCGCGGCTTCGCGGCGCGCAACCGCTATCGCATCGACGGCAACCAGGAACTTTTAGGCATCGGCATGGCCAACCTCGTCTCGGGGCTGAGCCAGGGCCTGCCGATCAGCGCCAGCGACACCCGCACCGCGGTCGCCGAGGCGGCAGGCGGGCGGACGCAGGTCGCCTGCGTGATCGCGGCCGCCGTCGTGGCCGGCGTCACGCTGTGGCTGGCGGGGCTCCTCTACTGGCTGCCGCAGGCGGCGCTGGGCGGAATCCTGATCGCCTCGGCCTGGGGTCTCTGCGACTTCGGCGACTTCGCGCGCCTGTGGCGCTTCCGCGGCATCAGCCTGGCCGGCGCGTTGGTGACGCTGCTGGGCGTGGTGGCGCTGGGGGTGATGGAAGGCATTCTGATCGGCGTCGTCTTCGCCCTGGTGCTGCTGCTCAGGGCGCTGGCATTTCCCGTCGACGCCGTGCTCGGCCGCACGCCCGACGGCGGCTGGCACGACACCGCGCACCGCAGCGATGCGACACCGGTGCCGGGTCTGCTGGTCTATCGCTTTTCGGCGCCATTGTTCTTTGCCAACTGCAACCAGTTCCGCGACCGTATCGAGGCGCTGGTCGCGGCCTCACCGGAGCCGGTGCGGGGCGTGGTGCTGGATGGCGGCGCCATCGTCGACGTCGACCTGATGGGCTGCGAGACCCTGTCCGAAGTCTACGACGAGCTGGCGGCGCGCGGCATCGGCTTCGCCATCGGCAACCTGCGCGACCGAGTCCGGCATGACATCGCCCGCGGCCTCGCGCTGGCGCACGGCGGCGGCATCACCTTCCCCAGCGTGGCCGAGGCGGCTGAGGCGACAAGGGAGCGCTAGGGTTCAGTTGAACCTGACGTACTCGAAATCCGCCGCCTGGCCGTTGATGCCGCGCGCCGGCGGCGCGATCCAGTGGGCGAACTTGCCTGCTTGCGTGATCGCCGGGCCCATCAGCGAGGTGACGTAGGCGCGGTCCTCGTCGGTCGGCAGCCACTGGCCCTCGCTCGCCTTCCACTCGGCCTCGGAGAGAACCTTGCCGTCAGGTGAGATGCGCATGCCGGCAAAGGCGCCGATGCGGCGGTTGAAGGCGCGGTGCGGCAGCTTCATCTCGAAGTTGATGCCGGCGCGCTCGATCACCTTGTTCCAGCGCAGCACGCCCCTGGCGCAATCTTCGATATAATCCTGGCGCAGCCGCTCGTTCAGCGCCTGCAGCGCCGGCACCGTCTTCTTCACGATATGGCCGTTCTCGGTCGTGTCGATCTCGTAGGTGGCGTTGGTCAGCAGGTGATCGTCGTCGATGCGTGTCTCGAGGAAGCGTCCCTTCACGCCCATCGTGTAGTAGTTGGCGGCGTTGGTCGACGCTTCCTGGCCGAACAGGTCCAAGGACACCGAAAAGTGGAAGTTCAGGTACTTCTGGATGGTCGCGAGATCGATCGCGCCCAAGCTGCGGACGTCATCCGTCTTGTGCTCCTTCATCAGCTCGCAGGTGCGCTGGAGGATACGGCCGATGCCGGTCTCGCCCACGAACATATGGTGCGCCTCTTCCGTGAGCATGAATCGGCAGGACCGCGCCAGGGGGTCGAAGCCCGATTCGGCCAGTGACGCCAACTGGTACTTGCCGTCGCGGTCGGTGAAGTAGGTAAACATGAAGAAGGAGAGCCAGTCCGGCGTCGCCTCATTGAAGGCGCCCAGGATGCGCGGCTTGTCGGGATCGCCCGAGTGCCGCACCAGCATCTCCTCGGCCTCCTCGCGGCCGTCACGGCCGAAGTAGGCGTGCAACAGATAGACCATGGCCCAGAGGTGGCGGCCTTCCTCGACATTGATCTGGAAGAGGTTGCGCAGGTCGTAGAGCGATGGCGCGGTCTTGCCGAGCAGGCGCTGCTGCTCGACCGAGGCGGGCTCGGTGTCGCCCTGCGTGACGATCAGGCGGCGCAAGGTCGAGCGCAGCTCGCCCGGCACGTCCTGCCACACCGGCTTGCCCTTGTTGTCGCCGTAGGCGATCTGCCGCTCGGCGTCGCGGTCGGCGAGGAAAATGCCCCAGCGGTACTCTGGCATCTTCACGTAGCCGAAGTTCGCCCAGCCGTTGGCATCGGTCGAAATGGCCGTGCGCAGATAGACCTCGTAGGCCGAGGTGCCGTCGGGGCCCATGTCCTTCCACCAGTCGAGGAAGCGCGGCTGCCAGTTCTCCAGCGCGCGCTGCAGCCGGCGGTCGCTCGAGAGGTCGACGTTGTTGGGAATGAGCTGGCTGTAGTCGATGGCCATGATTGCCTCCTATGCCCGCTTCCGGTCGTACTTGGATTGCTTGCCCGTGCCGTAGAGTTTGAGCGCGCCCTCGGGACCCGTCGCGTTCGGCCGCTGGAAAATCCAGTTCTGCCAGGCCGAGAGCCGCGCGAAGATCTTGGTCTCCATCGTCTCCGGCCCGGCGAAGCGCAGGTTGGCTTCCATGCCGATTAGCCCGTCGGGCGAGAAGCCGGCGCGCTCTTCCACGGCAAGGCGGACCTCATCCTCCCAGTCGATGTCGTCGGGCGTGAAGGTGACGAGGCCAGTCTCGTCGGCGGCCTCGGCGTCGAGCGCCTCACCGATCTCTTCCTTCAGTTCGTCCACATGCTTCGGATCGGACAGGAAACGCGTCGCGAGCCGGGTCAGCCCATTGCCCATCGGGTAGGGCCCGAAGTTCATCGACGTGAGCCGTAGTGTCGCCGCCGGCAGGTTGGAACCCTCAACCGTTCCGTCCAGCATGTAGGAGCGATCGGCCGCCAGCACGATTTCCAGCAGCGTGCCGGTGAAGCATGAGCCCGGCTCGACCAGCGCGATCAGGCTGCGCGAGCTGACGTCGAGTCGCTTCAGCGTGCGCTTCCAGTAAAGCACGATCTCGTGCACCAGCCAGTTCGACGCCTCCTTGGCTAGCAGGGCGTCGTAGGCTTCGACCAGCGCGCCGTCGCCCTGGCTGGTCAGAACCCAGGTGCCGATCTCGGTCTCGTTCAGGCGCAGGTGCATCATCGCGTCGTCGAGATCGCGCGCCAGCGCCAGCGGCCAGAAGGTGGCGCCGGCGGCGTGAATGTCGGCGGGCGGCGCGGAGGCGGGGCCGTTGATGCGGATCCTGGCGGAGCGACCCTCGCGATCGATCTCGACGGTGAGATGGCCGTAACGGATCGTGTCACCCTCGATCGTGCGCGCGACGGTGGGGAGCGCGATACCCTTGGCATTCTTCGGCCGCGCGGAGTTGGCCGCGGTCTCCTCGGCGACCTTCCTGGTCTCGTCGACGAGCTTGCTGGGCGGGATCAGTCGGTCGACCAGCCGCCATTCCTGCGCCCGCTTGCCGCGCAGTCCCTCGGCGGTGGTGCAGAAGAAATCGGCGTGGTCGCGCCGCACCAGGCGCTTGTCGACCAGGCGTGTCAGACCTCCCGTGCCGGGCAGCACGGCGAGCAGCGGCAACTCGGGCAGCGACACCGCGCTCGAGCCGTCGTCGGCCAGCAGGATCTGCTCGCAGGCGAGCGCCAGTTCATAGCCGCCGCCGGCTGCGATGCCGTTGATCGAGCAGATGTAGGTCTGGTCCGAATGCTCGCTCGCATCCTCGATCGCCAGACGCGTCTCGTTGGTGAACTTGCAGAAGTTCACCTTGTGGTCGTGGGTGCTGAGACCCAGCATGTTGATGTTGGCGCCGGAGCAGAAGACGCGGTCGCGCTGGCTGCGGATCACCACCGCGCCGATCTCGGGATGCTCGAAGCGCAGGCGCTGCACGGCGTCGGCCAGCTCGATGTCGACACCGAGATCGTAGGAATTGAGTTTCAGCTTGTAGCCGGGCTTGAGGCCGCCATCCTCGTTCACATCCATGGTGAGATAGGCCACGCCATTTTCGAGCGCGAGCTTCCAGTGCCGGTAGAGCTCCGGCCGGGTGCGGAAGTCGATGATGGCGGTCTCGGCCATGGCGTTTCCCATTTAGGTAATTCGGTACTGAAATACCTATTTACTTTCCCTGCCGCAAGTTCATTCTGTCAGCTTCCATGGTCGCTGTACGCCCTGCCCAAGCCTCTGATCTGCCGGCGATTTCGGCATTGGACGCCCGCCTGACCGGCACCTGCAAGCCGGAGTACTGGCGGGAACGGTTGGCGCCGGGCCTGCATTTCCTGGTCGCCGAGACCGGCAAGGGTGCCTTCGCGGGCTTCATCGCGGGCGAGGTCCGGGCCTGGGAATTCGGCCAACCGCCGGCCGGCTGGGTGTTCGCCATCCAGATCGATCCCAAGCTCCGCCTGAAGGGCGCCGGCAGCGCGCTGTTCGAGGCGCTGGTGGCGCGCTTCAAGGCAGAAGGCGTGACGCGCGTGCGCACGCTGGTCGACCGCAAGGACCACCTGATCCTCTCTTTCTTCCGAGCCCAGGGCATGGTCGCGGGGCCGTCGCTCCAACTCGATAAGGAGCTTCCATGAGGGAACTTCCATGAGGGAACTGCCGTGAAGCTGCAGACGGCGACGCGGCTCGGCCTCTACGCGACGCTCGAACTGGCACGCGATCCGGCACAGACCCTGTCGTCCGCCGATCTTGCCGACCGGTTCGGCGTGTCGACGCATCATCTCGCCAAGGTCCTGCGCACGCTGTCGACCGCGGGCCTGGTGCAGGCCGAACGCGGCGCGTCGGGCGGCTACCGCTTCACCGGCAACCGCCGCCGCATCACCTTGATGGACGTCGTGGCCCTGTTCGAGCCTGTGCCGGGCAACCGCGCAAAGGAGCCGGGCGAGGACACTGAAATCGGCGGCGCGCTCCAGCGGGTCCTGACGGAGATCGACGAGATCGCCGAGGCGACATTGCGTTCGGTGAGCCTGGAGACGATGCTCACAAAAGGGTGAACGGCCATGATCTCAAAGTTTGCAACGGTCGCAGTCATCGCGCTTTTGCATTTCCTGTCGGCGCCGGCCTTCTCTCAGGGCGGCATCGAGATCTACGACATGTTCTCGCCAGGCGAACGTAAGAAGATCGAGCCCAACTGGAAAGCCATAGACGCGCGGCCGTTGGGGACGCGTGAAAATCCAGTGCGCGCATTTCAGCCGGAAGGGGAGCACGCCTATCTGCGACGCTTGATTTGTCCGGGCGGGTCGCGGCCGACGTTCAAACGTATCGGCAGCTTTGGGCCAGGGCCTTACACTTCCATTCTCGATGGTTATGAAGTCAAATGCGGTGACGTCGTGCATAACGTCGTGATCGACATGTATCATCCGGGGTATGTGGAATGCCGCCCAGTTCCCGGCTTTTCCATTCTGGGTTCCTGTCCCGGCGCTTAGTGCACGATCGCATGATCGCGCGCGTGGCTTGTCTTGCCGCTCTGCTGTTTCCCGCAGTCGCGCTTGCGCAGGCGGCCGGCGAGGAGGCGAAGGCCTGCGTGCCAAACGGCGCGCCGCCAACCGCGGAATATGAGCGCGACAACCAGACAAAGGAGTGGCCGCAGGAAGCCAAACGCTTCAGTGGCGACGTGCCCAGCGTGGCACGGCAGGGTGACCGGCTTCGCCTGGCAGTCGATGGCGGCAAGTCGGTCGAATTGCAGGACTGTCCCTACGGCGACACTGCCTATCAGTATCTCTACGAAAGGTTCGACGATCCCGGCCGCTTCTACGTGGTCCGCACCCCGGCTTATGAAGACTTCTCCTATACGCTGGTGATGAAGCGAACGGGCCGGCTGTTCACGGTCTATGGTGCACCGGTGTGGGCTTCGGACAAGTCGAAGTTCCTCACTGTCGCCTGCTCGCTCTTGCCGGAACGGGGCACTCTCTCCATTCACAAGCCCTCGGATGACGGTCTCGTCGCCGAAGCGGAAATCGCATTGCCCTGCGCAATGGAAAGCTGTTCGGCACGCTGGGATTTCCAGTCGTGGATCTCGATTGCCTGCACGCCGCGCGACGAACCGGCCAAGAAGGGCACCGAGTTCGTCGTGATTCGCGGCAACGACGGCAAGTGGAACAGGTTCGGCCGCTAGGCCTGACTCCAGCCGTCGCGCGTCTGCGGCAGCTTCTTCTTGAGTAGCGCCCCCGCCACGACGTTACGCAGCACTTCCGCCGTGCCGCCGCCGATGGTGAACATGCGCACGTCGCGCGCCATGCGCTCCAGCGGCAGTTCGCGGCTATAGCCGCGCGCGCCGAAGAATTGTAGCGCCTCGTTCACGATCTGGATGGCGCTCTCCGAAGTGAAGACCTTGGCTTGCGCGGCCATCAGCATGTCGGGAAAGCCGCCTTCGCCGCTCCGCGCGGCGTTGTAGACCAATGCCCGCGCCGCCGAGAGTTTTATCGACATGTCAGCGAGCTTCCACTGCAGGCCCTGGAACTCGTTGATCGGCCGGCCGAACTGGTGGCGCTTTTCCGACCAGTCGAGCGCGAGCTGATAGGCGCCCTCGGCGATGCCGAGCGCCACGGTGGCGGCACCGACGCGCTGGCTGTTGTAGGCGGTCATCAGGTCGGCGAAGCCCTTCTTGAGGCCGCGCGGCGGGATCACCAGGGCCGAGGGCGGCACGTCCATATCCTCGAAGTCGATCACCGCCTCGGGAATGCCGCGCAGCCCCATGGTCGGCTCGCGCTTGGTGATCTTCAGCCCCTTGGTCTCATCGCGGATGGCAAGGAAGCCGCCGATGCCCTCGAACTGGCCCTTCTCGTCGTAGACCTTGGCGAAGATCAGGTGCAGCCGCGAGACGCCGCCGCCGGTGATCCAGTGCTTGCGCCCGTTGATCAGGTAGCGGTTGCCCTTCTTGTCGGCGCGCGTGGTCATGCCGTTGGCATCGGAGCCGGCATCGGGCTCGGTGATGCAGATGGCGGGCTTGTCGCCGGCCAGCACCATGTCGGCGCACATCTTCTTCTGTTCTTCAGAGCCATAGGCCATCACCGCGCTGATGGCGCCCATGTTGGTCTCGACGGCGATGCGGCCGGTGACGGCGCAGGCCGCCGACAGCGCCTCGATCGCCAGCACCGCGTCGAGCCAGCCCTTGCCCTGGCCGCCGTACTGCGTGGGGATCGTCATGCCGATCAGCTTGGCATCCTTCAGCAGCTCGACATTGTCCCAGGGATACTGCTCGGTGCGGTCGACCTCGGCCGCTCGTTTTGCGACGGGCCCTGAAGCCAGTTCGCGGGCGCGAGCCTGCAGCTTCACCTGATCGGACGACAATCCGGACGCGTTCATGAAGGCTTTCCCTGGCTGTTGGGGTCGATGCTGAAGATGGCAACCACATCGCTGCGGCCGCGTACGGTCACGCTGCCAAGTGCTGCAAACGCGAACTCGCCATTGCATGCCGTGCAGGTGCTTTCCGAAACCAGAATGCGCGTGCCGTGTTGCTTGTTCAACTCTTCCAGCCGCGATGCGAGGTTCACCGTGTCGCCCAGCAAGGTGAAACTCATGCGCTGGCCGGCGCCGACCGAGCCGCCGATGACATGGCCGGTGCTGATGCCGATCCGGGTGGCGAAGGCCACGCCTTCGTCGCCGAAGGTGCGGGCGCCGACGGCACGCTGGATGTCGATGGCGGCGCGCACCGCGGCGACGCCGTGGTTCTCGCAGGCTAGCGGCATGTTGAAGCTCGCGAACAGGCCATCGCCGATGAAGGTGTTGACCACGCCGCCATGCGCCCGGATCGGCTCCAGCACCGTCTCGAGATATTCATTGAGCGCCGTCACCAGCCGGTCGGGCGCCAGATACTCGGCGATGGTGGTGAAGCCCGCGATGTCGGTGAACAGGATCGTGGCCTCGCGTGTTTCGCCCGCCAGCACGCCCTGGCCCTCGCGATGCAGGATGGTCGAGGCGACGCTCTCGTCGACGTAGCGGCCGAAGGTCTCGCGGATGCGCTCGCGCTCGCGCAAGCCCTCGACCATGTTGTTGAACTGGCCGGTGAGTTCGCCGACGTCGTCGTTGGAAGTGACGGGCACGCGCAGGCTGAGGTCGCCGTCGGCCACCTTCGTCATCGCGCTCGAGAGCGCGTGGAGAGGGCGCAGCAGCGAACGGCTGATGAAGTAAGCCATGATGGCCACACCCATCGCGGCCGAGGCGACGTCGATCAGGATCTCGACCTGCAGGCGCTCGGCTTCGTAGGAGAAGAGATCGGCCAGGATCGCCGCCAGCGGGCCGATCGAGATCACCAGCAGTGCCACCAGGAGTTTTATCGTGTAGCTGCCAAAGAACAGGGAGAGGTTGCGGCCATAGTGCCTGAAGATGAAGGTGCAGAGGTTGGCGAGGTAGTCGCTGACGACGAAGTAGGTGTAGGAAAAATAGAAGATCGTGAGCACGCCCATCGTGGCCACGAAGTCGCCGATCGTGGGCTTGGGAATATCGGCTGACGAATCGGCCCAGAACGGCACCGAGAGCCGGAAGGCCCAGACGGTGAAGGTGAGGATCGCCGTGGTCTGCGCCGTCAGCAGTGGCAATTGCGTCAAGCGACGCTGGATGTCCTCGAACGGGATCTTGCCGTCGAGATAGCACCGGACCGGCTCGAAGAGATGACGGACGGTCAGCCAGTTGACACCCAGCAGCAGCAGCACGCCGATGCCGGCCGAACGCCAGGCATTGAGCCAGGTATCCGTTGCCGCCATGAAGATCACGATGATGGCGAAGTCGAGGAAGAAGATCGACGTCGCCATCCAGAGGTAGCGACGACGGATCGAGGCGATCTCGGCCGATGTGGCGGGGACGGGAACGTTCATGCCCGCCGGTATATACCCGGCGGGCCGGACGTTCGAAACGCCGAAGAACGCTAGGCTGTCAGCTCGCGCGCCGTGACGCGGTACTTGAACTTGTCGGGATCGAGCGAATCGAGGAAGCCGGCCTTGTTCTCGGCCTGCGGATACATCAGGAACGGGATCGCCGGTTCCCTCGAGCCGGGCAGCTTCACGTCGTGCGCGACGTTGAAGGCGACCCAGTTGCCCTCCCACGAGCCGAACAGCGCCCGGCGCGCGGCCACGACCTTGGGATCGGTCATGGCGAGGTTGGCCGGTGGCTCCTCGAGCACGACCTTGCGCACGTCGGCGGGATCGACCGGTGTCCAGCCGCTGCCGGCCAACCAGACCTCGGCGCGGCAATGTTGCGCCGTGCTGACCACCTCCGAGCCGGCCCCCAACGCCTTGAAGCCGAACTCCGACGGGGCGACGCGAATGCCGTAGACGTCGCGCGCCGGCAGGCCAACGGAACGCGCCAGGCCGACGAACAGCGCATTAAGGTCGGCACATTTGCCGTTGAGGTTGCCGGTCTTGATCATCGTGGTGATGTCGCCGACGCCGCAGCCCAGCGTCTTGGCGTTGCGGAAGGTGTTCTCCACCACCCAGTCGTAGAGCGCGCGGGCCTTGGCAGTATCGTCGCGCTTGCCGCGCACGATTTCCTCGGCGGTCTCCTTGACGAGGCCGTCGGTCGGCAGCAGTTCGGTGGCGGCGAGGCTAAGCTTGCGTTCCGTCTCCGAGAGGGGAGTCACGCTTTGCGCCAGCCCGATGCGGACCGCTCGATTCTGCGTCTGCACCCGGGCTGCGACCTCGATCACCGGCGACTGCTGATCACTCGCCCATTCGACACGCAGCATCTCGGCGCCATACTTGGGATCGCGCACTCGTTCGGCTATGCGCGCGTTGCCGGTCCAGGTGACATTGCCCGGCCGCTGCCAGTCAGCGGCCTCAAAAGTCGGGAGCGGGATCCATGCCTTGTTGGCGCCAGCGGTCGGCTCCACCTGCATGGTCAGCACGAAGCTCCGCCATCCCTTGGGCACGGGCGCGAAGATGGCCTGGGCCGACGCCAGACCCGGCGCGAGACCGACGGCGCCGGCAGCGAGGCCGGCTTTGAACATGTCGCGACGATTCATCATTTCCAGTCCTCGCCATGGCAATGCTTGCCGGAGAGAGCGGACATTCCCGCCGTCGGGGACATCAGAACCATCCCGGATCAAATCCGCGTCGCACGCGACAGCGGTCTGTACCGGAAGCAGGAAGGATTGCAGGGTGATGGTGCAGGCGTCAACTGGCCGTGCTAGTTCGGCCGGCATGACACTGCCGCTGGCCGACCTCAATCGCATGACTCTTCCGACCTTTTCTGGCGCGGTCGGCGAGACCTTCGAACTGGCGCCCTGGGTTGCCGACGCGGCATGGGCCATACGCCCTTTTGCGAGCGTGACGGCGCTGCACGAGGCGATGATGGGCGCGGTACGGGCGGCGCCCCGCGAGCGCCAGCTCGAATTCCTGCGCGGCCATCCCGATCTTGCCGGCAAGGCTGCCCGCGCCGGCGCGATGACCGCCGATTCGAAGAATGAGCAGTCGAGCGTCGGTCTCAATTCGTTGAGCGAAGCCGATTTCGCACGGTTTCACCGCCTGAACGATGCCTACACGGCAAAGTTCGGCTTTCCGTTCATCGTCTGCGTGCGCCGCCACACGCGTGATTCGATCCTGGCACAGTTCGAGCGCCGGCTCGGCCACGACGTCGCCACCGAATTCGCCGCTGCCTTGATGGAAGTCTTCTACATCACGCGGCTGCGAATCGCGGCCAAGGTGATGGGTGAGGGCATGCCCCGCGTGAATGGCCGTCTCAGCACCCATGTCCTGGACACCCATGCCGGCCGGCCTGCGGTCGGCGTCGCGGTCGAACTCTATGAGTTCTCGGGTGAGACGGCACATCGCATCGCCACGTCCGTCACCAATTCGGACGGCCGTACTGACCGGCCGCTGATCGGTGACCGTCCATTGCCGATCGGGCGTTATGAGTTGCGCTTTGCCGTCGGTGACCATTTCCGCAGCAGGGGTATCGAACAGGGAGATCCGCCGTTCCTCGACATCGTGCCTTTGCGCTTTTCTATAGCCGAGCCGGAAGGGCATTATCACGTGCCGCTGCTCTGCACGCCCTGGAGCTATTCGACCTATCGCGGATCCTGAGAACCGGAGGAAATGATGACTGCCTATAATGACGTCTCCCTGATGATCGACGGCGCCTGGACCAAGGGGTCCAAGGGTCGCACGATTCCCGTCATCAATCCCGCGACGGAAGAGGTGATCGGCCAGGTTGCTCACGCCGAGACCGCCGACCTCGACCGCGCGCTCGCCGCCGCCGACAAGGGCTTCAAGGTCTGGAAAAAGGTCTCGGCCTACGAGCGCTACAAGATCATGCGCAAGGCCGCCGACCTGATGCGCCAGCGCCTCGACGAGATCGCCACCATCATGACCATGGAGCAGGGCAAGCCACTCTACGAGGCCAGGATCGAGACCAACCTTGCCGCCGACATCATCGATTGGATGGCCGAGGAAGGCCGCCGCACCTACGGCCGCGTCGTGCCGGCGCGCGCCGAGAACGTCTACCAGCTCGTGCTGAAGGAGCCGGTCGGGCCGGTCGCCGCCTTCACGCCGTGGAACTTCCCGATCAACCAGGTCGTGCGCAAGGCCTCGGCGGCGCTGGCGACCGGCTGCTCGATCATCATCAAGGGACCGGAGGATACGCCGGCCTCGTGCGCCCAGCTGATCAAGGCCTTCGTCGATGCCGGCGTGCCGGCGGGTGTAATCCAGCTCGTCTATGGCGTGCCGTCGGAGATCAGCGCCTATCTGATCCCGCATCCGATCATCAAGAAGGTGACCTTCACCGGCTCGACGCCGGTCGGCAAGCAGCTGGCGGCACTGGCCGGCGCGCACATGAAGCGCGTCACCATGGAGCTGGGCGGCCATGCGCCGGCCATCGTGTTCGAGGACGCCGACCTCGAGCAGGCCGTGAACGTGCTGGGCGCCAACAAGTTCAGGAACGCGGGCCAGGTCTGCGTCGCGCCGACGCGCTTCCTGGTGCACGAGAAGGTCTATCCCGAGTTCGTCGAGCGCTTCACTGCCTATGCCAAGAACATGAAGGTGGGTAACGGCCTCGAGGCGGAGACCAAGATGGGGCCGTTGGTGGCCGAGCGCCGCCTGCATGCCATGGACACTTTCATGAACGACGCAATCTCCAAGGGCGCCAAGGTCCAGACCGGCGGCAAGCGCTTGGGCAACAAGGGCTACTTCTACGAGCCCACCGTGCTCACCAACGTCTCGCCCGATTCGAAGATCATGAACGAGGAGCCATTCGGCCCGCTGGCGCCGATCACCCCGTTCAAGGATTTCGACGGCGTGATGAAGGAGGCCAACCGCCTCGCCTGGGGCCTGGCCGCCTATGCCTATACCAAGAACACCAAGACCGCGGCGGCGGTCGGCGCTGCCTTCGAAAGCGGCATGGTGTCGATCAACCACCACGGCCTCGCCCTGCCGGAAGTGCCGTTCGGAGGCATGAAGGACTCGGGCTACGGCTCGGAGGGCGGTCTCGAGGCGCTCGAGGCCTATCTCAACACCAAGTTCGTCAGCCAGCTCAACATGTGATGATCGGTGACCCTCCTCTGCTCGTGCAGAGGAGGGTCAGCTGCTTTCGCGTAGCTGCTCGCAGAAGGTTGGATCATGGCGGATCGCGACGACCTCGGTTCGGCCTGGAAGGTGCCGCCGAGCCGCTATCTTGCCGGCCGGCCGGCCGAATTCGCGGTGGGCGCGCCGGTCTCCAGCTACGTGACGATGCCGGACGGCTGCCGGCTCGCCGTCGATGTGATCCTGCCTGATGGCGATGCCTCGACGCGCTGGCCGACCGTTCTCATCCTGACGCCCTATGTTCGCCGCTTCGAGTTGGCGTCGGGAACGACCGGTGTCGAGCCATCGCCCAACACCTACCGCTATCGCGACATGTTCGTGCCGCGCGGCTACGCCCTGGTCGTGGTCGACGCCCGCGGCACGGGGGCGAGCTTCGGCACGCGCGATTCCTTCCGCTCGCCGCGCGAGCGCGACGACTGCCGCGCCATCGCCGACTGGATCGTGGCCCAGCCGTGGAGCGACGGCGCCATCGGCGCCACCGGCATCTCCTATCTGGGCGCGGCCTGCGATTTCCTCGCCAGCACCGGGCACAAGGCGGTGAAGGCGATCGCACCGCTGTTCGCGGTCTGGGACACCTGGACCGACAACTATTATCCCGGCGGCATGCTGATCAAGCGGCTGGCGCTGGTCTACGACGAGCTGATGCTGGCGCTCGATCACGACCGGCGCGAGCTGCGCGGGCAGTTCAGCTATTTCGCCAACCCGGCATTGCTGGGGCCGATGCCGGTCGACGAGGATGCCGGCGGCGCACTCGCGACCGAGGCGGTGAAGGGCCACCTCGCGAACTTCCGCATGCCCGACTTCATCAGCGAGTTCAAATTCCGCGACGATGCGCTGGCCTACGATCCCGGTTTCACCAGCGCCTCGTTCAGTCCCTACAATTATCTCGACGAGATCCCCGAGGACATCGCCGTCTATGCCGTCTCGGGCTGGATGGATGGCGCAGGTTACGCCAACGGCGCCCTGTCGCGCTTCCTCACCCTGCCCAATGCCGAGCGCCGACTGCTGCTGGGGCCATGGGACCACGGCGCGCGGGTCAACGCCTCACCGTGGCGCGCACGCATCGAGCCGGAACTGCCGGTGCTGGGCGAGGTGCTGCGCTTCTTCGACCGCCATCTCGCCGGCCGCCAGACCGGTCTCGAACACGAGGACCCGATCCACTATTTCACCGTCCATGCCGAGGAGTGGCGCGCCGCCAAGGTCTGGCCGCCGGTGGCGGCGAAGCGGCAACTCTACGTCGCGCCGGGCCGAACGCTCGCGCCGGCGCGGCCGAACGACGGCGCGTCGGAGGCCTTCCAGGTCGACTTCACGCGAGGGTCGGGAACCCAGACGCGCTACGAGCGCATCGCCGGCATCGATGCCACGGCCTACTACGCCGACTGGACGGAACGGGAGCGGCATCTCCTCGACTTCACGACGCCGCCACTGGAACGCGCGCTGGAGATCGCGGGCCATCCCGTCGTGTCGTTGTGGCTCGCCTCGAGCGAACCCGACGCCGCGGTCTTCGTGTATTTCTCGGAAGTCGAGGCCGACGGCACGGCGCGCTACGTCACGGAAGGCGTGCTGCGCGCCATCCACCGGGCCGAGGCACGGGCGCCGCGCAACTATCGCACCACCTGGCCGTGGCGGACTTTCGCCCGCAAGGACGCCCGGCCAATGCCAATCGGCGAACCGCAGCTCCTGCATTTCGCCCTGTTGCCGACGGCGTGGCGCTTCTCCCAGGGCAGCCGGCTGCGGCTGTCGATCGCCGGCGGCGATGCCGACCATTTCGCGCAGGCGCCGCATGGCCGGCCGCCGCTGCTCACGATTCTCAGCGGCGGCGAGCATGCGAGCTCGATCGAGCTGCCGGTAGGGAAGGTGTCGTAGAGGAGGCTTGAGATGCGCAGCCCGCTCTGGTTCGTCGTCGCCGGTCTGATCGCGCTCGCGGGATTCGCCGGCGCGGCGTTCTATCTGATGCCGCGCCTGGCAGCGGTGGATGCGCGGCTGATGCGGGCCGTCGTGCCCGGCAGTACGGTTCTCGTCCTCGACAAGCCTGGCACCTACACGATCTATCACGAGGAGAGGAGCGTCGTGGATGGCCGCTACTACGCCTCCGATTCGGTCGAGGGCCTGCGCGTCGGCCTCACGGCCGAGGCGAACGGCGCCGCCGTGAGGCTCACCGAACCATCCACCAGCAGCAGCTATTCGATCGGCAGCCGCAAAGGCACCTCGATGTTTGCCTTCACGATCGACCAGCCTGGCCGCTATCGCCTGACGGCTGGTCTGGCGAACGGTCGGGCTGAACCGAAGGTCGTTCTTGCCGTTGCACAGGGAATGATGTCCGCCCTGTTCAGTCTGATCTTCGGCACGCTGGCGATCGCGTTCGGCGGTCTTGGTGTGGCCGGGATCGTTGTCGTCGGGGCGCTGTGGCAACGATCGAAAGGCGCCAGGAGCCGGCCGCAATCGATTGAACCGGGCGGGCCGCGGGGTTAGCCTCCGTCCAAGCCTGCGGCAAACGACGACCCGAATACGGGCGGCCGCCGGCAGCGGGAGGATCGCATGCAGGGAGACGGGACGGCCGCTTTGGCGGCCGCACACCGCTATTGGTCGTGGCTTGAAGACGGGTTGAACCTGATCGCCGCGGCCGCGATCTTCTTCCTGATGTTCGTCGGCGTCTTCCAGGTCATCGGACGTACCGTCTTCGACACTGCGATCAACGGGTACATCGACTATATGGAGCAGGCGAGCGCGCTGTTCGCCTTTCTCGGCATCTCCTACGCCCAGAGGGTAGGCGCTCATATCCGCATGGATTTGCTGCTGCGCGGCTTCTCGCTGCGTTTCCTGTGGTCGATGGAGCTGTTCTGCGTCCTCGTCGCAATGGTCGTCATTACGGTCCTCATCGACTCGACCTATCTGAACTTCCAGCGCGCGTGGCAACTCGGTGATTCGACCATCGATATCAATCTGCCGATCTGGCCGACCAAGCTTCTCGTACCCGTCGTACTCGCCGTCTTGTGGGTGCGGATGGCCCTGCAGTCGATCGACTACGTCCGTCTGATCCGCCACCCGCAGGCGCAACCGATCGCTGTGCCGGTGATCGAGACCATCGAAGTGCAGGCACAGCACGA
Organism: Reyranella sp.; assembly: GCF_004296935.1. GTDB lineage: Bacteria > Pseudomonadota > Alphaproteobacteria > Reyranellales > Reyranellaceae > Reyranella. The sequence goes on from NZ_SCVH01000021.1 coordinate 40,429, forward strand.
GATCGAAGAGGCATTGGGCCGCGAAGAAACTGCGCACGAGGAGAAGCGGTCATGAGCATCGAGCCACTCACGCTCGGAATTGTCGGCTGCGGCCTCCTCATCTTCCTTTGCGTTCTCGGCGTGCGTATCGCCTACGCGACCGCCATTGTCGGAGTGTTCGGATTGGCCGCGCTGACCGGCTGGGGTCCCGGCCTGCGCACCGCCGGTGTCGTACCGCACGGGGCAGTCGTGAACTATACGCTGAGCGTCCTGCCGATGTTCATCCTGATCGGCTATCTTGCCTACTATGCCGGTATCACCCAGGCCGCCTTCGAGGCGGCGCGGCGATGGCTGGGTTGGCTTCCGGGCGGTCTCGCCATTGCCACCGTCTACGCGGTCGCCGGTTTCTCGGCGGTGTCGGGCGCCAATACCGCGGCAGCCGCCGTGTTCGCCAAGGTGGCGATCCCTGAGATGCTGAAGGCAGGCTACAACAAGCGCTTGGCGGCTGGCGTGGTCGCGGCGGGCGCCACGCTCGATTCGCTGATCCCGCCCAGCGCGCTCCTCGTCGTCTATGGCATCATCACCGAGCAATCGATCGGCAAGCTGCTGGTCGCGGGCTTCGCGCCGGGACTCTTCTCGGCCCTGGTCTATACCCTGATCATCCTCGTCATGTGCTGGCGCAATCCCGAACTCGGCAAGCCGATCCGCGGCTACACCTGGCCACAGCGCATCAAGTCGCTGCCCGGTACGGCGCCGATCGTGCTGGTGATCGGCATCATCTTTTACAGCATGCTGTTCGGCTGGGCGACGCCGACCGAAGCGGGTGCGCTGGGCGCCCTCTGCGTCTTCGTCATCGCGCTAATGAACGGCATGAAGTGGCCGGAGCTGCGCGGCGCGCTGCTGGAGACGGCGCGGCTCACGGCGGTGATCTTCACCGTGATCTGGGGTGTCTTGATTTTCGTGCGCTTCCTGGGCTTTGCCGGATTGCCCGAGGAAATCGCGCGCTGGGTCACCAGCCTCGACGTGCCGCCGCTCGCCGTCCTGCTGGCGATTTACGTCATCTACCTGATCCTCGGCACGATCCTGGAAGGCATCGGCATGTTCCTGCTGACGCTTCCTGTGATCTTCCCCGTGGTCGAGGCGATGGGCTACGATCCGATCTGGTTCGGCATCATCCTGGTCAAGCTGAACGGCATTGCGACGCTGTCGCCGCCGGTCGGCCTCGTGGTGTTCGTCGTCAACGGCGTCCGGCCAGACATCTCGGTCGCCGACATCTTCCGAGGCATCTGGCCGTTCATCTTCGCCGACATCATCACCATCGGCTTCCTGACCGCCTTCCCAGAGATCGTGACGTTCATCCTTGACGCGGCGGCCTGAGGGAACGCCTTCAGGATTTTGGTGAAGCGGCTGTCTTGAGCAGGAAGTCCAGCACTTCGCGACCCGGGATGCCCTGGGCGTCACGCTTGACGACCCATTCGTCCCACACCGGCTGGCCGCCGGCCTTGCGGAAGGCGGCCAGCTCGTCGGGCGTGAACTTGAGGAACTGCAGCTTCTTCTTGAACAGCGGGATGTTCTTCTCGTCGGCCTCGCGATAGGCCTTCTTGACCGCGGCATGGGCAAGCGGCTGCGCCTCGATCAGCAGGTCCTTGTACTGTTGCGGCAGCTTGGCCCACTGCTCGGTATGAATCAGGGTCGGGCAGGCAACGTTGCCCAGATTCATGTTCTCCGTGTACCACTTGCCGACCTCGTAGGTGCGGTACGACTGATGCGCGTAGGTGGTCGGGAAGGCGGCGGCGTCGACCGTGCCACGCTCGAGCGAGGTGTAGACTTCGGTGGCGTCGACCGAGGTCGGCACCGCGCCCAGCTTGCGCATTGCCTCGCCGATACCAGCCAGAGCCCGTACGCGCATGCCCTTGAAATCGTCGATGTGCTTGGGTGCCTTGCCGCGGCCGACGAACTCGTTGGTCGGCAGCACCGCCGAGAGATACGGCATGGCGTTCCAGGCGGCGAACTCTTTGACGATCAGCGGGTGCTTGTAGAAGGCGAGATGCACCTTTTCCTGCGTGTCGAGATCGGGGATTGGCAGGAACGGCAGGTCGAGGGCGGAGAAGACGGGGAGTTTCTCCGGATGGTAGGAGGCGCAGATGTTGGTCATCTCGAGGCTGCCGACCTTGAGCGAGTCCAGCAGTTCCTTGGGATTGCCGAAGCTGCCGTAGCCGATCTGGATCTTGAACTTGCCCCCGGTGCGTTCCTCCATGAATTTCTTGAGGACCTCGACATTCTGGGTAGCGGCGCGCGGTTTGCCCCATGCCCCGAGCTTCCAGTTCACTTCCGGCCCATCGACGATCTTCGCCTGGGCGAACGCGTTACCCGACCACGCAATCACGCTTGCCGCCACGATGGCAGCGACTGTTAAGCCCTTGTGACGGCTCATGGGTGCCTCCTTGAATGTTGCCTCCGAAACTTTCTCTTCCTTGGTCCGGCCATTGGCGTGGCTGACGGCCAAAAGCCTACCCCATCGGCGCGCAATGCGGTAGCGAGGGCGCGGCCCTCTCGCTAAGTTCTCGGCCGCATGATCGAGATGACGAGGCGTTCGGCCCTCGGCGGGCTATTGACGGCAGGCGCTGGGGCGGCCGCGCGCGCCGGTGAATGGCCGGAGCGATCGGTGGCCTGGATCGTGCCGTTTCCGGCCGGCGGCGGTTCGGATCTGTTCGCCCGTCCGATCGCCGCTCATGTCGCCGACCGGCTCGGCCAGACGATGATGATCGACAACAGGAGCGGCGCCGGCGGCACGCTCGGCACGGCCATCGCGGCGCGCGCCGCGGCCGACGGCTACACCGTGCTGGTGGGCGACACCGGCCTCACCTATGCGCCCACGATCTACCCCAGGGCGGGCTTCGACTTCGACCGCGACTTCGCGCCGATCAGCGCGTTCGCGCGTGTGCCGTACGTTCTGGTGGTCAATCCGGTGCGGCTCGACGTTGCGTCCCTTGCCGGGTTCATCGCGGCGGCGAAGCAGAGGCCCGGCGCGATCGATGTCGGATCGGCGGGCCTCGGCACCGTGACGCATCTTGCCATCGGCCTGTTCGAGGGGCGTGCCGGCGTGCAGCTCAATCACGTGCCCTATCGCGGTGGCGCGCCGATGCTGCAGGACCTGCTGGCCGGGCAGATCGCCGCCGCCTTCGTTCTGGTCAGCACCGTTGCGGGTTACGTCAAGTCCGGCAAGCTGCGTGCGCTCGCGGTGGCTAGCCGTCGCCGCGAGGCGCTGCTGCCCGACGTGCCGACCGCACACGAGGCGGGCCTTGCCGATTTCCGCATGACCACCTGGTTCGGCCTGTTCGCGCCGTCGCGTACGCCCGATGTCGCCCTCGACCGGCTGCATGGTGCCGTGCAGGAGGCGCTCGCCAGCGAGGGCGTGAAACGCCTGTGGCGCGAGCAGGGCGCCAAAGTTGAACTCGAAAGTCGCGCCGATTTCGCTCGCTTCGTCGCGCGCGAGACCGAGCGCTGGAGCCGCATCGCCAAGGCCGCCAACGTCCAGATCGAGTAGCGCGCGCTACTTGACCAGAAACACCGCCTCGACCGAGCAGGCGAGATCGCTTCGTTCGATCCGTCCGCTCATGTCTCCGCGCCGCCGTTCACCTGGATCATCTGGCCGTTGATGTAGGCGCCAGCCTCGGAGATCAGGAGCCGTGCGGCGGCGGCGACTTCGGCGGGCGTGCCCATGCGGCCAAGCGGCACCTTGGCCATCGTCTCACGCCGGTGATGCGAGGAGGCGTCGTCCCCCTCGACGTCGGAGGCGATGGGACCGGGCGAGATGGCGTTGGTGGTGACGCCCTTGGGTCCGAACTCCTTGGCCAGCGACTTGGTGAGGCCCCAGACGCCGTGCTTGGCGACCGACACCGGTGCCCGTCCCGCATAGCCATGGATGGCGTTCATGCCGGTGAAGTTCACGATGCGGCCCCAGCCCTTCTTCAACATGCCGGGCAGGCAGGCGCGGGAGAGCCAGACGGCCGCGTCGAGGTCGACGGCGATCACCCGTCGCCAGGCGGCTTCGCTCATTTCCAGGAACGGCTTGCCCGGGCGAAGGGCGGCATTGTTCACCAGCACGTCGACGGCGCCGAATTCTTTGATCGCCTCGGCCGCGATCCGCTTGCATTCCTCCGGCTTGCCGACATCGCCCATGACGACCAGGGCCTTCGCGCCAAGCTTGCGGGCTTCCTTGGCGACTTTCTCGCAGGCCGCGCGATCGCTGGAGCCGTTGATGGCGACATTGAAGCCGTCGGCGGCGAGGCCGAGGACGCAGGCGCGGCCGATGTTACGACCACCGCCGGTGATCAGCGCGGTCCGCTTTGCCCTGGCTTTCGGAGTGCGGGCCATCAGACGACACCGCCCGCGCGCAGTTCCTTGATCTTCTTCGGGCTCATGCCGAGGCTCTTGAGCACCGCGTTGGTGTGCTGGCCGAGATCAGGCGTGGGCTTCAGCTTCCTGGGCTGCGGCGAGCCCGTGAGGTTGATCGGGTTGCCGACCACCTTGATCTCTCCGAGCTTGGGATGCTTGACGCCGCGCGCGATGCCGAGATGTTTCACCTGCGGCTCGGCGAAGGTCATGTCGATCGAATTGATCGGCCCGCACGGCACGCCCGCCTTGTTGAGCGCCGCGATCCAGTGCGCCGACGTGTTGGTCCGCGTGACGCCGCTGATGCGTTCGTTCAGCGCCTTGCGGTTCTCCGAGCGCAACGCAGGCGTCGCATGCTCGGGATGGTCGAGCAACTGGCCGCCGCCCATTGCCTGGGCGAAGCGCTTCCACATGCTCTGTCCGGCGGCGGCGATGTTGATGTAGCCGTCGCTGGTCGGGAACACGCCGGTCGGGATCGAGGTCGGATGGTCGTTGCCCGCCTGCTTGGGCACCTCGCCCTTCATCAGCCAGCGCGCGGCCTGGAAGTCGAGCATGAAGATCTGCGCTTCGATCAGCGAGGTGTGGACCCACTGGCCCTTCCTGGTGCGTTCGCGATTGTAGAGGGCGAGCGTGATCGCCTGGGCGAGCAGCAGGCCCGCCGTGAGATCGCAAATGGGAATGCCGACGCGCATCGGCCCGCGACCGGGCTCGCCGGTGATCGACATCAGCCCGCCCATGCCCTGCGCAATCTGGTCGACGCCGGGGCGCGCCGCGTCCGGACCGCTCTGGCCGAAGCCCGCGATCGAGCCGTAGATGATCTTCGGGTTCACCTTCTTGACCGACTTGTAGTCGACCTTGAGGCGGTACTTCACGTCAGAGCGATAGTTCTCGACGATCACGTCGGCCTTCTTCGCGAGCTTCATGAAGATCGCGTGGCCTTCCTTGCTCTTGAGGTTGAGCGTGATCGCCTGCTTGTTGCGATGAAGGTTCTGGAAGTCGAATCCGTGGCGCGCGCCGCCCATCGAATCGGTCGTCGTGCCCGGCTCGGGGGGCTGCTCGATCTTGATCACCTGCGCGCCCCAGTCGGCGAGCTGGCGCACGGCGGTCGGGCCGGCGCGATGGGCGGTGAGGTCGAGGACCTTGATGTGGGAGAGGGGAAGCTTGGCCATGGTGTTTACCGTCCCTTGAACATCGGCTTGCGCTTTTCCATGAAGGCGCGGCGGCCTTCCTTGAAGTCTTCGCTGTCGAAGCAGGCCACCGCCATCTTCTCGAGCTTCTTGTGGTCCTGCTTGGACTCGGGCTTGGCGATCTCGCGCGCAGCGGCCTTGGCGAGCGCGATGGTGAGCGGGGCGTTCTGGGCGATGGCGCCGGTGATGCCGTCGACCATGGCATCGAGCTCGGCGTCGGCGGCGACGCCGTGCACAAGGCCCATGTCGTAGGCCTCCTTCGACGAATACTGCTTGGCCGTGAACAGGAACTCCATGGCCCGCGGCAGGCCGACGATGCGCGAGAAGCGCTCGATCCGCAGGAAACCGTAGCCGAGGCCAAGCTTGGCCGCCGGTACGCCGAAGCGGGCACCCTCGTTGCTGTAGCGCAAGTCGCAGCAGGCCGCGAGGTTCATGCCGCCGCCGATGCAGTAGCCGGTGATCTTGGCGATGGTCGGCTTGGAGAAGTTGTAGAGCGACTCATAGCCTTCCTTGGAGATGGCGTCGTAGCGGACCTGGGCCTCGGCATTGGCGCGCTCGCTCTCGAACTTGGAGATGTCAGCGCCCGAGACGAAAGCCTTGCCGCCGGCGCCGCTCACCACCAGGCAACGGATCTCCGGATCGGCGTCGAAATCCTTCAGGATCGACACGAAGCTGTCCCACATGTCGAGGGAGACGGCATTCAACTTGGCCGGATTGTTGAAAACGAGGTGTCCGACCGCGCCGTCGCGCCGTCCATAGAGCTTCTGTTCCTGCATGCCGCGATCCTCCGATAAGGTCGGGAATATAGCGCGCGCCGGGGGATTTGAATAAGGTAAGCGCAACTGGGAGGAAACGTGGCCTCGGTAGAACTGAAAGGCCTTACAAAGCGCTATGGCGCGGCGGTCGCTGTGGACGACGTGTCGCTGCGTGTCGAGCATGGCCAGCTCGTTTGCCTGCTGGGGCCGTCGGGCTGCGGCAAGACCACGACCTTGCGGCTGATCGCAGGCTTCATCGAGCCCTCGGCAGGCGAAATCGTGGTCGGCGACAAGGTGCTGTCCTCGCCGGCGCGGACCGTGCCGCCCGAAGGTCGCAACATGTCGATGATCTTCCAGAGCTATGCGCTGTGGCCGCACATGACGGTGGCCGAGAACGTTTCCTACGGCCTCCGGATCCGCAAGCTCGACAAGGCCACGATCGACGCCAAGCTGAAGGCGATCCTCACCACCGCCCGGCTCGAGGCGCTGGCCGGGCGCTATCCCGGCGAGCTGTCGGGCGGCCAGCAGCAGCGCGTGTCGCTGGCCCGTGCGCTGGTGGTCGAGCCCGAGACGCTGCTGCTCGACGAGCCGCTCTCCAATCTCGACGCCAACCTGCGCGAGGAGATGCGTTTCGAGATCCGCCGCCTGCACGACCGCTACCGCTACACCACGGTCTACGTCACCCACGACCAATCGGAGGCCATGACGACGGCCGACCTGATCGCGGTGATGAACCACGGCAAGGTCGAGCAGCTCGGCACGCCCGAGGACATTTATAGCCGGCCGCGCTCCGAGTTCGTCGCCCGCTTCATCGGCGGCTCGAACATCCTGCGCGGCACGGCGCTCGACGCGAACCGCCTGTCGATCGGCAACGCCTCGGTGCGCAGCACGGGACGCACTCTGCAGCCAGGCAGGCCGGTGGCCCTGTCGATCCGCCAGCACGAGGTCGGCATCGCCCTCGAGGCGCCGCGGTCGGATGCCGAGAATCACCTTCGTGCCGTCGTGGCGCGGCAGGTCTTCCTCGGCTCGGCGCGGGACTATACCGTCCAGCTCGACGACAAGACCGAACTGCGCGTGACGGCGCCGCCCGGCCAGAACATCGCGCCGGGGCAGGCGGTTTGGCTGCATCTGCCGGCGGAGCAGTGCCGGGCATTGGCGGAGGATTAGCGCATGACCAGGAAACTGACGCGACGTCACGTGCTGGCGGCCTCGGCCGCGGCGACGGCTGGTTCTTTCGTGACGCCGGTGCGCGGCGCGCCGCCGGAGGCGCAGAAGATCACGCCGGCGCTGATCGAGGCGGCCAGGAAGGAAGGCAAGCTCGCCTGGTACACCTCGGTCGATCTGCCGGTTGCCGAGAAGATCGCCAAGGCCTTCGAGGCGGCCTATCCCGGCATTGCCGTGAAGGTCGAACGCTCCGGCGCGGAGCGCATCTTCCAGCGCATCGGCCAGGAGTATCAAAGCAAGATCTACAATTGCGACGTCGTGAACAGTTCCGACGCGGCCCACCTCATCGTCTGGAAGCGGGCCAGCATGCTGGCGCCGTTCGTGCCCGAGGACGTGGCGCAGTATTTCCCGGCGGCGCACAAGGACCCCGACGGGATGTACGCCTCGTGGCGCATCACGCTCTCGCCGATCGCCTACAACACCAAGCTGGTGAAGCCGGAGGACGCGCCCAAGGGCTTCATCGACCTGCTCGATCCCAAGTGGATGGGCAAGATCGTAAAAGCGCATCCGGGCTACAGCGGCACCATCATGACGGCGACGCAGCAGCTCAGCCGCGACCTCGGCTGGGAGTATTTCGAGAAGCTCGCCAAGCAGAAGGTCATGCAGGTCCAGTCGGCCGCCGATCCGCCGAAGAAGCTGGCGCTGGGCGAGCGCGCGGTGATGGCCGACGGCACGGAGTATGTCGTCACCATGCTCCAGGCGCGCGGCGAGCCGATCGCCGAGGTCTACGCCGTCGAGGGCACGCCGCTGGTCACCGGGCCGTCGGCGATCATGGCGCGCGCCGCCAATCCCAGCGCGGCGCGGCTGTTCACCGCCTGGTCGATGAGCGCGCCGGCGCAGCAGATGAACGTCGATGTCGGCGCGTTGCGCTCGGCCCATCCGCAGGTCAAGGACCGGGCGGACCGCCGCAAGCTTGGCGACATCAAGACGCTGCGCGAGGACGCCGCCGCCGTGGCCGACCAGGCCGACGCGATCAAGACGCGCTACACCCAACTCTTCAAGGTCTAGACCATGCGCCGCAGAACGCTCCTCGCTTCGACCGCCGCCTCTACTTTCCTGGTGCCGTTCGGCGCCCGAGTCGTCTCGGCGGCGCCGCCGCCCGAGCAGATCACCCCGGCGCTGATCGAGGCGGCCAAGAAGGAAGGCAAGGTGAGCTACTACACGGCGATGGATCTCTCCGTCGCCGAGCCGATGGCCCGGGCCTTCGAGGCCAAGTACCCCGGCATCAAGGTCGCGGTCGAACGCACCGGCAGCGAGCGCCTGTTCAACCGCATCGCCCAGGAAGTGGCGAGCAAGATCTACAGGGTCGACGTCGCCAACAGCGCCGATGCCGCCCACTTCCTGCCGTGGAAACGGCAGGGCTGGCTGCAGCCGTTCGTCACGGTCGACATCGCCGAGAACGTGCCGGCCGAGCAGCGCGACCCCGACGGCACCTGGGTCAACCAGCGCACGCACCTGAGCGCCATCGCCTACAACACCAGCCTGGTGAAGCCCGAGGATGCGCCCAAGGGCTTCAAGGACCTGCTCGATCCCAAGTACGCGGCCAAGATGGTCAAGGCCCATCCCGGCTACTCCGGCACCATCATGACGGCCACCCAGCAGCTCGCGCAGGCGCTGGGCTGGGAATACTTCGAGAAACTGGCCAAGCAGAAGGTGCTGCAGGTCCAGTCGGCCACCGAGCCGCCCAAGAAGATCGAGGCCGGCGAGCGCGCCATCGCCGTCGACGGCAGCGACTATCTCTTCTGGATGGCCAAGGAACGCGGCGCCCCCATCCAGGTCGTGCACGCGGTCGAAGGCACGCCGCTCATCACCAACCCGATGGCGGTGTTCAAGGCCGCGCCCAATCCCAACGCCGCCCGCCTGCTGGTGGCCTGGATCATGTCGGCCGAGGGCCAGCAGTTCATCGTCGACCTGAGCGGCCAGTATCCCGCCAACAAACTGATCAAGGCCAAGGCCGGCCGGCCGGCGCTGGCTTCGATCAAGACCTTCAAGGAGGATCCCGCCCTGGTCGAGAAGCAGGCCGACGAGATCAAGGCCAGGTACGCGAAGATCTTCAAGGTATGACAAGGTCGCTCGACCTCTCGCGGCCCATCCTCCTCGCCGTCGCCGCGCTTCTCGCGGTGATGATCGTCCTGCCGGTGGGCTGGCTGGTCGTCTACAGCCTCTCCGACAAGGAGGGCGCCGCGACGCTCGGGAACTTCGCGACGCTGTTCACCGACCCTACGTTTGTCGACCCGCTGATCACGACCCTGATCATCGCCGTCTCGGTGAGCCTGCTGTGCTGCCTGATCGCCGCACCGCTCGGCTGGCTGGTGTCCCGCACCGACATGCCGCTCCGCCGGAGCGTGCGCACCCTGGTGATGGCCTCGCTGGTGACGCCGCCCTTCGTCGGCGCCATCGCCTGGGAGATGCTGGCCGCGCCGAACTCCGGCCTGCTGAACCAGCTCTGGCGCTCGATCAGCGGCATGCCGGCCGACGAGGCGCTGCTCGATATTTATAGTCTCCAGGGACTGATCTTCGTCATCGCCTGCTACACCTTTCCCTATGTCTTCATCCTGGTCGCCAACGCGCTCGACCGCATGCCGGGCGAACTGGAAGACGCCTCCTCGATGCTGGGCGCCAAAACCTGGGACACCGCGCGGCGCATCACGGTGCCGCTTGCCCTGCCGACCCTGCTGGCGGGCGCGCTGGTCTCCTTCCTGCAGGCGATGAACCTGTTCGGCTCGCCCGCCATCCTCGCCATCCCGGCCGGCTTCCACACCCTCACCACCCGCATCTGGAGCCTGTTCCAGTTCCCGCCCAAGCCCGAGCTCGCCGCCGCCGCCTCGCTGCCGCTCCTGGTCCTCACCATCCTGCTGCTGCGCGCCCAGGCCCGCGCGCTCGGCCGCCGTGGCTATGCCGTGCTTGGAGGAAAATACGGCGAGCCGCGCCTGATCCGCCTCGGCCTGCTCAAATGGCCCGCCGTGGCGCTCGCCATGATCGTGCTCGCCATGCCGCTCTTCCTGCCCTACGCGGCGCTGTTCAACTCGGCCTTCTCGCGCGTCGCCTCGCGCATCGTGAGCTTCGAGACCGCGACCCTGCACAATTTCCGCTTCACCTTCCTTGAACTCAGCTCGACCATGCCGGCGCTCAAGAACACCTTCCTGCTCGCCTCCTCCTCGGCGACCCTGGGGGCGCTGCTGGCGCTCCTGATCGCCTACATCGTCGCCCGCAAGGCGGTGACCGGCCACAAGGTGCTGGGCTTTCTGGCGACCGCGCCGCTCGCCATCCCCGGCATCGTGCTGGGCGTCGGCCTCTTCCTCGCCTACACGCGCCCGCCGCTCACGCTCTACGGCACGCTCTGGATCCTGCTCATCGCCTTCGTCACCATCGAGCTGCCGGTGGCCTACCAGCAGCTCTCCTCGGCCTTCCACGCCGTCCATCCCGAGCTGGAGGAGGCCGGCCGCATGCTGGGCGCCTCGCGGCTCCGGACGCTGGCCGACATCACCGCCCCGCTGCTGCGCTCCGCCGTGATCGCCACCTGGTGCTTCGTCTTCGTGGCCGTCATCCGCGAGCTCAGCGCCGCGGTCATCCTCTTCACCTCTGACACCAAGGTCCTCTCGGTGCTGATCTTTGACCTGAAGGAAAGCGGCGACGTCGGCGCCATCGCGGTGCTCAGCCTCACCATGGTCGCCATCACCACGCTGGTCGTGGCCGCCGCCAACCGCCTTTCGGGGACCCGGCTCCAGGCCCGACCGGTGTCCTGACTCTTGCTGGGAGCGCGCCACTCCAGTGGCGCATCTTTTCATGAGCATGAGCGCCACTGGAGTGGCGCGCTCCCAGCGAAGAGATGACCTCCACGACCTGTGGAGGTCCGATGTCCGCCCAAAACGCCTTCACCTCCTTGTTTCCGTTGGCCTTTCCCGGAGTCTCCGGGGACGCGCTGTGCGCGGCAAAAGCGTGCAAACTTGAAATCGTCTTCTGGAGAATCGCCATCTCATCGACTGTGACGGGATCGGACTCGGGACATTCTGTTGCGCCACAACCAAGGCGTTGAAGACAAAGGATAAGATGCCATTTCCTGTCGGCAAATGTGTCGAATTTCACGCGCGACTGTGACGGCGGGAGAACTTGCCGAGCACATGCATGAGCTGGCGGTCGTTCATGCGGTCGGGCGCCATCGCGAAATAGGCGCGCCGCCGCGGCCGGGTCGCCGCCTCGGCAAGGGCCGCCTCCCAGGCCGACGCGAAGCCGGGGAGCGTGTTGCGCCAGGTATAAGGCGTGGTTCGGTCGACATCGACGATGGCCGCGGCATGGGCCACCGAGCCGGTCTCGCCCAGCGCCTTCAGGAACGCCATCTGGCGCTCCCGGCGGCGGCTGAACTTGCGGCCGTTGCGGTAGGTCAGGGAAAACGCATTCATGGTGCCTCCTGACAGGAAATATAGGAAACGGACGGTTTCCTGTCAAGGACGCTCCGCCAACGACTTGCGCCCGCTATTACCTAAAAATGTGGCCGGGCTGGCAGGTTCGCGTATCGTAGATTGGAGTTAGTTGCGTCCACGTTCGAACAAGACATCAGCCGTTGCCCTGGTTATTCGGAGCGCGAAAGCGAATGCCAGCATGTAGGGCGCCCAAAAGAGTAGCAGTAGCTCTCCAGCACCCTTGTCCTTGAGCTTCCGCAAGCCAGCGTCATCGTCTTGTCTACGCACGACTTCGCGATAAGCGTCACGTACCAAACTTTGGTCGGAAAGGTGTACCCTGTCTGTTAGTTCGGCGGGTGGCTCGAAGGTAGATGAGACAGCACGGCTGCGGCGCTCAAGAACGGTAGAGACTGCTGCTTTCATCTTCAACGAATGCTCACATGCTAGTTTCGTTTGAGCAACGATCTCGTCGAAATTCGGCGGGGAGAATTCCGTTCGCCGCGCCACGTTTCCGCAAAGTCGGCCAACGAGGCTGTCTGCCATTTCGTTTAGGCGTTGCTCGGCATTGAAAAGCTGCTTGAAATTACTCTCCCAAGCTATCTCTGCGTAAGAGCGTTGCGACGCATAGGCATAGCCCAAGATCGAGAAGCAAGTAAGAAACAGCCAAAGATAGTCCGTCTTCTTCCACCATAGTTGCGGCCGTGGATTCCAAGGGAGCCATGGCGATACAAGCAATAGGTGGAGAACGGCACAAAACAGGACCAGCACCAAAATCGGGTACCAGACGAAGGTTAACAGCGCGTCGCTCATTTGGGGGCAGGCAGCGTTGACGGCGAAATAATATCCGCGATTTCGAGTAACAAGCGCTCAAGTCTTGCGCGGTCCACGCGCCTCATGGCGACATCAATTCGAGACGAAACATAATCATCGTAAGCAAAATTTTCGGCACGGGTTCGGACGGCGCTTGCGACGCTGTCTCGATCACCCTCCGCGAACAGGGGCGTCTTAGAAAGTCTCTTGGTTAACGCACCTTTCAGACCCATTTCGCCAGCCCCGTCGACATTCATTAACGCAAGCGTAGCAAATGCACAGATCGCATCTTCCGCGCCTGACCAGCGATTTTGGTGACCGCGACCAAAGGTCAATTCCATCAACACACGTTCCGCCGCATCGAACACTTCCGCGCACGAGCGATGGATAGCTGCCTCGGCTATCTCGAATAGCTCTTCGTCAAGTCTGTAGTTCTCAACGAAGTCCAAGGACGCGTTGTCGTCTGGCACCCATGACAACACTGACACTAAGTTGCGGGCGTTCTTTTTCAACGATTCTGCAGTATGAGGCCGGCATGAATCGGAAGTAGAGACTGCCATGAGCGTTCGGCAAACATGGCCGATCCACGAAATCAAGTCGCCAGTGAAATTTGAGCGCTTCTCAATTGCCAGGACGAAGACCGGTTTATGTCGCTGAAAGAGTTCTTCCGACCAATCTTCCAAATGATCCGCGATGCGTCTTGCCGCCAGATCATCTGCCTTCGTTGTGAGAAGTTCGTTCCCAACCTTCATCAACCAGTAGGGAAAAGTCCCTTCCGCTCGAAGCGAATAAATCGGACCAAGGTTGCTTCCATGAGTGTCGGATAGCGCCTTGTCAGGTACTCCATCGATGAAAATTGTGACTAGTAGTTCAATCCCTTCATTGATCCTCTTGGCGGCATACCCAATGTCGTGAAATTTGGAAACTAGAAGGCCGCAAAGAATGCCTTTTAATTGCTCCATGACCGTCATAGTGACCGGTCTAAGTTTCTCATGAGCGACGCCGACCGCGCCCAGCGGCGTCAGCTTCTCGACCACGGCCAAAAAATCATTTGGGTCACCGTTTGCCAACAGCGTGGTCGCAGCTATGCCCATTTGGCGGACACCGTTCATGACCACATCAGGCATGTCATGAGGCAATGTCGACGTCACGCCTTCACACAAATACCCGGCTACAAGCTTCGCGTGATATTTGCCGCCCGACTGACGGTCTCCGTAGTCGATGCGACTATAAATTACTACGAGTGAGGAAAGCGTCTGGAAGGCCAGCTCGACTCCCGTTTCGTCTTTCCGTGAAATCGCATCCCGAAGATGCTGCCGAAGGCGTTCAAGCGTCGAATTAACAAACTCATCCGTGACTAGCGGGCTGCCGCCAAAAGGTAGAAGAGTGAAGAAAGTCTTCCCCTTCGCATCGATATAGGCCGCGTTTATTTGGACGACCCCGACCAACGCCACGCGAGATACTTCGTGATCGCCCAGAACGCCGTGGGTCCGAGAAAACGCAATAGCATGATCAATGGAACGACGCGCCTCTATCGACCAATTGGGATTCGCCAGAAAAAAGCCCGCCCTCGAAACGTCATGCGAGGCAGGTTTTCCGTTTGAAGTCTCGTTGACAATCAGCGCCTTTACTCGTGTGGCGCGTCTGCTCCACCACCTTAGAGTCTTGGTGGCATGGCTGACAATCAAGCCAACTTGAAAAACAGGATTGATAAGTTCGAGCGCTCTACGATAGGCAAGAAGAAACAACAGAAATGATAGGGCTGAACCCCACCCGGCCACGAGAACACCCTCCGCAATTCGGTCTCCTGGAATGAGCGCTGTAGCCGCCACTAGGAAGGCTAGAATGAATGTGCCCCCAAAGTAGCCTAACAAAATAAAATCAGAGGAGAGACGACGAAACAGGCCATAAGGCATTCGCGCAAAATTTATCTGCACCGATATCATGACCACAGAGAATGCGATTGCCGTAGCGCCAACTAACGCACCACCGATGGTTCCCACCAGCGCACGGAAGATGGAGAGCTTGTCGCTTTGGTCGGCGGAAATCTGTTCGAAATATTGAACGAGGCGCGGTCGAAACCATGGAAGCGTGAAACACGAGGCCAAGACGGCTAGGATTGCCGCTGCCCACATCATTGCAGTCCGATGACGCCTTAAGAATGCCAAGCCCGCATAGTACGCGGACTCAATTCTTCCCATTGCGAGAATGCGTCGCCGCAAGAGTGCGCTATTCAGCGAAGCCAATTGTTCCATCGCGAGAACGCGCCGGTGCAGCACTGCGCTTTCCAGCGAACCCCACTTGAGTCTGACAACGCTGAACAGGCGCAAGAGTTCACCTCGAAATAGCACCCACCGCTATTGCGGGTGGTCGCGCTAATTCTACCACCGGCACGAGAGGTTGGCTCTGAAGTAGACAATCTCGCCCTGTGAATGCTTCCGGAGTTGGCTACACGTGTGCCGGTAGGCGTCGATATCAAGAAACTCTGGCGTCAGGCAGATCGCCAGTCGGGAGCAAACTTTGTCCATGAGATGATGCTGATCCAATTGGTCGAGGTCACCAGGCCAACAAGGCAATGCACGCTGGATTGGTGCTACAATAGTGACTGTGCGTTTTCGCAATGCAATGAAAGAGGGGAGACATGGGTAGGCTCGACGGCAAGATCGCGGCGGTGACGGGCGGGGCATCGGGGATCGGCGAGGCGACGGTCAGGCGTTTCGTCGCCGAGGGCGCAAGCGTGGCGTTCTGCGATCGGGACGGCGAGCGCGGCCAGCGCGTGGCGGCCGAGCTCGCGGCCGCCGGCGCCAAGATCGCCTTCACGCAGGCCGACGTCGGGACCGAGGCCGCCTGCCTCGCCTTCGTCAACGGCGCCGCGCAAAAGTTCGGGCGCCTCGACATCCTCGTCAACAACGCCGGCATCCGCAAATACGAGAAGATCGACGAGGCGAGTGCGGCGAGCTGGAACGAGATCCTGAACGTCAACCTGATGAGCTACGCCTTCTGTGCCAAGGCGGCGGTTCCGCTGATGCGCCGGCAGAAGGGCGGGGCCATCGTCAACGTCGCCTCCGTCCGTTCCGTCGTCGCCGGCGGCGGCAACCTGCAGTACGACACCACCAAGGCCGCGATCGCGGGCCTGACGCGGGCGCTCGCCGCCGACCACTCGCCGGAGGGCATTCGCGTGAACGCCGTGGGCCCAGGTCCGATCTTCACGCCGTTCCATGCACGCCGCATCGCGGCGGCGGGCGAAACCGTCGAGCAGTACAACGCGAGTGCGGCGAAAGGCACCATGATGAAGCGCCCGGGACGGGCCGAGGAGGTCGCCGCCGCGATCCTGTTCCTGGCCTCCGACGATGCCTCCTACGTCACCGGCGCCCTGCTGTTCGTGGACGGCGGCATGACGGCGATGTAACGCTTGATGCGCACGCGACCTCTTCACGCAAAAGCCCCCAAGGAAAAACCATGACGACCCCCTCCGGCCTGCAGATCATCGATACGACCGTCGGCACGGGCGCCAGCCCGAAGACCGGCCAGACCTGTGTCATGCACTACACCGGCTGGCTCTCCGAAGGAGGGGCGAAAGGCCGGAAATTCGATTCGTCCGTGGACCACGGGTCGCCCTTCGAGTTTTCCATCGGCATGAAGCAGGTCATCGGCGGCTGGGACGAGGGCGTCGCCAGCATGAAGGTCGGCGGCAAGCGCACCCTGATCATTCCGCCGCAACTGGGCTACGGCGCGCGCGGCGCCGGCGGAGTCATCCCGCCCAACGCGACGCTGATTTTCGACGTCGAGCTGCTGGCGGTCAAGTAAGCCCCCGATTTTGCGCCGGCGGCCGCGAGCGCGTCCGCCAGGCGCTGGCCGCGCTCGCCGATCCCCGATGCCTCGCCCGTCACCGCGCCTATTCCGGCTTGACGCCGGCTTCCTTGAGAAGCGCCGACCAGTACTTCACTTCCGCTTTGAGTTTCGCGGCGAGCGCGGCCGGCGTCGCCTGGTCCTGCGACACGGGTTCCATGCTGAGCTGGGCGAAGCGCGTCTTCACGTTGTCGTCCTTGAGGGCGCCCTGCAGTGCCCCCGCGAGCTTGTCGATGGCGGCGGCCGGCGTGCCCTTGGGCGCGTAGAGACCGTACCACGTCGTGATGCCGATCTCGGGGAAGCCCGCCTCGGCCGTCGTCGGCACGTCCGGCAGGGTCGCCACCCGGCGCTTGGTGGTGACGGCATAGGGCTTGATCTTGCCGGCCTGGATATTGGCGGTCGTGCCCGTGGCCGGCTCGCAGTAGACGTCGATCGTGCCGCTGAGCAGATCCTTCATGACCTCGCCGCCGCCCTTGTAGGGAATGACGGTCATCCTGGTCTTGGTCGCGCTCATGAACATCAGGCCGCACAGATGCGCCACCGAGCCCAGGCCCGAATGGGCGTAGTTGATCTTGTCGGGGCGTTCGCGGACGTAGGTGACGAGCTCCTTCATGTCCTTCGGGGCGAAACCGGGCTTGCCGACGATCGTCATCGGCACGTCGGTGATCAGGCCGATGGTCTCGAAGCTCTCCACCGGGTCGAAGGGCAGCGACTTGTAGAGGCTGCTCATGGTCGACTGGCCGACGTGGCCGAGCAGGATGGTGTAGCCGTCGGGCTTGGCCTGGGCCACGCGGGTGGTGCCGATCGTGCCGCCGGCGCCGCCGACATTCACGACGATGACCTCCTGCCCCAGGCTGCGCCGCATCGCGTCCGCCACGAGGCGGGCGATGATGTCGCCCGGCCCGGCGGCGGCGAACGGCACCACCAGCGTGATGGGGCGGTTCGGATAGTCCTGCGCCTGCGCCGTTACCGTGCCGCACAGGAGCAGGAGTGCGGCTGCGATCGATTTCCAAAGTTTCATTGTGACGTTTCCTTCCTCAAAAAACCCAACCTCATCCTGAGGAGGCGCGGAGCGCCGTCTCGAAGGATGGGCCGCAGACAAGGTGCTCGTTCCCACCCCAGGGCGGAGGTTACTCCGCCCGACGAGACGCATCGCTGCGCGATGCTCCTCAGGGTGAGGTGGTGTTTTCATTGGCCGAGCGCTTCGCGTGCTTTGCCTCTTCCTCGAGATAGCCGTCGCGGTAGAGGCCGACGGTGCGTTCGTGCATTTTTACTTCGTTTTCGCCCAGCTCGTCCTTCGGCCAGGCGGCCGGCTCGAAATTTCCGTGGCGATCGGTGCCGCGGACGAGAAGTGCTGCCTGCCGGACCGAACCGGCCGGCCGGGCGTGGGCCGGGATGTAGTTCAGCCCCAGGCCGATGCGGCGGTGCGACGAGGTGTTGGGTCCGGAGCGGTGCGGGCAGAGCCCATGATGCATCGAGAACCAGCCGGCTTTCAGCGGCATCGGCACCGGCGCGCCGTCATCGAGCGGCTCGGTGATGACCTGGCCGGCGCGGTTGACGCTGTTCTTCACGACCCGCGACACGTGGCTGAGCTGGCGCGGCTTGCCGCTAAAGGACAGCGCGTCCATGCAGCCGGCCGCTTCGCTCGCCTCGGTGAGCGCGATCCAGACCGTGACCTCTTCCCGGGGCTCGATCCCGTAGTAGGTCGAGTCCTGGTGCCAGGCGGCGATGGTGGGCGAGTGCGGCTCCTTGATGAAGAAGGTGCTGGTGAAGATCAGGATGTCCGGCCCCAGCAGATCCTCGACCTTGTCGAGGATGCGCGGGTCGCGGGCCAGCCGGGCGGCCCACGGCATCAGGAGATAGGGCATCGTCCGCCATTTCATCTCGGGATGGGCGTTGACCGGCGCGCCGAGCCACGCCTCGTAGCGCGCGAGGCCCTGCCGGCACGCCTCCAGTTCCGCCGCGTCGAGCATCGGGAACGGCGACAGGAACCCGTCGTGCTTCCACTGCGCGACCTTGTCCGCCGGCAACGCACCCATGGATCGTCTCCTCCTCGTTGACGCGGGCGGTTGCACGCCTCTATATTCCGGTGAGCGGGATTTGTTCCCGAAACTATCGCAAGGGCTGCGGATCGTTGTCAACAAGAGCAGACACGCCAGGAATGGACACTGGGGGCACGGTGGCGCGCACGCTTGCGGTGCTGACGGTCATGGCCGAGGCCGGCGGCTCCGTCGGCGTGACCGATGTCGCCACCGCGCTCGGCCTGCCCACCAGCACGTCGCACCGCCTGCTCGACCTGCTGCGCGGCGCGGGCTTCGTGGAGCGGGATGCCACGCAACGGCGCTACAGGCTCGGCCTGCAGTTCCTGCGAGTCGCCAGCCTGGTCACGCAGAACACCTCCTTCGCGAGCCTGTGCCAGCCGGCGCTCGACCGGCTCACGGCCGAAACCGGCGAGACCTCGATGTTCTGCGAATACCTGCCCGACCATCCCGCGGACCGGCACATGGCCGCCTACACGGCCAAGTGCGACAGCCCGCATTCGCTGCGCTACCGCATCGCGCTGTTCGAGCCTGCCCCGGTGGAGTGCGGCGCGTCGGGGCTCGCCATCCTGGCGTTCCTTCCGCCCTCGCTGCGCGCGAGCCTGTGCGCCGCGCCGCGACCGTCGCCGCTGACGGGCAGGCGCCCGTCGGGCCGCACCCTGGCCGAGTTGATCGAGTCCACCCGGCGCAAGGGCTTCGCCTTCAGCAGCGGCGAGAAGCTGCCCGATTCGGTCGGCATTGCCGTGCCGATCGGGCTCGCCGAGGAGCGGCCGGTCGGCTCCCTGACGCTGACGATCCCGCTCGCCCGCTTCGTGAGATCGAAACTGAAGGGCTATGTGGCGCTGCTGTCGGAAGAGGCCCGATCGCTGTCGACCGCGCGGATTTCCTGAAGGCCGCAAAACCCTGGTTATAAGCGGCTGACGGGAACCTATTCGCTTCCCAGGCCGTTGTTCGTCTTGAGAAGGACAGAATCATCGAGTGAGTTGGGGAACTTCACTTCCTGGCTTGGAGGAATCGCCATGTTGAGGCTCTTTCCGAAACTGATGCTCGTTGCGGCCATCGGCATCACCGGGGCGGCGTGCCAGGACGACGGCACTGCCGCACCGCGCGGCTCCTATCAGCCGGCGGCGACGGGCTACAATCCGTACTACGGCAGCGGCTACGGTCCCGCGCCTGCTCCATATGGCTATGGCTATTCGCAGCCTGCGCCGTACGGCTACGCTAATCAGCCGGGCAATCAGGTCTGGTACAACCAGGCCGATGGCCGTCGCTATACCACGGTGACCGTGACGAACCGCGGCCAGAACGGGTATCGCGACGACGTCGTCCAGCAGCAGGTCGTCTGCGGCAGCCAGTACTACGACGGCTACCGTACCCGCACCGCCCCCCGGTGCTGATCGCATTGACGCGCGCGTCCCCCGTCAACTTTGAGCAGCGACACCCTGCTCAAGTCCCGCGACCGGAAGCATCGCCGGGCCCGGGCGCCGGTCCGAGAGCAGATGCCGGGCCTCCGCCACGCGTCCGGCGTTGAGATACGCCCGCAGCAACGTCGCCTCCACCAGATCGACCTGCGCCCGGCTGCCGCCCATGCGTTCCCGCTCAGACAGCATGGGCACGATCAGGTCGATGGCCGCGGCATAGTCCTTCCGCTGGAAGGCGGCGAAGGCGCGCGCCACGGCGGGGATGGTGGCGCCGGAGGGATAGCGGCCCGCCTTCACCAGCGCCTCGATGCCCTGGATCCAGCCTTCTAACGCGGCGTCATCACCTGTGGCGGCAAACGCGAGCGCCACGTGCCAGTCGGCGAGGGAAAAGCCCGGGCGGGGAATTTTCGCGCGTGCGTAGTCCAGGAGCGTCGCCCAGCGCGCGGGATCGCGGGGGTGACCCGCCAGTTCCGAGCGCCACAGGAACGAGGCGGAATCAGAGAGCTTCTGATGCACCGCACCGCGATGATCGTCTGCGCAGAAGGCGTCGTTGTAGAGGCGAAGCCCCGCGTCCAGATGGCCGGCGTGCAATTCGAACAGGCCGAGGTGCCAGTTCAGGTGGCCGAACAACCCGCCGCCGCGATCGTAAAGCGGCAGCCAGTCGCGCATGAATTCGATGCCGCTGTCGCGCTCGCCGGTTTCGTAACAGAGATGGGCGAAGGCGTGGGCGGCATAGGCGTTGCGCCTGAACTGGGCCAGGGAACGTTCGATCCTGGGGCGCGCCGCGTCGTGCCGGCCGATTTCCGACAGCGCCATGCCGTAATGCGCCTCGAACCACCAATCCTCGCCGTAGTGCGGGGCGAGGGGCTCGAGAAAATCGATGAGGCCCTGTTCCCTGCCGGGCAGGCCGGACATGCCGATCAACCCGCCCTGGTTGGCGGCGAGGCTAAGGATCAGCGCGTCGCGCGGCCATGTCTCGACATGGATGCGGAGCGCTGCCAGGGCTGCGACGGCCTGGCCGGCGAACAGGTGGCGAAAGACATCGATATGGCTGGTTTCGCGCGCCGAGGCTCCGTCACTGAGGGCGAGGGCCGTGGCGAGGGACTCGCGCATGCCGGCAGCATTGCCCGCGAGATGGAAGGTGCGGGCCTTGCCGATATGGGCGAGCGCGAAGCCCGGATCGGTGGCGAGGGCGCGATCGAAGGCCGCGGCGGCGCCGGGGTAGACGGTCAGGAGAAGATTTACGCCCTCGACGTAGGCATCGCGCGCGGCGGCGTCGGTGGTGGAGAGCGGGAGGCCGTAGCGTTCCGTCAGCATTGGTTTCCGTGGTAGTTGTCCGGCGAGATACCCATCGAGCATGAGCCTGCGCCAGGGGGCCGGGGCTTTCAAGGCGCGGCATCATGCAATCACCCGGAGCCTGCCAATGACCATCATCCTTACCGCCTTCGAACGGTCGCCCGATGGCGGCAGGGGACTGGCACGCGATACGCGCGTTCGCTGGGCGCTTGAAGAAGTGGGCCAACCCTACGAGGTTCGCCTCGTGTCGTTCCGTGCGATGAAGGAACCCGCGCATCTGGCGCTTCATCCGTTCGGCCAGATTCCGACCTACGAGGAAGGCGATCTCGCCCTGTTCGAGACAGGAGCGATCGTGCTCCATATCGCCGAGCGCCATGCGGGCCTGTTGCCGTCGGACTCCGATGGCGATGCGAGTGCCCGGGCGCGCGCGATCACCTGGATGTTTGCAGCACTCAGCACGGTGGAGCCGCCGATCCTCGAATTTGCAAACGCCAGGCTTCTGGAGGGCGACAAGCCCTGGAGCAAGGAGCGCCTGCCTCTGGTCGAGGGTCGGGTCCGCGACCGGTTAAAACAACTTTCCGCGCGCCTTGGCCGTGCCGACTGGCTCGATGGCGGGTTCAGCGCCGGCGACCTGATGATGGTGTCGGTGCTGCTCAGGCTGAAACCGTCGGGCATCCTGGACGGAACGCCGAACCTGGCCGCCTACGTCGCCCGCGGCGAAGCGCGGCCCGCCTACCAGCGGGCTTTCGCCGCTCAGTTGGCGGTCAACGCCGGCAAGCCGCCGACCGCGTAGTCGAACAGCCGATACGCTCCTGGAGGACGCGGTGAGGATGCGGTTCGCCGGCAGGAGGGCCTTCGCCTGACGAAAAATCCGTGTTGGTTGTCGTGCGGACTTCCATCAGGATGACCTACGCGTTCTCCGCGAAGGGAGCACCTCATGACCGTCACCATCAAGCCGCTGACGCCCGTCTTCGCCGGCGAAGTGGGCGCGATCGACCTGCGCCAGGTGCACGATCGCGAATCGCTGGAGGCGATCCGCGCCGGCATGGACAAATACGCCGTGCTGGTGTTCCGCGACCAGGATTTCACCAACGAGGAGCAGCTCGACTTCGCCCAGCGTTTCGACGGCACGCTGCATGCCCGCACCTCTTCCTCGGCCATCGGCAGCAACCGCTTCGGCAACGAGGCGATCGCCGACGTCTCCAACGTCGACAAGGACGGCAAGATCCGGGACGCCAACAACCGCATGCGCGCCTCCTCGGTCGCCAACCGGCTGTGGCACACCGATGCCTCGTTCGTCGATCCGCCCGGCCGCTACTCGATGCTGTCGGCGCGCGTGGTGCCGCCAGTGCGGGCCGATACCGAGTTCGCCGACATGCGCGCGGCCTACGATGCGCTCGACGCGGAGACCCGCGCCACGATCGAAGGGCTCAGCGTCTATCACTCCATCGTCTATTCGCGCCACGTGCTCGGCTTCGACTTCAGCCCGGACGAGGCCGACAAGCTGAAAGGCGCGGTCCATCCGCTGGTGCGCACCATCCCCACCTCGGGCCGCCGCGCGCTTTATCTCGCCTCGCACGCCGCCCATGTCGAGGGCTGGCCGGTGCCGGAGGGAAGGCTCTTGCTGCGCGACCTCAGCGACCATGCCACGCAGCCGCATTTCCTCTATCGCCACGCCTGGCGGCCGCATGATTTCGTGATCTGGGACAATCGCTGCACCATGCATCGCGCCCGGCCGTTCGACGACAAGACCCACCGCCGCGAACTGCGCCGCACCACGACGCTCGACCTGCCGCTGCCTGTTTCGGCTTAGGTGTCTCAAGCTGCTCGATCGGTCGCCGTGCAGAAAAGCGCCAGCTTGTTGCCCAGCGGATCGCGCAGATAAGCCACGAAGAAGTTCTTGCTGTACCGGGCGCGGAAGCCCGGCGCGCCTTCGTCGGTGCCGCCCGCCGCAATGCCGGCGTCGTGCAGGGCGCGAACCTGGGCATGGCTCGGCACCCGAAAGGCGATCATCGAGCCGTTGCCGACCGTGGCCTCCCGCCCATCGTAGGGCTTCGTGACATAGACGGTGGGACTGTTGAAGCGATCGGGAACGTCGGGGAGCGTGTAAGTCACCGCGTCCTTCTGCTCGGCCTTCTCATAGCCCAGCGGCACAAGGACCGCCGTATAGAACCGCTCCGAGCGCGGAATATCGTTCGCACCGACATTTATATAACTCAGCATCGCTTTCTCCGTGAAGCAACGTCAGAGCTTTTCGACCCCGGCGCGGGCGCAATCCTCGTCTTCCTGTGCGGTCCCGCCGCCGACGCCGCAGGCGCCGATCAGGACACCCTGGCGGAAGATCGGCACGGCGCCCTGGCCATAGAACATGTGGTTGCCTTCGGCCGCGGCGATGCCGCGCAAGGTCGGATGGTCGGCACGCGGCGTCAGATCGCCACTGGGGCGTCCGAAGGCGGCCGAGGCCATGGCCTTGCCCTGGCTGCCGAAGGAGCCGGCCCACATGGCGCCATCCATGCGCTGGAAGGCAAGGAGCCGTCCGCCGGCGTCGCACACGGCGATGTTCATCTTCGCGCCAATCTGGTTGGCCTTCTCGATGGCGCCTTCGATCACGCGATTGGCATCCGCGAGCGTGAGGGTCATGAGGTCGGTCCTTTTCTTCCTTCTGGGCCTTTCCGGTCGGCAGGCAAATATGCTCTGTCAGCCGCCGTCGCGCCAACCGCGTCGCGGCATCGTGAGCGCCATCGCCATGCCGGCGATGTTGGCGAAGGCTGCGATCAGCACCGCGGTGCCGTACGCGCGGGTGATGTCGAACAGGTAGCCGGCCAGGACGGGCAGGCTGATGGCAGCCAGGCACCAGGCGACGTGGGTTCGCCCGGCGACAGGCCCGTAGTCGGCGGGCCGCTATAGTCAGCCCTCTGCCAGAGCACGGCTCAGCCGGTCCTTGGCGGACATCATCATGGGCAATCGCTGCCAGTTCCTGTGTTAAAGTTGTCTCCTCTCTGCGCGGATGGATGAGGCTCTTGATGGGCTGCGCTGGCTGTGGTTACGAGCTTTTGGCGGAATTCACTTTCTGCCCTCGCTGCGGTCGCCCGAAGTCGGCGCCGGCGTTGGAGCCAGCAAAGCCCGCAACGAGTGAGAAGAATCGGCAGACCGATGCCGACCGACGGCAGGTGACCGTTCTGTTTGCCGACCTCTGCGGCTTCACCTCACTCTCCGAACGTCTTGATCCCGAAGAGGTTCGCGCTTTCCAAACCGTATTGTTCCAGTCGCTTGGTCAGGCGATCACCCGTTATGGCGGTTTTGTCGTCAAGTACCTCGGGGACGCCGTCTTGGCCATCTTCGGCGCGCCGGTCGCTTCCGAAGACGATCCCCAGCGTGCTCTCGAGGCGGCGCTGGACATGCTGGAGCGCGCAGCAGCGCTGAACGATCCTTGGGCAGCGCGGCTCGGTCAGCCGGTGACCCTGCATATCTCCGTGCACACCGGGCCTGTCGTGGCCGGCAGCCTGGGTGATGGGGAGGGCGCCGCATATGATGTAACGGGGGACGCCGTGAATACGGCCTCCCGCCTTCTCGGCGCTGCAGTTCCTGGGGCCATCTTGGTCGCGGCCTCTACCCATGCTCTGACGCGGCATCGCTTCGAGTTCGAGCCCGCCGGCGAGGTCAGCTTGCGCGGCAAAGCCGAGCCGATAGTCGTCCATCGGCTGCTGGGCGCGTCGGCCGAACCGCAGTCCGCGCGCGGCCTGGCCGTCCACGGGCTCGACTCTCCCCTGGTGGGACGCACCAAGGAACTGGACCAGCTCCTCTCGGCCTTCGATCGCATGCAGAGCGGCCGCGCCCAGAGCGTGAGCCTCGCCGGCGAAGCGGGCACCGGCAAATCTCGCCTCGTCGGGGAGTTCCTGACGCAGCTCGGAATGCGCGGCGAGTTGGACCGCACGATCGTACGGCGGGTGAATTGCTCGTCGCTGGGTGAGCCGACATATGGCGTGTTCGCCGCGTTGTTCCGCGAAGGCTACGACGTCAAACCCGACGACTCGCTCGATGTGGCGCGGCAGAAACTTGCCGCGGGCCTGAGCGCGCTCGGCGCGCATCCCGAGATGGTCCAGGCGACGGCGCCGGTCCTGGGCTATCTGCTCGGCGTCGAGGAGGCGGGTCCACCCGACGTCGATCCCGAGCAGCTCAAGCGCCAGATCGTGTTTGTCGGCCGCACCTTGATCGAGCGCCGCCTCGAGCGGGGACCGCTGCTGATCATCGTCGACGATTTCCACTGGGCCGACGCGGCCTCGATCGACCTGCTGCGGGCCGTCGCCGATCACCTGGCGGCGCGTTCCCTTATGATGGTGTTTGCGCATCGCCCGGACTGCCGTTTGCCGGCCATAGACGGCTTCGCGCAAACCGCCATCCGGCTTGCCGCACTTTCCCTGGGTGAAACGCAGGACTTCCTCAGCGGCCTGTTCGGCCCGGCGGCGGACCCGGACTTCGTCCGGATCCGCGACCTCATCGCGATGCGGGCTGGAGGCAATCCGCTGTTCGTCGAAGAGATGGTCCGCAGCCTCGTGACCTCGGGCGCGCTCGTTCGTGATGGCGATCGATGGAGATGCGCCGCAGGCAGCGAGACGGCGAACATCCCGACGACACTCCAAGGCCTGCTGCTGTCGCGCGTCGACAAGCTTTCCGTCGCCGCGAGGCGCGTGCTGCAGGCGGCGGCCGTGCTCGGAATGACATTCGACGAAGCGATGCTGCGGGCAATCGCTGACGATGTGGCGGCGCCTCTCGGGTATCTGGTCGAGTCCGACTTCGTGCGCGACATCGGTCAGGACCACGACGGCCGTCGTTATCGCTTTACACACGCTCTCGTCCATGAAGTCGTCTATGAGAATCTGCTCCTGTCGCACCGCAGCGAGCTGCACGAACGTGCTGCCCGCGCGCTCGAACGCACCGTGGGCCCATCGCCGTCGCGGCTGAGCGATCTCGAGGCGCTCGGCCATCACTGGAGCTTTACGTCGGACAGCACAAAGGCCGCGCGCTACCTGGTGACCGCGGGTGATCGCGCGCGCGCCGTGTATGCCAACGAAGACGCCATCCGGCACTACGAACGGGCCTTGCGCACGCTTGCATCCTGCCTGGATTGCGGCAACCAGATCCGTCTCGTGCGCGAGCGGCTGGCCGATGTTTTCGCTCTCATCGGACGGCATGCCGACGCACTGGCCCACTACGAGGCTGTCTGCGGGGAACTCGAGGCGGCAAAAGACCAGGCAGGCGCCGCACGGCTTCATCGCAAGATCGGTGGGCTGTACTGGGAGGCCGGCCAACGCGAGCGGGCCAGCGCCTGCTTTGCGGCCGGCATCGGGCAGCTTGGCGAGGACGAGCATCCCATCGAGCGCGCGCACCTCTACCAGGAGATCGGTCGGCTGGCTTTCCGCGCCGGCGACAATGCCGATGCCATCGCCTGGGCGGAGCGGGCGCTTGCCGAAGTGGCGAAGAAGCACGCCGATTTCGAAACCGAGGAGGGCACCAGGGAAAAAGCCATGCTGCAGGCGCAGGCCTACAACACTCTGGGCGTGGCTCTGGCGCGGACAGACCAGCTTCACGAGGCGGTCGATCGGATCCTGCAAAGCATCAGTCTCGCCCAGGCGCACGATCTCCTGCAGGCGACCTGCCGCGGCTACACCAACCTCAGCGTTCTCTACAGCTCCCTCGACCCGCAGCGCAGCATCGAAACGTGTCTCAAGGGGTTGGAGATTGCCAAGAAAGTCGGCGATCTGGCCTTTCAGTCACGGCTCTACGCCAACCTCGCGGTCGCCTATTGCGCGCTGACCGATCGGTGCGAGGCCGAAGGCATCGAGGCGGCGGAAACGGCGATCGATCTCGACCGTCGGTTGGGGCTAGTCGACCATCTCGCGGTGCCCCTGATCGTCCTTGGACAGATCCGGCAATGTCATGGCGATCAAACGCTTGCCCTTGCCTCCTATCAGGAGGCGCTGGCGCTGGCCGAGCGAGTTGGCGAGCCGCAGCTCCTATTCCCTTGCTACGATGGCCTTGCTACGCTTCATCTCGATGCCGGCAACGAAGCAATGGCTGAACTTTACTTCGCGAAGGCCAAGCAGGTGTGTGAACGAGCTGGCGTGGAGCCGGACGCGCTGCTGGTTTTGCCGTTTCTCTGTTAGTATTTCAATTTGGCCGACGGTAGACGGAGGTTTCACATGACCGCCACCACCCCATCGCCATCAACCGCTTCTCCCGGCGCGAAGGCGCCTGAGTTCGCGCTTCCGGCCGTCGATGGAACGGGGACCATTTCGCTGGAAGATTATCGCGGCAGGAGCCCGCTGTTCCTTGCCCTGTTCGTCGGCCTGTGGTGTCCCTTTTGCCGCCGGTCGATTGCCCAGATGGCCACGATCGAGCCGGCGCTCAAAGAGGCGGGCGTCGAAACGCTGTGTGTGGTGGCTACGCCGCCTGAGAATGCCCGACTCTATTTCAAGTATCGGCCGACGCGCCTGAGACTGGCAGCCGATCCCGCCCTCAATACCCACCGCGCCTACGGCGTACCCAAACCCGCTCCAACGCCTGAGCTGATGAAGGAGCTCGAAGAAATACGCATCAATCCGGATGGCATGTTCCCCAGGCCGCTGCCGGTCCAAGAGGCGGCAGCCACGGTCGGAAAGATGGATGGCTATGCCGACAACCAGACGGATCAGACCGATATGGAACGCCAGTGGCCGCAGCTAAAGGGCCAATTCCTGATCGACCGCGACGGCACGATCCGCTGGGCCAACATCGAATGCGCCGAAGGCTTAGCCGGTCTCGGAAAATTCCCCTCGCGCGACGAGATTCTGAGCGCGGCTCGGGCGCTGGGTGCCTAGCCCATACAAAATTGGGCAAAAGCCAGAGACCGTTGGATATCAGTTTCCTCCCTCCCGCCCACCGCTTCGCGGCATCGTGAGGGCCATCGCCATGCCGGCGATGTTGGGCACCGGCGGCGATCCCAGTTATTCGATTATCTCATCGGCGCGTGCGAGCAAGGTCGGCGGCACGGTGAGGCCGAGCGCCTTCGCGGACTTCAGGTTGACGATAAGCTCGAACTGCGTCGGCTGCTCGATCGGCAGGTCGGCCGGCTTGGCGCCCCTGAGGACCTTGTCGACGTAGGCGGCGGCGCGACGATGCTGCAAGGCCGAAACCGGTTGATAGCTCATCAGGCCACCAGCCTCGGCTATGACTCTCAGGTGGTACACGCCCGGCAGTTTATGGCGCGCCGCCAGCTCCGCCAGACGGGCGCGGTTGACCGCGAATATGCTCTCGCCGGTGTTGATCACTCCTTCGGCGCGTTCTTTCACTCCCGCTTCGAACGTAGCGGGAAGATCGCCGGGAGTTCGAATATCTCGGATTTGCAACTTTATGCCGAGCGAGCGGGCCGCCTCTTCAAGGGCTTTCACCGAGGATGCCGCAACCGGGTCGGACAAATGCGTCAGCACGAGCACACGCGAGATTTGCGGCACGAGCTCCCTCAGCAACTCCAGCCGCTTGACGGCGAGTGCGGGAAACATCTGGGACAGCCCGGTGACGTTTCCGCCGGGACGGGCAAGGCTGTCGACCAGGCCGGTCCCCACAGGATCGCCAAGGCCGATCATGACGATCGGGATGGTCTGCGTCGCGCTCTTCGCGACCAGAGTGGCCGGAGTCGTCGATGTCGCTATGACATCGGCGCCAAGGCGCACGCATTCAGCGGCAAGGGCCGAATAGCGTTCGGCCTGACCATCGGCGGTCAGATAGTCGATGAGTATCGATTGCCCCTGGACATATCCCAGATCGCGCAATCCCTCGAAGAATGCGCCAAATCTCGTCGACTGCAATGATCCGGGATCGAATGTCAGGAAACAGAGCCTCGGAAGTTTTTTCGGCTGCTGTGCGCGCGCAGCGATCGGCCAAGCCACAGCGGCTCCGCCGAGCAAGGTGACAAAATCGCGCCGTCTCATGTGCCCACTCTTCCAGTGGTTCAGGACCACGTCCAGTCTGGCTCAGAATTTGGTCGATCAAATCAAAAAAGGCGAGCCCAGCAGAGCGGTCAGCCGCCCTCCCGCCAACCGCGTCGCGGCATCGTGAGGGCCATCGCCATGCCGGCGATGTTGGCACCGGCGGCGATCAGCACCGCGGTGCTGTACTCGCGGGTGATGTCGAACAGGTAGCCGGCCAGGACGGGCAGGCTGACGGCGGCCAGGCACCAGGCGACGTAGGTGCGCCCGGCGACGCGGCCATAGTCGGCGGGCCGCCAGTAGAGGCCGATCCCGCCGGCGGTGGCGCCGGAGACGAAGCCGTAGCCGAGGCCGATCATCCCCAGCCCCACGAACGCGGTGAGAGGCGAGGGCAGGAGCGTGAGCAGCAGCCCGCCGCCCAGCGCCAGCCCGTGCGCCGCGCACATCACGTAGGGCACCGCGAAGCGATCGACCAGCCAGCCGCCGCTGATGCGCGCGGCCGCGATCGCGCCGGTGATGCCGGTCGTGGCCGCCACCGCCAGGGCTGCCGCCCCGCCATAGGCGGCTACGATCTCGCGCGCCTGGCTCAGCACCATCAGCCCGGCCGAGGCGGCGAGGAAGAAGGTCGCCGAGAGCTTGTAGAAGGTCGGGCCCAGGATCGCCGGGCCCGTCGCCGGCCCCGTTGTCGTACTGCCAGTCGCCGCGGGGGCGACCAGCCGCGCCCCGCCATGCCGGGCGAGCAGCGCCGCCGCGATGCCGCACGCCACCAGAACGGCCGCCAGCCCCCAGAGCGTCGTGCGCCAGCCGTAGGCTTCATTGCAGGCATGGAAGAGGGGCGTCGCGATCATGGCGCCCAACGGGTAGAGGCTGACGATGTAGCCGTTCACCAGCCCCTGGCGCCGCCGCACCAGCATGTTCACGCCCTGCTGCAGCAGGATGTAGGTCACGCCGCCGCCGGTGCCGAACACGACGCCGTAGCCCAGCAGCAATTGCGTGAGCCCCGACGCCGTCGCCGCCATCGCGATGCCGCCGGCGGCGACCAGCGCGCTCGCCAGCACGAGGACCGGTGCGGGGGCCACGCGATAGAGGAAGGCGGCGCCGACCGAGCCCACGGTGAAGCCTACCGTACACAGGCCGAAGACGAGCGACAGCGCCGAGCGCGGGATGGCCAGCTCCTGCTCGATGGGGCGCAGCAGCACGCTGAAGGAGTAGACCGATCCCAGGGGCAGGTTCATCAGCGTCGCCGCCAGCAGCGCCGCCCACAGGCGCTCGGCTCGGACGGGGAGGGCGGGCGTGGCAACGGACATTGCCCGACCCTCGACCGCCACTTCCGACCGGTCAAGTTGCAGTGGACCGCCCTTCGGAACTGGCCGATCGCGGCCTTCTCTGGCGGTCTGTCAGGAGAAGGGGCATTGTCACGTCAAGCAATCCACCAGGAGGGGACGACCGTGCGACCGAATAAAATCAAGCAAATGTGGCGTGAAAAGAAGACCGCGACGATGGGCTGGCTGTCCGTCGGGCACAGCTTCACCGCCGAGGTGATGGCGCGTCAGGGCGGCTTCGACTCCCTCTGCGTCGACCTCCAGCACGGCACCAGTGAATGGAACAACGTGCTGTCGATGCTGCAGGCGATCTCGCAGACCGACGTGACGCCGTTCGTGCGCGTCAACTGGAACAATCCCAACGACATCATGCGGGCGCTCGATCTCGGCGCCTACGGCATCATTGTGCCGCTGATCAACAACGCCAAGGAAGCCGCCGCCGCCGTGGCCGCCTGCCGCTTCCCACCGGTCGGCTTCCGCTCGAACGGCCCGATCCGGGCCGCGCAGTATGGCGGTTCCGACTACGTGGCCAACGCCAACGACGAGATCATCGTCATGGCGATGATCGAGACCAAGGAAGGCCTCGCCAACCTCGACGCGATCTGCGCCACCCCCGGACTCGACGCCGTCTATATCGGCCCGGCCGACCTGTCGTTCGCGCTCGGCATGCCGCCGCGCGGCGACAATCCCGATCCGCTGCACATGGCGACCTGCGACAAGATCCTCGCGGCGGCGCACAAGGCCGGCATCAAGTGCGTCATGCACTGCGCCAGCGGCGCCTTCGCGGGCGGCGCGCTGAAGCGCGGCTTCGACATGGTGATGGTGACGTCCGACATCTCCTGCATGCTTGCGGGCGTAAAGAGAGAAATGGCGGAACTCAAGGCCAAGTCGGCCTGAGGCTGGCGTTGCCCGAGATCAGGGACGATACGACCATCGCCGCGGCGTTTGCCGCGGCGGTCGGCGCGCATGCCGGTCGTCCGTTCCTGGCCGTGCCGGCCAACGAAGAGCGCGGCTATCTGCCGTCGGGCTTCGAAATGTCGTACGGCGAGGCAGGCCAACGCGTCGAGGAACTGGCGGGACTCTACCGGCGGGCGGGCTACGGCGTCGGCCACCGCGTCGCGACGCTGCTGGAGAACCGGCCTGAGCACGTGCTTCACACGTTGGCGCTCAACACCATCGGCGTCTGCTGCGTGCCGATCAATCCGGACTACCGCGCCGCCGAGATCGCCTATCTCATCGACCACAGCGAACCCGACCTCGTCCTGACCCTGGGGGCGCGACAGGCGTCGATCGGGGAGGCATTGGCGCAGAGCGTGCACCGGCCGCGCGTGGTCGTATCGGAGGAGATTGCCGGATCGCTGGAGAAGGTGGCGCACCCGGCACGCGACACGCGACCCGTCCCCGAGACGCCGGCCAGCATTCTGTACACTTCCGGCACGACGGGCCGTCCCAAAGGGTGCGTCCTGTCCCATGGCTACGAGGTGGCCTGCGGTGCCTGGTACGCCTCTCTTGGCGGCGTGGCCGGGCTGCGCACGGGCGAAGACCGCATCTACAATCCGTTGCCGCTCTATCATGCGAACGCCGGCGTCGTGTCGCTGATGGGCGCCATCCTGACGGGCAACTGCCAGATCCAGCCCGATCGCTTCCATCCGCAGCGCTGGTGGCGGGAGGTCGCCGAGACCGGCGCCACCATCGTTCACTATCTCGGAGTGATCGCGCCGGTGCTGCTGAAGCTCGCGCCCGGCGAGTATGAGCGGCGCCACAAGGTCCGCTTCGGAATCGGCGCCGGCATCGAGCCCGAGCTGCACGCGGCCTTCGAGCAGCGCTTCGGCTTTCCCATGATCGAGCTCTGGGGCATGACGGAGATGGTGCGCGTGCTGGGCGACACCGCCCCGCCGCGTCAGGTCGGCACGCGCGCCTTCGGTCGCGCCGTGCCGGGTGTAGAAGTTCGCGTCGTCGATGACGCCGATCGCGACGTCGCCGACGGCCAGCCCGGCGAGATGCTGGTGCGCCACTCGGCGGAGACACCGCGCCGCGGCTGCTTCTCCGGCTATCTCAAGGACGAGGCGGCGACCGAAGCCGCCTGGAAGGGCGGCTGGTTCCACACCGGCGACGTGGTGTGGCGCGGGCCGGACGGCATGCTGCATTTCGTCGAGCGCAAGAAGAACATCATCCGTCGCTCGGGCGAGAACATTGCGGCGGCCGAGGTCGAGGCCGTGCTGCTCACGCATCCCGACGTGCAGCAGGTGGCCGTGATGGCGGTGAAGGACGAGATGCGCGACGAGGAGGTGCTGGCCTGCATCGTGCTCAAGCGCGAGATGGCGGAGAACGAGGCGGCGACGACGCTGTTCCACCATTGCAACGAGCGCCTCGCCTACTACAAGCCGCCCGGCTGGGTCCACATCGTGCAAAGCCTGCCCACCACCGGCACGCAGAAGATCCAGAAGCACAGTATCTATCCCGCCGGCACCGATCCGCGCACCCTGCCAGGGATCATCGACCTGCGCGCCTTGAAGCGCCGCCAGCATGGATGACTCCTCCCCCGTCTCGGGGGAGGTGGCCGTAGGCCGGAGGGGGTCATGACCCCATCGCCCTCGTAAGACGAGGGCACTTTCCCTTCGCGGAGTCCGCGAAGGGGAAGAAAATGAGCTACTGCTGTAGTACGCCGAGCGCTTTCAACCGCCCGATCTCGTCGGCCGAGTAGCCGGCATCGCGCAGTACCGTTTCCGAATGCTGGCCGACCGCGGGCGCGCGGCGCGGGGCGACCTTGGTTGCACCGTCGATGTGGAACGGGCTCGACACGGTGAGGCCGGCGCCGTCGGCGAAGGGAACCAGGGCGCCGATCTCGCGCGACTGCGGATCGTCGGCGGCCTCGTCGACGGTGAACACGGCGCCGAAGGTGACGCCGGCCGCTTCGAGGATCGGCTTCCAGGCCGCGAGGTCGCGCCGGGCGAAGATCCCGTCGAGGATTTCGGTCAATGCCTTGTGGTTGGCGCGCCGCGCCAGCTGGGTGGCGAAGCGCTCATCCTGAGCCAGATGCTCGGCGTCGATCGCTTTTAGGAAGCTCGCCAGCTGACGCGCCTCGTTGTGCAGCGCCATCAGGAACCAGCGTCCGTCGCGACAGCGATAGTGGTTGGCGAGCGCACTCGGCGTCTCGGTCCGGGGCGGTCGGTGCCGGACGTGCTCGCCGAACAAGCGGTTCTGCACGAAGCAGCCGTTCGCCCACAGGCCGTTCTGCAGCAGCGAGGTCTGCGCGACGCCGCCCAATCCGGTGCGCTCGCGCCGGTAGAGCGCCGTCGCGATGGCGGCATAGAGCGCCGTCGCCGTCGGGTGGTCGCCCATGCCCGGCATGGAGCGCACCGGCTCGGTCTCGGTGTTGGCCCGCACCATGTCCATTAGTCCCGTGCGCGCCCAGTAGGCGGTGGCGTCGAAGCCGGTCCGGGCCGCCTCCTCGCCGGTCTCGCCATAGGCCGTGATCGAGCCATAGACGAGGCGCGGGTTGATCGCGAGCAGGTCGGTGGCGGCGATCTTCAGGCGTTCGCGCACCGGAAGCGGGAAGTTGGTGATGAAGACGTCGGTCGAGCCGATCAGGCGGTTGAGAACGCCAAGCCCCTCGGCGTGCTTGAGATCGATGGCCAGGCTGCGCTTGTTGCGGGCGGTCAACTGCCACCAGTAGTCCGTGACCTTGCCGGGCACCGGCGCCGACGCCCGCCACGGATCGCCGGCGCCCGGCGGCTCGATCTTGATGACCTCGGCGCCGAAGTCCGAGAGGATCGTTGCCGCTGCCGGCCCGGCGATCCAGCTCGCGCAATCGATGACCCTGAGGCCCGCGAATATTCCATCAGCCATCCGACGCATCCTTGTTAGGTGGCCGATCATGCCATTCGGGGCAGGCCCTATACCACGCCGTCGGCACCAAAGCCGCGATGCGGCTCGGCGGCGCGAGAGGGCAGACGCCTTCCCGACACCGTCGTATCGTGGCGTCCTGCGCGCCATCGAAGGGGAACGCCATGACGATGCCGGCCGAGACCGATGCCACCAGCCCAAAACATCTGCGCGACAAGTACGCCATCGTCGGTGTCGGCGAGACGACTTATACGCGCGGCTCAGGCAAGACGACGCGCGCGCTCGGCACCTGGGCGGTGAGGAACGCCATCGAGGATGCCGGCCTGAAACCGTCCGACGTCGATGGCATCTTGTCTTACCAGTCCAGAGATTCGACCTTCTCCACCTTCATCGCCGGCGATCTCGGCATCCGGCCCAACTTCTACATGGACGTGTTCGGCGGCGGCTCCTCGACCGAGGCACTGGTCGGCATGGCGATGGGGCTGATCGAGGCCGGCATGTGCAAGGTCGTGGTGATCTTCCGCGCCATGAACGGTTTTAGCCAGGTCCGTATCGGCGGCACCGGCGCACGCGCGGTGGCGCCCGTCTCGGGCGACATGCTGCACAGCCGCGCCTACGGCTGGCAGAGCGCCGGCCAGATGTTCAGCCTCACCTTCATGCGCCACATGTACGACTACGGCACGCGACCCGAGCAGGTCGCCGCGGTGAAGGCGATCCATTCCGAGCACGCCTCGAACAATCCCAAGGCCTTCTACAAGCAGCGCTTCACCGTCGAGGACGTGCTCAAGAGCCGGATCATCTGCAAGCCGCTGCATCTCCTCGACTGTTGTGTCGAAACCGACAACGGCACGGCCCTGGTCGTCACCAGCGCCGAGCGCGCCCGGGATTGTCGCCATCCGCGGACGCTGATCCGGGGCGTGGTGGGGCGCTGCAACAAGCCGCGCACCGACATGCACTACCAGCACGGGCCGATCTCCACCGTCGCCGGCAAGTATGCGCGCGAGATCCTGTGGCCCAATGCCGGCGTCGGGCCCGAGGACGTCGACATCACGGGCTCCTACGATGCCTTCACCTTCACCACCATGCTGCAGCTCGAGGATTACGGCTTCTGCAAGAAGGGCGACGGCGGGCAATACGTCAGCGACGGCACGATCCGACTCGGCGGCCGGCGGCCCAACAACACCAGCGGCGGCCATCTCTGCGAGGGTTATACGCACGGCCTCAACATGGTGATCGAGAACGTGCGCCAGCTCCGCCACGACGCCGATGATTCCTGTCCCATGGGGCCCGACGGCAAGCGCCGCCACACCTACGACTACCGCGAGGGCGGCTGCCGCCAGGTGAAGAAGTGCGAGGTGTCGGCCAACATGGGCTGGGCCAATCCGGGCACCGGGTCGGCCATGGTCATGCGGAACGAGTAGGGGGCGGACCATGGCGACACAAGCGACCTATCTCGGCATGCCACTCGACCTCAACGATCTCGATGTCGAGAACGTGGCCTACTTCAAGCATTGCGCGGCGCACGATTTCCATCTGCAGAAGTGCGGCATCTGCGGCCTGCTGCGCTATCCGCCGACCACGGCGTGCCCGTGGTGCGCCAGTCCCAGGTCCGACTGGGTCAAGGTCGAAGGCAAGGGCGAGGTGCACTCCTACAGCGAGGTCCACCACGCCATCCAGCCGGCCTTCAAGGCGCACACGCCGTACCTGATCCTGCTGGTCGACCTCGACACGCAGAAGGGCCATCCGACCGAGCACGAGTCGCTGCGCGTCGTCGGCAACCTCACGACACCGGACGGCAAGCTGGCGCCGCCCGACATGGTGCGCCGCGTCGGCATCGGCACGCGGGTGCGCATGGTGTTCAGCGACGTGGCGCCGGGCCTGGCGATCCCGCAATGGACCATCGACGAGGGCGCCGCCCAGCCGGCGAAGCCCTGGCGCTATCCCCAGGAGTGATTGCGCGCGGAAGTATTCTGCTCAATGAGCGGCTGCGGAAAGTTCCTCTGCGACCTCGACGATTTCGCGCGTGCGCGTGACCTCGGTTCCCCAGAAGTGGTCGAACTCGGCGATCTGGCCGGCCAGTGCTTCCGAGTCGAGGATGGCCTCGGCCTCCTCGACGCTGGGGAATTCGTAGAGTGCCAGATGTACCAGCGGATTGGTCCGGCTCCAGCAGCGCCAGGCCCGTTGCGCCCGGAAGGCGCGGAGCGCCGATGGAAGATGTTCGGTCCGGTACCAATCGTCGAACTTCCGCCGGTCGGACAGGTTGTTCAGTCTGGCCCGAACGATGAGAACGGCTGTAGCCACGAGCACCTCCTGGTCGGTCTGGACGTCAGGAAACGGTACGCACGCGGAGAGGGCTTCTTGCCGTCAAAGCATAGGCGCGCAGCCGACGCGCCGTCACCCTGTCAATCGGGCGCCCGGCTGACCGGATTGCAGCAAGATTGGTGTCAGCGGTTTCGGAACGCCTCGGCCAGGCGCAGGAACGCCGCATCGAGGGGCGTCCGCATTTCGGCCGGCACCCCGCAGTCTTCCAGGGCCCGGCGCATGCACATCATCCATTCGTCGCGCTCGGCCGGGCCGATGGCGAAGGGCCGGTGCGCGGACATGATGCACTTGTGGTCCGGCCGCTGGAAGTAGAGCGGCGGGCCGCCCAGCCAGCCGCTCAGGAATTCGAACAGGCGGTCGCGCACGGCGGAAAGATCGCCCGCGTGCAGGGCGCGAATGCGGGCGGCCTCGGGGGTGCTGTCCATGATGTCGTAGAAGCGAT
Organism: Reyranella sp.; assembly: GCF_004296935.1. Lineage (GTDB taxonomy): Bacteria > Pseudomonadota > Alphaproteobacteria > Reyranellales > Reyranellaceae > Reyranella. Next base: position 77,680 of record NZ_SCVH01000021.1, read on the forward strand.
CGGCAATGCGCCGGACCATCGCCTCGCCGCCAACCAGCTGGTACGGGGTCGGCGGGCGGGCGGCTGTGGTCGGGGCTTCGGTGGAACTCATGCGGCCAAAATAGAGACGCCTTGGTCCGCAATCTTGATTTGGGTCAATATCTCCCCTGACAGTGTCCAGGCGAACATCACGACCAGAAGAGGGAACACAAGATGGCCAAAGATCCCGGGAGCAAGAGCAAGGGCAAGCCGGTCGCGGTGGTCGTGGGCGCCACGTCGAAATGGCAGTCCGATGGGCGCAACACCAAACTGGTCCATGGCAAGGCGGTGGACGACAGTGACCTGCCGGTCGGCGTGCGCTGGGGCATCGGCGGTGCCATTGCCCAGAAGTTCGCGGCCGAGGGATTCTTCGTCGTGCTGACGACGCGCAGTGCGGCCAATGCGGCCGGCCTCGCCGCGGCGATCCGGGCGCAAGGCGGCGATTGCACGACCGTCGAGCTCGATCTTTCCAAGCAGGAGTCGGTCGCCGCGGCCTTCGCCACGATCCGGAGCGAGGCGGGCGATCCGCATGTCCTGGTCTATAACGCGGGTTATCTCGAAGGCCGCGACCTGCCGCCCGAGAAGGAGCTGCTCGAACATATCCCGGTGGAAATGTTCGACACTGCCCAGCATATCGCGAGCCGCGGCCCTTTCCTCGTGGCCAAGGAAGTGCTGCCGGCGATGCGCAAGCGCGGCGAGGGCTCGTTCTTCTTTTCCAACAATTCGAGCTCGCTGCGTGGGCGCAAGCGGATGACGGGGCAGTCGCTCTATTATCCGCGGGTGATGATGCGCACGCTGGCGCAGGTGCTCACCGAGGAATATTCCGAGCATGGCGTGCATGTCGCCAACGTGGTGATCGATGGCCTGATCGATTCGCCCGGCACGCACGCCCTGCCGCGCGCCCGGCAGAACCCCGAGCAGGTGATGAACCCGGTGAAGATCGCCGAGGCATTCTACTACCTGCATACCCAGGATCGCTCGGTCTGGACGCACGAGCTGCAGCTGACGCCGTTCTCGACCAAGCCGAGTTACTGAGGCGCCATGCGATGAAGAGGATCGCGGCGCTGTTGGGTCTGGTGCTGGCGCTTGCGGCGCCCGTTGTCCCGACGGGAACGCGGGCGGCGAAACCCGTCGACATGCTGCTGGTGCTGGCTGCCGACGTCTCACGCAGCGTGACCGCGCCCAAGTTCAAGCTTCAGCGCGAGGGCGCAGCCGCCGCCGTCACGCATCCGGACGTGGTGAGGGCGATCACGTCGGGCCCGAACCGGCGCATCGCCGTGTGCTTCGTCGAATGGGCGACGGCCGGGCAGCACAATATCGTCATCGACTGGATGGTGATCGGAGACGCTGCCGCCGCGCGCGGCTTCGGCGACAGGCTGGTCGAGGCGCCGCGATCGTTTTCCGGCAGCACCTCGATCAGCAGCGCCATCGACTTCGCCGTGAGCCAGCTCGAGCGCGCGCCGTTCGCCTCGGAGCGGCGCGTCATCGATGTGTCCGGCGACGGCAACAACGTATCCGGCCGTTCGGTCACCGACGCCCGCGACGAGGCCGTGGCGAAGAACATCGTCATTAATGCCTTGGTGATCCTGACACCGCTCGCCGAATCGTTCCGCCCGGATCACACGAATCCGCCGGGCGGGCTCGAGAAATACTTCCAGGACAACGTCATCGGCGGCCCCGGCGCCTTCACCGTCGTGGCCGAAGGACATGCCTCGTTCGGCCGGGCGCTCACCAAGAAGCTGATCCAGGAAATCGCCGGCCTGCCCCGTCCTCAGCTCGCGGCCGCGGAGTAGAGCGGCAGCGCCTTTCGTCCGGCGATTTCTGCAGCGCAGCATGCAGGCCTGCCCTGCGTGCTTATCCCTGTCATTCGACCTCGTCCTGCCGAATGATTGACCTAACGACAATAAGAACGACATGCCGGGATGAACGCCATCGCTGAGAAGGGCGGCCTCTTCACGATCAGTGGACGGCAGTGGCTCATCCTGCTGATGGTCCAGCTCGCCAACATGCTGTTCGGCATGACCATTACGCTCGCCAACCTGGTGCTGCCGCAGATGCGCGGCAACCTATCGGCGACGCAGGAGGAGATTTCCTGGGTCATCACCCTCAATCTGGTTGCGACCGCCGTTGCCACGCCGATGACGGGCTGGCTGTCGAGCCGGCTGGGCTGGCGCAACCTGATGTTCTTCACGGTGCTGGGCTTCACCGTCACCTCGCTGCTGTGCGGCATCGCCAACAGCCTGGAGACCCTGATCCTCGCCCGCGTGGCGCAGGGGGCGTTCGGCGCCCCTATCATGCCGCTTGGCCAGGCCATCCTGCTCGCGACCTTTCCCAAGCATCTGCAGCCGATGGCGCTGGTGATGTGGGGTGTCGGCGCGGTGTTCGGCCCCGTGCTCGGGCCCATCCTGGGCAGCGTCGTCACGGAGGCCTACGACTGGCGCGCCGCCTTCTTCATGATCGTCCCGCCCGGGATTTGCGCGCTGGTCTGCATCTGGTTCGCGCTGCGCGATCACACGGCGCGGATGCCGGTGAAATTCGACTGGATCGGCTTCATCGCGCTCTCCATCGCGATGGCGGCCGCGCAGCTGATCCTGGACCGCGGCCACCGGCTCGACTGGTTCGAATCGACGGAGATGATGCTGTTCGCCTTCATCGGGGCGCTGGCCCTCTGGGTCTTCGTCGTGCATTGCCTGACGGTGCCGGAGCCGTTCCTCGATCCGCGCCTGCTGCTCGATCGCAATTTCACCATCGGCATCCTGCTCGCCTTCATCATGGGCATGCTGAACTTCGTCAGCATCGTGCTGTTCCCGACCCTGTTCCACGACCTGCGCGGCTATCCCGACAATGCCATCGCCATGCTGATCGCCGCGCGCGGCGTGGGCAACTGGACGGCCTTCCTGTTCATTGCCCAGCTCACCCGCATCGCCCCGCGCTTCGCCATCGTCTGCGGCATGGCGCTCCAGGCCGGGGCGGGCTTCTGGATGGCCCAGTTCGACATCAACCTCACCGACGCCGACGTGTTCTGGGGCAACTTCCTGCTCGGACTCGGCCAGTCGATCGCCTTCACGCCGATGACGGTGATGGCCTTCTCGACCCTGCCCGCCCGCCAGGTCACCGAGGGGTCCGCTATCTTCACCCTGATGCGCAACTTCGGCTCCAGCCTGTTCATTTCCATCGCCGTGCTGACGGTCAGCCGCTCGACCGCGTCCAACTATTCGCGGATGACGGAATTCATCACGCCCTACAATAAGACCCTCGCGGACCTGCCGGCGCAGTGGAACCTTGAAAGCCCCATCAGCCTGCAGGCCCTGTCGAACGAGATCCTGAGGCAGGCCACGATGATCGGTTACCTGAATGCCTTCTACCTGATGGCCTTCGCAGCACTTGCGGCGACGCCGCTTGCCGCCTTCATGAGCCGGGTCCGGCGAGACCCGTGATAGAGTCCGTGGAAACGCGAGGGAGAGGACAATGAAGCCGACGACACCCGTAGCCTCTGGGGCGACGCCGATCAGTTCGCATCTGGTCGTGCGGAAGGACTGGCTCGCGCGGCGTCGCGAGGAGATCCTCGAGCCCGACTTGCCGATCGTCGACCCGCACCATCACCTGATCGACCGGCCGGAGAGCGGGACCTACCTGTTGCCGGATCTGCTGGAGGATATCGCCAGCGGCCACAACGTCGTGGCCACCGTCTATCTCGAATGGCTTTCGATGTATCGCGCCGACGGGCCGGAGGAAATGCGGCCAGTCGGCGAGATCGAGTTCGCCAACGGCGTCGCGGCCATGTGCGCGAGCGGCGGCTACGGCCGCCCGCGCGTCTGCGCCGGCATCGTGGGGCATGCCGACCTCATGCTGGGCGCGCGCGTGGCCAAGGTGTTGGAGGCGATGATCGTGGCTGGCGGCGGCCGCTTCCGCGGCATCCGCTACATCGCGTCCAGCGATCCGGACCAGGCCCAATGGGGCGCCACGGCCGTGCGGCCGGAGGGCCTGCTGCTCGACAAGCGGCTGCGTGAAGGCTTTGCCCAACTGGCGCCGCTCGGTCTTAGTTTCGACGCTTGGGTCTATCATCCGCAGCTCGGCGATCTGGTCGACCTGGCGCGCGCCTTTCCGGGAACGCCGATCGTGCTCAACCATGTCGGCGGGCCGATCGGGCTCGGCCGCTACAAGGGCAAGCGCGACCAGGTCTTCGCCGACTGGAGCGCGCGCATCGCCGAGCTGGCGGCATGCCCAAACGTTCAGGTGAAGCTGGGCGGCCTCGGCATGAAGATGTTCGGGTTCGACGTCCACGAAGGCGAGCTACCGCCCAGCTCGGAGCAGCTTGCAGCGGCCTGGCGGCCTTATATAGAGACCTGCATCCAGGCGTTCGGCTCCAAGCGTGCGATGTTCGAGAGCAATTTCCCGGTAGACAAGGGCTCCTATGGTTACGGCGTGTTCTGGAACGCCTGCAAGCGGCTGGCGCAGGGGGCGAGTTCCGCCGAGAAGGCCGATCTGTTCCGCGGGACGGCGTCGCGGGTCTATCGCCTCGGTCTCTGAGCGAGCTTTTGCTCGTAATGCGCCCGGAGCAGTGCGATTATTCACAAATGTCCAGCAAGACGAAGCCGGTGGTGGGCGTCATCGGCAACGCCCATGTCGTCAACGACCGGTACAATGTGCAGCTCGTGGGGCAGCGCAACATGCGGGCGATCGCCGAGGTGGCGGGGGCGCTGCCGCTGATGTTCGCCGGCACGCCGGACATCACCGATATCGACGCGCTGCTGGGTGCGGTCGACGGGATCCTGCTGACCGGCGGCCGGGCCAATGTCCATCCGACCCATTTCGGCGTCGAGCCGCATGCCCGGCACGAACCCTATGACCAGGATCGCGACGCGATGGCGTTGACGCTGATCGATGCCTGCGTGGCGCGCGGCGTTCCGCTTTTCGGCATCTGCCGGGGACTGCAGGAAATGAACGTCGCGTTCGGCGGCTCGCTGCATCCGGAGATCCGCGAATTGCCGGGACGGATGAACCATCGGATGCCGCGGCTGGCGAATGGCGAAATCCATCCCGACCCCGAGGTCGTGTTCGCCGATCGCCACGAGGTGAAGCTGGTGGCGGGAGGATCGTTCGCGCGGATTCTCGGCTGCGAGACGATCCGGGTGAATTCGCTCCACGGCCAGGGAATTCTCCAACCCGGTGCCCGCATCGTCGTCGAGGGGGTGGCGGAAGACGGCACCATCGAGGCGATCCGTGTCGCCGACGCGCCCGCCTTCGCTCTGGGTGTCCAGTGGCACGCCGAATACGATCCGCAGAGCAACCCGGTCAACCGGGCCCTGTTCAAGTCGTTTGGCGCCGCCTTGCGGGATCACCAGCGGGCCGCCTGAAAAAGCTGCGCGACGAACGCGCTCGCGACCTGTAGGAATTTGGGCAAGCAGCCTGAACGAAAGAAACCGAGGAAACGTCCATGAGTACGTCCATGAACAAGAAGGCCGCGGCCATCCGCCCCGATCTCGATGCCGACCTCAACAACCTCGCCATGTCGGCGACGTCGCAGCCGCTGTTCGACGCAGTGAAGGCGCACATCGCGGAGAACGTCGCGCCGATCGTCGAGGAGTTCTTCAAGCTCGGCGAGGGCCGCAAGGAGCGCTGGAGCTGGGCGTCGGGCCAGCTCGAACTGCTGGAGACGGCCAAGGACAAGGCCAAGAAGTCCGGTTTGTGGAACTTCTTCCTGCCCCACTCCGAGATCGGCCGCGGGCTCACCAACCTCGACTACGCCTATATCGCGGCCGAGCTCGGCAAGTATCCGCTGGCCTCTGAGTCGCTCAACTGCTCCGCGCCCGACACCGGCAACATGGAGGTGCTGGAGCGCGTCGGCACGCCCGAGCAGAAGGAGAAGTGGCTAAAGCCGCTGCTCAACGGCGAGATCCGTTCGGCCTATGCCATGACCGAGCCCGGCGTCGCCTCGTCCGACGCCAAGAATATCGCCACGCGCGCCGAACTCGTCGGCAACGAGTGGGTGATCAACGGCGAGAAGTACTACATCTCCGGCGCCGGCGACCCGCGCTGCAAGATCATGATCGTCATGGTTAAGACCAGCCCCGACGCCTCGCCGCAGTTCCAGCAGTCGCAGATCCTGGTGCCGATGGGTACGCCCGGCCTCGAGATCGTGGGCCCGATGACCGTGTTCGGCCACGACCACGCGCCGCGCGGCCACATGCATTTGAAATTCAACAACTGCCGCGTGCCGGCCGAAAACATCCTGCTGGGCGAAGGCCGCGGCTTCGAGATCAGCCAGGTCCGCCTCGGCCCCGGCCGCATTCATCACTGCATGCGTTCGATCGGCGCCGCTGAGAAGGCGATCGAGCTGATGGTCAAGCGCGGCTCCACGCGCACCGCCTTCGGCAAGCCGATCATCCAGCTCGGCAAGAACCTCGAGCTGGTGTCGCGCGCCAGGATCGAGATCGAGGCGATGCGCCTCATGGTCCTGAAGGCCGCGAAGGCGATGGATGTGCTCGGCAATCGCGAGGCCCGCGTGTGGGTCAGCATGGTCAAGGCGATGGTGCCGGAGAAGGTCTGCACCATCATCGACCAGGCGATCCAGATCCATGGCGCCACCGGCATCTCGCAGTGGTCACCCTTGTCGGAGATGTATGTCAACCAGCGGCACCTGCGCTTCGCCGATGGCCCGGACGAGGTGCATCACATGGTGGTGGGCCGCGCCGAGATGAGCCGGCACTAGAGGGGAATCTCCCCACTGATGTCGCCTGCGCTTCGGCGGCAGGGCCTGGCGATCGTCGCCACCCTGGCCACCGCCTACGTTGCCAGCCATTTCTTCAGAGCGTCCAACGTCACGATCGGGCTCGACCTGATGCGCGACCTGGACATCGGGCCGGAAGCACTGGGCGCGCTCACCGGCGCCTTCTTCTTCGGTTTTTCGGCGATGCAGATTCCCTGCGGCTTCTTCTTTGACCGTTACGGCCCGCGCCGCACGGTCTCCGGGATGCTGCTGCTGGCGGTGGCGGGGGCGGCGCTGTTCACCCTGGCGCCCAGCTGGCCGCTGCTGCTGACGGGGCGGGCGCTGATGGGCGCGGGCTTCGGCGTCATGCTGATCGGCACCATGGTGGTGATCTCGCGCTGGTTTCCGCCCGACCGGTTCTCCACCCTGTCGGGGATCGTGCTGTCGATCGGCTTGATGGGCAATCTGCTCGCGACCACGCCGCTCGCCTGGGGCACCGAGCAGATCGGCTGGCGGGGCGTGTTCGCCATCGTGGTCGTCTTCTCTGCGATCGCAGCCCTTGCCGTCTGGCTGATCGTGCGCGATGCGCCGCCCGGCCACCCGTTCCTGGAACGCAAGGCCGAATCGCCCGCCGAGATGCTGCGCGGCCTGGGCGAGGTGCTGCGCAATCCGGCGCTGCCCTACATTCTCACGCTCAATTTCTGCAACTACGCCTGCACCTTCACCGTGCAGGGATTGTGGGGCGGGCCGTTCCTGCGCGAAGTGCACGGCCTCAGCCGGATCGACTCCGGCAACGTGCTGCTGGTTGCCGTGATCGCCTATCAGGTCGGCATGCTGGTGTTCGGTCCGCTCGATCGCCTGCTCGATACGCGCAAATGGATTGCCATCGGCGGAACGTCGGCGATCGTCGCGATCCTGGGCACGCTCGCCCTCTGGGGACAGCCGCCGCTGTGGTTGGCGATCGGCGCGATCGTGGCCATTGGTTTCCTCAGTGCCTCCAGCACCATGGTCATGACGCACGGTCGCGGCATCTTCCCCGATCGCCTGATCGGCCGCGGCATGGCCACCATGAACACCAGCGTGATGCTGGGCGTCGGCTGCATGCAGACGCTGTCGGGGATCATCCTGGGGGCGTTCGCGCCCCTGGCCGATGGCGCGCGATCGGAGACGGCGTATCGCACCCTGTTCGGGTTCATGTGTCTGGTGCTTCTGGCGGCGCTCAGCGTCTATGGCCGGGCGGCCGATATCAAGCCGAGCGACGAACTGCGCGACAGGCAGGCGGGACGCCGCTGAGAAGCGCGCCCATCGCGACGGGTCGATCTGCATACATGATCTCTATCGGCAAGGTAGGATGTCCTCACAGCAAAGGCCCCCAATCAAAAAAGGACTCTTAGGATGAGCAGCCCAACCGACTACGTCCCGCCAAAAGTCTGGACCTGGAACAAGGCGAACGGGGGACGTTTCGCCAGCATCAACCGTCCGATCGCGGGCCCCACGCACGACAAGGAACTGCCGGTGGGCCGCCATCCTTTCCAGCTTTATTCGCTGGGAACGCCGAACGGCCAGAAGGTCACCATCATGTTCGAGGAGCTGCTGGCGGCGGGCCACGCCGGCGCCGAGTACGATGCCTGGCTGATCCGCATCGGCGAGGGCGAGCAGTTCGGCTCGGGCTTCGTCGCGGTCAATCCCAACTCCAAGATCCCGGCGCTGGTGGACCGCAGCGGGCCGACACCGATCCGTGTGTTCGAGTCGGGCGCGATGCTGCTCCATCTCGCCGAGAAGTTCGGCGCGTTGCTGCCGAAAGAGGGTGCTGGTCGCGCAGAGTGTCTGTCGTGGCTGTTCTGGCAGATGGGCAGCGCGCCCTACCTGGGCGGCGGCTTCGGCCACTTCTACGCCTATGCGCCAGCCAAGATCGAATACGCCATCGACCGCTTCGCGATGGAAACCAAGCGCCAGCTCGACGTCCTCGACCGGCGGCTGGCGGAGAGCCAGTATCTCGCCGGCCCCGACTACACCATCGCCGATATCGCGGTGTGGCCGTGGTACGGCGGCCTCGCCAAGGGCCTGCTGTACGGGTCGGGCGAATTCCTGTCGGTGCAGGACTACAAGAACGTCCAGCGCTGGGCCGACCTCATCGGCGCGCGCCCGGCCGTCAGGCGTGGGCGCATCGTCAACCGGATGCAGGGCGATCCCAAGAGCCAGCTGCGCGAACGCCACGACGCCAGCGATTTCGACCTGAGGACCGAGGACAAGCTCGCCGCCGCGAGTTGACCTAACTCAAGGCCGGGAGCGCGCTTTTCAGTCTCACTTGCCGGGCGAAATGGTCGCGGACGCTGGCTTGCTGGACGGCAAGAGCGGCGCGTAGTGTTGGCTGAAAGCCAAGACTTGAGGGAACGGTTCCATGGACGGTGTTCTGACCGACACGTCGGCGAAGGCGGCGGCCGAAAGCTGGCTCGGCGACTTCGCGGCGGCGCTCGCTTCCGGCGATACCGCGCGCATCGCAGCGCTCTTCGCACACGAATGCCACTGGCGGGACATCCTCGCCTTCACCTGGGACCTGCACACGATCTCCGGCGCCGACGCCATCGCCCAGCGCATGGTGCCTGCCGCCCCGCCCATGGCCCCGCGCGGGCTGAAACTTGCCGCGGGGCGCACACCGCCCCGGCCCGTCAAGCGCGCGGGAACCGACGCGATCGAGGCGATCTTCACCTTCGAGACCAAGATCGGTCCCTGCAATGGCGTCGTGCGCCTGGTCTCCGAGGGCGGCAAGCCGCGCGCCTGGACGCTCCTGACCGCGCTCGACGAGATCCGCGGACATGAGGATCCGGCCAACGGCCGGCGCTGGCAGAACGTCGACTGGAAGCGCAATTTCGGCGGCGAGAACTGGGCCGACCGCCGCCGCCAGGCCATCGCCTACGAGGATCGCGATCCCGCCGTGCTGGTGGTGGGGGCGGCGCAGGCGGGGCTGATGATCGCCGCGCGGCTCAGCATGCTGGGTGTCGATACGCTGGCGATCGACCGCGAGAAGCGCATCGGCGATTCCTGGCGCCGCCGCTACCACGCACTCACCCTGCACAACGAGACGCGGGTGAACCATTTCCCCTACATGCCGTTCCCGCGCTCCTGGCCGGTGTTCATTCCCAAGGACATGCTGGCGAACTGGTTCGAGCTCTATGCCGAGGCGATGGAGCTGAACGTGTGGACCGCCACGGAGTTGACCGCTGCCACCTACGACGAGGCGGCAAAGCGCTGGACGGTAACCCTGAAGCGGGCCGACGGCAGCGAGCGGATCATGCACCCGCGCCATGTCGTCTTCTGCAACGGCGTCAGCACGATCCCGAAGGTGCCGGATCTGCCGGGCCTTGGCGAGTTCAAGGGTGCGGTGCGCCATTCGGGCGAGGCCGGCAGCGGCACGGACTGGAAGGGCAAGCGTGCGTTGGTGCTGGGCACCGGGACGTCGGGCCATGACGTGGCGCAGGACCTGGTCGTCTCCGGCGCGGCCGAAGTCACGATCATCCAGAACCGGCCGACGCTCGTCGTCAGCCTGAAGGAGGCGCAGGCGCCCTACGCGCTCTACGACGAGGACATTTCCTTCGACGATTGCGACCTGCTCGCCGCCTCCTTCCCGTATCCCATCTATGCGCGCGCGCATCAGAGCATCACGAAGATGAATGCGGAGGCCGACAGGGACCTGCTGGAGGGTCTCAAGAAGCGCGGCTTCAAGCTGACGTCGGGTGCCGACGGCACGGGCTGGCAGATCATGTACGGCAACCGCGGCGGCGGTTACTACTTCGACGCCGGCTGCTCGCAGATGATCGTCGACGGCCGCGTCGGCCTGATCCAGTTCGCCGACATCGAACGCTTCTCGGCCGATGGCGTGCGCCTGAAGGACGGCACCGTCCGGCAGGCCGACCTGATCGTGCTGGCGACCGGCTACGAGGGCCAGAAGGAAGCCGTCCGTCCGGTGTTGGGCGATGAGACCACGGAGCGCATCGGCCCGGTCTGGGGCTTCGATGCCGAAGGCGAGCTCGCCGGCATGTGGCGCCCGACCGGCCAGCCCGGCTTGTGGTTCCTGGCCGGTGGCCTGGCGCAATGCCGCATCTTCTCCAAGGTGCTGGCGCTGCAGATCAAGGCCCGGGAGCTCGGCCTCCACTCATGAGCGGAGACGCGTGATCGGTGCCTCGGTGATGGCCCCGCGCTTCCTCTGGCTGCTGCTTGGCCTTGGCGCCACCGGGTGCGGCATCGCGGGCGCGGTGCTGCCGCTGGTGCCGACGACGCCGTTCCTGCTGCTCGCCGCCTTCGCCTTCGCCAAATCCTCGCCACGCCTGCATGCCTGGCTGACGACGCATCCACAGTTCGGTCCGCTGATCGACAACTGGCAGCAGCACTGCGCCATCGGCCGCGGCGCCAAGCGGGCGGCGCTCGTCGTGATGGGGCTGGCGCTGGCGCTGAGCTGGCTGCTCGCGGTGCCCGGGTGGGTCCTCGCCGTGCAGGCGGTCGTGCTCGCCGGCGTCGCGACCTTTATCCTGTCGCGGCCTGACGGGCCGGCGGGGCCACAGGCTTGATCCCGGCCTTGATTTCAGCCTTGTTCAGGAATCGCTGGGTAAGGATCGGCCCCACCACCGAAGTCACGATCACGAGCACCAGCACCGCGTTCAGCATGCGCTCGTCGATCAGGCGCTGGCCGGCGGCGTTCATCGCCTCGTAGCCCACGATCGCCGTGGCCAGGGTCGCGGCGACCTGGGGGAAGGTGAGCGACCCCATCAGGCCGCGGTCGTCGGCGGAAAACTTCCAGGCCCGGCCCACGAGCTGGGCGGCGATCCATTTCGATCCCATCAGCCCCAGCACGATGGCGGCGACGAGGGCGGCCTGGCTCGACAGCGTCGCGGCGAAGACTTTCAGGTCGATCAGGAAGCCGGTGACGATGAAGAAGCAGGGGATGAAGAAGACGTTGCCGAGGAACTCGATCTTCTCCTTGGCCGAAGTGTCGCGCACCGCCTCGTTGACCGCGATTCCGGCCAGGAAGGCGCCGAGTATGCCCTCGAGCTGCAGCGTTTCAGCGAGCGCCGCGCCGATGGCGACGATGCCCAGCATCAGAACGAAAGAAGCCTCGTCGGTCTTGCCCAGCCACTTGAACAGGCGGCGCCCGGTGCGGCCGAGCACATAGACCATGATGAAGACGAACAGGACGAGTTCGGCGAGCTGCAGGGCGAGCGCGGCCGGGCTCATGAAGCCCGCCTTGTGGGTGGTGACGCAGACCGCCAGCACCAGCAGTGACAGCGTATCGGTGAGGATGGTGGCGCCCACCGTCACGGTCACCGGCAGGTATTTGGCGAGACCGGCCTGCATCACCAGCGGATAGGCGATCAGCGTGTGCGAGGCGAGCAGCGAGCCGATCAGGATGGCCGACAGCGTCGAGTAACCGAAGACCAGGCCAATGGCGACGCCGGCCGCCATGGGCAGGGCGAAGGTGGCGAGCCCGAACACCAGAGACTTGCGGCGATGCTCGCGGAACTGCTGCATATCGATCTCGAGACCGACGAAGAACATCAGCAGGAGCTTGCCCAGTTCGGCAAAAAAGTCGCCGACCTTTGAGTTGCCCGGCAGGACGCTCAGCACATGCGGGCCGACCAGGATTCCGACCAGGATGTAGCCGACCACGGCGGGGACCTGCAGGCGCCGCGCGACATAGGGCGTGGCCAGCAGCAGGAACATGACGATGGCAAAGCGCGCCATCAGCGGCACGTGGATAGAGGCGGTATCGATTTCCATTGCCCACACCGTGATTGAAAATGAAACGGCGGGCAATAGGATGGTGTCATGAACATCACGAAACTGCTGGCCATCGTTGCCACTCTCCTTGCCATCGCCCTGCCTGTCGCGGCCCAGTCGCTCGAGGCCGAGATGCGCGAAGCGGCTGGCGCCTACGAGCGCAAGGACATGGCGACGGCGGCCAGGATCTGGAAGGCGTGGGCGGACAAGGGCAATGCCGAGGCCCGGACACTGCTGGGCGCGATGTACTGGAGCGGCGAGGGCGTGCCGCGCGATCACAAGGAGGCCGCACGGCTCTATCTGCTCGCCGCCAACCAGGGCTATGCCCGGGCGCAGAACGACATCGGGTTCATGTACGGCTTTGGCGAAGGCACGCCGCCCGCCAACGACATCGAGGCCTACAAGTGGCTGACGCTCGCCATCAAGGGTTACACGTCGAAGAACCAGGACCGTCTCGACCAGGCGATCAAGGACAAGGCGACGCTCGCCAAGCGCATGACCAAGGCGCAGATCACCGAGGCGGAAGCGCGTGTGAAGGGTTGGAAGCCCGTCGCTCAGTAGCCGAAAGGGTCGGCCAATCCGGTCATTTTCAAGGCACGAGACTGCGACACAGGCGGGCGACGCAGGCATGGCGGCCGGGACTGCAAATGCGGTAGTGTTTTGCCACATGAACAGGTCATCTCTCGTCACGGCGCTCGCCGCCGCGTTGCTGTTCGGGCCGGTCGCCGCGGGCCATGCCGACGACGAGCCGACGCGCGAGCTCCTGCCGTTCTCCCGCCAGATTGCGGCCGGGGGCATCGTCACGGAGTCGCTCGAGGCCTCGATCGCCGCATCAGGCGTGCCGGCGCCGGCGATGATGGACGCGCTGCAGGCCTTCGCGTCCTCGATCGACCTTGCCGGCGAGGTCCGGGCCGGCGACCGCTTCCATGTCCGCTACGAGCGGACCTTCATCGCCGAGGGCGTGCCGATCGGCCCCGGTCGCGTGCTGTGGGCGGAACTGCAGACCGCCGCCAAGGGCACCCTTGCCATCCACCGCTTCCGCACGCGCGACGGCGCCGAGCATTTCTGGCTGGCCAACGGCCAGGCGACGATGGCGCCTGAGATCCGCCTGCCGGTCGATATCGTTTCCATCTCCTCGGGCTTCGGCCTGCGCGCCGATCCGTTCGACCAGCCGCCGCCGCCGCCGACCGCCGGCAAGTCGGGTGCGATGGGCGGGCCGATGCGCGCGCCGCCGGCGCTGCCGCCCGGCCTGAAGCCCGGCACCATCACCGGCGAGACGCCGCTCGCATCGTCAGGAGGGTCGTCGTCCTACGGCAGGCCGCCGGTCGTGCATTCACCCTATGGCAACTGGCAACAGGCGCCGCGCGTCACCCGCTCGCTGTTCATGCACGAGGGCGTCGATCTGGTGGCGCCGGCCGGCACGCCGGTCCATGCCGCGGCCGACGGCCTGGTGATCGGCGCCGGACCCAACGGCCGCTACGGCAACTGGATCCGCATCGACCACGCCGGCAAGCTGACGACGGTCTACGGGCATCTTTCGGGCTTCGCGCCGGGCCTCAAGGTGGGCACGATCGTGTCGCGCGGCGAGGTTATCGGCTTCGTCGGCAGCACCGGCCGCTCGACCGGCGCGCATCTGCACTTCGAGTTGCTGGCCGACGGCAAGCCGGTCAATCCGATCAACCATCCGGAAACAAAGCGCAGCATTCTGCGCGGCCCCGACCTCGACCGCCTGCGCAAGCAGGTGGCACAGAGCCAGGCCGAACGCGACCGCGAGGCCACAGTCGCGGCTTCATTCCGCGACTGATCTTTCAGCTTCCAGCGCGAAGACTTCTTCCGGCGACAGGACGAGGCGGTGGCGGCCGACGGCGGCAAACCAGGCGATGCCGATGGCAAACCAGACGCCGACCCCCAGCACGCCTGTCACGAACACTGGATCGAGAAGCTGGAAGGCGAGCGTGGCCAGCGCCAGTACCAGCGTCACGGCGGCACCCGCGATTCCCAGCGGTGAACGATAAGGGCGGTCGAGGCCGGGCCGGTTCAGACGCAGCACGATGAAGCTCAGGGCCTGCGCCAGATAGGAGAGCATGGCGCCCGCCACCGCCATGTTGAGCAGCATCCCCTGGATCGCTGCGGCGCCTGATTCCGCGCCCATGCCGAACCACAGCGCGAACATGATCGCGAGCGCGACCGCCGAGCCCACGAGCAGCGCCACGTGCGGCGTCTTATGGAGTGGATGGGTGATCGAGAGGAAGCGCGGGAAGTAGCCGGCGCGCGACAACGAATAGATCTGCCGGCCCTTGGCGAACAGGATGGTGTGGAAGCTGGAAATCAGGCCGACACAGGCGACCAGCGCCAGCACCTTGGCGAGGGTGCCGCCGGTGGTGGCGCGGAAGCCGTCGAGCAGCGGCTCGCCCGAGGTCGCGAGCTTGAAGCTGCCTGGACCGACCGAGGGATTGAGCCAGACGATCAGCGCGGCTGAGACGAGGAGCGTAAGAAGCGCCGCGATGATGCCTCGCGGCATGTCGCGGCGTGGGTCGAGCGATTCCTCGGCGGCGAGCGGGAGCTGTTCGATGGCGAGAAACAGCCAGACCGCAAAAGGCATCGCCGCCAGCGCGCCGTAGAGGCCGAACGGCAGCAGCGGTCCGCCACCTTGGGGCAATTCGACCGGCTTGCCGTCGGGCCCGGCGCCGATGTTGAGCGCGAAGCGATGAAAGTCGGCCACAGGCAGCGCCGTGATCCAGAACAGGGCGAGGCAGGCCAGCGCCGCCACGGTGACGACGACGGTGACCTTGAAGGAGAGTTCGACGCCCCGGACGTTCAGCGCGATGAAGATCGCGTAGCAGCCGAGCCAGTAGAGCGGCAGCCAGGCCGGCGGTGTCTCGAAGACGGCAGAGAGGTAGGTCGCGAGAAAAGAGACGACAACGGCGGGCGTCAGCACGTACTCGACGTTTTCGCAGAGGCCGGTGATGAAGCCGCCCCACGGGCCCATCGAGGCACGGGCGAAGGAATAGGCGCCGCCGGTGTGCGGCAGCGCCGCGCCCATCTCGGCGATGCAGAAGACGAGGCAGAGATACATGACGGCGACGATGACGGCCGCCAGCGCAAAGCCGCCCCAGCCGCCGGCCAACAGGCCGAGGTTCCAGCCCGAATAGTGGCCGGAGATGACGGCGCCGACCCCGAGCGCCCATAACGAGGCAACGCCGGCGTAGCGGCGCAGACCGCGCCGGTCGAAGTAGTCCTTGCCGACCGGCCGATAGCCGGTGCCGGTTTCGCTCATGCCTCGTCCCCTCGCTCCGCGCCGCTTTATGGCACGGAGGAGGGGCGAGACGTAAAGCTCAGGATCTTACGATCAGGTCTTGGGTGTCGGCGGGTTCGCCAGGATCTCGGCACAGGCGCGGGCGACGTCGGAGTCCGTCGTCTTGCTGCCCGGCATGGTGGCGAAGCCGCTCTTCTCGACGACATTGCCGCGATCCCACGAGCTCGCCTTGGCGAGCTCGGCGATCTTCATCGCGGAATCGCCCTGGGCGCGGAAGCGATCGGCGCAGATCGGCGCAAGCGCGGCCACCTTGGCGTCGCTGGCGGCAGCGGCGGCCGTTTTTGCCGAAGTACCGCCGGTCACCCAGCCACCCCAACCGAAGCCGACGACGGCGAGCGCAATGGCGCCGACAGCGGCGCCCCACAGATAGGCATTGGTGTTTTCAGGTAGCTTCATGGGAAGGCCTTTCGGGACCGTCGAGCGGTCTCTGTGTCGGCGCCGCAGGAGCGCGTCGCCGTCGATGTCAGCAGGATCAGGAACAAGGTGGCGATACGAGCCAGTCTCTCGTCGGCGCACGTCGCATCTGAGGCGGGAGCGCACGCATCTCTCAGCCATCGCAAAGCCGTTGGCTTGGTGGGCGATGGTCGTTCAGACCTACACCCCCGGTGCGGGCGCGTCCAATGAACGCGGTGTCCTAAATTAGACGACGACGTCGGCGAAGCGCACCAGCCGCCGCCGCTCTTCGTCCCAAAGCGTGAGCCGGGGCGCGCCGAGACCGCCGCGGAGGCTGAGGCCGCGCACCGGCCGCAGCGCCTGGACGGCGTCGTGACAGGCGCTCAGCCGGTAGTTCGGCACCCGGGGGTTGAGATGGTGGACGTGGTGGAAGCCGATGTTGCCGGTCAGCCAGTGCAGTGCGCGGGGCAACTGGAAATACGACGAACCCTCGAGGGCGGCCTCGACGAAGCTCCAGTCGCCGTGGCCGAGCCAGCGCGAAGTCTCGAAGCGGTGTTGTAGCGAGAACAGCCAGACGCCCAGGATCGAGGCCACGACCATGACCGGCAGATGGACCAGCAGCACCTCGCGCCAGCCCAGCAGCGCGACCAGCGATCCGAACAGTGCGACCAGGGCGAGGTCGGTCAGCCAGACCGAGCGGCGCTCGCGCACCCAGGCCGGCGGCGTATCGAAAGGGACGCGATAGAGCAGCAGAAAGACCAATGGCGGCAGCAGGAGGTTGGCGATCAACGGATGGCGCGGCAGCCGGTAGAGGAAGCGGCGCCATGGCGACAACGCCAGGTATTCGCGCACCGTCAGGCAGGCGGAATAGATGTCGCTGCCGGCGCTCTGGCGGTCGAGGTTGTTCCAGTTGGCGTGATGGGCGGCATGCTGGCGGCCCCAGTTGGCGTAGGGCGTGAAGGTGATCAGGCTGCACAGGCGGCCGACCGCCGTGTTGGCCAGGGGCGAGGCAAAGAAGGAGCCGTGGCCGCAGTCGTGCTGGACGATGAAGATGCGCACCAGCAGGGCCCCGGTCGGCAGGCTGAGCGCCAATGTCAGGAACGGGGAAACCGGGTAGGCCAAGTACATCGCCGCGCAGCCGGCGAGAAAGGGGCCAAAGGAGGTCGCGAGCTGGAGGAGGCTGCGCCAGGCTGTCGGCCGGGCAAACGCCGCCGCGGCCCGCCGGAGCGTCGTATCCGAGGATGAGGCAGCCTGTTCGTTGGCCATTTGGGGCCTTTCGGGTCGCCAGGACCGCGTAAATGCCGCTACAATGGGCAAATGAGGGCTGAGGCGCTCCGATGCAAGGGCAAGAAGGCGAGATAGCCTCTTGCAAAACCCTGCATTAGCGCCCATATGCCTCTCGTCGATACACGGAAAGATGACTTTGGCCACGCCCCGACCCTAGGTCAGCGCTACGCCACCCAACTCAATCCCGAAATAAATGCGACTTCGACGGCCCGCGCACAATTGCGGGTAAGCATATCTACGTTTGTGAAAGGGTTCTCCCATGGCTACGGGAACCGTGAAGTGGTTCAATATCCAGAAGGGCTTTGGTTTCATCCAGCCCGACAACGGCGGCAGCGATGCCTTCGTGCACATCAGCGCCGTCGAGCGCGCCGGCCTCGGCAGCCTCAATGAGGGCCAGAAGGTCGAGTACGAGCTCGTCGCCGACCGCCGCAGCGGCAAGATGTCGGCCGACAACCTCAAGGCCGTCGGCTGATTTCGAACAGCCGACTTTGATCGGCTGAACAAAAAAGCGGCTGATCGCGCCGCTGCCTTCTTCGCTCCGCCCGACCATGGATGTACCGGCGAGTGGACGCAGGAGAGGATAGCGCCGATCTAGCCCGACGGATGCAGCGCTTACGTGCGGCATCCGGTGGCCCCGCGCCTCACAGTGCGGGGCCTTTGCATTTCTGGCGGGGCATTTCTAGGCGGTGGCGTCTGCTTCGAACGCCGTCGCGAGTTCGGCGGCGTCCACGGGCACGGCCTCGCTCTTGCTTGTCAGGACCGAGACCGCCGGAAGATGTAGGATCGTCGCCGTGCGGTGGAAGGCTGCGAACGACAGGCCGGGAATTTCCTCCTCGTCGATCGTGAGACGGTAGGTGCCCGCCGGCTGGAGGTCGTCGAGGGCAGCCAGGCTGAAGGGGCGGCGGAAAGTGACCGTCGTCTCGGTGGTGCGGACGGACATGATCTGCTCCCGTTCTCTACCCGACGCACATGGTCCGGTGCGGCGGCCATTGCAAGGCATGCCCCGGAGGCGCCGATGATCGCCCTCACCATCCGTCACAGGACGACCTACCTTTACCATCAGCCGGTGAAGCTGGGGCCGCATCGGATGATGCTGCGGCCGCGCGAGAGTCGCGACCTCCGCCTGATCTCGAGCGACGTCACGGTGACGCCTGCCGCCACGGTGAACTGGGCGCATGATGTTTTCGGCAATGCCATCGCGACCGCCAGCTTCGAGGCCATGACCGACAAACTGGTGATCGACAGCGCGGCCCTCCTGCAGTTGGGCGGCGACCCGTGGCCGGTGTTCGATATCGCGGGCTCGGCGATCCGTTATCCGTTCCGCTATTCCGACGACGAGTGGACAGATCTCGGCGCGCTGGCGGTGCCGCAATATGAAGATTCCGGCGACCGCCTGAAGAAGTGGGCTGCCGCTTTCGTGCGCAGCAATCCCACCGACACCCTGTCGCTCCTCAAGGACATGAGCGTGGGCGTGGCGGAGCGGATCCGCTACCAGAGCCGCGAAATCGAGGGCACGCAGGCGCCGCTCGAGACGCTCGACCGCGGCTGGGGCTCATGTCGCGACTTCGCGGTCCTGTTCGTCGAGGCCGTGCGGGCGCTGGGCTTCGGCGCACGGATCATCTCCGGCTATCTCTACAATCCCGACCGTGATCTAGTCGGATCGGGCGACTCCGGATCGACTCATGCCTGGGCCGAGGTCTACGTGCCGGGCGCCGGCTGGATCACCTTCGATCCGACCAACCGCAGCGTCGGCGGCCACAATCTCATTCCCGTCGCCGTCGCGCGCGACATCGGTCAGGCGACGCCGGTGACCGGAAGTTTCGTCGGCATGACGGATGCGTTTCGCGGCATGTGGGTCGAGGTGAGCGTGCTGGCGCGGACCGCGCCCTTGCGCGACGGCGGACCCGGATAGTTTTCGTTTGTCAGCCGGCGCCAAGTCCGACTATCGTGATATGCGAAACGCGGCCGTCGCGCGTCACGCGTCTGAATTCGATCGGAGATGACATGACTCAGGATCGTCGTTCGCTGCGCGCCCTGTCGGCCCTGCTGCCCACCGGCATTCTCGGTCTTTCCATCGGCCTCGCCTCGGCCGACGGCATGGCCGCAACCTCGTCGGGCGAGCGCGCGATGCCCAAGGATTCCGACTCGGTGGCGCTCCGTCTCCAGGCCATCCGCAATTCGGTGTCGGTGGTTGTGCAACTGCCGGCACCGGTAGGCGACGAGGCCGGATTGCCGGAGGCCGAGCCGCGGCTCGCCTGGTGGGGCAACGGCTGGCATCGCGGCTGGGGCTGGCACAACGGCGGCTGGGGCAACGGCGGCTGGCACAATGGCGGCTGGGGTAACGGCGGCTGGGGCAATGGCGGCTGGCACAACGGTGGCTGGGGCAACGGCGGCTGGCATAATGGCGGTTGGGGCAACGGCTGGCACAACTGGTAAGCACGTGCAGAGCTTCGCCCCCTCGCAGGCGCCGGTCGGCCGGCCTGAAATCGAGATGGTGATCATCCAGCCGACCGCCTTCTGCAACATCAACTGCAGCTACTGCTACCTGCCCGATCGCTCCAACAAGCACGTCATCGCCCAGTCGACGGTAACCAGGCTCTTCACCGAACTCTTTGCCTCGGGTTGGTGCAACCCGGAGATCACGGTGCTGTGGCATGCCGGCGAGCCTCTGGCGGTGCCCGTCTCCTTCTACCGCGAGGCCTTCGCCACGATCGAGCGGCTGCGGCCGAAGGGCGTCGAGGGTGGACCCGGCGCCGTCAGGGTACAGCATTCGTTCCAGACCAACGGCATGCTGATCGACGCCGAATGGTGCCGGCTCTTCCGTGACTGGCAGGTCGGTGTTGGCGTCAGCATCGACGGCCCGCGCGAGCTGCACGACGCCCACCGCAAGACGCGGAGCGGCGCCGGCACCTTCGACAAGACCATCGCCGGCATCCGCTGCCTCAAGGCAGCGAACTGGCCGGTCCACGTCCTCTCGGTGTTGTCGCGCGCCAGCCTTGAGATGCCGGAGGAGATGCTGGCCTTCTATATCTCGGAAGGCATCGACCACGTCTGCTTCAACGTCGAGGAGTCCGAGGGCGACTACGTCTCCGACCTGTTCCAGGGCGCCGAGCTGCGCCAGCGCTATGAGAGGTTCCTGCGCACCTTCTGGCATCTGGCGCGCGCCGATGGCCGCGTGAAGTTCGTGCGTGAGATCGACCACGCCCTGCCGCGCGTGTTCCGCCCCGAGGGCGTGCGCGCCCGCAACATCCAGGTCGAGCCGCTCGGCATGATCAATGTCGACAGCCACGGCAACGTCTCGAGTTTCTCGCCGGAGCTGCTGGGCTACAAGAACGCCGACTATGGCGACTTCCTGCTGGGCAATATCAACACCCAGTCGCTGGCCGAGATCTACGCGACCACCCTGGGCTCGGCGCTGCTGCGCGACATAAGGGTGGGCACCGAGGCCTGCCGCGCGAATTGCGAATATTTCTCCGTCTGTGGCGGCGGCGCGCCGGTCAACAAGCTGTTCGAGAACGGCCGCTTCGACAGCACGACGACGTCATTCTGCACGCTGACGCAGATGGTGCCGACCGACCTGATCCTGGAAGCCTACGACAAGCTCGAGCAGAACTGGACCGGCAACGGTCTTCCCGCCATCGCCCCACCCGCCGCCCAACCGGCGCCGTCACCGAGGATGCCATGAACAGATCCTTGCTCTTCACAATCGCCTGCCTGTCGGCCGTGAGCTGGACGCTGGGCGTCCAGGCGCAACAGCAGCCACCCGCGGCGGGCGCCAAGCCGCCGGCTGGCTACAGCCAGGGCGGGCCGCCGCCCGAGGCCGGCCCTCCCGCCGACGTGGTGCCGTGGCCGGTGATGATGGTGACCAGCGTCGAGGTCCTGCGCTCGACGCGCTCTGGCGGCCTCGACATCATCCGCGCCCGCGGCCTCGTCACCTCCTCGGCCTGGGGCTCGCCGCACCTGGTGCCGATCACGCGGGGCGAGCCGGTCGACGGCATCCTCGACCTGATCTTCCAGGGAGCCGTGCCGTCGAGCCCGGCGCCGCTCGGCCCCTTCATGTCCTTCGAAGCGCTGCTGCCGGTCGCCCCGGGACATCCCTACAAGGGCGTCCGGGTGCGTTCGGGCACCAACGCCATCGTGGTGAAGACCCTGCCGGGTTTCGCCGAGACCGCGCCGCCCAAGGAGGATTGCGCCAAGTGCCGCGGCAAGTTCTTTGTCGCCAAGGGCGCCACCGCGCCGGCTGGCGCGGCGCCCGACAGCATCGTGCGTGAGGCCGACCTGCCCTATATGCTGCGCGTCATCAAGCCGACCGACGGCCTGCCGAGCTATGCCTTCGATCCCAATCGCCTGACGCTCGTACTGTCGGAGGACAACCGCATCGTCGATGCGGCGTGGGACTGAGGCTAGGAAGGGCTCACGAACTTGGCGAGCGGCTTCCACTTGGCGTAGTCGGCCTCGACACGGGCCCGGAAGACGGCGGGTGTGCCGGCCCGCGCCTCATTGCCCATGCTTTCGAGGCGGGCCTTCACGTCCGGCCGCGCAACGGCGGTCACGACGGCCTTGGACAGCTTGTCGGCGATATCGGCCGGCAGGCCGGCAGGGGCTGCAAGCCCCAGCCAGGAGACGACCTCGTAGCCCGGCACGGTGGCGGCGATCGGCGGCACGTCGGGGTTGAGCGGCCAGGTCTCCTTGGAGGTGACGCCGATGGCGCGTACCTGCTTGTTGGCCAGCGCGCCGTGGTAGCCGGTGAAGGTGCTGATCGCGAAGTCGAGGCGGCCGCTCATCACGTCGGCGATCTGCTGGCCGGTGTCCTTGTAGGCGACCGGCTCGATCTTCATGCCGGTCAGCGCCTTCAGGTATTCGATGGCGAGATGCAGGGTGTTGCCGATGCCGCTGTGGCCGTAGTTGAGCTTGCCCGGATTGGCCTTGGCAGCTGCCAGCAGGTCCCCGAACGTCTTGAGCGGCGAATTGGCGCCGACGACCAGGACGAACGGGAAGAGGGTGATCGTCGAGACGTAGGAGAAGTCCTTCAGCGTGTTGAAGGGCGTCTGCGGATCGGTCGCGCTGATGACGTTGGCGCCGCCGGTTATGAGATAGAGCGTATAGCCGTCCGGCGGCTGGCTCATCAGGTATTGCGCGGCGATGCGCTCGCCGGCGCCGGGCTTGGGTTCGACGATCACGCTCTGGCCCAGCGTCTCGATCAGGCTCGGCGAGATGACGCGGGCGATGGTGTCGGGGTTCGAGCCCGGCCCGTAGCCGTGCACGATCCGGATCGGCTTCGAAGGAAAGGCGCCTTGCGCGCGTGCGGTGCCAGCCAGGGTGAGTGCGCCACCGGCAGACAGCAGGAGTGTCCGGCGATTGAATCCCGTACGCATCATGTCCTCCCAAGTCTGGCGGCTTATGTGCCGCCTTGTGTCGAAATTACATAGATTTTCGAAACTTGAGGCAAGGCCCTTGATGCCGGCCGTTCCGCTGGCCGCTACGGCGCGAGAGGCGCGAGCGCGGTTCGTAGTGCCCGACTGGAAATCTGCATCAGCCCATTGAACGGCTGGCCCATCTCGAGGATCAGGAAGATTGCGCCCGATGCCGACAGCGCGATGAATACCAGCGCGACGATGGAGGTCGGATTGAGCGGAGAGAACAGGCAGAAGCTGACGAAGATCATCGTCAGCCAGAAGATCAGGATGGCCAGGAAGGGTGCCGGAATGCCCGCATGCGAGCGCTCGAACAGCATCAGCCGCGACCTCTGGGTATCGGTCGCGGTCTGGAGCGCCAGGCTCTTGATGGAGTGCTGCGCGTCGGTCTGCGGTGTGAGATCGTGCAGCGCCATGTAGGCGCGCGAGGCGTTTCCGCTGGGTTCCGTGGCCATGGCCTGGGGACCGCGCGCGCCCAGCTCGCCCCAAAGCTGAAGGACCAGGGGCTCGATGGCGGCGCGGAGCGTCTGCCGGATCGGCCGCGCCTCCGGTCCGTACCGCTCGAGGAGCTCGTCGAGCAGGATGAGGTTGGCCGCCATCTGCCTCACTTCGTTGCGCTGGGCTTCATAGGAGCTGCTGGCCGAACTGATCAGGAGGCCGAGCACCAGGGCCGAGATGGTGGCAACGAGGCCGGCCCCCAGGCGGACGATGTCCTTGGCGTGCTCGTCGAGGTGATGGTCCGGCAGGGCCCGACGCAACAGGGACCCGGTGGCCGCGCCGCCAAGCATGAGCGCGAAGCTCAGTAACGATATCTCGATGGGGCTCAAGCGGCGTTTCCTCTGTCTTGGCGCCATCATGCCCGAATCTCCCGAGGGCGTCCCATCTGGTCGGCGGTGCTGCCGCGCGCTAAGAAACCCATGGCGATTCAATCCGGGGAGCGCCCGCCGATGACGGAGCAAGCCGCACCGCTCGCATTTCATTTCGCCGACGATGGCGAGACGCCGAACAATCCGGTGTTGCCACTGTTGGTCTATCGGGGTGCCTTTGCGTGCAATGCAACCGATCCGGCAGTGCCGTTCGAGCAGGCGTTTGCCAGGCATGGCTGGGGGCGCGCCTGGCGCAACGGCATCTATGACTTCCTGCATTTCCACACGCGTACGCACGAGGTGCTCGGCATCGCCCGAGGCCACGCCCGCGTGCAGTTCGGCGGTGCCGGGGGCCGTGAACTCGACGTCGAGGCGGGCGACGTCGTCGTGCTGCCGGCCGGCACCGGCCATCGCCGCGTCTCCGCCAGCGCCGACCTGCTGGTGGTCGGCGCCTATCCCGACAACTCGGGCTTCGACCAGAAGCGACCGGGCGAGATCGACCACGCGAGCGCTGTTGCCGCGATCGTGGCTGTCCTCATGCCGGGCGGGGATCCGGTTTATGGGCGGGACGGCCCCTTGATCCGGATGTGGTCACGACCGGAGTCTCGATAAAATCACGGCAGGCTCCAGCCGGCGGGAGACCGGCCGCCAGATCGCGCGGCAGAAAAACTCCAGGATCACCCCGAACAGGACCAGCACGAAGCCGTTCACGGCGACGACATAGGCGTGGCTGGGGAGCGCGAGCGCGGCCTGGGCAAGGAAAGCCAGGGCGAATGCCAGGGCCACGACCTCGACGATGAGACCCTGCACGAAGGCCAGCCGCCGCCACGCCCCGAACAGCGTCGCAATGAGAAGATGAATGGCCGCGATCGCGAGGAAGACGCCGAAGGGCGGTCCGGGATGCATCGTCGGGCGGGCGAGGGTCTGCATCGCTTTTTCGACGTAGATGCGCGCCACCTCGAGCGGATCTTCCAGCACCTGGTCGATATAGAGCTTCCGCATGATCCGGAAATATTCGGTGGAGCCCAGGACCACATCGGGGTCGACCCTCCTGGCGACTTCCTCGCCGAAGGCATCGTCGTAGCGGATCCCCAGACGATTCTCTACGAAGCCGAGACCTATA
The DNA here is from genome assembly GCF_004296935.1 of Reyranella sp. Classification (GTDB taxonomy): domain Bacteria; phylum Pseudomonadota; class Alphaproteobacteria; order Reyranellales; family Reyranellaceae; genus Reyranella. The sequence goes on from NZ_SCVH01000021.1 coordinate 102,578, forward strand.
TAGAGAGTGTGGGAGAGCCCGTGGGTCTGCACGTGCCGCGCCGGCTCCATGGCAAACGAGGCATCGCGCGCCATGGTTGCCCACTGCGGGGCAGCGACCGCGACGACCACGGAGGCGGTGATTGCAATGAGCCCTGGCAGAGGGCGCTTCATCTGCCGGCGGCGCAAGGCCGCCACGACGATGGCGGCGAGACTGATGGCGCAGGCCATCAAGCCGATCGGTTCGCGCACAAGTGCTGCGACCGCGAGCGCGATCACGCCGATGGCAATGAAGGCCTGTCCGGCACGGCGCGACAGCAGCGCTTCCTCCTTCGCCACCAGCGCCATCGGCAGAACCGACGCCATGCTGACGATGCCGATGAAGCTCCAGTGCGGCGACGTTCCCATCCATCCCAGATACTCGACCGGTCCCAGCACGAGCAGGACGATCGACGTCAGGGTCGCGCGAACGGCGAGCAGGAAGCCCGCCAGGATGACGAGCCCCAGCGTGTTGAGGAGAATGTTCAGGCGGGCGATATCGACCAGCGTCGCCCTGCGTTCGCTCAACCGCGACCACAGGCCGAGGAACAGCGCATGCCCCGGGTCGTCGGCGATCGCGACCTCCGAGATCGGCACGAGCCTGTCGTCCTTGCAGATCGCCAGCCAGGCGCCACGCGCCAACGCGCAGTCGGCGCTTTCGAGCCATATATTTGCGGCGGCCCAGTCGGACTTGATGATGTCGACGTGACGGTCGTAGCGGGCGACGTCGCGATACGCCGCGCTGAAGGGTCCCTGCACGAACATCAGGACACCGACGAGAAATGCCAGCCACTTCAGGATGCTTTGCCGTGCAGGGCTGGCGTCGGCCAGCTTGCCGAGAATGGTCAGAATCTGCAGGCGGCTTTCCCCTGGATACGCGCTCCATGGTAGCCGAATTCGGCAGGACGCCCTAAGATTGAGGAAGGGGAATTCCATGTCCATCGTGCCGAACACGCCACGCCTTTTCGTGACGATCGCCGCCTGTCTGCTGGCCGGATTTGCCGGCGGCGGCCCGACCCGGGCGCAGGGCAGCCCGGCAAGCCTCTACAGCGGCCTCAGCACGATCGAGATCCCCTATGCCAACGGTCCGATGCGCGCCGAGCATACGCCCGAGATCCGCCTGAAGCTCCGGGGCGCGGCGCCACGGCGCTTCGGCATGGACACCGGCTCAACCGGCATCGTCGTCTCGGCCGATCACTACGAACCGGGACCGGGCGATACCAACGACGGGCCGGGCCAGCTCACCTACAACAGCAGTGGGCGCGTCCTGCACGGGACCCACCACACGACCGACGTCGAGATTCTGAACAATGACGACAGGCCGGCGGCGACCGCGCGGGTGCAGGTGCTCCGCGTCGATCGCATCACCTGTCTGCGCAACGCCCGCGACTGCGAGCCCAACCCGCGCCCGCGCGGCGTGGCCTTCATGGGCATCGGCTTCGACCGCGCCGCGGCGCAGGGCACCGGAGACGCGGCGCCGCGCAATCCGTTCGTCAACATCACCTCGCCGGGTTCGGTGCGGCCCGGCTACATCGTCACCCGGACGGGTGTCCACCTCGGCATGAGCGCGGCGCTCACGCGCAACTTCGCCTTCGTGAAGCTCTCGTCAAAGGGCACCAGCTCGTCGGGTGGCCTGACGCAGTGGAACGCAGCACCGCTCACCGTGTCGGTCGATGGCCACGTCGGTACCGGCACCATGCTGCCCGACACCGGCATCAACTACATGTTCCTGTCGCCGCCGCCCGGCAGCCCGCTGGAGCGTGGTGAGCGCGCGCCGCCCGGAACGCGGATCGAGATGTGGATGCCGGGCCAGGGCGGCCCCGGCGCCTTCTACCAGTTCGCGGTCGGCAACAGGGGCAATCCGCTGCACCCCGAGAGGGTGGTGGTCGTGCGCGATCCCGGTGTGTTCGTGAACACCGGCCGCATGTTCTTCGAGGGCTTCGACTATCTCTACGATGCCGTCGGCGGCCACGTCGGCTACGGCTGGAACGGGCGGGTGAGTGGTGTCTACGGCCGGGTGACTCCGGGTTCGCGCTGAGCCGGGCGCGCCGGCCTCAGGTGAAGCCGCGATAGACCACCGTCGTGAACATGCCGGCGGCCATGTGATAGAGGTTGTGGCAGTGGTAGGCCCAGATGCCGGGATTGTCGGCATCGAACACGACCTTCACCGTCGCATGGGGCGGCACCAGGATGGAGTCGCGGACTGCGCCCGCGAGCTTGCGGTCGTTGATCTCCGTCACCTGGAACGAATGACCGTGCAGGTGCATGGGGTGCGCCATCATCGTTTCGTTCTGCATCACCAGCTCGACGCGCTCGCCGCGCGCGACCGTGACCGGTGCACCGATCATGTCGTGGACCGGCATCGACCATGTGTAGCCCATCATGCTGCCGGTGAGACCGACCGGGATGGAGCGATCGACCCGCCGCGACGGCAGCGGCCTGAGGGCACGCAGCAGGACCTCCTGCTTCAGTCCGACCTCGGGCCCGTCGACGTCGCCCTCTTCGGGAATCCTGGCGACGGTGGCGCGCGGCGGGCGCAGCACGATCCCGGCCTGCAGTTTCCGGCCCTCGCCGCGCGCCAGCACCGACACCGCCCGCCCGTCGCCCAGCAGGCGTACCAGGATGTCGGCGCGCTGCGCCACGGCGAGCGGAAACAGGCTGGCCTTTAGCGGTTCCACCGGATTGCCGTCGACGGTGAGCAGCGTGCCTTCGTCGGCGCCGAGATCGATGGTGAAGTTGCTCGAGGCCGATCCGTTGATGAGACGTAGCCGCACTTCGCCGGCGCGCTCGACATCGACCACCTGCGGATCGGCCAGCGTGCGGTCGTTGGCGAGGTAGGCGTCGTAGTCGACGTCGTTGAGATCGGGCTTCGCCGGGTCCATCGACATCTTCATGCCGCCCGGCGCCATGCCACCGGACGGGGGCTGGCGCAGCCTCTCGAGGATCGTCGCAGGCTTGGTCCAGGAAAAATCCTCGAACAGCACGACGACCTCCTGCCGGCCGCTCCTGATCGCCTCGGTCTCGCGCACGATCAGAGGTGCCGCCAGAAGGTTCTGCTCCTGCAGGCCGAAGTGCGAGTGCATCCAGCGCGTCCCCACGGGCACCGCCGGGAATTTGTAGGTCGCCGACTGGCCGGCGGCGATCGGCGGGCCCGAAATGTAGGGCACGCCGTCCTGCTGCCACGGCGGATTGAGCCCGTGCCAGTGAAGGCCCGACGTCACCTTGAGCGTGTTCTCGACGCGCACGTCGAAGGTGTCGCCCTCGTCGAGGCTGAGGCCCACGGCGCCGGACGGCTGGGCGACGCCGTAGCGTGTCGCGGCCTTGCCGCCGACCTCGATCTGCCGTGTCTGCAGGCGCAGGATCTTCTGCCCGCCGGCTGCCTTTGCACCACGCGGCGCCATTGCCTCGGCCGCCGCGAGCGCCGTGGCGCCGACGAGAAGGGATCGTCGTGAAGGATCCATCAGAGCCCCCCGGTTTTCTTGCCGGCAGCGTATGCGTTTCGCGTCGAGCCGTCATTCGAAGGCTCCTCGGCGGGTGGTTTGGGCGAGCTGGGGAAGGTGGCGGGAACTTTATAATGTGGCGACGGCGTGGCGGGCATCGGTTCCGGTCGGCTTGACAGGTTCACCCGACTTCGGCTCCCCTGCTCGCATCTGCCGGCGGCTGCCGCGAGCGCACCGCCATCCTAACGGCTTGCTCGTACAACTAGGATACAGACGATGGCTACAGGCACGGTCAAATGGTTCAACGGCACCAAGGGTTTCGGGTTCATCCAGCCGGACGGCGGCGGGAAGGACGTGTTCGTCCATATCAGCGCAGTTGAGCGCGCCGGCCTCAATGGCCTCAACGAGGGCCAGAAGGTCAGCTACGAAGTGGCCAGCGAACGCGGCCGCGAGGCTGCCGTGAACCTGAAGACGGTCGGCTGACCAACACCCGCTGAAAAGCGCACCAATGAATGCAGTTCCGCTGCGATAATCTTCGGCGGGACTGCGGGAGGGAGATCGCCGACGGCGAGTTTCCCGACAGACTGACGGTTTGTCGACTGAAGGCCCGCCCGGGTGCCCGGCGCGGGCCTTTTGCCTGTCCGAGATGAGGCCGTGGAATTTTCAGGCGGGAGGATTGTCATGATGAAGTTCCGTCGTCGCAATCTGATGGCGCTCACAACGTCGGCGCTCGCCGTTCCAGGCTTCGTCTCCCGCGCCGCGGCGCAGGATGGTGGCGCGGGCGTGCAGGCGGCTGTCGTCCGCTTCGCGGCGCTACCGTCGGCCAGCTGCCTGGTCGTGGCGGACCATCCGACCGCGCCGTGGCGGGCCGCGCATGCGCCGGCGGCACGCCTGTTCGTCGGCAGTGCGGTCAAGACCTTCATCCTGGCCCAGTATCTGCGCGAGGTGGAGGCGGGGCGGCTGACCGAGGACCAGCCGCTCGCGATCGACGATTCCGTGCGCTCGCTCAGCAGCCCGGTATTCCTCGACCTCACGGGCAAGACCGCGGCCCGCAATGTGCTGGAGGCGATGATCTCCCACAGCGACAACACCGCGACCGACGCAGCCCTTGCGGCGGCCGGGGTCGACAGGGTCCGCGCGCTGATCGCCGAGGCCGGGCTTCGCGCCACCCAGATTCCCAATTCGACGCGCCGGCTGTTCTCATATCTTGCCGGCGCGCCGGAAGGAGTCGATGTCGGCTGGGCGGGTATGCAGCGCCTGATCGCGGCGCCGTCGAGCGCGGCGGCGGCGCCCACGCGTCCGGCGCTGAACGACCACCAGACGATGGCCAGCACCGCCGAGGACATGGTGCGCTGGTATCAGCAGGCCCTGCGCGGCGCCTTCTTCAGGAAGCCCGGGACGCTGGTCGAATTCAAGCGCATCCAGGCGATGGCCGATGCCATCGTCCATGTCGTGCCGCCCGACACGATCGCCTATGCCAAGGGCGGCAGCATCGAATGGGCGGGCTTCCATTGCTTCAGCCTTCCCGGCCAGATGATCGTGGGCAAGGTGCCGGTCACCTTCTGCTTCACCATCAACTGGAGCGGCCCGGACGACGGCGTCGGCGCCATCTTCAAGTCCTACGTGGGTGCCGTGGCCGACGTGCTGAAGGAGGCGGCGCGAGCGGTCGGATAGGCGCACCATGTACCGGAAATTCTCGGCGATCCTGCTGGCCGGCGCGGTGTTCTCCGCCGGCGCCTGGAAGATCATCCGGTATATTGCCCACGAGGCGCCCTAAAGCACGTCCCGATCAGACGGAGTCATTGCTGGGAGCGCGCCACTCAAGGGCGGGGGCTACCCCGCCCTTGAGTGGCGCGCTCCCGGCGAAGAAGGCTGGGCTCATCCAACCGGAATATGCTCTAGCGGCGCCTTTGTGGATCAGCCCTTCTGCGCGCGACCGGCGCCGGGGCGCTTGTTCTTCTTCTCGGTCTTGGGGCCGCCGCGGACCGCGTCCTTGGCGATCTGCTTGGTCGAGACCCGCAGGGCTGCCTGGTGCTGCTTGTCGCTGCTCTTCTTGTCGCGGGAGGTGGGCTGGGACATGGAGCCTCAACGTTGAGCGGTCCCGGCTGGTTGCCCAGCCGGGCCGACATTTCCTGTTCGATCCGCGGGGGGCGGCTATTCGGCCGCCATCCTCGGCGTCGCCGCATCGAGCGCCGCGCTGAGGCGCGGCGGCGACATCGGCAGGTCGGTCATGCGCACGCCGGTGGCGCGGGCGATGGCATTGCCCACGGTGGCGAGCGGCGGCACGATCGGCACTTCGCCGACGCCGCGCACGCCGTAGGGATGATGCGGGTTGGCAACCTCGACGATGACGGTCTCGATCATCGGCAGGTCGGAGGCGACCGGCATGCGGTAGTCGAGGAAGCCCGCGTTATCGAGCTTGCCCTTGGCGCTGTAGATGTATTCCTCGTTCAGCGCCCAGCCGATGCCCTGCACGGCGCCGCCCTGCATCTGGCCCTCGACGTAGCTCGGGTGGATCGCGGTGCCGACGTCCTGCAGCGCGGTGTAGCGGCCGATCTCAACGATGCCGGTATCGCGGTCGACTTTTAGGTCGACGATGTGGACGCCGAAGCCGGGGCCTGCCCCCTGGGCGTTGAGCTGGTTGTGGCCGTTGATCGGGCCGCCGGTCTTGCCGGCCGTCGCGGCGAGCTGGGCAAGCGACAGCGGCTCGAACTCGCCGACGTTGCTGCCGGCGGGCTTGGCGCAGCCGTTCTCCCAGATCACGCCGTCGGGATCGACGCCCCAGGTCTTGGCGGCGCGCACCTTGCACTCGCGGATCAGGTCGCGCACCGAATTCACCACCGCGAGGCCGGTGGCGAAGGTGACGCGGCTGCCGCCCGTGACGAAGTTGAAGCCGATCGAGCTCGTGTCGGCGATCACCGGCCGCACCTTGTCGTAATCGACGCCGAGCTCCTCGGCCGCCATCAGGGCGAGCGAGGCGCGGGAGCCGCCGATGTCGGGATTGCCCGAGATGATCGTCACCGTGCCGTCCTCGGCCACGTGTGCGGCCGCGCTCGAATCGGCGCCGACGTTGAACCAGAAGCCGGCCGCCACGCCGCGCGCCATGCCCGGCTTGGGCTTGCTCTTGTAGTGCTCGGACTTCTTGGCCGCTTCCAGTGTCTCGACGAAGCCGATGGTGTCGAACACCGGACCGTAGCTGGTCTTGGTGCCCTTCTTGGCGGCGTTCTTGAGGCGGAGGTCGATCGGATCCATGCGCAGTTCCTGCGCCAGGATGTCCATGGTGGATTCGACGCCCCACGCCGAGATCGGCGCACCGGGCGCGCGGTAGGCGGCGACCTTGGGCCGGTTGCTCACCACGTCGTAGCCGATCACCTTGATGTTCGGGATGTCGTAGCAGGCGAAGCTGGTCCAGCAGGCGGGACCCACCGGCGAGCCCGGGAAGGCGCCGGCCTGCAGCGCGATGGTGCATTCGGCGGCGACGATCGTGCCGTCCTTCTTGGCGCCGATCTTGACGTGGACGGTGCCGCCCGGCGCCGGGCCGGAGGCGCGGAACACCTCGTCGCGGCTCATCACCATCTTCACCGGCTTGCCGGACTTCTTGGACAGCATCACGGCGACCGGCTCGAGATAGACCACGGTCTTGCCGCCGAAGCCGCCGCCGATCTCGGTCGGCGTCACGCGGATCTGCGAGGTCTCGATGTTCAGGAGCCGGCTGCAGAAGCCGCGGACCTGGAAGTGGCCCTGCGTCGTCGACCAGATCTGGACCTGGCCGTCCTCGGCCATGCTGGCGAGGCAGGCATGCGGCTCGATGTAGCCCTGGTGCACGGGCTGGGTGGTGTAGTCGCGCTCGACCACGATCTCGGCCTGCTTGAAGCCGGCGTCGGTGTCGCCCTTCACGTTGTCGATGCGCTTGGCGATGTTCGACGGCTTGGTCGGCACCGGCTTCACGCCTTCGGTGATGAGATTGTCGTGCAGCAGTGGTGCTCCGTCCTTCATCGCCTCGGCGACGTCGATCACGTGCGGCAGCACCTGGTACTCGACCTTGATCAGGGCGAGGGCCGCATTGGCGATGGCGTCGGTGGTGGCGGCGACGGCGGCGACGGGATGGCTCTCATAGAGTGCCTTCTCGCGCGCCATGACGTTGCGCGTGATGTCGCGCAGGTTGACCTGCATCTCGCCGGTGGGAACGATCAGGTTGGGCTGTTCGGGGAAGTCCTTGGCCGTCACCACGGCCTTTACGCCCGGCAGCTTCTCCGCGGCCGAGGTGTCGATCGACTTGATGATGGCGTGGGCGTGCGGGCTGCGCAGCACCTTGCCGACCAGCTGGCCCGGCATGTTGAAGTCGGCGCCGAAGCGGGCGCGGCCCGTCACCTTGTCGGCGCCGTCGGGGCGGTCGGGACGCGTGCCGACCCACTTGTACTTCTGCTTGCTCATCGTGCGGCTCCCCTCATGTCGGCGGCCACTTCCATGACCGCGCGGACGATCTTGTCGTAGCCGGTGCAGCGGCAGAGATTGCCGGCCAGCCAGTAGCGCACTTCGGTCTCGGTCGGGTTGTTGTTGCGCTCGAGCAGCGCCCTGGAAGCCATGAGGAAGCCCGGCGTGCAGATGCCGCACTGAAGCGCCGCGAACTCGATGAACTTCTTCTGCAGCGCATGAAGATGATCGCCCTGGGCCATGCCCTCGATGGTCTCGATCTTCTTGCCCTCGGCTTCGGCGCCGAGCACCAGGCAGGAGCAGACCATGCGGCCGTCGAGCATGATGGTGCAGGCGCCGCAGTCGCCCGAGCCGCAGCCTTCCTTGGTGCCGGTGAGGCCGAGCTGGTCGCGCAAGACGTCGAGGACGGCTTGCGTCGGCTCGCACAGGAACTCGGTCGGCTCGCCGTTGATGGTGGTGGTGACGTGAAGTTTCGACATGATCTCTGTTCTCTCTCAGTTCTTGGCGGCGCGTTCGGCGGCGATGGCGGTGGCGCGCTTGAGAAGTACGCCGGCGATCTTGGTGCGATAGACGATGGTGCCACGCTTGTCGTCGATCGGCTTGCAGACGGCGCGGCAGGCGGCAGCCGCCGCCTCCAGCGCATTGGCATCGAGCTTCGAGCCGATCAGCGCCTTGGCCGCGGCCTCGACCAGCAGCACGGTCGGCGCGACGGCGCCGAGGCCCACGCGGGCGGCGGTGCAGATGCCGCCCTTCATCGTGAGGTTGACGCCGCAGCCGACGACGGCGATGTCCATCTCGGTGCGCGGGATCAGGCGCAGGTAGGCGTCGGACGAGCCCGCCGGGCGCGCCGGCAGGGTGAAGCTCACCACAATTTCGCCGGGCTCCAGCGTCATGCGGCCGGGACCGGCCGGGATCTTCTCGACCGCCACCTCGCGCCGGCCCTTGGGACCCTGCACGGTGACGGTGGCGCCCGCGGCGACCAGCGCCGGCACGCTGTCGGCGGCGGGCGAGGCGTTGCAGAGATTGCCGCCGGCCGAGGCGCGGCCCTGGATCTGCTTGGAGCCGATCAGGTTGATGGCCTCGAGCACGCCGGGCCAGGCCTTCTTGAAGGTCGGATGGTCGTGGAGCTGCATGCCGGTGACGGCGGCGCCCACCTTGAAGGAGCCTCCGCCCTTGTCCTCGATGCTCGTCATCTCGGCGATCTTCTTGATGTCGACGATAATGCTGCCGGGCTTCACGAAGCCGGCCCGCAACTGGACCAGAAGGTCGGTGCCGCCGGCCAGGATGCGCCCGGCGCCCTTGGCGGCGACCATGGCCGCGACGGCCTCGTCGATCGTCTTTGGTGAGCTATAGCTGATATCGGTCATTTCTGGTCCATCCCGCTCGCGTTTCAGTGCCCGGATCGTCCGGTGACCCGGTTCTTCTTGGGCCACAGCTTTTCATTATATTAGCCGTCTGGCACCCCCGGCAGGCAAAATTGCTGCGAAATGGCGCGAAAAAGGCCCGCAGGGCGGACGAAAGCCGCCGTCGTCAGAGGATTCCGAACAGCCGGGCCACGCGCTGCACGGCCTGCCAGGCCGGATCGAGGGTGGCGAAGGTGCGCGCCATCTCGTTGGCATCGGCCAGCAGGGCCTTGAGCTTCTGGCCGTTGGGCTCGTCCTTCTCGGCCTCGACCCGGGCCTCCTCGAACAGCGCCCGCAGCTCGCGCATCTCCTCGGTGTAGTCGTCGTCGATCGCCTTCAGCGAGGCGGCGAGGGCGGCGGAGAGGTCTTTGCGGTCGGCGGTCATGGGTCAACCATACTCCGCGGCGGCCCGGACTTGAACAAGGTTCGCCCGCGCACCGCAGACGACCTCTGCGGTCGATGCTGTCACTGCCAGCAGCCCGGCGAAATGCGCGATGCTGATTTGCGAAACGCGATTCACAGGTTCAGCCGGAATCGCTCCATGTTTTCGCTATCATTGCACGAGGCTTGTCTTCAAAGGCCGAGCCGCCCGTTCACTTTGCACGGGACGGCTCCTTGTCTCCGGTCGAGACGACGGTTGGACAGGTCTGCGATTCGGGCCGGTGTCGACAGGGCGTCGGCGTTGTGCGGCAAGGGCAGACCAACTCCTTGAAGCACCTCGGGAATCGGCGCGTTGCGGCACACGCTCCGGCACAGCTGGTCGTCTGCAGCGGCACATTTCGTGTGCCGCTGCCTGCCGATTTCAGGCCGCCTTCTTCTCCCGCGTCGCCTTGATCGCGGCCCACAGCGACGCCGCCGTCGCCGGCATGTCGACATGCTTGATCCCGGTGTGCGGGTAGATCGCGTCGACGATGGCGTTCACCACCGCCGGCGGGGCGCCGATGGCGCCGGCTTCGCCCGCACCCTTGGCGCCCAGCGGGTTGGTGGTGCAGAGGCTGTTGTGCATGTCGAAGTTGACGTGCGGCACCACGTCGGCGCGCGGCAGGGCGTAGTCCATGAAGCTGCCGCTCACGAGCTGGCCCGAGTCCTTGTCGTAGATGGTCTTTTCGGTCAGCGCCTGGCCCACGCCCTGGCCGATGCCGCCGTGGATCTGGCCCATCAGCAGGAGCGGGTTCAGCGCCATGCCGAAATCGTCCATGACGTTGTAGTTCACGATCTCGAGCGTGCCGGTGTCGGGGTCGATCTCGAGCTCGCAGATGTGGCAGCCGTTGGGGAAGGTGGCGAAGTCGGGCGTGCGCGTGAACTCGTCGTCGAGGCCGGACTTGCCGTCGCCCTTGTCGTCCTTCGGGACATGCCTGGGGTCCTTGGCGGCGCGGGCGACGTCGAACAGGCTCATGGTGCGGTCGGTGCCGACGATGCGGAAGGTGCCGTCGTCGTAGTCGACGTCGCCGGGGCTCGCTTCCAGGGCGGAGGCCGCCACCAGCTTGCCCTTGGCGATGATCCTGTCCGAGACGCCCAGCACCGCAGCGCCCGCCACCGCGACCGAGCGGCTGCCGCCGGTCATGCCCTCGGGCGTCGTGTCGCTGTCGCCCTGGACGATGCGGATGCGCTCTGAATCGACGCCGAGCCGGGCCGACATGATCTGCGTCATCGCCGTCTCCTGGCCCTGGCCGTTGGTCTGGCTGCCGAGATAGACGGAGATGGTGTCGTCGTCGTTGAACTTGGCGATGGCGGATTCGGCCGGCGCGCCCGAGCATTTCTCGACATAGGTCGCCATGCCGATGCCGCGCCATTTGCCCTTGGCGAGCGAGGCGGCGCGGCGGGCGGGGAAGCCCTTCCAGTCGGCCTTGTCCATGGCCTTGCGCATGACGTTGTCGAAGTCGCCCGAATCGTAGGTGTCGCCCAGCGCCGTGTTCCACGGGATCTGATCGGGCTTCACCAGGTTGCGCTTGCGGATCTCGTCGGGGGTGAGGCCGGTCTCGCGCGCGATATGGTCGACGAAACGCTCCAGCAGATAGGCGGCCTCGGGCCGGCCGGCGCCGCGATAGGCATCGGTCGGCACGGTGTTGGTGATCACACCCTTCACGTTCACGTAGATCGACGGCGTCTGGTAGAGGCCGGCCAGCATGCTGGTGCCGGCCATGGTCGGGATGAAGGCGCTGAAATGGCTGAGATAGGCGCCGAGGGCGGCATATGTCGTGATGCGGCAGCCGATGAAGCGGCAGTCCTTGTCGAGCGCCATCTCGGCCATCGAGACGTGGTCGCGGCCCTGGACGTCGGACTGGAACGCCTCCTGACGGTCGGGAATCCACTTCACCGTCTTCTTGAGCGTGCGCGAGGCCCAGACGACCAGCGGGTATTCCGGATGGACGAAGATCTTCATGCCGAAGCCGCCACCGACGTCGCCGGTGCGCAGGCGGAGCTTGGCGAGGCCGATCTTCAGCACCATCTCGGCCAGTACCGGGCGGATGACGCTGACGCCCTGCGAGGAGACCCACAGGGTCGAGCGGTCGTCCTTGGGATCGTATTCGCAGATGGCGCCGCGCGGCTCCATCGAGTTCACGACCAGCCGGTTGTTGACGATCTGCAGCTTCACCACCTTGTCGGCCTTGGCGAAGGCGGCGTCGGTCTTGGTGCGGTCGCCCATCTCCCAGTCGAACACGATGTTGTTCTTGATGTGATCGTGGACGAGCGGCGCGCCGGGCTGCGCCGACTCGAAGGTGCCGACGGTGTGCGGGCGGGCCTCGTAGTCGACCTCGATCAGTTCGGAAGCGTCCTTGGCCTGCTCGAGCGTGTCGGCCACGACCAGCGCCACCGGGTCGCCGACATGGCGGACGCGGCCCTGTGCCAGCATCGGGCGCGGCGTGTCGGCGCGCTGCGTGCCGTCGCGGTTCTCGATCGGCACCAGGCAGGGCAGGTCGCCGAAGCCCGCCTTCTTCACGTCCTCGCCGGTCAGAACCAGGTGGACGCCCGGCGCCGCCTTTGCCGCCGTGGTGTCGATGCGTCCGATGTCGGCATGGGCGTGCGGCGAGCGCAGCACATAGGCGCGCAGCGCCGGCGCGTTCAGCTTGGTGTCGTCGGTGTAACGCCCGCCGCCCGTCAGCAGGCGCGGATCCTCGACCCTGCGTACCGATTGTCCGATGCCGAACTTCGCCATGAATTCCTCCGCGTTGTCCGCAGGTTAGCGCACGAAACCCCCACGAAACCACCGTGTACGGCGACAAAAAGGGTGGTATCTGCTGCCCCGCAGGAGGCAATGGATGTCAAAGAGCCGCTTTCTCAACGGCGCCGAAGCGTCGCGCCGGCATGGGGTCCTGGCGGGGACCTACGCAGCGGCCATCATGCACGCCGACCCGCTGGCCGATGCCGCGGTCGAGGCGCTGCATCCCTTCCACGGCCGCTGGTGGCCGATGGTGCTGAAGGCGCTGGAGGAGGGCATCGCCGCTGTGCCCGACGCGCCGCCCGAACTCGCCGCCCTGATCGCCTCGCTGCCGCCGGAACCGACATCCGAGGAGCGGGAGAAGATGGAGCGCGGCAGCGCTGCCGTCGCCCGCGCCGGCGACAGCGCCGGGATGGTGCTGCAATGCGCCTCGCTGATCATCGATTACTGGTCGCCGCCGGCCATGAAGCCGTTGGTGATGACCGGGGCCCTGAAGCAGAACACCGTCCATCGCCTGGCGCAGACCGGCGCGTGGTGGATCGAGCTGCACCGGCCGGGCGGGCTGCGCCGGGACAAGGACGGCTACAAGACGACGCTGCACGTCCGCCTGATCCATGCCTTCGTGCGGCGCCTGATCCGCGGCTCCGGCGGCTGGGACCGCGAAGCCTGGGGCGAGCCGATCAACCAGGGCGACCTCTTCTTCCAGGTCGTGGGCTTCAGCAAGCTCATGATCGATAGCCTGCAGCGCATGGGCTACTGGTTCACCGCTGAGGAGAAGGAAGGCTACTACCTCTTCTGGCGCCACACGGCGGCGTTGCTCGGCGTAGAGAAGGCTCTGTTGCCGTACGTCAATGAGGCCGATTGCGGGCGCTACTGGGATCTCTGGATGCTGACCAACCCGGGGCCGGACGCCGATGGCGTCGCGCTCGCCCGGACCACGCTCGATTCGCTGGCGGGCCTCGGCGACCCATGGCCCGTCACCCGCCGCCTGCAGTACGCCATTCTCTGCGGCACCACGCGCTGGCTTCTGGGCTGGAATCACAGTGAGGCGCTGAAGATTCCGCGCACCGTCGTCGGAGGACTCGTGCCGTTTGTCTACAAGCCGGCAGTCCGGCTATCGGAGTTCGTCGCCGGGCTGGGAGGCGCCAGCCGCAACGAGGCCGTGGCGCGTGGCATCCGCAAGTTGGCGATGGGCAATGCCGCCGTCGGAGTCGTGCCGGAAGGCACCCACGTCGTGAGCGCCCCCGAGCGTCTGGAGGCACTCGCGAAGTTCAAGCCGGCACCGCCGGCTCCCTGACTACTTCTTGGGTGTGATCGATACGACCAGGACGAGGCTGTCGATGGCCGTCAGATAGTCGCCGGTTTTCACGCGCGGCAGCTCGGCACGGCCTTCCGGCGTGACCACACTGTAGGTGCGGACCTGGCCGCCGGCCGGATTGACGAGCGAGAGCTTGGCGCCGGCGATATCGACGCCGACCACCCACCAGTTGGCAACCATCTGATTGGCGCCGACGCCGGCCGCGGCCTTGGGACCCGATGCGCCCACCACGACGCTGGTATCGCGGTCGCGCGGCGGCCGGGCGTTGGGCCCGGACAGCACGAAGCTCAGCTTCTCCTCGTAGCCCACGAACACTTCGTCGCCGACCTTGAGGATGCCGAGATTGCTGACGGCGGCGCTTGTCTTGTGATTGACGGTGGCGCCGCTGGGCAGCGTCAGCGTGACCATGCGGGTGGCCGGATCGATGGCGGTGATGCGACCGTCGACAGAATAGGTGGTCACGGTCGAAAGGCCGACGATCGGCTTGGTCCCCGGCGCGCCCTGTGCGAAGGCGTTTGCCGCCGCGACGAGCGAGCCGGCAATGGCCACTGCGAACAAACGTCTCTTGCTGAACATCACATCCATCTCCATTGACTGCGGAACGCTATCATGAGGTTTGTCAGACCAGCTATGACTGGTCTGTTACATCGAGGTTGAAAAATATCAAGATTCTCGCCGGAGCGCTTCCATGACGACCGCTTACCTCGCCGTCGAAGGACTCGAAGCACAGGCGCACGAGGAGCTGCGGCGCCAGGGCGTCGCGCCGTCCGTGACGCATGGCCGGCTGCTGATCGCCGAGGGACCCGCTGTGCCTTCGGCCTGGTCAGCCAACGTCTGGCACGACTGTGTCGAGTTGCCGGTGACCTCGATCGGCGCCGGCGCCAAGGCGCTGCGCGATATCCAGCGCAACTGGGCGATGTACGCGCCGCTGCATCATCGTCGCGCCGCCCTCATTCAGGAAAAGCTGCCGCACGTTTCGGCCAAGCCGATCGTCTTTCCCGCCGCCGCGCCCACGGCGCCGTTGGGCTCCTGGACATTGCTGGCGCCCGACCGTCTGCTGGCCGCCGCGCATTGCAGCGCGCCGTTTCCCAACGGCGAGGTGGCGTTCGTCGAGGATCGCGAGGGGCCGCCCAACCGCGCCTATCTCAAACTATGGGAAGCGCTGGTGCGCTTCGGGCACTGGCCGCAACGCGGCGAGCGCTGCCTCGATCTCGGCGCCTCGCCGGGTGGCTGGACCTATGTGCTGGCCAAGCTCGGCGCCGATGTCGTGGCGATCGACAAGGCGCCGCTCGATCCCAAAGTGGCGGCGATGCCGGGCGTGACGTGGCGCGGTGAAAGCGCCTTTGCTCTCGATCCCGCCAGCGTCGGTCCGGTCGACTGGCTATTCTCCGATATCGTCTGTTATCCGGCGAGACTGTTGACGCTCGTCGAGCGCTGGCGCGCCTCTGGGCTGGTGCGGAATTTCGTCTGCACGCTGAAATTCCAGGGCGAGACCGACCATGACTCGGCCACGGCATTTGCGGCGATCCCCGGAGCACGGATCGTGCATCTGCACCACAACAAGCACGAGCTAACGTTCCTGCTAGCGCGGTAGGCCTCGCGCCCGCAGATCGCACACGGTGTGGTCGACGAAGGCGCGAATCTTGGGCGTGAGCAGGCGGTTGGTCGGATAGACCGCGTAGATGCCACCCGACGGCGTCTCGTGCCCGGCCAGCACGCGCGTGAGGTGACCCGCTGCCAGCGCGTCGGCGACCAGCCATTCCGGAATCGCCGCGAGTCCAAGGCCAGCCAGCACCGACGCGCGCAGCGATTCGGAATTGTCGGTGAGCAGCCGTGGTTGCACGGAAATCGAGGCCTTGCCGATGCGCCAGGTGTCGCGCCAGGCGAGCGGGGCGAAGCCGATCAGCCGATGGCCGAGGATGTCGTGCGGCTTCTGCGGCGTGCCGTGCTGGGCGAGGTAGCCGGGGGCCGCGACGATGATCACGCGCGAGGTGGCGATGCGGCGCACGACGAGGCTGGGCTCGGGCTTCTCGACGATGCGGATGGCGAGGTCGATGCCTTCCTCGACCAGCCGCAGCGCCGCGGTGCCCACGACCAACTCGATCTCGATCGTCGGATAGGCGGCGAGGAACGTGGAAAGGCCGGGAACGATGTAGCGCTCGGCAAAGCCGTCGGGGGCGGCGATGCGCAGGCGGCCGGCCGGTTCCTTGTGCGCCGCCTGGGCCTCGCTGCGGGCGAGCGCCAGGTCGTCGAGCAAGCGCCGGCAATGGCGGTAGAAGGCAGCGCCGGCCTCGGTCGGGCGTACGCGCCGCGTCGTGCGGTCGAGCAGGCGCACACCCATGCGCTCCTCGAGCGCGCGCACGGTCTCACTGACCGACGACTTGGCGCTCTGAAGCGCCTGGGCGGCTGCCGTGAAGCTGCCGGTCTCCACGATGCGAGCGAAGGCTTCTATGCCGGTAAAGGCTTCCATGGAGGCATTGTTCGCCAGCCCGAACAATCTGTCCAGAACCAGCGTCTCCACCCGTGGCCGCCTCGCGACTATTGCTGGACCGTCTTCAATCTGGAGGAAGCGATGAGCGAGACACTCGATGTTCTGGGCGCGCCGATGATGGTGAAGGCCGACGGCGGCACCGTGGCGGCGTTCGTGGCGGACCACCCGATCCCGCCGGGCTATTTCGTGCCACCCCATCGTCACGAGTCCGACGACGAGATGCTGTTCGTCGTCGAGGGCGAGCTGACGCTGATCGGCGAAGCGGGGGAGAGCAAGGTCGCTGCCGGTGCCTGCGCCACCTTTGCCCGCGGCGACTTGCACGGCTATCGCAACGACACCGCACGCGTGGTGCGGCTGGTCGTCGTTGCCACGCCCGGTCTTCAGGCGACGGAAATGTTCCGTCATTTCGACCGTGCCGCGAAGAAGGCGCCGCTCGCGCCGCCGGACATCGAGGCCATTGCCGCGGAATACGGCGTGCGATTCGGCTAGCGCCGCGGCAGCCGCCGCAGGAAGGTCGCGATGTGCGCGCGGAAGCTGTCAATGAATTCCCGCGCCACCGGCGGCGGGGTTCGTTGCGCCGCATAGAGGGCGGCAAACTCGAAATCGACCCGCGGCTCGAATGGCCGGACGACGATGCCGCGGGTCGCGTACTCGGTCGCGGTGAAGGGATCGCATAGCGTCACGCCGGCGCCGGAGCCGGCGAGCGAGCAGGCAATCTCCGACAACGGCGTCTCGATGCGCATGACGCGCCTCACGCCGTGCTCGGCAAAGACGCGGTCGATGCGAAAGCGCGACACGGACGAGTGGCCGAGCGAGATGAAGCTCTCGCCCTCGAAATCCGCCGGCCGCAGCCGCTTCTTGCGGGCGAGACGATGGGCCTGCGGCAGCACGGCCATGTAGGGGGCAGCCGGCATCCGCTCGGTCTGGACGGCGGCATGCTCCATCGAGGCCTCGGCGAAGCCCAGGTCGCACTGGCCCTGGGCCACGGCGGCTAGGACGGCATGCGATACCAGGCCCGACAACACGAGGTCGAGCTTGGGCCGTTCGGTCAAAAATTGTCCGGCGAAGCGCGGCAGGAACCCGTTGGCGAGGGCGGGAAGTGCTGCGATGCGCAGGAAGCCGGCACGCCGCGTGCGCAGTTCGGTTGCCATCTGGGAGATGCGGTCCAGGCCGACGAAGGCTCGCTCGACCTCGGCATAGAGGGACAGCGCCTCGCTGGTGGGCACCAGGCCGGTGCCGCGGCGCTCGAACAGTGTCAGGCCCAGCTGCTGCTGCAGGTCGCGGATCATCCGGCTCACCGCGGGCTGGGTGACGTTGATCAGCTTGGCCGCCATGCCGACGCCACCGGTCAGCACGACGGCCCGGAAAGCCTCGACTTGGCGGGGATTCAGGCTGCGCATGGCATTTTATAACATTTTGTTATGAAACTTGCAGAAAAATCGAATTTGACGCCGCCGCCTCCTGCGGAAAGCATGACTTCTCGGGGTTTTCAAAACGGAGGGGGCAATGGGCCGTTTGGCGCGCTTCGGCGCAATCGCAGGCATGGTCGTGGCGGCGGGCTCGATGCCGGCGCTGGCACAGCAGAAGACATTGACCGTCGCAGGCTACGGCGGCTCGTGGGAGCAGCAGCTGCGCAAGCAGGTGTTTCCCGCCTTCGAGGCCAAGCACGGCGTCAAGATCGAGTATGTCGCGGGCAATTCGACCGACACGCTGGCCAAGCTGCAGGCCCAGAAGGCCAACCAGGTGATCGACGTCGCCATCGTCGACGATGGGCCGATGTATCAGGCGATCCAGCTCGGTTTCTGCGGCAAGATCGAAGGCCTCGACAAGGCCGACCTCTATCCCGCCGCGCTGTTCCAGGATGACAAGGCGGTCGCCGTCGGCCAGACCGGCACCGGCTTCATGATCAATACCAAGACCTTCAAGGAGAAGGGGTGGGCGACGCCGACCTCGTGGAACGACCTCAAGGATCCGAAGTTCAAGAAGCTGCTGGTCATTCCGCCGATCAACAACACCTACGGCCTCTACACGCTGATGATGTTCGCGCGCCTGAACGGCGGCGGCGAGAAGAACATCGAGCCGGGCTTCAAGGTGATGAAGGCCGACGTCAATCCCAACGTGCTGGTCTACGAGCCCTCGCCCGGAAAGATGACGGAGCTCTTCCAGTCGGGGCAGGCACAGATCGCCGTGTGGGGCACCGGACGCGTCCAGGCCTTTGCCAACACGGGCTTCCCGGTCGACTTCATCTATCCCAAGGAGGGCGCGCCGATCCTGCTCGCCTCGGCCTGTCCGGTCGCCAAAGCGTCGGCCAATCCGCTGGCCAACGAGTTCATCAAGACGCTGATCTCGGCCCCGGTACAGACGGCTTTCGCCAAGGAGATGGGCAACGGTCCGGTCAACACCAAGGTTGACGTCAACATGCCGGAGCTGAAGATGGCGCCGGTCGGCGCGCGCGCCAAGCTCGTGATCCAGCCCGACTGGAATGCCATCAACGCGCAGCGCGAGGACTGGACCAAGCGCTGGAACCGCGAAGTGGAGCGCTGATCCGGCGTGCACCATCCCGTCTACCTCTTTCGCCATGGCGAAACGGCGTGGAACGCTGAACGGCGTGCCCAGGGTCATCTCGACTCGCCGCTGACGGCGGCGGGTCGCGCCCAGGCGCGCGCCATGGGCGCGACGCTGGCAGAGGAACTGCGTAAGGCGGGATACGAACCGTCGGGTGTCATCGTGCGGGCGAGCCCGCTCGGACGCGTTCGCGAGACGCTGGCGATCGCCGCCGAGGCCGCGGGCCTCGCCCACGATGATCAATGCTTTGATCATCGTCTGCGTGAGATGAGCTGGGGCGACTGGGACGGGCTGAACGGCGCCGAGATCGAGGCCCGCTGGCCGGGCGCCATGGCGGCCCGGCGGCTCGATCACTGGAACTATCAACCACCGCGCGGCGAGAGCTACGTCATGGCGGCTCAACGTGCCCAGCCGGCGCTCGACGACATCGCGAGACTGGCAGCCGAGCAGCCGGTGGCGGTGTTCGCGCACGGCGGCATTGGCCGGGTGCTGCGGGGCCTGTTCCTGCGCGTGCCCGACGCCGAGATCCTGACCATGGACCAGCCGCAGGATGCCTTTTACCGCCTGCATAGGGGCGCCGCGGCCCGCATCGGGACATCTGTCGGCACACTGGTCGAGGCCTGATGGCCTTCCTCAGCCTCGAAGGACTGACGAAGAAGTTCGGCGCACACTTGGCCGTCGACGGACTCTCGCTGGACGTCGAGAAGGGCGAATTCATCGCCCTGCTGGGTCCCTCGGGCTGCGGCAAGACCACGACCTTGCAGATGATCGCCGGCTTCGTCGATCCCACAGCGGGCGCCATCCGGCTGGAAGGCCGCGATCTCCTGGCGATAAAGCCCGCCAAGCGCGGCCTCGGCATTGTATTCCAGAGCTACGCGCTTTTTCCCCACATGACCGTGGCCGAGAACGTCGCGTTCGGGCTCGAAATGCAGGGCGTGGCCGCGGCCGAGCGCACGAAGCGCGTCACCGAGACGCTCGAGCTGGTCGGTCTGGCGGCCTTCAGCGGCCGCTTTCCGCGTCAAATGTCGGGTGGACAGCAACAGCGCGTGGCGCTGGCGCGTGCACTGGTGATCCGGCCGA
Source organism: Reyranella sp. (assembly GCF_004296935.1). GTDB lineage: Bacteria > Pseudomonadota > Alphaproteobacteria > Reyranellales > Reyranellaceae > Reyranella. The sequence goes on from NZ_SCVH01000021.1 coordinate 122,486, forward strand.
ACATCCTGCTGCTCGACGAGCCGCTTTCGAACCTCGACGCAAAACTGCGCGAGGAAATGCAGATCGAGCTGCGCCAGATCCAGCGCACCGTCGGTACCACCACGATCCTGGTGACCCATGACCAGGCCGAGGCCATGGCGCTCAGCGACCGCATCGTGGTGATGAACCAGGGCCGCGCCGAGCAGATCGGCCCGCCGCACGAGGCCTACGAGCGGCCGGCGACGCCGTTCGTCGCCAACTTCCTGGGCAAGACCAACCTGGTGAACGGCGCCACGGTTCGGCCGGAGAAGATTTCATTCGGCCCTTCGGGTCTCGTCGGCAAGGTCAGAACAAGAATCTTCCAGGGCAACCACTGGCTCTATCAGGTCGACACCGCCAACGGCCTGGTGACGGTGATCCGCCAGAACACCGGCGAGGCGATGCCGGCCGAAGGCGCCGTGGTGCATCTCGTGTGGAGCGTCGCGCCGTGAGGGCAGCACCCTATCTTCTCAGCCTGCCGGCGCTGCTGCTGTTTGCCGGCGTGGTGATCGTGCCGCTCGTCATGACGGTGCTGCTCTCATTCCACGATTGGGGCCAGTACAAGGGCATCGAGCCGGTCTTCATCCTGAAGAACTGGCAGGAGGTACTGACCGATTCGTACTTCCACGAGATGTTCTGGCGGACCTTCCGAATTGCCTTCTTCGTCACCCTGCTTGCTGCTGTGCTAGGTGCGCCCGAGGCCTATATCCTGAACCGCATGAAGAGCCCGTGGCGCGGTCTCTTCCTGCTGGTGATCCTGGGGCCGCTCCTGATCTCGGTGGTGGCGCGCACCTTGGGTTGGGCGCTGCTGTTCGGCGGCAATTCGGGGCTGGTGAACAAGGCGTTGATTTCAACGGGCCTGATCTCCACGCCGCTGCCCTTCATGTTCACCGAGACCGGCATGGTGGTGGCGCTGGCCCATGTGCTGATGCCCTACATGGTGCTGGCGGTCTGGGCAGCGCTGCAGCGGCTCGACCCGCAGATCGAGAACGCCGCCGTGGCGCTGGGGGCGGGCCCCTTCACCGTGCTGCGCCGCATCGTGCTGCCGCAGGTGATGCCCGGGATCCTTTCCGGCGCCATCATCGTCTTTGCGCTGGCCGCCAGCGCCTTCGCGACGCCTGCCATCATTGGCGGCCGCAGGCTCAAGGTCGCTTCGACACTTGCTTATGATGAGTTCCTGAATACGCTCAACTGGCCACTGGGCGCCGCCGTGGCGGTACTGCTGCTGTTCGCCCTGATCGCCGTCGTGGTCGGCGCCAGCCGCCTGGTCGAGCGCCGTTACGCGCAGGTGTTCGGATGAGCCGAAATGGTCCGTTGGCGCTCGTCTTCCACACGCTGTTCGTGACCTTCATGCTGGCGCCGATCCTGGTCGTCTGTTGGGTCGCCTTCACGCCCGAAGGTTTTCTCTCGTTCCCGACCGACCGCTGGTCGCTGCGCTGGTTCTACGCCATCGCCCGCTACCCCGAGTTCATCTCGGCCTTCTGGCGTAGCCTGTGGCTGGGAGCGTTGTCGTCGGCGATCGCCGTCGCCTTCTCGGTGCCGGCGGCGCTCGCCATTGCGCGCTATCGTTTCCGCGGCCGCGAGGCGATCACGGCGCTGTTCATGTCGCCGCTGATGATCCCGCACGTCGTGCTGGGTATCGCTTTCCTGCGTTTCTTCACGGAGATCGGCCTCGGCGGCACCTTCGTGGGCCTGGTGCTGGCGCACATCGTCATCGTGCTGCCGTTTGCGCTCCGCCTCACCCTCGCCTCGGCGGTCGGCCTGGATCGCGCGATCGAACATGCCGCGGTGTCGCTCGGCGCCTCGGAGTGGACGGTACTGAAGCGCATCACCCTGCCGCTGGTCCTGCCGGGGCTGGCGAGCGGCTGGGCGCTGGCCTTCATCAATTCCTTCGACGAGGTGACGATGACCGTCTTCATCGCCGCTCCCGGAACGGAAACCCTGCCGGTGCGCATGTTCCTCTACATCCAGGACAATATCGATCCGCTGGTGACGTCGGTCTCGGCCTGCGTGATCGTCATCACCGTGGCGGCGCTGGTGGTGATGGACCGCGCCTACGGGCTGGAGAGGCTTCTGGTCGGAAAGGGCGCCGATGGCCGCTAGCGACTACGACGTCGCCGTCGTCGGTGGCGGGTTGGTCGGCGTCGCCACGGCCTGGGGCCTGGCGCGCGAGGGCTGCCGGGTCGTCGTGCTCGACGAGGGCGACCGCGCCGTGCGCGCGTCTCGCGGCAACTTCGCGCTCGTCTGGGTGCAGAGCAAGGGCCTCGGCCTGCCGGAATACGCCGGCTGGACGATCCGCTCGTCCAACGCGTGGGGCGGCTTCGCGCAGACCCTGAAGGAGGAGACCGGTCTCGATGTCTCCTTCCAGCGTCCCGGCGGATTTCATCTGGCGCTTTCGGACAGGGAGCTGGAGGCGCGTGCCAACATCCTGAAGCGCCTGCACAACCAGCCCGGCATCGTCGACTACAAGACCGAGATCATGGACCACGCGCAGGTCGCCAGGATGCTGCCCGATATCGGACCCGAGGTGGTGGGGGGCAGTTTTTGCCCCATCGATGGCCATGTGAATTCGCTGCGCCTGTTTCGCACGCTTCATACGGCGATCAAGGCGCGCGGTGTCACCTACCTGCCGAGCCATCGCGTCGAGAAGATCACCAAGGAGGGCGGCGAGTTCCGGCTCGCGACCGAACACGGCGAGATTCGTGCGGGCAAGGTGGCGCTGGCCGCCGGCAACGCCAACATGCGGCTGGCACCTATGGTCGGCCTCGAAGCGCCGATGAGGCCGGAGCGCGGCCAGATCGTCGTCACCGAGCGGCTGCGGCCGTTCCTCAACCATCCGGTGGTCACCTTGCGCCAGACCGACGAGGGTACGGTGATGATCGGCGATTCCAAGGAAGAGAGCGTCGATCCCGCCGGCCTCACGATCGGTGTCAGCGCCACCGAAGCCGAACGTGCGGTGCGCCAGTTCCCGCTGCTGTCCAACGTGAACGTGGTTCGCACCTGGAGCGCGATCCGGGTGATGACCCAGGACGGTTTCCCGATCTATGACGAGTCGGAGACGCATCCCGGCGCCTTCACCGTCTGCTGTCATTCGGGCGTCACCCTGGCCGCCAATCACGCGCTCACCGTGGCGCCGATGATCGCCCGCGGCGCCCTCGACATATCGCTGGTTGCGCCCTTCAGCGCACGGAGGTTCCATGTTCAAGCGGCTGGCTGAGGCGGGGGCATCCGTCGCCATCACCGTCGATGGCAAACAGGTGGCGGCACGGGCCGGCGACACGGTCGCGGCGGCGCTGATCGCCGCCGGCATCGCCCATTGCCGCACGACTCCCGTATCCGGTGCGCCGCGCGCGCCGTATTGCCTGATGGGCGTCTGCTTCGAGTGCCTTGTCACCATCGACGGCGTCGGCAGCCGCCAGGGCTGTCTCGTGCCGGTGCGCGACGGCATGGCGGTCGAGACGCAAACCGGCAAGCGTGAGGCTGGGCGATGACAAAGGCCTCCGACCTCGCGTCGTCCTACGAACTCGTCGTCATCGGCGGCGGCCCGGCGGGCCTTGCCGCGGCGGCGCTCGCCGCGCGCGCGGGCCTCTCGACCGTGCTGTTCGACGAGAATCCTGGCGTCGGCGGCCAGATCTACCGCGCCATCACTTCTAGCCCCGTCAAAGACCGGGCCGTCCTGGGCGAGGATTATTGGACAGGCGCCGAGCTGGCGGTCGAAGCCAAGGCAAGCGGCGCGCTGATCGTGACCGGCGCCACGGTGTGGAGCCTCGATCCCACGCGCCTCGTCGGCATTTCGATTGCGGGTCAGGCGCGTCTGATCCAGGCCGACCGCGTGATCGTCGCGACGGGCTCGCTCGAGCGGCCGTTTCCCATTCCCGGATGGACTCTCCCCGGCGTGATGAGCGCGGGCGGGGCGCAGACGGCGCTCAAGGCGCAGGGCCTCGTGCCGTCGGGCCGCACCGTACTGGCCGGCGGCGGGCCGCTGCTGTGGCTGCTGGCGGCGCAGATCCTGCGCGCGGGTGGCAAGCTCGACGCCATCCTCGACACCACGCCACGCGTCAACTGGCTGCGCGCGCTCGCCCATCTGCCGGATTTCGTGTTGTCGCCGTACTTCAGCAAGGGTCTGAAACTGCTGCGTGAAGTGCGAGCCAAGGTGCGGGTGATCCGAACCGATCGGGTCGAGGCCGTGGGCGACGACCGGCTGCGCGAGGTCGTGTTCGGCACCGGCGACGGCGAACGCCGGATGCCGGCCGACTTGCTGCTGCTGCACCAGGGCGTCGTGCCCAACGTCAATCTTGCGATCGCGGCGGGCGTGACGCACGCCTGGAACGAACGCCAGCTCTGCTTCGAGCCGGTGCTGGACGGGGATTTCACGAGCTCGGTGCCTGGCATCGCGATAGCCGGCGACGGCGCGGGGATCGCGGGCGGCACGGCGGCGGCCGAGCGCGGACGCATCGCGGCTATCGCCGCCGTCCGTGCCCTCAAGCCGGCCGCCTCGGCGCCGGATGTCCAGATCATCCGCCAGAAACTGCGGCGCGAGGAAATGGGTCGCGCCTTCCTCGACTGGCTCAATCGTCCCGCCGATTCGTTCCGCCAGCCGACGGGCGACACGATCGTCTGCCGCTGCGAGGAAGTGACAGCCAGGCAGGTGCGCGACACGGCCGACATGGGCTGCGAAGGGCCGAACCAGATGAAGGCTTTCCTGCGCTGCGGTATGGGCCCGTGCCAGGGCAGGCTGTGCGGCCTCACCGTCACCGAGCTGATCGCCGCGCAACGCGGCACGACGCCGGTCGAGGTCGGCTACTATCGCCTTCGCCCGCCGGTAAAGCCGATCACTTTGGCCGAACTCGCCTCGCTGCCGATTGCCGAGGCCGAGCGCAAGGCCGTGGAGCGCTGAGGCGTGCGTACCGCTGATGTCGTGATCGTCGGCGGTGGAATACATGGCTGCTCGACGGCGCTGCATCTGGCGCTGCGCGGCCTCAGGCCGATCCTGATCGAGAAGGACTATGCCGGCCGTCACGCCTCGGGGGTAAATGCAGGCGGCGTGCGCCAGCTCGCGCGCGATCTTCACGAGATCCCGTTGTCCATCGCTTCGATGGGACTGTGGGAACGCATCGAAGAACTGGTCGGCGACGACTGCGGCTTCGAAAGCCACGGCACGGTCCTGGTGGCCGAGACCGAGACCGAGCTCGCAAGCTTCCGCGCCCGGGTGGAGGATCTTCGCCTGCGTGGCTTCACGCACGAGGAGCTGATCGATCGCGCCGAGCTTAAACGCCTCGTGCCGGCGGTGGCCGATCATTGTCCCGGCGGCGTGGTCTCGCGCCGCGACGGCGCGGCCGATCCCTTCCGCACGACGCAGGCCTTCCGCAGGCGCGCGATCGAGAAGGGCGCGGAGGTGCTGGAGGGCGTCACTGTGACCGGTCTGTCGAAAGTCGGTGCAAACTGGCGAGTCGAGACAAGCGCCGGACCGATCGAGGCGCCCAAGGTCGTGAACGCAGCCGGCGCCTGGGCCGATCGCATTGCCGCCATGCTGGGCGAGCCGGTGCCGCTCACCGTCGTGGCGCCGATGCTGATGGTGACCAGCCGCGTGCCGGCCTTCATCGAGCCGGTCGTCATCCTGCGTGGGCGAAAACTCTCCTTCAAGCAGCTCGGCAACGGCACGGTGGTGATCGGCGGCGGCCATCTCGCGACATCCAATCGCGACCGCAACGAGACGGTGCTCGACTGGGACAAGCTCGCCATCAGCGCCCGTACGGTGTGGGAGCTGTTTCCGGCGATGCGTGCCGCCACCATCGTGCGTGCCTGGGCCGGTATCGAAGCTTTTATGCCCGACGGCATTCCAGTCATCGGGCCGAGCTCGACTTCCGAGGGCGTCTTTCACCAGTTCGGCTTTTCGACTCACGGCTTCCAGCTCGGACCGGGCACCGGTGCCATGATGGCCGAACTGGTTGCCACCGGATCGACCAACACGCCGATCGACGGGCTCGGCATCGAGCGGTTCCGTTAGCGGCATGACCGCCAGTCGTAGCCCAGCCGCGGGAAATGCACGGCGACGTTGCCGACTTCCGGATCGTGGCGCAGCAATGCGATCTCGTGGGCGTCGATGAACAGCACCTCGCCTTCGACCCAGTCCTTCGCATTGTCGGACGGGCGCACGCGGGCCCGCTCACCCGGCTCGGGATCGCCCTCCTGCGGCTGCGAGGGACGCGGTGCCGCCGGTTTGGCGGCGCGGGCTTCTGCGAGCGCCACCTCGGCGTCGATGTCGGTGCGCGCGCCGTGGCCGATCGCGGCCATGCGATCGCGCCAGGTCCGCAGCTTCGGATAGGGATCGAACACGCCGCGGCAGTCGATATGCCGGCCGCGATAGAACCAGACGACGTGGTAGGCCGCAAAATCGGCGATGCAGGGCACCGCGCCCAGCAGATAGGGGCGCCCGTCGGCCAGCATGTCGGCCAGCCACTTTATCTGCGGCTTCACGAGATGAAGGTTGCGGATCGCCGCGGCCCGCACGGCCTCGATCGAGGGCGGCGGCAGGCCGTGCAGGCGGGCACGGTCCTCGTGCAGACCCACCGGCATGTGATCGGCATTGATGCCCGAGACGTAGAGTGCCGTAGGCCGCATGAACTGCTGCTCGGCCCAGCGCGTCAACGCCTCGTCGGCACCCGCGGTCGCCGCCGGATAGAAGGTCGG
>NZ_SCVH01000022.1 GCF_004296935.1 Reyranella sp.
ACAGTGACCGCGACGCGATCGCCGCCGCCCGTCGCGCCTTCCATGTCTGGTACGACTCCATGGTTCATCTGTGGCGCGCCAACGGCGTCGAACTGCCCCGCCAGGTGTCGACCCCCGACTTCGACGAGGCCGTCGACCAGGGCTACATCGTCGCCGGCTCGCCCGCCAAGGTGCGCGACCGCATGCTGCGCGACCAGTTCGTCTCGGGCATCAACTACAGCATCTGCCGCTTCGCCTGCGGCGACCTCTCGTTCGAGGAATCGGCGCGCTCGGTCCGCCTGTTCGCGCGCGAGGTGATGCCGGCGCTGATTCCCGAGGACGACAAGGACCCCGCCCACTCGGCCACCGGCACCCTGGCGCCCGGCCTGCGCTGGATCGGCGACGAAGACCTCTCCGAAGTCGGCTTCCTCTTCCGCTAGCGCCTCGGGCAAATAAAAACCCGCGGTCCGAATACTCCCGGACCGCGGGCTCCCCCTCCGTGACACGCCGTCCGAGGTTGTTCCGCCCGTGACGACGCGCCTCCCTAAACTCAGGCACAAACTCAGGTACAAACTCGAGGCCATGATCTCCGGATGCGACAAAGCCGGCGATGGTGGGGCCACCGCCGGCTCGTCGAGAGGTCCTTGCTACGCCGCCCGGGGAGAGATAGCGACGAAGCGGGTCATGCCCTCACGATAGATTTTCATCAGCACCGGCTTGCCGGTGGTCTTGGCTTCCTTGAGCTTCTCGCCAGCCATCTTCGGGCTGTCGATCGCATCGCGGCCGACCTGCTGGAGGACGTCGCCGGCCTTCAGCCCCTGGTCGTCGGCCGGGCTTCCCGGCTCGACCGCCGCCACCAGCGCACCGGTGACCGTGCCGTCGAGGCCGAGTTGCTTGCGTGCTTCCGGCGAGAGCGGCGCCAGCGACACGCCGTAGGCCATCGGCTCCGGCTTGGCAGCCTCGGCCGGCTTGCCGTCGGCCTTGGCCTTGATGATCGCGCTCTCTTCCTTCTGGTCGCCGACCTTGGCGGTGACGGTCATGTCCTTGCCGTCGCGCCACACGCCGAGCTTCGCCGAGGTGCCCGGCTTCATCGCCGAGATCATGCGCGTGAGCTCCTTGATGCCGTCGACGTTCTTGCCGTCGACGCTCACGATGACATCACCCGACTTGATGCCGGCCGCCAGCGCGGGGCTGTCGGGCTGCACCATCGCCACCAGGGCACCCTTGTCGGCCTTGAGCGACAGGCTCTCGGCCAGCTCCTTGGTCACCGGCTGGATCTGCACGCCGAGCAGTCCGCGCTCGACCCGGCCGTTGTTCTTGAGCTGCGCGACCACCGGCTCGGCCTGGCTCGACGGGATGGCGAAGCCCAGCCCGATGTTGCCGCCGGTCGGCGAGTAGATCGCGGTGTTGATGCCGATCACCTTGCCGTCCATGTCGAACAGCGGGCCGCCCGAGTTGCCGCGATTGATGGCGGCGTCGGTCTGGATGTAGTCGTCAAACGGGCCCGACTGGATGTCGCGGCCACGCGCCGACACGATGCCGGTCGTCACGGTGCCGCCCAAGCCGAACGGGTTGCCGACCGCCATGACGGCCTGGCCGACGCGCACCTTCGAGGCGTCGCCGAACGTGACGAACGGCAGCGGCTTGTCGCTCTCGACCTTGAGCACGGCGAGATCGGTCTTCTCGTCGCCGCCCATCAGCTTGGCCGGCAGCTTGGTGCCGTCCGCCATGGTCACGGTGATCGAGTCGGCCTTGGCCACGACGTGGTAGTTGGTCACGACCGTGCCCTTGGCATCGACGATGAAGCCGGTGCCGACGCCCTGTGCCTTCTCGGACGGGCGCTGCTTACCCTGCGGCTTGCCGGGCTGGCCAGGCTGGCCGAAGCGCTCGGCGAAGCGCTTCATGAACTCTTCCATCTGCTTGTCCTGCGGACCGGACATGCGCACCTCGTCGCCGTCGTCGGCGCCGGCCTTCATGGTCACGGCGACATTGACGACCGCCGGGGTCACCTTGGCGGCGAGATCGGAGAAGTCCTGCACGGCCTGCGGCGCGGCGATCGCTGCAGGGGCGTTGAACATCGGGGCGATGAGCGCCGGTGCCGTCAGCGCGGTGGTCAGCGCCAGGGCGGTGAGAATACGAGTCTTGGTCTTTGTCATGAACAACCTCCTTTGGGGGCCTCGGACAGGAATATGGGGGGCTGCCCGTGGCGCCCGGATGGCCGCCGGATTGAATGTTTGTATAGTTGGGGGTGATTGCGTCTTGGCCGGGAATGGCGTCAAACCTCGGAGCACGCAAAGTTGTCATCCCGAGCGTAGCGAGGGACCTTTGATCGAGCGCCGCGGGAAAGGTCCCTCGCTACGCTCGGGATGACAGCGTCTTTTGAACTGCTCAAGGCACCTCGTGAAAATTCTCCTCGTAGAAGACGACAAGCAAACCGCCGACTACATCGCCAAGGGCCTGCGCGAGCACGGCCATGTGGTCGACCACGCCGACAACGGCCGCGACGGCCTCTACCTCGCGACCGGCGAAAAATACTACGAGGTGCTGATCGTCGACCGCATGCTGCCGGCCATGGACGGGCTGTCGCTGGTCAAGGCCGCGCGCACGTCGGGCGTCAGGACGCCGGTGCTGTTCCTCACCACCATGGGCGGCGTCGACGACCGTGTCGCCGGCCTCGAGGCAGGCGGCGATGACTACCTGGTGAAGCCCTTTGCCTTTGCCGAGCTGCTGGCGCGCGTCGGCGCCCTCGCGCGGCGGCCGCCGATCATGGCGGCGACGTCGCTCGCCGTCGGCGATCTCGAGATGGATCTGCTCGCCCGCACGGTGACCCGCGCCGGCAAGCGCCTCGACCTGCTCGCCCAGGAATTCAAGATCCTCGAATACCTGCTGCGCCACGCCGGCGAGGTCGTGACCCGCACCATGCTGCTGGAGAAGGTCTGGGATTTCCATTTCGATCCCAAGACCAACATCGTCGAGACGCACATCAGCCGCCTGCGCTCGAAGATCGACAAGGGCTTCGACAAGCCCCTGCTCCATACCGTCAGGGGGGCAGGCTATGTCATCCGCCCGCCCGCCTAGGACCCTCACCAGGATCCTGCGCTCGGCCAGCTTCCGGCTGCCGCTGATCTATGCCGTGCTGTTCATGATCTCGGCCGGCGCGCTGTTCGCCACCGTCTACTACACCGCGACGGCGGCGATGCAGAACGACATGGCGGCCGTGCTGCGCACCGAGGCGCTGCAGCTCACCGAGATCCATCGTCGCAACGGCCTCGCCGGCCTCGCCGAGCAGATCACGCGGCGCATGAATTTCCGCACGCGCGGGCCGATCTTCTATCTGCTGCAGGCGCCCAACGGCCGCGTCGTGGTCGGCAACCTGCCTGGCATGCCGCCGGTCAACGGCGTCATCGATTTCGTGCCACAGCCCGACGCCGCAGAAACCGAGGCCGAGCAGCGCCCCAAGCTCACCGGCTATGGCCTCACCCTGTCCGACGGCGCGTTCCTGCTGGTGGCCCAGGACGCCAATCGCCTGAGCGACATGCAAAGCGCCATCGTCCGCGCCTTCGCCTGGGCCGGCGGCCTCACGCTCCTGCTGGCGATCGCTGGCGGCGCCTGGCTCGGCAGCACCTTCCTGCGCCGCATCGACGCCATCACCCGCACCAGCCGCGCCATCATGGAAGGCGACCTCTCGGCCCGCATTCCCGTGCGCGGCACCCACGACGAGATCGACCAGCTCGTCACCAGCCTCAACGACATGCTGGCCCGCATCCAGCAGCTCATGGACGGCCTGCGCCAGGTTTCCAGCGACATTGCGCATGATTTGCGCACGCCACTCGGCCGCCTGCGCCAGCACCTGGAAGACGCGCGCGAGCGCGCCAGAACCACGGCCGACTACGACCAGGCGACCGACGCCGCCATCGAGGAAGCCGACGCGCTCCTCGAAACCTTTTCCGCCCTGCTGCGCATCGCCCAGGTCGAAGCCGGGGCACAGAAGAGTGCTTTCGCTTCCGTCGATTTCTCCGCCCTCGTGCGCAGCATCGGCGAGGCCTACCAGCCGGCGGCCGAGGATTCGCGGCACAAGCTCGTGATCCAGGTCGATGACGGCGTCAGCCTGACTGGCGACCGCCAGCTCCTCGCCCAGATGATCTCAAACCTGGTCGAGAACGCGCTCCATCACACGCCGGGAGGCACCACGGTCTCGCTCGGCCTGCGGAAGAACGGTGCCGGCTTCGAAGCGGAAGTCGCCGACGATGGCCCAGGCATCCCCGCAGACGAGCATGACAAGGTGTTCGACCGCTTCTATCGCCTCGATCGCAGCCGCTCGACCGCCGGCAGTGGCCTCGGCCTCGCGCTGGTCAAGGCGATCGCCGGCCTGCATGGCCTGTCGGTGAAACTCGAGGATCGCAAGCCAGGCCTCGCTGTCATCCTGAGCGGAGCGAAGGATCCTTCGCTCCGCTCCGGATGACAATTGCTCCCTGGCTCTGGATTCCACTCACGATCTTCGCGGCCCTCGCCCAGACCGTCCGCAACACGGCGCAGCGGCGGCTGACCGACGACCTTGGGACACTGGGCGCCACCCTGGTCCGCTTTCTCTACGGCATGCCGCTCATCGCGCTGTGGCTCGGTCTGGTGGTTGCCCTGGGTGGCCATGCCATGCCGTCTCTCACGGCGGGCTTCGCCATCTGGGTGCTGGTGGCAGCGCTCAGCCAGATGGCCGGCACGGCGCTGCTGCTGCGTGCCATGGCCGAACGCAGCTTCGCCATCGGCCTGGTCTACTCCAAGAGTGAAGTCATCCAGGTCGCCCTCTTCTCCGTGATCTTCCTCGGCGAGGCTCTATCGTTGGTGACGGCACTCGCGATCGTCCTGGCAACATTCGGCGTCGTACTGCTGTCGCCGCGTCCCAAGGGCGCGATGATGGCGCGGAGCTGGGCCGATCCCGCGGCCCTTTACGGCCTGGCCTCAGGCTCGGCCTTCGCCATCTCGGTGGTCGGCTATCGCGGCGCCACACTGGCGCTCGATGCTGGCTCACCCTTCCTTGGCGCTGCCGGGACCCTGTTCTGGAGCCAGCTCACCCAGACCCTGCTGCTCGGCGCCTGGCTGCTCGTCCGCACGCCTTCGGTCGTGCTGGGCGTGCTGCGCGAATGGCGGCTGTCGCTGTTCGCGGGCCTCGCCGGCGCTTCGGCCTCGGCAGCCAACGTAACGGCGCTGGCGCTGGAATCCGCTTCCAACGTGCGGACCCTGATCCTGATAGAGGTGCTGTTCACCTATTTCGTGTCGCTGCGCATCTTCCGCGAGACGATCAGCCGGCGCGAACTTGCCGGCATCGTCCTGGTGGCGCTGGGCGTCGGGATCATTGTCGCGACTTCGCGTTAGAGTCATGGTCGGTTCATGAAAAACCTCTTCGCCTATGTTGGCAGCTACACCACGCCGGGCCGCAATGGGCGCGGCAACGGCATCAACGTCTATCGCATCGATCGCAGCACCGGCGCCTTCAACCACGTCCAGCATCTCGGCGGGCTGGAGAACCCCTCCTTCCTGGCGATCGATCGCTCCGGCCGCTTCCTCTATTCGGTGCACGGCGATCGGAGTGAAGCCACCGCCTTCGGCATCGACCAGCGCACCGGCCACCTGAGCGTGATCAACCGCCAACCGACCGGCGGGTACAACCCGGTGCATCTGGCGCTCGACGCCACCGGCTCCTTCCTCGCCGTGGTGAACTACGGTTCGGATTCCCTGGCTGTGCTGCCGGTGCAGATGGATGGCGGCCTCGCGCCCTACAGCACACTCACGACGGTCACCGGCACCCTGGGGCCGCACCGCGTGCAGCAACGCAACATGGCGCCGCACCACATCCCGCTCGACCGCCAGGGCCGCTTCTTCTACGTGCCGTGCAAGGGCTCGGACTGCGTCGTGGCCTACCGGCTCGACGAAAAGCGCCGCGTGCTGGTCGAGGCTGCGCGCGTCACCGCCCGGCCGGGCGCCGCACCCCGCCACATCGACTTCCATCCAAGAAAGGCGCTGGCCTACGTCCTCAACGAACTCGATTCGACGATCACGAGCTACCGCCAGGATCGCCGCAGCGGCAAGCTCACGCCGCTGCAGACCGTGCCTTCGACGCCCTCAGAATTCACCGGCTACAGCACCGGCGCGGAGATCTGGCTCGATCGCGCCGGTCGCCATGTCTATGTCTCAAATCGCGGCCATGACAGCATCGGTGTCTTCGCCATCGATCCCGCCAAAGGCACGCTGATGCCCAAGCAATGGGTGCCGACCAAAGGCGGCACGCCGCGCTTCTTTGCCTTCGACCCCGCCCAGAAGTTCCTCTATGTCGCCAACCAGGACGGCCATTCGATCGTCACCTACCAGGTCGGCCGCGACGGTCGACTGTCGCCGAGGCCGGTCCGGGTAAGAGTCGGCAGCCCGGCTTGCATTGTGTTTTCCCGGTAGTCCCAAGGCAGGTCCGCGGTCAGCCTTCTTCCTGGAAGGCCTGCTCGCGCGCTTTCTTGATACTGGGCAGGGCCATCAAGACCAACAGCAGGGCCGTGGTGATGAGCAGGCCGAGGCTGATCGGCCGCTCGAGGAACACCATCGCATCGCCGCGCGACAGCAGCATGGCACGCCGGAAGTATTCCTCCATCTGCGGCCCGAGCACGAGCCCCAGCAGGAACGGTGCGCCCTCGCAGCCCAATCGCATGAAGATGTAGCCCAACACGCCGAAGGCCGCGACCTGCATGACGTGGAAGGTACTGTTCTGCAGGCTGTAGGCACCGATGCAACAGAACAGCAGGATCGCCGGGGCGAGGAAGCGGTAGGGCACGGTCAGCAGCTTCACCCACATGCCGATCATCGGCAGGTTGATGACCACCAGCATGGC
>NZ_SCVH01000023.1 GCF_004296935.1 Reyranella sp.
CCCGCCGGAGGTCATCCAGCGGTTGGGCTGCTCGAACTTCAGGAACTGCGCCGCCCACATCTGGTGCTGGCCCACTTCGGTCGTGATGTAGTGGTCCTTGTCCTTGATGTGGTGATAGAGCCGTTCGAGCGCGTACTGCGGCTTGATCGTCTTCTTGTCGACCTTGTAGGCGAGGCAGTTGCGCGCACGCCACGTCTCGATCTGGGCCCACCAGGCTTTCAGCGCCTTCTGGTCGGTCTTGGGCTGCTTGGCCTTCCAGAGCTTGATCATCTCCTCGAGCACGAGGGTGGCGTCACCCACGACGGCGAGGTCGACGCGCACGTTCTTGTTGATCGAGGAGGGATCGATGTCGACGTGGATCTTCTTCGAGCCTGGCGAGAACTTGGCGATGTTGCCGGTGATGCGGTCGTCGAAGCGCGCGCCGATGTTGATCATGACGTCGCAGCCATGCATCGCCAGGTTGGCTTCGTAGGTGCCGTGCATGCCCAGCATGCCGAGGAACTGCTTGTCCGAGGCCGGGAACGAGCCCAATCCCATCAGCGTGTTGGTGATGGGATAGCCCGTCATGTGGACGAACTGCGCCAGCAACTTGGAAGCCTTCGGCCCGGAGTTGATGATGCCGCCGCCGGCGTAGAAGACCGGACGCTTGGCGTGCGCCATCATCTCGATCGCCTGCGCGATCTTCTTGGGATCGGGCTTGGTCTGCGGGCGGTAGCTCTTGTGCTCAACCGCCACCTTGGGTGGCGCGACGTAGTCGTGCTTGTTCATCAGCACGTCCTTGGGCAGGTCGATGACGACCGGCCCGGGACGGCCCGAGCGCGCCACGTAGAAGGCCTCGTGAACGGTGCGCGCGAGATCGCTTACCGCCTTCACCAGGTAATTGTGCTTGGTGCAGGGTCGCGTGATGCCGGTCGTGTCGGCTTCCTGGAAGGCATCGTTGCCGATCAGATGCGTTGGCACCTGGCCGGTGAGGCAGACGATGGGAATCGAGTCCATCAGCGCATCGGTGAGGCCGGTGACGGCGTTGGTGGCGCCGGGGCCGGAGGTCACCAGCACGACACCGACCTTGCCGGTCGAACGGGCATAGCCTTCGGCGGCATGGACGGCCGCCTGCTCGTGGCGCACCAGGATGTGGCGCAGCCGGTTCTGCTTGAAGAGCGAATCGTAGATCGGCAGGACGGCGCCGCCGGGATAGCCGAAGACGACCTCGACATCCTCGTCGATCAGGGCTTTCACCAACAGATCGGCGCCGGTCGTGGCGGGCTCCTCGGGCTTCATCACGCGCTCTCCTCTGACAAATGCGCCGCAAAACGGGTTTTGCGGCGGCGCGGAACATAGAGGGCGGGTTCCGGAGGGTCAACCCAAAAACGCACGAAACGTAAAGTTTCAGGCCTCCGTTTTGGTCAAATATTGCGCGACTGACGCCAGAGCTTGAGCAGACTGTGGGTCAACTACAAGATCTGGTGTCAGTTGATGCCGGAACCACGTCATCTGGCGCTTGGCATATTGGCGGGTGTGATCGATGGCGATCTGACGCGCCTTTTCGAGCGGCAATTCGCCCCGGAAGTGGCGGAAGAGTTCTGGCGCGCCGTGCGCCTTCAGGCCCGGCCAGCGCGGGTCGGGCGAGCGATCGAACACCTGGCGCACCTCGGCCAGCACGCCCTGCCCCAGCATGGCATCGAAGCGGCTCTCGATGCGGCCGCGCAGCCAGTCACGCTCGGGGGCCAGCAGGATCGTGGCGAAGCGCCAAGGGGCCGGCGAACCTGCATCGGTTTGCCAGTCGCTGAGCGGCCGGCCGGTCGCGCTGGCCACTTCCCAGGCGCGGACATGGCGCTGGCGATCGCCGGGCTTCAGCCGGGCCACGATCGCCGGATCCTTTTCGGCCAGGCGCGTACGGAAAGCGTCGGCCCCAAGCGCCTGCCAGTCGGCATTGGCCTGCTCGCGGACTTGCTGCGGCACATCGGGAATGGTGGCGATGCCCTGCATCAGGGTCCGCAGGTAAAGGCCCGAGCCGCCACACAGGATGGGCGTCCGACCGGCGGCCAGGCAGCCCTCGATCTCCGCCGAGGCCAGCGTGCGCCAGCGGGCGGCCGACAGCGTCTCGCTGAGCGGTAGCACGCCATAGAGCGCATGCGGCACGCGCGCGCGTTCATCGGCGCTGGGTTGGGCGGTCAGGATCGGAAAGGCATCGTAGGTCTGCATGGCATCGGCGTTGATCACCGTGCCGGATCGCCGTTCGGCGAGCGCAAGCGCCAGCGCCG
Organism: Reyranella sp.; assembly: GCF_004296935.1. GTDB lineage: Bacteria > Pseudomonadota > Alphaproteobacteria > Reyranellales > Reyranellaceae > Reyranella. Next base: position 2,262 of record NZ_SCVH01000023.1, read on the forward strand.
ACTTGCCACTCGCGGTCGGTCCGGTGACGACAATGACGCGGCCCTGAGCCATGGCGGGCGAAAAGACACTGCTTGGCCGCCGATTGCAAATCGGCCATTAGAACCACCGTGAACAACGTCTTCGTCCTCATCGCCAATCCCGCCCATCCCATCCTCGATGCCGCCGCCGTCCAGCGCGCGACCGAACAGCTGCAAGCCGGGGGGGCGGCGGTCGGCGCCGTCGACTGGCTGGCGCCGGGCGTCGCCTGCGACCTGCCGTTCGAGCCCGCCGCCGAGGGCGCGACCCCGACCGTGAGCCTGCCCGGCATCGACGCCGTGGCGCTTTCCGCCGAGGGCAGGCGCAAGCGGTTGCTGGTGGCCGACATGGAATCGACCATCATCGAGAACGAGATGTTGGACGAGTTGGCCGAGTTCCTGGGCCTGCGCGAGCACATCGCCGCCATCACAGCCCGCGCCATGAACGGCGAGATCGATTTCGCCGGCGCCCTCGTCGAGCGCGTCCGGCTGCTGAAGGGCCTGCCGGTGGCCAGGCTCGACGAGGCGGCCGAACGCATCCGCCCCATGGCGGGAGCGGCGACCCTGATCGCCACCATGCACAAGTTCGGCGGCTACTGCGCCCTGGTCTCGGGCGGCTTCACCTATTTCACCCGGATGATCCACGAGCGCCTGGGCTTCGATTTCGACGCGGCCAACACGCTGAACCACGACGGCCGCACCCTGGCCGGCACCGTCCAGCGGCCGATCCTGGGCAAGGAAGCCAAGCTCGCCACCCTCGAGCGGCTGTGCACCGAGCGGCGCCTGGAACTTGCCCAGTCGTTGAGTGTCGGCGACGGGGCCAACGACCTGCCGATGCTGCAGGCCGCGGGACTGGGCGTCGCCTTCCGGGCCAAGCCCACGGTGGCGGCCCAGGTCGCGGCGCGCATCGACCACGGCGATCTCACCGCGCTGCTCTATCTGCAGGGCTATCGCCGGCGCGACTTCGCCGAAAGGCCGAACTCCTGAGGACAAGCCCATGAGGACAAACCCATGACCGACGCCGTCCAGATCGTGCTCGCCAGGCGTCCGGTGGGCGACGTCACCGCCGACTGCTTTCGCGAAGAGAAGGTCACCCTGCCGGCGCTGGCCGACGGCCAGGTGCTGATCCGCTCACGCTTCCTCTCGCTCGATCCCTACATGCGCCCACGCATGACCGAACTGCGCTCCTACACGCCGGCCTTCGAGCTCGACAAGCCGCTGACCGGCGGTTCGGTGGGCGAAGTGGTGGACTCACGCAACCCGCGCTACGCCAAGGGCGATACGGTGATGGGCATGCTGAACTGGGCGAGCCACACGCTCCATGACGGCAAGGGCCTGCGCAAGATCGACCCGGCCATCGCGCCGCTACAAGCCCACCTCGGCGTGCTCGGCATGCCCGCCTTCACCGCCTGGTACGGCATCACCCACATCTGCAAGCCCAAGGCCGGCGAGACGGCGTTCGTCTCGGCCGCGACCGGCGCCGTCGGCCAGGTGGCGGGCCAGCTAGCCAAGCTCGCCGGCGCCCGCGTCGTGGGCTGCGCCGGTGACGACGAGAAGTGCCAATGGGCGGTGCGCGAGGCGGGCTACGACGCCTGCTTCAACCACAGGACCGAGCACGACTATGGCGCGGTGCTCGACAGGCTCTGCCCCCAGGGCATCGATTCCGACTTCGAGAATGTCGGCGGCAAGATCTTCCATGCCGTGTTCGCCCGGCTGAACAATTTCGGCCGCCTCGCCTTCTGCGGCGCCATCTCCGAATACCAGGACGCCAAGCCGATCGCCGGTCCGGCCAAGATGTTCACCATCGTGC
>NZ_SCVH01000024.1 GCF_004296935.1 Reyranella sp.
GTTGGAGCTGACCACCACTCAGCGGGAGACAGGTATCGACGGTCGGTAAGCGTCAAAGTTTCCCGGTCTTCCGCTATCGTCACTAAGTTTTGTAGGTAATTTAGTAGGCGCCGCCGATGTGCGGCGATGACGCCAACAAGCGGGTGATGATGTTTTCGGCCACTGTCTCTGCGGATTCAACAATGGCCGCTGGCGAGCGGGCGCGGTCGGTTTGGCATGCCTATGCGCAGTCCGAGCTGGCGCCGTCGGGGACGATGAGCGCGTTGGCATTGGAGGGCTACCTGACTGCATTGCTGGTCTGCCCGAAGGAGGTATCGATCGATCTGTGGGCGCTGCGGCCGTGGGGTGACGCGGTGCCACGCTTCCAGGACGATGCCGAGCGGGGCGCAGTGACCGCGGCTATGATCCAGTTCAAAGACGGTATTGCCGCGCGCCTCCTGTCAGGGCGCGACCACTATCGTCCGGCTTTCTTGCCAGTGCTCGGACGACCGCGGCTGGACGACGTCCGGGAGTGGGTCGCAGGCTTCTGGAAGATCGTCGAACTACAGCCTGACTGGTGGCTCCGGCTGCTCGAAGATCGCAAGCTGAGCAAGGCGACCCTGCCGTTCCTCGGATTCATCCCCGGTGGTGACGGCCGATGCATGGAAGAGACCGACAAGAACCGCGACCAGCTTTACGCACATGCCGGCTCACTGGGGATCGCGGTACTGGTGCTCGATCGCCTCCGGAAGAAGCGCGCTACAAGCGCGGCCGCGAACCCGGCTCGCAATGCGCGGTGCCCCTGCGGCTCAGGTCGCAAGTTCAAGCACTGTTGCGCATGATGTTGTCAGGCGGCGAGCGCGGATCGCTCCTGCGACCAGTTCCAGGGCAACAGCTCGGCGAGGCGCTGCACGGGATGGTCGGCGATCCTGGTCAGCACATCCGTCAGCCATGCTTCGGGATCGACGCCGTTGAGTTTGGCGCTCTGAAGAAGCGTGTACAGCACCGCCGCCCGCTCGCCGCCGGCATCCGAGCCCATAAAGCTGTAATTCCGGCGGCCCAGGACGACCGGGCGGATCGCGCGCTCAACAGCATTGTTCGAGAGCTCGGCACGGCCGTCGGTCAGGAACCGCTCGAACGCCGGCCATCGTTCGAGCATGTAGGTCACCGCCGGATATTCCGGCGAGCTCGTGCTGAGCGCCTGTACCGCCCAGTCGAGCCAGGCCTTGAGCCGTGCGACCCGCGCCGCCGACAGCCGGCGCCGCGCCTCGAGACGCACCTGCGGCGTGCAACGAAGATGATCGCGCTCAACCTCGAACAGCCTCCCTATGACCGCCAGCACCTCCGCGGCACCGTCAGATTTGGTGATCGTCCACGCTTCCCACCAGTATCGACGCGCGTGGGCCCAACACCCCGTTTCCAGCAGGCGTGGGACGGCAACGCCGTCGTCGCCCGTAACCAGCCATCGGTAAGCCGCATGGTAACGCGTGTCTCCGTCGGCGTGCATGAGGCCATGTGCACCTTTGAGGATATCCAGGACCGTCCCGTCGCCTTTACTCGCAGCATGGGCATACCAGGCAGCTGGCGGCGCGGGGCCACCCCAGGGCCGCTCGTCGCGCACCGCGCACCACATCCGGCCCTCGCGGGTGCGCGATCTTTCTCGGTCGAGCACCCACATCGGCGTGTCGTCGATGTGGAAGGCGTCGCCCGCGAACACGTGCTCGCCGATCAGCTCCGCCAGCGGCGCACAGAGCCTGGCAATGCCGCTCGTGTAGTTCATCAGCGTCTGACGGCTCAGTTGCACTCGCGACCGCGCCAGGATCTGTGACTGCCGGTTGAGCGGGATATGATCCAGGTATTTCGAAGTCGCGATATGGGCGAGGAACGCGGGCCCCACCATCGCGCGCTCAATCGGCAACGCTGGCGGCGGCGCCTGTCGGGTCGCGTCGCAGTCGCGGCAGCGCATTCTCGGCCGCACATGCTCGATAATCTTTACGGTCGCGGGGATGCGCTCCATCACTTTGCGCCGGTCCTCACCGACCTTGTGCAACCGCGTGCCGCCGC
>NZ_SCVH01000025.1 GCF_004296935.1 Reyranella sp.
AAGAATCCACTCCACGCCGTCGCAGACGCTCGCGAGATGGGCGGCCGCTCGTTCCGTCAGGGCGATGACGGCGTGCCTGCCGACCGCGCGACGATGCTGTTGCGCCGCGACGTTCCTGTTGAGGACCTCTCGCGCCATTGCGCGGACGGCAGGCACGCCGTCATCGCCCTGACGGAACGAGCGGCCGCCCATCTCGCGAGCGTCTGCGACGGCGTGGAGTGGATTCTTCCTTTCGAGATCCGCGATCGTCTGCCCGAGAGACTGACGGGGGAGACCGCCTTCGCGGGAATCATCGACTACGACCGCAAGGCGATTCACTCGCTCGTCAAAGGCGCCGAGGCGCTTCGGGGGGATGGGTACATCCGGATGATCGGCGGCAGTCGCAACACAGCGGAGTTTCTCGACAGCGGGTTCATCAAGTACTTCAAGGAACAGATTGGCAAACGCGGCCTCGAACCGCGATTCAAGTTCACAGGCTATCTGCCGTACGGCGAGTTCGTGGATAAGATAAGGACATGCCGCTTTCTCCTCCCGCTTGTGGACGACTACGTCGATGGCGGCTCTTACACTCTGAAACTTCCGGCGGCGGTGCCGTATGCGCTGGGATTGGGTGTCCCGCTGGTCGTCAACCGCGCGGTCGCCGAGAGGTTCGACCTGCAATACATGGTTTGCTATCCGGACGACGATCTGGCGTCGGGGCTGCAGGCAATGCAAGAGTTGAGCGCGCGGGATTACGCGGCGATGCTGGAGGCTCTCGATCGGCATGCCGAGGCGCTCTACCGTCGCAATATCGGCGTGCTCGCGGGGCTGATAGAGCGCATCACTGGACGAGGGGGGGCCGTCAGATGAGGCATCGCAGCAGGGAGCTCGATCTCCGACGGTACGATACGGACAAGATCCCGAATGGATACCTGCAGGTTTACGACCGCATCTTCGAAGCGCTGATCGACAGGCCGGTCAAGCTGCTCGAGTTGGGCGTTCGTACCGGCGGTTCACTGGAACTATGGCGAGACTACTTTCCGAACGGAACGATTGCCGGGCTCGACGTGGAGCCGCAGGTGGCCGGGAAGAACGACGATCGCATCAGGATCTACAAGGGACGGCAGGAAGACACCGCGCTGCTGTCGAAGATCGCCGCTGAAGTGGCGCCCGACGGGTTCGACATCGTGATCGACGACGCGTCGCATATCGCCGTGCCGACCCGTGCGAGTTTCTGGCACCTGTTCGACCATCACCTTCGGCCTGGCGGACTGTTTGCAATCGAGGACTGGGGCACAGGTTACTGGGAACGTTGGCCCGATGGACAGACCTGGCGGGCGAACGAACCGCACCATGCCGGCATGGTCGGCTTCATCAAGGAACTCGTCGATGAACAGGCCGCGCACGATGCCACGCGCGGCTGGTATGACGAGCCATGGGAGCGCAGCTCCCGTTTCGAATCGATCTTCCTGTTCTCTTCGATTGCGATCGTTACGCGGAAACTGGAAGGGCGTGGCGCTGCCTGATGTCGACGGTGGAGAAGAGCCCTGGATCCGCGATGTCCCGCGGGCGGAAATTGCATGGACCTCGAGAGGCGCGGCCCGGGTTGTGGGGAGGCCTGGCTCTGAGCTGCGCCTCGATCGTCTTCTGTCTGCTGGTCGGCGAGGCGGTTGTACGCTTCCTCGATCCCTTGACCTCATCCAGGCCTTTTCTTTTCAACCTGGCGACCGGTCACCGGACTCAAAACCCGGTCAACTCGCCGGTCATGCGCTATGACGCCACCCTGGGCCATGAACCGGTCGGCGGTGCAGCGGGGACGCTGATGGGTCAGCCCGTATCCTTTTCCGCGGACGGGATGCGCAATCACAATCTTCCGGCTCCCCCTGCCGGGGAACCTCCGATTCTCGCGGTGGGCGACTCCTTCACCGAAGGCTGGGCCGTCAAGGATGACGACGCCTGGCCTGCGTACCTTGCGCGTGACACCGGCCGGCGCGTCCTCAATGCCGGCGTGCGCGGCTACGGACTCGATCAGATGGTCCTGCGCGCCGAACGCCTGGCTCCCCGCTTCAAGCCGCAGGCAATCATACTCGCCTTCATCGAAGACGATATGAACCGCGCGGGCCTCGCGGCTCGGCATGCGGTGCACAAGCCATATTTCCGGCCGAGCGGCGACGGCCTCGAACTGCACAACGTGCCGGTGCCGACGACTCCCGTCTCAGGTCCCCTCGACCCGGCCCGACGGATTCTCGGCTATTCCTATCTGCTGGATTTCATCATGCGCCAGCTTGGTGGCTACGACCTTTGGTATGGCGATTCCATCAAGACCGATGTCGATACCAACCTCCTTTCCTGCCGGTTGATGCAGCGGTTTGCCGCCCTGGCGAAGAGAGAAGAGGCCCAGGGAGTTGTCGTTGCCTTTCGCAACGACCTCACCGGGGTCGACACCCGCGAAGCTGCGAGGTTGCGGTGGCGCATCACCGCAGTGCTTGCCTGCGCCAGGGACGCCGGGTTGACGGCCCTCGACACGCACGATGGATTTGCCGCCGCCGGAGCCGACCGCGAATCAGGTGCCTTCTATTTCGATCGACATTTCACCGCCCGCGGCAATGCGCTGGCGGCGAAACTGATCGCTTCGACCCTGGAAGGAGCCAGAGTCCCGGTGGAAGGATTGACGGAAAAGCAGGGGGTGGGTAAGCAATGATCGTCATGCGACCTTCTTCCTGCCTTCTTCGACTGTCTTGATCGCGGCATCGCCATGACGAGGCGCGCCATTTTTGCCGCAGTCTTTGTCGCCGTCTGCGCCGTGGTCGGCGTAGCGACCCTGGGCCTCAATACGCCGCGTTCGAAACCACAGGTGTCGGCCTCGCCGTTGGTGCCGCCTACGACGTGGCCGGACTATGGTCCGAGCGGTCCCGGCTTCGTGGCGCCTGCGGGCGCGGAAGGTGATCTCGTCGCGCTGGGATACCGGCTTGTCACCGAGACTTACGCCATCATCGGGCCGGACGTGTCCCAGCCCGTCATGCGTTTTGCGGGCAACAGTCTTTCCTGCCAGGATTGCCATCTCAATGCCGGGACGGTTCGCAGCGCTCTTCCTTTGGTGGGGGTCTTTCGCAAATTTCCGTGGATTTCGCCCGATGGCAAGCGCGAGGTCACACTGCGCGATCGCCTCAACGAGTGCATGACGCATTCCATGGATGGCAGGCCGTTGCCCGACGAGTCGCGGGAAATGAACGCCCTGGTGGCCTACGTGAAGTTCATTGGCGGTCCGCCCGCCGAACCCTCCCAGCCCATGCCACGCCCGGCCTTGCCGGCCGACGCCGCGCGCGGCGCCGAGGTCTATGCCAAGGTCTGCACTACCTGCCACCGGCCGGATGGCCAGGGTGCGCGCATCGGTTCGGCGAATGACGGCCAGGGCTATCGCTTTCCGCCGCTCTGGGGTCCCGACAGTTTCAACTCTGCAGCCGGCATGAACTACGTCTCGATTGCCGCCAAGTTCGTCATGCGCAACATGCCGCGCGGCGTCGATCCCAAGCACCCCCAACTCGACGTGCAGCAGGCCTGGGATGTGGCGGCCTACCTGCACACCCAACCTCGCCCGATCTTTCCGACGGGCCGCCGCTGACACGAAGCTAACGGCCGTCGTTCCCGCGTCTTGGGGAACGTTCGGCTCGCCTAGGCCGATCCATGCCGGGCTGACAAATTGCCTTGGCGACCTTCCTGCACCGTGCAAAGCTTGAAATCCGGGGAGATGGCCATCGCGGTTCGGACTTGATCTGCGCTGCCGGGGGATGGGTAGTCGTCGATGATCTATTTTTTGACGGCGGTCGCGGCGATCGCCGGGTTTCTGTTTGGCTACGACGAAGGGGTGATCGCCGTAGCGCTGCCGCTGATCGAAAAAGACTTCCCGATGACTCCTTTCGTCAGCGGCTTCATGACCGCGGCCGTTCCGCTCGGGGCTCTGTTCGCGGCGTGCTTCGCCGGGCGGGTCACGGACCGGTTTGGACGCCGGCGCGTGCTGATGGTCGCCGCCGCCGTGTTCGCCGCCGCCGCCCTGATCGCCGCGGCAATGACCGCCATCTGGATTCTGGTCGTTGCACGGTTCGTTCTCGGTTTTGCCATCGGTCTGGCAGCAGTCGTCGCCCCCCTCTATATCTCCGAGTCCGCGCCGCGCGCCATTCGCGGCGCACTTGTCGCCACGTACCAGCTGGCGATCACGTTCGGAATTCTCGTCTCTTACCTGGCCGGCCTTGCCTTCGGCAGCGGCGGCTCGTGGCGCATGATGTTCGCCGTGGGGGCAGTACCGGCCGGCCTGTTTCTCGTCGGCCTCGCATTCCTGCCGGAATCGCCGCGGTGGCTCGTCTTGCGAGGGTTCTCCGATGCGGCGAAAGCCAGCATCCGGCGGCTGCGCGGCGCGGGCGCCGACGTCGACCGCGAACTGGGTGAGATCCGCAGTAGCCTGGCGGCCACCACGGGAAAGAAAGCGGGCTATGCTGCGCTTCTGGCGCCGCTCGTCAGGCCGGCATTGATCGTCGCCATGGGCCTTTACTTCCTGCAGCAGCTCAGCGGCATAAACGCCGTGATCTACTATGCTCCCGAAATCTTCGGCAAGGCCGGCTTCGACAGCGGCAGCACCCAGCGACTGGCGACGGTCGGCGTCGGGTCGGTGAATTTTCTGGCGACCATGCTGGGCATGTATCTCATCGACAGGCTGGGACGGCGTCCCTTGCTCGTGCTGGGATTCTGCGGCACCGCCTTTGCGATGCTGTTGATCGCCGTTGCGGTCGCGAACCCGAACCTCGTGCCTTCGTGGGTCGTCGTGGCCGCCCTCCTGCTCTACATCGCCTCTTTCGCGATCAGCCTGGGGCCGCTTCCCCATGTGATGATGTCGGAGGTCTTTCCGCTGCATATGCGCGGCGCGGGCATGAGCATGGCGTCGATCAGCAATTGGGGCTTCAACTTTCTGGTGGTCCTCACTTTCCCTCTATTGCTGGCCGGACCGGGCCTCGCCTTCACCTTCACGATTTTCGCGGTCGTTTGCCTGTGCGGCGTCGCATTTACGCTGCTGCGGGTGCCGGAGACCGCGAACCACTCCCTCGAGGCCATCGAAACTCATCTTATGTCCGGTCGGCCTTTGGCGAAGCTGTAGTGTGGTGCCCGACGGTTTGGGAACGACAATGAGGAGGAGAGACTTCTTGCCCACCTTACTTCGGATGTTCGACTTTCTGCGGCGAGCACCGCTCCTTGGAACGATCGTGCTGTTTCCAGCCATTGCCGGCTGCTCGTCGATCGGGCCTGCGAGCGTGCCTCGGGACCGCACCGACTACCTCAGTGCTCTTTCGACTTCCTGGAAGGTGCAGACGCTGAGCAATGTCGTGCACATTCGGTATGGCGACGCGCCATCCTTTCTGGACGTTTCCTCGATTGTCAGCTCATACACGCTGGACACGAATGTTTCGGTGGGCGTCACCACCAACGACCTGTCACTCCCTGCCTCCAACCAGTTGCCCTATAGCTCCACGGTGGTGGGAGCGGGGGTCCGCTACGGGGATCGGCCGACGATCTCCTATGCGCCGCTCGGCGGAGAAAAGCTTACCAAGCGCCTTATCAGGCCGATTCCGCCCGCCGGCATATTCGAACTCATCCAGGCCGGCCAGGCCGCCGACACCGTCTTGCAGGTCACCGTGCGTTCCCTGAACGGTATCAAGAACCAGCACGTTTCGGGCGGCGTGCTGGAGCCGGCGGATCCCGAGTTCTACCCCCTGCTCGACGCCTTCAGACGTCTCCAGATCGCCGGGCGTCTGAGCGTCCGGACGGAAAAGCGTGGGGGCGAGGAAGTGGGCGTCGTGACCATCATCGAGGGCAAAACGCCAGCGGTGAATCAGGATGTGAAGTTCGTTCGGGATACGCTACGCGTCAAACCTGAAAAAGACGGCGACCTTACGATCATCTTCGCGCCGGCGCCGCGCGGTGCCAACGAACTGGCGGTGCTCTCCCGGTCGATGGGAGAAATACTCATCGATCTGGCAATGGGCGTCGACGTGCCGCCCGAACATGTCGCGGCGGGCCGCACGATTCCGACGGCGCGGCCGATCGCTTCGGTGAATCCAAGGGAAAGGCCTCTGGTCAGGATTCGCTCGGGCTCCAGCGCTCCAGAGAACGCATTCGTGGCGGTCCACTATCGGGGCACCTGGTACTGGATCGACGACAACGACTTCGAATCGAAGCGTGGCTTCACCCTGCTGTTGATCTTCACGTCCCTCGCCGAGACCGGCGTCTTCACCCAGATCCCGGCTCTCACGCTGCCCGTTCGATGACGGAAAGATAGCTGGCAGTGCTGGCAGCCTGGCGAATCGTGCGACCCTGATCTGCGACAGGCGATTCACAGGTTCAGCCGGATTCGCTCTATCTTTTCGCTATCGTCGCACGAGGCCTGACTTCGAAGGCCGAGCCGCCCGTTCACTTGCGCGGGACGGCTCCCAAGGAACAGTTTCCAGTCGTGACCGGGTGGCGTCCCGCTCTCCACATGCGGGCGATGCAAGGGGCCAGGTCTTCGGATGCTGGCCGCGGTGCCACTGGGGCAAGGGCGCAGTCCCTGCCGATCAAGAACGGAGCCAGCGCCTCCCTCATCCGGCCGTTCCGGGAGGTGCGGCACAATCTGACGCGAATCGATCATACGCGCGCAGCCATGAACCCCTGGCGCGGCGGGTTGTTCGCAGCACCTGCTCCACGTGACGAGAGTCACGCTGGGGGTCCTGTGCTGCGGGCCGTCCGCCGGGTACGCCGCCGGCCGACCCGACCGCATTTGCTGCGGGACGCAAGACCCAGTCGGTCCCTGGAAGGTCACTCCAGCGGATCGGCATAAAAAGCCGGGAGAAACCCGGCCAGCCCTCCCATTGCCCTGGGCTTGTTCGGGCGATGCCACGTGGCCACCGGCCTCTTCAACCCGTGAGTTCCCCCAGGCAGGGAATGTGGAAGGGTTTGCCGGTTTCACGGGACTCGAAATCCGTGTGTGGAGCACGCAAGCCGAACAACTTCCGACACACTGTTTCGAGTGTCACGAGTTGTTCGGCGAAACAGCCTAAGGGTGTGTCGGAGAAGGAAAATCAACTCTTTTCCGTGTCGCCTGGCCGAACAGGGTTTGTCTCCTTCGACGGTCGTTCCGAAGCCAGCCGCTCGCCGTGGCGGTTCACATGCCCTTCGGCGGCGTTCTCGATGGCCGCCGCCGTTGCCTGCCCGGCAAGGTCGCCGAATTTTTCGGCGAGGGGACTGGGCCCGACGCTGCGCTCGACGAATTGTGCGGCCGGTTCGAACAGGGCGCCGACGGCGAGGCCCATCGCCATGCCCGTCGCCCGGGCGCCGACCGAGACCAGGGCTCTCCGTCGATCCAGGCCCTGTTCGACGGAGACTATGGCCTCGGCGAGATCGTCGTCGAAAACGACACGCTGCCGGCCGCGCAGGCGAAATCCGAGGGGCAGGTAGAAAACGCTGCTCCAGAAGATCCACGCGGCCAACCCGACAATCATGAAGGTGGCGAAGAAGGCAATGAAGCCAGGATCCCTGAAAAGGGAAGCCAGCAGCAACAGCGCCGACACCGTGGTCACGCCGATCAGGATCTTGGGCACGATGGCGAAGTTCTCATGGGCGGCGGCGCGATCGATGAAATCGAGATCGACGACGTAGCCCGATTTTCCATCGATGGCGTAGATCTGCCAGCTCCTGTCGTCGCAGGGATCCACCGGCCGGGGCTTCAGTGCCGCGGGACAGGGGAAATGGGCGACGCCCGACGGCGCGGTTCGGAAATACTCCCGGAGAATGCGGCGCCGCTCGTCGTCCGTCGCGGACAGGATCGCCGGTTTCCGGGAAGGTTCGTCGGGTGCCATGGCGGGCCTCGGGTTGCACGACAAGTATCTCGCACACGCTGTCCGGCTTCCAGAGGGACCTCATTGCTTTCGTCGCGCCGCCCCAGCGCAGCTCCTTCGGCGTCTGCAGGCGCCGCAGGCGCCTGAATTGATGGACAGGTCCGCGATTCGGGCCTGCGTTGAAAAGAATCGTTTGATCCAGACGGGCCGGCGCTTTGTGAATTTTAAGACAGACACATTCTGGACAACTCGTGTCCAGAAAATCGCGCCTCAGACCCGGGGCGCCGCCGGCGGCCTTTGGCGCAACGCCCACGCGAGCCACGCGGTGAGCGCGAGGCCGGCCACCGCCATCGCCAGCACCGCGCCGCGCGGGCCCAGCGGTCCGGCCAGCGCGCCCACCGCCAGGATGCCGAGCGGGCCGGCGCCGATGCCGACGGTGACCAGGCCCATCAGCCTGCTGCGCATCTCGGGCGGCGCCTCGGTCAGCATCAGGGTCGATTGCATGTTGCCGAAGCCCGCGGTGCCGAAGCCGCCGACGAACAGCACCAGCAGCGCCAGCCAGAAGACGGGCGAGACGGCCATGATGACGAGTGCCACCATGAACAGCGCGGCGCCGCCGGCGAAGGCGAGGCGGCGGTCCATGCGCAACAGGCCGGCGGCGATCAGCGTGCCGCCCAGCAGCGCGCCGGTCGGCTCGGCGGCGGCGAGCACGCCCACCAGCGCCGGCGAGACGTGGAATTCGCCGAGGCCGAGCGGCGCCACCAGGCCAGTGTAGCAGAAGGCGAAGAGGTTGGTGACGACGGTGACGGCGAACACCAGCAGGATGGTGGGCCTGGTCCAGGCATAGCGCAGCCCTTCCAGGATCTCGCCCGGGATGCTGGCGACGGCGAGCCGGCGCGTCACCTGCGTGTGCACGAGGCCCGCCAGGGCAAAGGCGCCGGCGAACTGCACCAGCGCCGTCATCGTGTAGGCGCCCCTCATGTGCAGCCATTCGAAGGCGAGCCCGCCCAGCAGCGGGCCGACCATGCGGGTGAGTGCATTGGTGGCGCTGTCGAGCGCGATCGCCTGGACGATGCGATGAGGCCCCGCGGCCTCGCCCACCATGCGGCGGCGGGTCGACATCTCGGTGGTCCACATGGTGCCGGAGACGAGGTTGCCCAGCGCCACGTGCCAGAGTTCGAGATGCCCGGTGGTGGCGAGCGTGGCGAGCAGCGTCGAGGTGACGGCGGCGACGAGGAGCGCCGTCATCAGGATCAGCTTGCGGTTGATCGCCTCGGAGATGGCGCCGGCGAAGGCGCCGAGGAAGAGCAGCGGCAGCTGGCGCACCGCCACCACGACGGTGACGGCCAGCGCCGAGCCCGTCAGCTCCCAGGCGAACAGGCCCGAGGCCAGCATCTCCAGCCAGCGCATGGCGTTGGCGAAGGCGCCGACCAGCCAGAGGCGCAGAAAGTCGGACGAGCGCAGCAGTTCGCGTACCGGTCTGCTGGCCGGACTCTTCGGCGGTTCCTCCATTGCATTCATTGTGAGGGACGCTAACGTCAGGACCAACGGTCGCAAAGACCAAAAGCCATCGAGGAAACGCCATGCTGCAACGTCGCACGCTTCTGGCTGCCGCCAGCGGCTCGGTCTTCGCCCCCGCCATCGTTTCTGCCCAGGGCGCCTGGCCCAACAAGACGGTGAAATTCATCTGCCCCTTCGCGCCGGGCGGCGGCACCGACACGGTGAGCCGGCTGATCTGCGACCAGCTCTCGAAGATCCTGGGCCAGACCTTCGTGGTCGAGAACAAGGGCGGCGCCGGCGGCAACATCGGCACGACGGAACTCGCGCGCGCCGCACCCGACGGCTACACGCTGGGCCTGATCTCGGTGGCGAGCCACACGCTCAACCCGATGCTCTATTCGAAGCTGCCCTACAATCCGGACAAGGACATCGTCGGCGTCTCGCGCCTCGCCGTTCTTGCCAACCTGCTGGGCGTGACGCCGTCGCTGCCGGCCAACAACGTGGCCGAGCTGATCGCGCTCTGCAAGAAAGAGCCGGGCAAGTATTCCTTCGCCTCGTCGGGGCCGGGCACGTCGCTGCATCTCAGCGGCGAGCTGTTCAAGTCCATGGCCGGCGTCGACATCATCCACGTGCCCTACAAGGGCGCGGGCCCGGTCTACAACGATCTCATGGCCGGCACGGTGAACATGATGTTCGCCAACATGCCGTCGATGCTGCCGCATGTGCGGGCGGGCAAGCTGAAGGGGCTGGGCGTCACCTCGGCGCAACGCTCCAAGGCCGCGCCCGAGATCCCGGCCATCGCCGAGACCGTGCCGGGCTATGTCGCCACCTCGTGGTACGGCGTCGGTGCGCCCGCCGGCACGCCGGAGCCGGTGCTGGCGCGTCTCGAGTCCGCCATCGCCGAGGCGCTGGCCAATCCCGACATCCAGAAGCGCTGGGCCAACGACCTCGGCCTCGACATGCCGCCCCCCGGCCGCAAGGGCTTCGACGACGTCGTGGCCCAGGACCGCAAGCTCTGGGCGCCGGCGGTCAAGGCCTCGGGCGTCAAACTCGACTGAGATCGGGGAGTCTGGCGCCCGCTTGATCCAGATCATGGGGGCCGCCCCGGAACGGTCCAAATTGCCTCCCACGTGGGAGGACATGGTCATGCGGACCCTCTTGAACATTGGACGATCCGGCTTGGCGGCGCTGGCGCTGTCGGCCGCCCTTGCCGGCGCCAGTCCGGCGACGGCGGCGGGCGGCTGGCGTCTCGAGGAGGGTGTGAAGGCGCCGAGCTACGCCGTCGCCGAACCGACCGCCAGCAACCTCAACATCGACGTCGTGGCGCTGGTCTGCGAGGAGGCCGGGGCCGCGCGCGGTCTGCAGCTCCAGATTTATCTGTCGTCGCCGGGGCCGCTGCTGCCCAACGGCGCGCCGCCGATTGGCCTCAAGGACACGGCGCGGGCCGAGATCGTCCTCGACGGGCAAGTCTTCCCTGTCGACATTCTCTTTGCCGGCGATCGCGTGATTCTTGCCGACTCGCGGCGCCAGCAGGCGCCGGTCCTGTCGCAGCACCTCGTCGAGGCGATGCAGGCGGGGCAAACGATGCTGCTGCGCTTCGATCTCGTGAGCGAGCGTCCCGGCGCGCCCGCGGCATTCGACGGCGAGGCGGAGATTGACCTGCGCGCCGGCGCTGGCGGCAAGGCCGTCGCCGTCGTGCGGCGCTGCGCCGAGCCGGCCAGCGATCGACTGGCGAGCGCCTCCGCGACGTTGCGTTAAGTTATCGAATTGTAGAGGCAGGCATGTCGGACGATCTGGCCGAAGGCAATCTGTTCGTCGAGTTGCAGGTGGCGTCGTGGCCGCCCGCCGTCTCGCAGACCCTGCTGCGCAAGCGCGACGGACGGCAGGGGCTCACCATTCGCGCCAAGGCGTCGGGGCGCCTGCGGGTCGAGCTTCAGCGCGAGGGCTACGCGTCGCTGGTCGTGCGCACGCTTCACCTGCGCCTGCGTGCGCCCGGCCTGCTGCGGCTGACCGTGGCATGGCGCGGCGACGAGGCCGTGGTGGCCGCCGGCGGCCAGATCATCGGCACCTCGAGTGACTTCGCGCCAGAAGGCTTCGTGTCACCCGAGATCGTCCAGGAGACCGCAGCGCCGGTAGACCATGCCGGCAACGAACGCGCCCGCACCCAACGCCGACAAAACGCCGAACTGCTGCTGCAGCGTCTGGGCGCCGACGAAGCCCAGGGCCGCGAGTGGTTCGCCGCCACTGCACTCTCGGGCCAGGTGCTGGCCGACCTCGTCGAAATGGTCCGCGAAGGCAGGCGACATCACCTGCCGGGTCTCGCCGCCGAACTCAGTCATCTCTTGGCGAGGGGCGAGCCACTGCTGCAATGGTGTGCGGCCCTCGTCGATGCACCGCTCATCATCTACGCGCCGACGGCGCCACCGGCGCCGGATGGCACGGTCGGGGCGCTGATTGCATCGGCCTTTGACATCGCGTCCGAGCGCGGCGGCCGTCACGAATTGGCGGTCGACCTCGACGTCTGGCTGCGTCACGAGCAGCCGTGGCAGGGAGGGCGTACAGTGTCGATCGAGACACTGCTGGTCGGCATCTCGGAGGCGCTCGCCCTGCCTCGCGCGGACCGTCCACTGTCGGACGAGGACCGCGCGATCCGTGCCGCTCTCTCGGAGTCCGGGTCGACTCTCGAAGCACTATGCGGCTTCGCCTCGGCCGTCTCGGGCCTCACGCGTGCGGTCGCGACCGCCGCGACACCCACTCAGAAGAGCTGACGCATCGCCGCGATGACGACCAGCGCGCCAGAAGCCATCAGCGCGCTGCCGAGCGAGATCACATAGAGCGCGCGGCCCGGCGAGAGCCTGGCCATCGACGCCGCGATCCAGAAGAACGGATCGTTCACATGGCAGATGGCCATCGAGCCCGCGCCCACCGCCGCAGCCGCCAGCGCCCGGCCCGAGGCGCTGTCGAGGCCCAAGGCAGGCAGCATCGGCTCGACCATGCCCGAGGCGGTGAGTACCGCGGTCAGCGAATTGCCCTGCATCGTCTTCACGATCGCCGCGGCCAGGAACGGCGTCAGCACGCCGTAGCGCGAGTGCAGCGCGTATTCGGCCAAAAGCTCGGCCATGCCGGTCTCGTCGAACACGCGGCCGAGCCCGCCTGATGCGCCGACCGCGAGCAGCAGCGGCGCCCAGGAGCGGCCGACCAGGGTGGAAGGTTCCCAGCGCCGCGCGAGCACAATGGCTAGTGTGAGGGCGATGGCGGTCAGGATCAGCGGCTTGGCGATGCCGGTATAGAACTCGCGTGCGCCGCCCTTGCCCAGCGGCTCGCTCGGCATCTGCGCCACCGACTGCACGATCAGGAGCGCGATGGGAATGCCGATGCAGAGCCATGCCCAGGTGAGCCGGCCCGGCGGCTGCGTCGCGGGCTCCAGCCGCACCACGTGCCACCAGCCGAGCGCCGCGGCCACGAAAGCGACCGGCACGGCGGTCATCAGCATGGTGCGCAAGTCAGCCTTCATCACCGACGCCGCCGCCACGGCAAGCGGCGAGGGTGCGATGAGGGCCGCCACGGCCAGCAGCGTGAGCGCCATGCCGAGCGCGCGCCTGGGTGCGTCCTGGCCGGCCGGCTGCAGGAGGGCAAGTCCGCCCGCCGCCGAGCCGCCAAGACCCGCCAGCACCCCCGCCACCGCCGAGGTTCCGGTGCCCAGCGGCGTGCGCAGCAGCACGGCGCCAGCCAGCGCGCCGGCGATGACCAGCAGGCCCACCTGCTCGAGTGCGTTGGTGAAACCCAGGCCAAAGGCCTTGCCGATCGACTGGAACGTCATGTTGGCGGCGATGCCATAGACCACCACCGTGGCCATGATCGCGAGGAAGGCGGGGAGCCGGATGCGCTGGACCAGGAGCACGATCAGGGCGACGGCGATCGGCACGAGAAGGGAGGCAAGAAGCATGGGACGAATCTTAGTCGGCTGTTACAGTGCCGTCATGCGCCTGCTGGCAGCTCTCCTGTTGATGCCCTTGCTTTTGATCCTGGGTCTTGTGGCGCCCGCCGGCGCGCAGGGCGGGCTCGTCCGCATAGAAGGCAAGAACTTCATCGCCGCCGACGGCAGCACCATCCATCTCAAGGGCATCAGCCTCGGCAACTGGCTGATGCCCGAGGGCTATATGTTCAAGTTCGAGGTCGCCAAGGCGCCGCGCCAGATTTTCGGCGCCTTCGACCGCCTGCTGGGTCCGGAACGCGCGGCAGCCTTCTGGCGCCAGTACCGCGACACCTACATCACCCAGGACGACATCCTCTTCATCAAGTCGGTCGGCTTCAACATGGTGAGGGTGCCGCTGCACTACCGGCTGTTCATGACCGCGGACGGCGAGATCTCGGGGGATGGCTGGGCGCTGCTCGACCGCGTCGTTGGCTGGGCCGCCCAGTCGGGGCTCTATGTCATTCCCGACCTACACGCGGCCCCCGGCGGCCAGACAGGCATCAACCACGACGACGGGCCGGGCTATCCGCTGATGTTCTACGTGCCGCGCGACCGCGACCTCACGATAAAATTGTGGCGCGCGATTGCCGAGCGCTACAGCGGCAACCCGGCGATCCTGGGCTACGACATTTTGAACGAGCCGATCGCGCCCTACCATGAGGTGGCGACCCTGAACGCGCGCCTCGAACCCTTTTACAAGAGGACGACGGCAGCCATCCGCGAGGTCGATCCCGGCCGCATCGTGTTCCTCGCGGGCGGCCAGTGGAGTTCCAGCTTCGCCATGTTCGGCCCGCCCTTTGCGAAAAACCTCGCCTACACCTATCACTCGTTCTGGGCCTCCACGAAGCGCGACTCGATCCAGCGGCACCTCAACTTCGCCAACCTCCACGATGTGCCGCTGTTCCTGGGCGAGACCGGCGAGCTCACCGACGAATGGAACGAACGCTTCCGCAAGCTCCATGAGACGCATGGCATCGGCTGGTCGTTCTGGACGTTCAAGAATCTGGACACGCCCTCGACGGTGGTCTCGATTCCGCGGCCGCAGGGCTGGAACGAGATCGTAGCCTTCGCCGATGGCAAGCGGATGGACCGGCCGTCGGATGAGATGGTGGACCGCGCCGTCGCCGAGTATCTCGACGGCATAAAATTCAGGAACGGCGTGATCCGCTGGAGCTACCTGGCGTCGCTGGGATTGAAATCGGCGCCCTAGCCTAGATGAACATGTCGCGCTGATTATAGTTCTTCAGCACTGTCTCGCGCGCCGTCTCGTTCCAACGATTGTTCTCTTCCTGGCCCGCCAGCGGCCGATAGACGTAGCTCTGCTCCTGCGGGAAGCGCTGCTTGCGCGCGTCGATGGCGATCTGGAGGATGCGGCAGCGCGCATCGATGCGCGCCTTGTCGTAGGTTTCGACCACGCCGTTCAGCCGCCGCGCCGTCACGCCCAGCACGCGCTTGCGCGGAAAGAAACCGGCATTGAGCGTGATGCGCCGGTCGGGCGAGGAGTTGGCGAACGAGCCGTGCAGGAGCTGGCGGTTGGTGATGATCGTGTCGCCGGCCGCGCACAGCATCGGCACGGCGCCTTCGATCCGGTCGGAGCCGCTGCCGGCGACCAGTCTCTTGATGTCGGCCTTGCCGAGCTTGTGGCTGCCGGGCAGTACCCAGACGCCGTTGCCCGCCGTGCTCGCATAGAGCTGCGTCATGAAGTTGAAGCCATGTGCGCCCATATCCCAGTCCGGCGCCGTCCAGTGCGTCGTGCCGTCCTGATGCCAGGCCACCGATGGGCCGAGGCCGGCCTCCTTCACGAAGGTCACCTCGTTGTAGGGCACGAAATCGTCGCCCAGGATTCCCGCCGCCACGCCCAGCAGGCCGGGATGGCCGTAGAGCCGGAGCGCGGCATCCATCAGGTGCAAATTGCCATCGAGCAGTTCCACGGTCCAGGCGGGGCCACTTTCGCCCAAGGTCGGCTGCAGCATTTCGACGGGATGCCGTCCATTGTTGGCGTCGGTGCCGCCGACCGGATCGCTCAACGGCCTGGCCCAGCGATAGGGTGGCTTGATGATTCCGTCCTTGCGGTCGCGGTCGGCCTCGGGCGAAGCGGGCGCGCGCGCCAGCACGGCATCGACGTCGGCGCGCAGTTCGGCAAGTTCCTCAGCGCCGACCACGCCTTCGAAGACGTAGAAGCCGTGCGTCCAGTAGGAGTCGAGGATCGCAGAATCGAGCTTGCCGTCCGCATCGAACCGGATCGGCCCGCGATTGCCGAGCGCCCGGGCCCGGGCCTCGCCTGCGCGGCTGTAGTCGGCCATCGCCCGCGCGTGATCCTGGGCGGTGAGGGGTGCGGGCCTTTGAATTGGTGTGGCTTGGGGCGTCGCCATCGCAAGATCTCCTGGATCGGGAAGCCCGCAACGATACTCCGGTCGTCCGCCGGTGGCCAAACGCTGTCGCCCGCTCTGCGGACGCCATTGCCTATCCCATAAGCCGGATCACGTAAGCTGGATCACGCCGGCAGTGTGCCGCTCACCGTCAGGACTGTCTTGGACGCGCCCTGGCCGCTCAGCGCGAACGCGAGGGCCTTGCGGTAGGCAGCGAAGGGAAAGGCGCGAACGGGCGGAAGTGCCAGCCTTCCGCTGCCCACCCAGTCCAGCAATTCGTCGAGTTGCCCGGCGGCGCGCTCGACTTCGAACACGGCAGCGAACTGGCGGTAGTCGACGCCCACGAGCGCGGCGCCCTTCATCAGCGGCAGGTTAGCCGGCAGCGCCGGCATCCCGCCCACGAAGCCCACCACGAGATGGCGTCCGCCCCAGTTGAGCGAGCGGAAGGCGGGCTGGAACAGCGGTCCGCATACCGGATCGAACACCACGTCGATGCCGCCGCCGGCCGCCGCCTTCAGCCGTTCGCGCCAGCCCTCGGGCTCGCGGTCGAGCGCGATGTCGGCGCCGTGCCGCAGCGCCAGCGCGCGTTTCTCTTCGGTCGAGGCGACGGCGATCACCGTGGCGCCCAGCAGGTGGCCGATCTGCACCGCCGCCAATCCCACGCCGCCGGCCGCGCCGATCACCAGCAGGCGCTCGCCCGGCGCGAGACGCGCGCGATCGCGCAAGCCATGCAGCGCCGTCACATAGTTGACGCGGAAGCCAGCCGCCTGGTCGAACCGCATGCCGTCGGGCAGCCGCCGTACCGAAGCGGCGTCGGCGATCGCCTGCTGGGCGAAGCCGCCGCTCCGCGCCTGTGCCATCACCCGGTCGCCGATTGCGAGGCCGGTCACGCCGGCGCCCACGGCGTTTATGCGGCCGGAAATCTCGTTGCCCGGGACATGGGGCAGGGGTGGCTTCACCTGGTAGCGGCCGAGCGCCACCAGCGCGTCGACGTAGCCGACACCGCTGGCCGCGACCTCGATGCGGACCTCCCTCGCGGCCGGTTCAGGCACCGGCAGCTCGACCTCGGCGTATTCCTCCAGCGACGCCACGCTGGCCGCCTGGATCGCTTTCATCCGTTGGGCCTTCCTTGATGATTTCGCAGGTCCGCGGCGGCAGCGCGAGCGGAACGGTGACGCCCAGCGCCTTGGTCGCCTCTCATTCCTTCGCCGCCAGCGCTGCCTCTATGGCGCGCTCGAGCTTCGGCCCCATGCCGCCGGCGGCCGAGAACCAGTCGATGACCCGGCCATCCCGGCCGATCAGGATCTTGTGGAAGTTCCACGAAGGGGTGCCGAGGGCGCCCGTCTGGGCCGCGGCCCAGCGATAGAGCGGGTGCGCGCCGGCGCCGGTGATGACCTGCTTGTCGGCCATCGGGAAGGTGACGTCGAAGGTGGCTTCGCAGAAGCGCTTGATCTCCTCCTTGGTGCCGGGTTCCTGGCCACCGAAATCGTTCGACGGCACACCCAGAACGATGAGCCCCTTGTCCTTGTAGCGGCGCCACAGTTCCTGCAGGCCGAGATACTGGCCGGTGAAGCCGCACAGCGACGCCGTGTTGACCAGCAGGACGACGTGGCCCTTGTAGCTGGCGGTCGGCAGCGGCCCGCTGCCGATCGACTCGAGTGACACCGTCGACCAGTCGATCGGCTGGCGCCCGGCCTGGGCCCAGGCGATGCCGGCCGCCGACAGGAGGGCGCCCAGAGCGGCGAAGGCGAGCATGCGGATGATCATCATGTCCAACCTTTAGCGACAAAGGGACGGTCCACGCAAAGGCTGATCGGCCTGCCGCCACCAGTTCGTCCTTGCCCGCCCCGGCGAAGACGCCGACAGAGGGGCATGCCGCAGCCGTCATTCCTCGCCGGGCGGTTCCTGCCTCATCGCATCCTTCCCGATTGGCTGGGCGAGACCGAGGCGGCCCGCCTACTGGCTTTTGGCCTGGCCGCCGAAGTGCGCTTCACGCCGACCAGGCTCAACGATCACGGTGCGGGCCGATTGGACGCGGTCGTTCGGCAATCGTCGGTGCTGAAGGATCTCGGCACCTTCGCCGCTCCGTTGCATCGCAAGGCGCTGGCCCTGCAGGATGGCCTCGAGACCGCGTTCGAGATGCCGCACACGCCCGCCAACAGCACGCAGATGGAGATGGTGGCGCATGGCGACGGCGCCTTCTATCGGCCCCATACCGACACCTACACCGGCGACGAATACACGCCCGGCGGCCGCCGGCGGCTCACGATGGTCTACTATCTCCATCGCCGTCCGCGCCGCTTCACGGGGGGCCGATTGCGGCTGTTCGATCGGGGCGGTGGGCAGTCGATCGAGATCGAGCCGACGCACGACAGCCTGCTCGTCTTTCCGTCGTCGGCACGCCATGAGGTGGAGACGATCTCCTGTCCCGACGGCGCCTTCGCCGACGGCCGCTTCGCGGTGAACATCTGGCTGTGCGGCTGACGCCAGCACCTTGAAGCCGGCACGAGTCCACCCACGCGGGCTCGCCGTGGCATACCGCTTGCTCTCCCGGATGGTATGAATGGACGCATGACTTCCGCTGCACTGCAGACCCTCGAGGCGCGGGTCGCGCGCGAGATCGAGATGACGGCGCATCCGCGCACCGAATGGATGGTGCCGCGCCTTCATCGTGGGCAACCGGCGCTCGACGTGCTGATCGTGGGCGCGGGCCAATCGGGACTGGCTACCGCCTTCGCGCTCATGCGCGATCGCGTCCGGAACATCCTGCTGATCGACCGCGCCGAAGAGGGCCGAGAAGGCCCGTGGGTCACCTACGCCCGCATGCCGACCTTGCGCAGTCCCAAGGACCAGACCGGCCCCGATCTCGGCCTGCCCGCGCTCACCTTCGAGGCCTGGTATGACGCCGCCCGCGGCGCCGGCAGCTTCGAGCGCCTCTATCTGATCCCGAGCGGCGACTGGCACGACTACCTGTGCTGGTATCGCCGCGTGCTCGGCCTGCCGGTGCGCAACGGCGTCGCTGCGACGGCGATCGCGCCGGGCCGGCTCGACGATGGCGGCCGCTGCCTGCTGGTCACGCTCTCCACCGGCGAAGTGCTGGCGGCGCGCAAGCTCGTGCTCGCCACGGGACAGGACGGCACCGGCGAGTGGTGGATGCCGGACTTCGTCCGCGCCCTGCCGGCGGATCGCCGCGCCCACACCTGCGAGATGATCGACTTCGAGCGTTTGCGCGGTCGCACCGTCGCCGTGCTGGGCGCCGGCGCCTCGGCGATGGACAATGCCTGCGTGGCGCTCGAGCACGGCGCCCGCGTCCATCTCTTCTGCCGCGGCCCGGAGCCGACGCTTGTCCAGCGCTACCGCTGGCTCACCTTCGCCGGATTCCTGAAGCACATCGGCGACATGCCCGACGAATGGCGCTGGCGGATCATGGGCACCATCCTGCGCGCCCGCGAGGGCTTCCCCGCCGACACTTACAAGCGCGCCATCGCCTTTCCTGATTTCACCCTGCATCTCGGCTGCGGCTGGACCGATGCGCGCCTGGAGGAAGGTGGCCTCGTCATCGAGACCGCGCGCGGCCCGTTCCGCGCCGACTACGCGATCTGCGGCACCGGCATCCGCCACGACATGCGCCTCAGGCCCGAGCTCGCGCCCTTTGCCGGGAGCATCGCGCTCTGGCGCGACCGCTATGCCCCGCCGGCGGGCGAGGAGGACGAGCTGCTCGGCGCCTATCCCTATCTCGGGCCCGACTATGCCTTCCTCGAGCGCGTGCCGGGCGAGGCGCCTTTCCTGGCCGACATCCATTTGTTCGGCATCGGCGCGACCTTGAGCTTCGGCGCGTCGGGCAGCAGCATCAATGCGATGACGACGGCGGTGCCGAAGCTGGTGGCGGGCCTCACGCGCGGTCTCTTTGCCGGCGACCTGGAGCGGCATTGGAAGTCGCTGCAGGACTATGACGTGAAGCAGGTCGAGATCGACTGGGACCGCACGGTTCGCGGCTGATGACCTCAGCCGGGCAGGGCAGTCGGCTTCCGGCCCAGCACATGCCAGACCTCGACGAAGTCGGCGCCCTTGACCTTGATCGTCCCCCTGGGCTCGCACACGAACGCATCCTTGATCAGTTCGTAGGTGCTGCGCGTGATCTGGATGGTCCGGGGCTCGCCCTGCGATTCCATGCGGCTCGCCATGTTCACGGCCTCGCCCCACAGGTCGTAGATGAACTTCTTGCGGCCGATGACGCCGGCCACGACCGGACCGGAGTTGATGCCGATGCGAAAGGTGAGCTGCCGGCCGCCGAAGCTGCGCCCGGCCACTGCCGCCTGCATGTCGAGAGCGGCGTTGACGATCGCCGTGGCGTGATCGGCGCGCGGGCGAGGCACGCCCGCGGCCACCATGTAGCAGTCGCCGATGGTCTTGATCTTCTCCAGCCCATACGCCTCGACCAGATCGTCGAAGCACTGGAAGACGTCGTTCAGGAGATCGACCAGCCGCAGCGGCGTCATCGTGGCCGCCATCGGCGTGAAATCGACGACGTCGGCGAACAGGATGCTGGCGGCGTCGCACTGCTCGGCGATGGTGCGCGGCCCGGCCTTGAGGGCCTCCGAGATTTCCTTGGGCAGGATGTTGAGCAGCAGCATCTCGGTACGGTCCTGGAAGAAGTTCCGCTGGCTCACGAAATAGTAGAGCAGCACGAAGGCGATGGTGATGACGCCGCCGACGTTGAGGGCGAACAGCCAGGTGACGAAGACCTCGGGCAGACCGAACGGGGTGAGATGGGGCTGCAGGATCGCGCTCGCGATCACCAGGACGACGAAGCCCACGATCCAGAACAGGGTCTGGCGCAGTTCCTCAATCAGCAGCGAGGTGAGCGGGCAGAGCGCCGCCCAGATGATCACGACGCTCGACTCCCGGAACCCGCCCAGGCTCATCATCAGCAGCCACGGCAGGACGAGGAACATCAGGAGCTGGACGAAGCGATAGGCCTTGAGGTTGCGGCTCCAGGCGAAGACCAGCGTGTTCGCCGGGGTGATCAGCGTATAGAGCGCCGGGACGGCGGCGGGGAGCGGCGCGCCGGCGGCGAGGTAGATGGCGCTCCACAGCAGCGTGAACGGCAGCAGCCCGACGGAGAGCAGTACGGTCAGCCGTTTCTGGAGGGCGATGTCGCTGCCGTCGCCCGGCGCGACGCCGATGCGGCCGGCCCAGCGCATCAGGCTTTCGAAGGCGCTCAGAGGGACGCTCGACCGGCGGCCACGCCGTGCCGGACCAGATGCCGCGCGCAGTACCCTTGATCCGACATCGGACGAATGATCAGCCCTTTACCCTAGACTGCCGCAGGCGCCGACGTCCGACAAGAGCGGGTCGGTTCCCTGTCGCGGCCACGGCATCTGTCGGTACCGTCTAGCCCGTCGCGGCGAGCGGCACCGTTCACCGCGGCAGTTCGAACCTCACGCCTGCGCGCGCGAGGCCACCGCCCAGTGCCGCCGCCGAGCCGTCGGCCCGCCAGCAGGCCGCACCCGTCATGCTGCCATCGTCGTGGAATTCTATGGCGTTCATGCCGCCGGCCACCGTCGGCATGATCTTGAGCGTGTGGCCGCGCGCTTCCAGTCCCTGACGCACCTCGGCAGGAATGCCGTGCTCGACCTCCAGCACCGGGCCCTCGGTCCACACGCGCGGCGCCTCGACCGCCTCCTGCAGTTCCATGCCGTGGTCGATCAGGTTGACCAGCGCCTGCAGCGCCGCGGGGAAGATCTTGCGGCCGCCGGGCAGGCCCAGCGCATAGCGGACCTTGCCGTCGCGTGCCGCCATCATCGGCGACATCGAGGTGGTGACCCGCTTGCCGGGCTCGATCGAGAGCGCGTTGCCGCGCCTTGGGTCGAAGTTGTTCATGTAGTTGTTGGGGATCATGCCGGTGCCCGGCACGATGAAGCGCGCGCCGAACAGGCTGTTGATGGTCTGCGTCGTGCTGACCACGTTGCCCTTGCCGTCGGCCACGGTGAGATGCGTCGTGTCGGCGCCTTCCGCCGCCTGGAGTCCGCCGCTCCAGCGTGTGGCGCGTGCGATGTCCAAAAGCTTGCGGCGCTGGTCTGCATAGTCGCGGCTGACGATGCGCTCGACCGGCACTTTCACGAAATCCGGATCGCCGCTTGCCTCGGCGCGGTCGGCGAAGGCGATCTTCAGCACCTCGGCCAGCAGATGCAGCGTGTCGACCGTGCCGAAGCCCAGCCTGGCGATGTCGTAGCCTTCGAGGATGTTCAGCATCTGCGCGATGTGCACGCCCGAGGCGGCAGGCGGCGGCGGGCCCAAAATCTCCCAGCCGCGATAGCGGCCGCGGATCGGCGCGCGCTCCGCCACCTTGTATTGGGTGAGGTCGGCGCGGCTCACGAACCCGCCGGTCTTCTCCATGCACTCGACCAGGAGGTCGCCCAGCGGCCCGCCATGCAGCGCCTGCTCACCCTGCCGCGAGACCAGGGTCAGTGCCTCGGCATAGTCGCCCTGGACGAGCTTCGCGCCCGCCTTCAGCGGCATGCCGGCCGGCAGCAGCCGCGCCGATGCCAGCCTGTCCTTCGCGAGATCGGGGCCGGCATCCTTGATGCAGTCCGCCAGATAGGGCGTGACGGCAAAGCCCCGCGCCGCGTGGCGGATCGCGGGCTGCATCACGTCGCCAAGCGGCATCGTGCCGAAGCGCTCCAGCGCCAGGCACCAGGCGCGGAGCGAGCCGGGTGCTGCCACCGACTTGGGCCCGACCAGGTTCTCCTGGCCCTCGACGTCGTAGATTTCCGGCGCGGCGCCGGGCACCGGGCGGTACATGTCGGGATGGCCCGATTTCGGCACCGCGCTCATGCCGTCCAGGATGCGATGGCTGCCGTCGGCGAGACGAATGTGGCAGGTCGTGCCGCCGACCAGCCCCACCATCATCGGCTCGACCACGGTCAGCGCGAACTGCATGGCGACGGCGGCATCGATCGCATTACCGCCCGCCGCCAGCATCTCCAGGCCGGCGGCCGAGGCCAGCGGATGGTTGGAGACGGCCATGCCGCTCTTGCCGTGCGCCGGCTGCTTCTCGCAGGTGAACTTGGTGCCCGCGCGCTCGCGCCAGGTCGACTTGGTCATGCTGTGGTCCCTCTCACCGAGGAGAGGAGCACGAATGAACCGACCTTCTCAAGTTCCTCTCCCCCTGAAGGGCGTATGGCCCGGGGAGACGCGGCTCAACGCTTCAGGCTGATCTGGCCGCCCTGGCCGAAGGAGAAGGAGAGCGCATTGCCCTGGATGGTGCCGTTGCGGTTGACCGTCGAGGGCTGGCAGCCCTGGCCGTAGCCCTGGAGCACCGCCGAGTAGGCGCCGGTCGGCTGGATGGAGATGGTGAAGGTCACCTCGCCGCAGCGTGGATTGCGCCAGCTGCCGGCGGCCTGGCCGTCGCGCACCATGATCGACACGGGTTGGAAGGTGCCATTGGGAAAGGAGGCGCCACCCGACCAGCGGCCGTCGAAGGCGGTAGGGGCTGTGGACGCGGAGGGCGACGCCGGCGCGGGCGTCGGCGTTGCGGTTGGCGCCGGGGGCGGGGGCGGCACGGGAACGGCTGGTGCGGGCACGCCGAGCGCCAGGGCGGCGGAGATGTTGACGCCGCCCGGCGTGGTGAGCGCGAGCTGCAGGCGGCCGTCGCCCACCTTGCCGTGCAGGTCGAATCGCTGCGGGCCGCAATCGGCGTCGAAGCCGGTCCCGCCGCCGCTGACGTCGCCGGCCGGCGTGACCTGGATCGCGAAGGGGGCGGTGCCGCAGCGGGGATTGACCAGGGTGCCGCTGCCGCTTGCGCCGGCGATGCGCACGGTCGCGGGCCGCGGTCCGCTGCGCGTCGCGAAGGCGCCGCCATAAGTGCCGTCGAAGGCGGTCGCCGCTGCCTTGGCCTTTGCCTCTTCTTCCTTCTTCTTCTGCTCCTCGTCGTACTTCTGCAGCGCTGGCACCGCCTCGCGCAGCAGCGCCTGGTGCTGCGCGCCGTCGAGGAAGCCGGTGACCGGCTGGTTGCGCGCCCTCTGCCAGGCCGAGATCATCTCGCGGCTGCGCGGCCCCAGCGCGCCATCGCTGCCGCGCGTGTCGAAGCCCAGCGAGGTGAGCGCCACCTGCACCCTCTGGCGGTCGGCCGGCGCGAGGCGTAGCGCGGTCTCGGCAGCTTCGGCGGCCTTCTTGTCCGCAGCGGCGGCGGCCTCGGCATCGGCCTTCGACTTGGCCTCGGCGTCCGCCTTGGCCTTGGCGTCGGCCTCTGCCTTCGCCTTGGCTTCTGCCTCCGCGATCTGCTTGGTCGAGGCCTCGGCCTTTTCCTTGGTCTCGGCGGCGGCCTTGCGTTTGGCCTCCTCGTCGGCCTTCTGGCGCTCGGCCTGCGCCTTGGCGAGTGCCTCGTCGGCCTCGTGCTTGGCCTTGGCTTCCGCCGCCGCCTTCTTGCGCGCGTCGTCCTCGGCCTGGCGCAGCGCCGCCATCTCGGCCTCGGCCTTGCGCTGCGCGGCCTCCGCTTCGGCGCGGCGGGCCAGCGCCTGGGCCTGGGTGTCGTCCTGGCGGCGCGCCTCGATCTCGGCCTTGAGCTTGGCCAGTTCCTCCTCGGCCTGCTTGCGCGCAGCCTCGGCCTTCGCGAGCTCTGCGTCGGCGGCCAGCTTCGATGCGGCATCGGCCTCGGCCTTGCGTCGCGCCTCCTCCTCCAGTCGCTTCTTCTCGGCGGCGGCGGCATCGGCAGCGCGTCGCTCCGCCAGCACGCGCTCGAGATCCTCGACCTTCATGTCCTGCAGCGCGGTCGCCTGGCCCGGCGCGGCCGGCGGTGCTGGCCTGGAGGGCGACAAGGCGAACCAGCCGCCACCCCCCGCCAGCAGCAGAAGGGCGGCGGCGATGCCGGCATAGAGCAGCATGCGGCTCCTGGCGGGCGGCGTCGGAGGCGTCGCGACATCGGCCACGGGCGGCGGTGTTGCAGGGGCCGGCGGCGGCGACACCGTCGGCCGCGCTGGCGCCGGCTGGATGGTCGGTGTGCGCGAGACGATCGTGGCCGCCGGATCGATCGTGCGGGACGCGAGCTGCGTGGCCGCGCCGTCGGCGGGCGAGGCCATCGACAGGACCGTGCGCCAACCGGCAATGGACTGCGGCCGGTCGGACGCGCGCACGGCCAGGCCGGTATCGACGCCGGCGATCAGCCCCGGCGTAAATCCCGGCGGCGCGATCTTCGCCAGCGGCTCGTACTCGTCGTCGAGCATGCGGTCGAAGGCATTGGGCGGCGTCCTGCCGGTGATGGCGTGATAGAGCGTCGCCGAGAGGCTGTAGATGTCGGTCCACGGCCCCTGCCTGGCCGACGTCATCTGCTCGGCCGCGGCATAGCCCGGCGTGAAGATCGCCGTCAGCGCCGTCGTGCGGCCGGCCATCGCCGCGCGCGAGGCTCCGAAGTCGATCAGGGTCGGGTTGCCCTTGCTATCGAGCAGGATATTGGCGGGCTTGATGTCGCGATGCAGAAAGCCCGCGGCATGCACCTGCTCCAGGCCGTCGAGCAGGGTCGAGAGGATACGGTCGACGCTGGTCGGGTCGAGCGGCCCCTCCCGTTTGATGCGGGCCTCGAGCGTGTCGCCGCGCAGCATCTCCATGACGATGTAGGCGGTGCCGTTGATCTCGAGGAAGTCGAAGACGCGCACGATGCCCGGCGCGTGATGCAGATTCGCCAGTGTCTGGCCTTCGGCGACGAAGCGGTCGCGGCCCCAGGTGAAATCCTCGGCGACCTTGGTCGAGCGCGGCAACACGGTCATACCGTCGGCGCGGTAGGCGAGCGAGGTCGGGAGATATTCCTTGATCGCGACTTCGCGGTTGAGCTGGCTGTCGCGCGCGCGATAGGTGATGCCGAAGCCGCCCTGGCCGAGCACAGCCAGCACTTCGTGCCGCCCGATCAGGGCGCCCGGCTTCAACGCAACGATGTCGACGTCCGATGTGGCCGTGGCCGCGTCGGACTTCATCTCGGTCATGACCGGCCCACTTCCCTCAAGGCCAACCTAGCGCCCGCCGATCGGAAAGTTAAGGCGGTTCGGGAGGGATCACGCTGCAGGCGGCTTCTTGTCGCGATCCATCGCCGAGGCGCGCCTACTTCTTCCTGGTGAAATCGGCGTAGCGCGCCTTGGCCTCGTCGTTCGGCGGATAGAGGCCGGGCAGCGGCACGCCGCGTTCGACCTCCGACATGATCCAGCCTTCGAGCCGCTCCTGTTCCTGGCCTTCCTTGGCGACCGCCTCGACCAGGTCCTTGGGGATCAGCACCGCGCCGTCGTCGTCGACCACGATCACGTCGTCGGGGAACACCGCCACGCCGCCGCAGCCGATAGGCTCCTGCCAGCTCACGAAGGTGAGGCCGGCAACCGAGGGCGGCGCCGCGGCGCCCTGGCACCAG
Organism: Reyranella sp.; assembly: GCF_004296935.1. GTDB lineage: Bacteria > Pseudomonadota > Alphaproteobacteria > Reyranellales > Reyranellaceae > Reyranella. The sequence goes on from NZ_SCVH01000025.1 coordinate 26,077, forward strand.
ACCGGCAGCCCGGTGGCGAGCACTCCCGACATGTCGCGCATCACGCCGTCGGTGACCAGGCCCGCCACCTTCTTCTTGGCCATGCGCGCACACAGGATGTCGCCGAAGATGCCGGCGTCGGTGACGCCCATGGAATCGGCCACCACGATCGCACCCTCGGGCATTGCCTCGATGGCGGCGCGGGTCGAGATCGGCGAGCCCCAGCTGGCCGGCGTCGCCAGATCCTCGCGCGCCGGCACGAAGCGGAGCGTGAAGGCACGGCCTACCAGCCGGCCCTGGCCGGGCTTGATCGGTCGCGTGCCGCGCAGCCAGACGTTGCGCAGCCCCTTCTTCAGCAGGATCGTGGTGATGCTGGCCGTCGTCACCTTGGCCAGCACGTCCTTGATGTCTTTCGCAAGCGGGGTCGTCGGTATGGTCTGCACGGTGTCTCCGGTTCCAGGAAGGGGGTGGTCGATCAGATGAACTACGGTTTGGCCTGCGTCGCAAGCCGGGCGTGTGCCTCGGTCGCGGTCTTGAACAGCCTGGCCGGCTGCTTCGACGGCGAGACGTTGACGAATCTCTTGCAGGCCACCTGCACCTTGCCCGTCAGCCCCACGACGGCGAGCGGCCCGCTCGGCATGGTGGCGGTATAGGTGCTGAGCCGCGCCCCATCGTCATCACGTCGTCGTCGCTGTAGACCGGCTCGGCCAGCGTTGCATCGTACAGCTTGGCGGAGGCCAGCACGTCGGCCACGACCAAAGCGTCGAAATATTCCTCCTCTATCTCCTTCAGCGTGACCTTCCCCTCGGCCACGATGTGGATGAGCCTCTCGGCTTGAAGGGTTTTCCAGCGCAGCGGCATGTGAGCCTCCCGAAGCCCTATTGGCCGCGAGAGCCCATCCCCTCAGCAGCTGTCGGTCTTTTTCTCCCATCCCGCTTGGCATCCCGTCGGTCGTCGGTGCGCTTCGGGCATCCTCGCTACTGACCCGGGGTGGGCGACCTGCTGCCCTGAGTTCGCTCTCGAATGAAGTTATTCAACGCAGGACATGACGAAATTCGGACCGCTGACCGTCTCTGGAAGCGAAGGATGTCGTCCCGTGGAGATAGGCAATGCATCGGTTGATCGTACGGCTCTCCCTGTTTATGGCTTTCGCTTGGACATCGGCGCTGGCCCAGGCCGACGCAACGATGTGGAACGGCGCCTACGCACAGGTGCGGGCCAACTACGTCGACGTCGCCCGCGACCAGGCCGCTTGGGAAACGTTGTGGCGCACTTGGGTGGGCGCAGACCCACCGCGCAGTCTGCCCGTTGGCAGCATGGGTGTCGCGGTGTTCATCGGACCCCGGCGTACTGGCGGCTATGACGTCGAGGTGTTGGGTATCGAGCAGCGCGACTGTCTCGACGTGGTGAAGTTCGTCGAGCACGTGCCGTCGCAGGGAGCGTTCATCACTCAGGCCTTCACGATGCCCTGGACGATCGCGCTACTTCCGGTAAGCGGCCGTCCGATCGTCTTCGAACGGCAAGGCGCGATGGCCGACACGCGCCTGCTGCTGCCGGCGTCGGACGGCGGACGCCTGATGCAGATGAGCGAAATTTGCAGCAGGGACCGCCGCCCGTGAACGCTGGTGTGCTGCTTGGCCTGGCGTGGATCGCGGCGGGTGCCATTGGGGCCGCGCTGTTCTTTGCCCGGCATGCCTGGCCGGCAGTCGGAATTTCCCTCCTGCAAATCGTTATCAGCTTGTGACCCATGGGATTTCGATAGGATGATGCTCGGGCGTTGGGGCCGTTGGGGCAGGGGACCTTACGCGATTGAAGTCGAAGGGAAGCGACGGGGCGGCGCGATGTCCCCGTACGCAGACAGGTGTGGTGTCGAGCGGCGTACAGGTCTTTCTGCCCGGTGGCGAATCTCGCTGCCGGCAAAGAGGAGGCTGGCATGAAACCGCGCTCTTCGATGATCGTATTGGCGATCGCCCTGACGATCGGCGCCGCTCCATCCCTTGCCCAACAGGGAGTCCGCGTCGGCAACTGCTGGACGGATTATTCCGGGCGTAATCATTGCGGCCCGGATACGACGCCGCCAAGGGTTCGCGGCGGCTCGGGCGGAACAACATATGTCCCGCCTCCCCCCGCTCCTGGCATGGTCGAATTCAAACGAGGAAAAGACCTGTTCAATGCCGGGCGATACGTCGACGCCATTGCCGCCTTCCAACAGGCCGACCGCCTGCGCCCCAACGATGCCAACATTCTCGATTGGCTGGCGGAAAGCAGCCGTCGCGCCGAGCGCCACCGGGAAGCCATCGAATATGGCCGGCGGGTTCTCCAGATAAACCCCAGAGACGGCAGGGCAGCCGGCGGCATCGGGTACAGCCACTATCAGTTGGGCGATCTCAAGAGCGCATTGGCGTTCTACCAGCAGGCGCTCCAGCTCGATCTGACGTCGGCTGACCGTACGATCACCCAAAGTTCGATTGCCAACATCAAGCAGGAATTGCTGCGGGAGACAGTCAAGGTCCAGGAAAAGACGGCGCAGCAAGCGATTGCGGCACAGATAAGAAAACTCGAGGACGCTCAACAAAGCCTCGATCGATCGATGGCCGCGATGCACGCCGCACGCCAAGCCTTCGTCGACCAAGGCAGCCTCTTTCGCAGCATGAACGACCTGCCTGATTCCCGCGACGGCGAGCTCAAGCGCGCTACTCTCCTCCGAGCATATCTCAAGAAGTATCCAAACCAGCCGGGCAAGTGGGACCGGTTGGCAGAAGTCCTGCTGAAGGCGACAGTCGCCGACCGCCCGGCCGCGGCGGAAATCAACGAGGCTATTGCAGCCGCGCGCCGTGCGATCGCTTTGAAGCCAGACGAAGCCGCTTTCTACAGAACGCTGATCATCGGCCTCGCCGCCGCGAAACAAGGCGACGAGGCCATTGCCTATGCCAGGGTCGCGACCCAGAAATTCAAGGACAAGGACTTCGGCGGCGCCTTTCAAGCCAAGATCGCCGCATTCGAAGTTCGAAAATGGGGGCGGTTCGCAGAGGCGGAGCGATTGCTCGACCTCGTCGCAAGCACGGTTGGTCCCGAAAAAGTGCGCGACGACCGCGCTGGTTTGCGGCATGCCACATTCCTGGCTGCAATCACGAAGGGCGACGGCGTCACTGCCGGCAATGCTCTCGCTGCGCTCTGCAAGGTTCAGGCGACTTGCCTGGATCAGGGCCACTATGGCGAACTGGCTTTGCGTGATGGCCGTCCCGACGAGGGAAAGGCGGCGTACCTGGCGGTTGTCGTGGCGACACCACCGGAGAAGCGGCTGGCTGCAGTGGCGCAGTTCCGCGATGCCATTCTCAAATACTCGAACAATCCGGCCGACTATGCCGAAGTGCAATCGGCCTATATCGGGTTGATGCCGCCGGGCCCGAGCGATGCAAAGGCCATCGAGCAGGCCAAGCTCGGCTACGTGCTGCTGCGGGCCGGACAGCAGCAACAGGCGGCGGCAGAGTTCAAGAAGGCGTTGACCCACGACAGCACCGATCCGGCCTTCTATGTCCGAACGGGCGATATCCTGCGACGCTCGCTGGCCGAGCCTGCGGAAGCGATCCGGTTTTATGAACGGGCGCTGCAGCTCGATCCGAACGACGTTGCCGCGGCGGCGCGCCTGGCGGCGGCGCGGCAGACACTGGCACCCGGCAATCCTGGCCGGACACCCGACGCGGCCCAGAAGAGGCCGCCGCCGGTGGCGACGCAGCCCGGCGCCCTGGGAGAGGCAGGCGCGCTGAGCCGGGCATCGCGCGGGGCCGACGGGAAGATCGATCCGAGGATGGCAGCACAGGCGGCGCGGGATGCCTTCGACGGTGGCATGGTCAAGGTCGGCAGCGCGACGCCGGTCGTGCTGGGTGGCATGCCGCCGGCGGCGTCACCGTCGGCCGCACCATCGGAGCACCTGCAGAAGGATCCGAAATGGCAGGTGCTGAAGGCCGTCGAAGAGAAGCTGGAGAGCCGTGCGGCCGAGGTGGAGCAAGGTCTTGCCGAAGCTGAGCGCAAGCTGGAGACGGCGCCGCCGGCGGAGAAGCCCAAGGTTCAGGTCGAGGTGGTTAAGCAGCGCGACCAGGTGACCAAGGTCCGCGCCGAGTTGCAGATGGCCAAGGTGCAGACGGAGAGCTATCGGCTGAGTGTCGAGGAACAACCGGTCCCGGCTGTCGAAGCGTCGGCAGGAAATCCCGAAGCGCCCCCTGCCTCCGGTTCGCCACCTCCCAGGATGGAGTGATCTCATGGGCTGGAACGAATTCCAGTGGCGTTCGCCGCTGGCGATGAGGCGAAGAGTGAGAGCAGGTGTTTCGATCGTCGTTCTGGCGATCACAGCCGGCCTGACCGGCGCGATTGCGTCCTTCGCCTGCGCTCAAACGGGAGTTCGCGTTGGCAACTGCTGGACGGACTACGCCGGGCGCAACCATTGCGGCCCGGATCCGACGCCCCCAAGGGGGCGCGGCGGCTCGGGCGGAACGGCTTATTTTCCTCCCCCTCCTGTCCTCAGCCCGGCAGAAAGCGCCTATGCATCCGGAAGCGATTTCTTCAATGCGGGCCGTTACGCCGAGGCTTTGCCGTACGCACAGCAGGCAGTGGCGCTCGCTCCAAATGTGCCGGGATATCTTCGAGCCCTCGGCCAATGCTATGCGGCCCTCGGCCGCTACGCCGAGGCTCTGACTTACTTGAACCAGGCGCTCGCGCACAACCCCGGCGACGCAAAGGCGCTGAACGAAAAAGGATTTGCGCAGTTCAAGCTGGGTGACAAGGCGGGGGCCGTGGCGACATGGAAGCAGTCGATGGCCCTTGGCGCCAACGGTCAGCCGCAGATCATTGCAGACAACATCCGCAACGCAGAATCGTGGATAGCCAAGGAGAGGACCGACAAGGACCGCCAACAGGCGGCGGCACATGAGAAGGCCGCCAAGGATATCGTCACCAGTCTGCGAGAAACGCTCCAGCAACAGGCGACCCGGCTGACGCTCAGCAGCAAAGCGCGGGAAATGTCCGGGACGCCCGAAGGGATGCTGGCCGGTATCGAATTGCTGCGTGGCTACACGAGACAGAATCCGAACGACGGCTACGGCCACTACTACCTCGCCGACGCGTATCTTCGGTACTTCAAATTCGGCATTCCGGGGCAGCCCATCCCGCCGGCGATGGCCGGTGCCGCGCTGGACGCGGCGCGGCGGGGCTACGCATTGGAGCGAAACGACAGTAGCGCTCACAACCTTATTGGCATTCTTGTTCGTATAGGGCGGGCCGATGAAGCCGTGGCAACAGCAAGAAAGGAGACCGCCAGCAAGCTCGTTCAGGGTGGTCTGACCATTTGGGCATCAGACGCCATCAAGGACGGCAAGCTGGACGCGGCGGAGCGACTCCTCGATCTCGCCTCGAAAGACTCGCCGCCGGCCACACTGTCGATGACCTATCGGGATCTTCGCGAGGCGCAGTTCGAGGCGGCGATTCGTTCGACGAATACGACCAAGGCATTGGCGGCACTGGAAGCCCTGGATCGCCTGAAAATGTACCCGCCGGGTCACCATGCCCAAATGATTGCCGAGAAGCGCTTCGTTGAAGGCCGGCTGGACGAGGGGAAGGCGGCATATCTGGCGATCGTCATGGCGACGCCACCGGACAAGCGGCTGGCCGCGGTGGTGCAGTTCCGCAACGCCGTCCTCAAGTATACGAACAGCCCGGCCGACTATGCCGAGGTGCAGCGCGCCTACATCAGCCTGATGCCGCCGGGGCCAAGTGATGCGAAGGCCATCGAGCAGGCCAAGCTCGGCTACGTGTTGCTGCGGGCGGGGCAGCAGCAGCTGGCGGCGGCCGAGTTCAAGAAGGCTCTGGCGCACGACAGCAGCGATCCGGCTTTCTATGTCCGCATGGGCGACATCCTGCGTCGCGGGCTGGGCGAGCCTTCGACGGCGATCCGCTTCTACGAGCGGGCATTGCAGCTCGATCCCAGCAACGTTGCGGCGGGCGCGCGCCTGGCGGTTGCACGGCAGGCGCTGGCGCCAGGCAATACCGGACGTGTCCCTGAAGTGGTCCTGACGGGGCCGCCGCCGGTGGCGACGCAGCCCGGCGCCCTGGGAGAGGCAGGCGCGTTGAGCCGGGCGTCGGTCGGGGCCGACGGGAAGATCGATCCGAAGATGGCAGCACAGGCGGCGCGGGATGCGTTCGACGCCGGCATGGCGAAGGCCGGCGGGATCGCCACGCCGGTGGTGCTGGGCGGCCTGCCGCCGGCCCCGGCAGCACCGGCCGCGCCGTCGGAGCGGGTGCAGAAGGATCCCAAGTGGCAGGCGCTCAAGGCGATCGAGGAGAAGCTGGAGAGCCGCGTGGCCGAGGTCGACCAGGCTCTGGCGGACGGCGAGCGCAAGCTCGACGCTGCACCGCCGGCGGAGAAGCCCAAGGTGCAGGTCGAAGTGGTGAAGCAGCGCGACCAGGCGACCAAGGTCCGCTCGGAGCTGCAGGTCGCGAAAGTGCAGACCGAGAGCTATCGGCTGAGCGTCGACGAGGAACCGATATCGCCCGCACCTGCGGAGACGCATGCCGCACCGACCAGCATTCCCACCCCTGCCGCGACCAAGTGATCCATGGTGCCAATGCTCTTTCGCCTCGTTCTGATCGGCCTCGCGGTCGTGGTGTTCGCCCGGCTTGCCATCGCCCAAGTCCCGGCGCTCCGCGACATACCCGCCGATGCCGTCGAACCGGACCGCAGCGAGCTTGCCGGCGCACGGCGCGATCTTCTGGTCCGGCTCTCCAATCTTCGTCAGCAGGTGCAGGCTTTCAATGCGCGATGCGCCAACGTGGTCAAGGGATCGGCCGATGCCGTGCAATGTCAGCAACGGCAGAGCCAGCTCGATGGCGTGCGAGCGGTGTACATAGTTGATGCCGACGCGTTCAATGCCAGGACCGGTAGCGTTCCGCGCCTTGCGGCGGACGGGCAGTGCCCCCCGGGCAGAGTGACCCTGCGCTACGATTCCGGCGGGGTTCAATGCCGCTGCGACTCCGGACAGTTCCTGCAGCGAGGTCAGTGTGTTTCCAAGTCACTGGCCGATGTCCAGAAGGACCTGCCCCCGATCGTGGTCGAAGAAGTGAGCGGTGATGTCCGCTTCTCGGTGCGCGGTGCCGGTGACCTGCCGGTGACCGTCGCCGGAGTCGGCAGGCCCATGCTGGCGAATCGCGTCGTCACCGGACCCAAGTCGAGTGCCCGCATCCGGTTCGCGGATGGCAGCGTCTGGATTGTCGGGCCTGGCTCGGAAGTGACGTTCTCGGACTTCCCCGAGGCGTTCAACTCCAGGATGCGCCTGATCGATCTGGGTAAGGGGATGATCCGTTGGGCGAGCGCCGTGGGAACCGGCAAGGCGACCGTCACGGAAGCGACCGGAGCGCTCAACAGACAGCTTGTCGCCATGCGATACAGCAACCTGAGAACGCCGACGGCGGTGGCTGCGGTTCGCGGCACCCAAGTCATGCTTGCCCTCGAGGATGCTGAGCGGCTCTCGATTGCCGTTGTCGAAGGCGGCATCGATTTGCGTGTCGGAGGAGCCACCTCGCCCGTTGCCATGGAAGCCGGCAGCCGCATCGTGCTGGGCGTCAATGGTGACATTATCAGCATCACCAAAGATCAGCCGTCCGTACTTGAAAATCAGTGGCGGGCGCGTTTGCAATGAGCAGTGCTGATATGACTAAGGCCTGTACCGCCTGAAGTGCAAATGAAGCAGCTTCGAGATCGTACGTTTCTCATCGAGGCCAACGTTTAGCGCCTCAGATCCTGTGGCACAGGCGTTCGCAGACAATCAGCAGGCCGAACAAGACGAGTCCGCCGCCGAAAGCAGCACATCGAGCAGGGAGGCTTTGCTTCGTCGGCATTGAAGGCCGTCAACGCGTAGGAATGCGAGCCGGCCGGCGACCCGGCAGGATATGGACGGTATAGCAATTTGGGATTGGTGAGCCCTTTCTGTCCCTCGACGAGCAGGAAGGCCCACAGCCATTCGACCTCGTCACTCATATTGCACCGCCCATGCGCACCTACCGGGGTGAAGGGACGGACAAGGACCTGAAATTCGCGCTGTGCGAACAGTTCTCACATTGCAACGGGTGGGCCTTCGATACGATGATGTCGTCGCGTCCGGGCTTGGGGGTGATGGGCCTTACGCGATTGGAGCCGGTCGGGAACGACGCAGCGCTGCTTGCCGCAGCGCGACGGGGAGACGCTGCGGCCTGGGAAGAATTTCTGCGTCGGTGGTCGCCCTTGCTGTTCGCCATCGTCGGCCGCGTATTTCCCGGCGAGATCGCCCGGGCGGCGTTCATCGACGTGGTTCGGCGCCTCCACGCCGACGGCTGCGCGGCATTGGGCGACTGGAAAGCCGGCGGTTCCTTCGAGATCTTTCTGTCGTTCAAGACAGCCGACCTGTTGGCCGATCGCCTCGTCCTTCTGCTGCAATCGGACGGGGCTGCCGGATGGATCGCCTTCGAGAGCCTGTATGGCGCCGAGATCGGACGCATCGCGCGCGGACGCGGGCGCAGTGCAGGCCTCGCGGCCGACGACGTGCTCGATCTCGAGCAGGACATGAAGCTCGCTCTCATGGACGACTCGGCCGCGACGCTGCGGCGCTTCGCGGGACGCGGCAGCTTCACCGGCTTCGTGCGCATCGTCGCGCAGCACCTGGCCGAAGACCTCGTTCGCGCCCGTCTCGGACGGCAGCGCGATCCCGAGGCCGTGCAGCGCCTCGATCCCCTGGCCCGGTGCATCTACCGCCTTCTCCATGTCGAGGGCCATCGCGCCGATCAGCTGGAGCATCTCGTTCGCGACGCGTCGGGCCAGCCATTGCCGAAAGCGGAGATCGTCGCGGCCGTCTCGCGCCTCGATTCGGTGCTGGGGGCACATGCCCCGCTGGGCCGTCCGCGCGCCGTCTCACTCACCGTCGTGTCCGCCGACGGCGAGCAGCGGGACCGCCCGCTGCCGAACGACGCCCCCAGTCCGGAGGCGCTCCTGATCGCCTCCGAGGAACGCACCCGGCAGGAGGTGGCCCTCGATGCCGTCGTGGCAGCCATGGCCTCCCTGCCGCAAGATGCGCGAGCGTACCTGCACCATCGTTTCATGCAGGACCCGCCCCTGCCGCCGCGCCGTATCGCAGACCTCATGGGCCTGCCGGTCGAGGAGCTTTATCGCCGGCGGCGGCGCTGGGAAGACCTGCTGCGCGCCGAATTGGGCCGCCTGGGGATCGATGAATTCCCGAGCCTGTCCGTCTGAGCGGGCATGGACGAGAGCAGCCTTCCCCATGTGGACGGGGACTTGGCGGTGGCCTGCTTTGGCGACGGCCAGGTATCGGCCGCGCAGTCGCGGCTGATCCGGTCGGCGCTCGACCGGCTCGGCGCTGCCGCGAGCGACGCCGCCAACATGCCACCGGGCCTGATCGAGCAGGCCCTTGCCGCAACCGTCGGCTGCCGTCCGCGGCCAGTCGTGCGTCCGTGGATGCGCCTGGCGGCGGGCGTCGTGGTGCTCAGTGCGACCGGGCTGCTGGCCTTGCACGTGCTCCGGGACAGCGCGGAATCCGAGTTTGCCGCGCCGCCGTTCGTCGAGACACCGGCCGGACGCCCTCCGAATGTATCGCTTGCCAGCCGCGAGGCCCAAGCGGAGTCCCACGTCCGTGCGGCGAGCGAACCCGTGACTTACGTCAGGCTGTCGCCGGAGCTGAAACGCGCCTTGCGCGCCTACCTCACGGACCCGTCGACCGCTCCGGCCGTGCTGAACGCCCTCGGGCCTCTTGCAGGTCGAGTGCATCACGTCCGGCTCGATGACCGGCTCGCCGTGCTGCTGCGCGAGAACCGCCCACTCGCAGGAATCCGCGTCGAAGCCGAGGAGGGTGGGGGACTCCTGTTGCTGCCGCCGGGGAGAGCACCATGATCCTGAACCCGGCGACCCTGTTGATTCTCATGGGCCTGCTGATCGCCGCCGCAATTTTTCATTCGGCGTGGTGGCTGCTCGGCCTTGCAGCCCTTGCAGCCTGGGCGGGTTTCGACCGCTGGGCGCGCGGCGCACCGCCCGGCCGCTACCTCAATCCGGCGACGGGCCGGGAGCTGGCCGAGATCGACCTCGGTCGCGCCCGCGCCAAAGGCTACGCCATCTCGGACTTCCTCGCCGCTGCCGTCCAGGGCGAGCGGGGCGCGCTGCTCGGCAGCTACGCCGATCTCGGCGCTCTGGTCGCGGGCTGCGCCGACACGGCGAAGGGCCTGCCGTTGCTGGAGCCGCGCAAGGCCTCCGTGGTCGGCGCCCTCGTGTGCAGTTGCGCGACCTGCGGTCAGCCCTTCGACCGCTTCTTGAGCCGGCGCGCCCTGGCAGACGCCATCGGGGCGACGCCACCGCCTATGGCAGATGATGCGCTGCCGCTGATCGACGATGACGGCCGCTGCCCTACTTGCCGCGGCAACCGGTTGCGCTATGTCTACGATCCCTGAGCCGGATATGCTCGCGGAGAACCGGACAAAACCCACAGCCCGGCCGTCTAAGGAGGCAGGCAATGTGCTGGAGGTCACCCGTGAGCTCCCTAAGGCTCCTGCAGTCCGTACGCCGCAGTGGCGCCGCCATCGTGATGTCGTCTTTCGTGGCGGCTTGCGGGTTCGACGACGGCATCGCGACGCCCTCCGCCGGCACCGGCGGATGGACGGCGCCGGCACCGTCCTACGGCGACAGAAGCGTGTCGGGCAATCGCCCGCCGGTAGAACGATCCTATGTCACGCCGCGCGGCGACATGGTCTTCACCAAGCCGCGCGAAACCACGATCGTCGGACGCGACGGCGGCGTCACGGTCATCCAGCGCGATCGCGACGGCACACGTACGATCGTCGGTTCGAACGGTGTCAAGGTCGTTCCGCCGGGCAGCGGCTATCGCCGCCGGTGACGGGGAGGCGCGCATGAAGCCGGGCTTCACGAAGATGACGCCGGCTCTGACATTGGTGATCGGCGCGATTCCGTCCCGCCTTCATGCTCGGCAGGTGGCGCCTCCGGCTCTCAATGTGGGTGGATGTCTTCGCGCGCTCGGCTGTCGCGGCGAACGCTGAGATATCGCATGCGCATTCGCACGCTTCTCTTGCCTCTCACGATCGGCCTGATCGCATCGGTTGCCGGGGAACTCGGCAGCCAGACTCACCCGGTCGAGAAGACGGCACCGACCTCGACGCCGGTCGAGTCCGGCATCATCGTCGTCGAGTTCGAGATCAAGGAGGAGAAGAAGCAACGCGACGACCTCGCCAAGAAAGTCGAGAAACTGCCGCCGGCACAACGCACGCAGGCGAGCGACGAGCTCAAATGGGCCAACCAGCAGATGGAGTTCGCCGCCAAGGAACTCGTCCGAGCCCGCGCCGAAAAGAACGAGGCCGTGCGCCAAGTTTATCTCAAGGAAGCGATGGACAAGGTCGAGCTTGCCCGCACCTACGCCCGCCGCGTCGAGACCGCGGTCGGCGTGCCGACGACGGTCGACCCGCGCTATGTCGGCACTGCCGGCCCGACCTCGGGCGGCATACAGCCCGGCGATTCGCCGGCGTTGCGCCAGCTGCGCCGGTCGGCGGGACTCTCCAAGGACGAGAAAATCGGCGCGGCGTTCGGCGAACGCGACACGGGGCGGCTGTCCGAGGTTACAGATTATGATGCCAAGACGCACACGGCGACGCTGCCCAACGGCCAGAAGATCAATGTGGCACCGATCCAGCGCGCGGTGAACGCCGCCAGCGGTGCGGCGCAGCCGCGGCCCCTGTTCGAGCGCACCGAGGTCCCGGGCAAGGCGCCGGTCTGGCGGCTGACGCCGGCCGCCCGCGCGACGCTGCACGACCCGGCGAAGCGGCCGACGCTCGACAAGGTGGGCGGTGTCGACCTCAAGGTCACCTACGACATCCTCTCCTTTGCCGGCGTCTCGGATTTCCGGCCCAGGGGCCCGGCCGCGGTGGTGAAGCGGCCGGTGCTGATCTCGTTGCGTCGCCTTCTCGACAAGGCCGAGCCGTTGCTGCGCGCACCGGACGATTGGCAGCGACTGCCCGACGATATCCGCTTTCCCGGCGGCATCGATCGCCTGCATGGCTTCATCCTGGTGCCCGGCGGCAACGACCTCATCCTGGTCGGCGACCGTTCGGACAAACCGGAAAACCGCATCTCGCTCGACCTGCTGATCGTCGGTTTCCGGGCCGTTTGGAAGAACGACAGCGACCCGGCGGTGTCCCTCGACGAGCCGCCCGGCGGCGGTGCCACTTTCACGCGGTACGCTCGGGTCGAGAAGATCCCGTTCCAGTCGCGTTTCGCCCGCATCATGCTCGATGCCGACTATGCCATGAAGCACATCGGCCGCCTTGTCTGGGAACGCCAGCTCGGGGAGTACGGCCGCAAGAGCCTGGCGATCGAGCGCGAAGCAGGGACGCAGCAACTCTTGGCGGCACCCGGGCGGCGGCTGTGGCTGGCGCCGGCGCCGCTCAGGCCCAACGACATTCGCGTTTCCGCCAGCGGCCGGACGCTGCTCTTCGCCGCCAATGTCCAGCGGCAGTCGGAAAGCGGGCGTCGCGACGGGACCTACACTGGCGGAACGACGCCCTTCTCACAGCGCCAGGATGAACTCTTCAACCAGTACTATCCGGCCTTCGAGACGGCGCCTGAAGTCGCGCCGCGCGGAATCTTCCGGCGCATGCGCGGGTTGGTCGACATAGCGACTCTCGGCCGGTTGCTGCGCGAGGCGGAGGTCGCCGCATCGGCCCTCCAGCGCTTGGTCGACCTGCCGTTGCCGGAGCTGAAGGGTGGGGACGTCGTGCCCAGGACGTACACCAGCTTCTATATTGACCATCCAGAATTGCCCATCACCCGCAACACTGGCGGCGCGGAACTCAAGGTCCGGCCCCGCGCGCGAGATTTCGATTTGATCCATGACGCCTCTACCCTGATGCTCGAGCAGGCGGCGGATCGCCTCGTCAAAGGCTCGGCGTTCTCGGCGACGCTCGAGATGTCCCTGTCGGTTCCGCAGTCGACCGCCTTCCCGGAATTCCTCGTCGACCGCCGTCTGCAGGCGGCAACCGACGACGCCAACGCAGGCCGTCTCGCGGAGGCTGCGGACAAGTTCCGCGAGATCACTCGTCTGGCGCCGTTCGATGAGCGTGGCTGGGCCCGTCTCGGATGGGTCGAAGCGAAGCGCAATCGTGTCGCCGAATCGAATGCGGCACTCGCCAAGGCAATCGCGCTCGCACCGAGCGATCCTGACGTTCGCCGCTTCGCCCTCCATGCGACGCTCGAGCGAGGAGCGGCCAGCATTGTTGACTGGCCCGAGATCGTGCGCGTCGAAGTGGCCTACGACTTCACCATGATGGCACGCGACCGTCTGGCGCGTGGTGACAGGAAGGGAGCACAGGACGCCGCCGTGATGGCCATGGTGTTGTCCGACGTCCCCGAAGCCGCCCTGCTGCGCGCCATGACGTTTGACGACCCCCTGTCGGATGCCGCGAACGGCGCCCGCCGCGATGCCATCACGCTCTATCGCAAGGCGGCCAAGACCGATCCGAACGACGAGAACCGCCGCGCGCTGGCCTTCGCCCTCGCGATCAGCGTCGGCTGGCAAATGGAAGCCATGGTGAAGGCGCTGCCGCGCTACGCCCAGGTGCGGGAGAGCAGCGCCGCACGCCTGAAGCTGTTTCAGGAGACCTATGGGCTCCTGAAAGAGGTGGCCGAAGCCGAGGAGAACGACCCCGAGCATCCGCTGGCGCCGGCGCTTCGGCCCCGCCTGCTGATGCTGCAGCAGATGCTGGCCCAGATGGCGGGCTTCAGCGGCAATTTCACCGAATC
>NZ_SCVH01000026.1 GCF_004296935.1 Reyranella sp.
GGTCGAACTTCTCGAGCTTGCGGCCGTCGAGATGGGTGAGGCGGGCTTTCAGCACCTGCTTCTTGGCCGTGCCGAAAACGGCGTCGACCGTCCAGTATTCGCGGGTCTTGAAGACCTCGATCTCGGCTTCACGCTCGCAAATCAGGCGGAGCGCCACCGACTGCACGCGGCCCGCCGAACGGCTGCCCGGCAGCTTGCGCCACAGCACCGGCGACAGGGTGAAGCCCACCAGATAGTCGAGCGCGCGGCGGGCCATGTAAGCGTCGATCAGCGGCTGGTCGAGTTCGCGCGGGTGGGCGACGGCGTCCAGCACCGACTGCTTGGTGATGGAGTTGAAGGTGACGCGTTTCACGTCGACTCCGTCGAGCGCCTTCTTGCGTCCGAGGATCTCCTTCACGTGCCAGGAGATCGCCTCGCCCTCGCGATCCGGATCGGTTGCGAGGTAGAGTTTGCCGCCCTTGGTGATGGCCTTGGCGATGGCGTCGAGGCGCTTCTGCGACTGGGGATCGATCTCCCAGTCCATGGCGAAATCCTCGTCCGGCCGGACCGAGCCGTCCTTGGACGGCAGATCGCGGACGTGACCATAGGAGGCCAGCACGGTGAAACCGGGGCCGAGATACTTCCCAATGGTCTTAGCCTTGGCCGGGGACTCGACGACCAGCACGTCCATCGGCGAAACATGCTCCAGTGAAACATCAAAGGCCGGAGCTAAATCGCTGATTTACATCAGAGATACGCGGTTACCCCGGTGCCTCTCCAGGCGGCCCTCCAGCTCCAGGGCCAGCAGGACCTCCGCCACGGCGGCGGCGGACACTTGGCACCGGCGCACCAGTTCGTCAACCGCGGTGGGGACCGCCCCCAGGGCTTCGAGCACCTTGGCGGTATCGCCGCTGGGCCGATTTTGCCCTTTCCGCCCAAGGGGTTGCGTGGTGGTCGAGGGCCAGCCCAAAACATCGAGAATATCGTTGATGTCGCGCACCAAAATGGCCCCATCCCGGATAAGGCTATTGGATCCGGCATAGCGCGGGTCCATCGGCGAGCCCGGCACGACGAAGACCTCGCGCCCCTGTTCGGCGGCGCGCTGGACGGTGATCAGGGAGCCCGACCGGGCGGCGGCTTCGATCACGATCACGCCCGCCGACAGGCCACTCACGATGCGGTTGCGGCGGGGAAACGCCCGGGCGATCGGTGGCGTGCCCAGGGGAGCCTCGCTCAGGATCAGGCCCTGGGTCGCGATGCGGTCGTGCAGGGCGGCATTCTGCGGCGGGTAGACCTGGTCGACGCCGCCCGCCAGGACGGCCACGGTGCCGGTGGCCAGCGCCGCTTCATGCGCGGCAGCATCGATGCCGCGGGCCAGTCCCGACGCAATGACAAATCCCGCGCCCCCCAGGGCCGCCGCCAGCTCGGCCGCGAAGCGCCGGCCGGCCAGGGAGGCGTCGCGGGCGCCCGCCAGCGCCAAGGTCGGGCGCGCAAGCAGCGTGAGATCGCCGATCGCCGACAGGACCGGCGGTGCGCCGGCGACGGCCGCCAAGGCGGCGGGATAGGCCGAATCGCCGACGACCAGAAAGCGCCCGCCGGCCTGGGCGAGGGCCGCTTCCTCGCGGTCGATGTTGGCGTCGGGGCAGGTGGCCAGCCGGGCGCAGGCCGCCCGCGCCGAGCCGAAATGGGCGAGCGCTTCGTGGAAGGTCACGGGGCCGATGCGGGCGCTGCGCGCCAGCCGCAGGCGCGCCCGGCGTTCCTGAGGATCCAACGCGAGACTGTGCGGGCCGTCGAACATGTCGCCACACTAGGCGAGAATATAAATAGTGTAAAACAACCGAAAGTAGTATTCAGCGCAGCTTCGGGTTGAGCGCGTCGCGCAGCCAGTCACCCAGGAGGTTCACCGACAGCGACAGGATCACCAGCGCCAGCGCCGGAAAGATCACGATCCACCATTCGCCCGAGAACAGGAAGGCGTTGCCGATGCGGATCAGGGTGCCGAGCGAAGGCTGGGTGGCCGGCATGCCGACCCCGAGATAGGAGAGCGAGGCTTCGGCGATGACGGCCAGCGCCAGCTCGATGGTGGCGATCACCAGCACCGGGCCCCAGGCGTTGGGCAGCACGTGCGCCAGCGCGATCCTCGCACCTGGCACGCCGATGATGCGGGCGGCATTCACGTAGTCCTTGTTCTTCTCGGCCAGCGTCGTGGCCCGCGTGACCCGCGCGAACTGCGGCCAATAGGCGAAGCCGATCGACAGCACCAGCACCCAGATGGCGACACTGTCGTGGACGCCCTTGGGCAGCATGACGCGTGCCACGCCATCCAGCGTCAGCGCGATCAGGATGGCGGGCACGGTGAGCTGGATGTCGGCCATGCGCATGATCACCGCCTCGACCCAGCCGCCGCGGAAGCCCGCGAGCAGGCCCAGCAGCACGCCGGTCGTCACCGAGAGCAGGATGGCCGCGAGGCCGATCATCAGCGACACGCGGCAGCCGTAGAGGATGGCCGACAGCATGTCGCGGCCCTGGTTGTCGGTGCCCAGCGGATGCCTGGCCGTGCCGCCCTCGTTCCAGACTGGCGGTGTGAAGGCATCCATCAGGTTGAGCGACTTCACGTCGAACGGATCGAACGGCGCCACCCAGGGTGCAAAGGCTGCGCCGACAAAATAGACCAGAGTGACCAGGGCGGCGGCCACGGTGAGCGGCGAGCGGCGGAAGCTCCACCACATGTCGCTGTCGCGGAAGCGCGCGATGACCGTGCTGCGGTCGTTCATGGTGCCGTCATCCGCCGGCAGAGCAGCGCACCCAGGGCGCCCAGCAGGGCCAGCACGGCGGCGAGCGGCCCGAAGCCGTCGAAGCCGTCCCAACTGATGATCGCCGCTCCGAGCGCAGCGGCGCCGACCCAGCCGACGCTCGCCGTGGTGCCGTTCAGCCCCAGGACCGTGCCGCGCACATCCTCCGGCACCGCGGCAAGTGCCGCCATGTAGGAAGGCCGGCCCAGCGCATTCAACAATACATAGACGAAGCCCAGTGCGACCGAGACTTCGAGGCTGGGATGCCAGAGGAAGAGGACGAGGGCCGCCGCTGCTGAAAGGGCCATGGCGACGGCGAAGACCATCAGCCGGTCGCGCAGGCGGTCGGCGAGTTGCCCGCCCAGGATCGTGCCGGCGACGTTGCCGATCGCAAACACCGCGAGCGGCAGGGCGACCTCGATCAACGACAGGTGATAGGTCGCCTGCAGGAAGGTGGCAAAATAGACCGCCGCCAGGCCGTAACAGATACGTTCGGCGATGCCGCTGGAGAGGAGTCCCAGCACGCGGGGCGACAGCGCGGTCCGGAACGAGGGCCGCACCGTCGGGCGCGTATGGCCGGCGGTGCCACGGCCCACCGTGGCGAACAGGCTGACGCAGGCAACCAGGGAAAGACCGCCGAGGCAGATCAGCCAGCCGCGCCAGCCGATCAGGGAGCCCACGGCCGCCGCCATCGGCACGCCGATCAGCAGGGTGAGCGATTGGCCGCTCATCACCCAGCCCAGCGCGCGGCCGCGTTGGCTGTCGGCCACCCGGCCGGAGACCTCGGCGAACGCCACGCCGGTGAAGGCGCCACAGCAGGCGCCAGCCACCGTCGCCCACACCCCCACCCAGAAGAACGACCCGGCCAGTGCTTGGGCAACGAGACAAAGGGCCAGCGCGAAGGGCGAGACGACCAGCAGCGGCCGGCGGCCGATGAGATCGGAGAGCCAACCGCCGAACGCGGAGGCGACGCCCCAGGAGACCGACGTCAGCGACACCAGGTTCGCGACCAGCTGCATGCTGACATCGAGATCGCGCGCCATGTCGAGCAGGAACGGCGCGCGCGTGGTACCACTCGAGGTGGTGGCGAACGAGCCGAGGCAGGCCGCGGCGATCAGGGCCCATGGCATACCGGGGGGCAGGGCACGCGAAGCCAGGATGCTCATCCGCCGGCCGTGCCGAGCTGGGCGCGATCGAGACGGAGCCGCGGATCGATGGTGGCGTAGAGCAGGTCGACGAAGAAATTGATCGCCACGAAGATGAACGAGACCATCACGAGATAGGCGGCCATTACCGGAATGTCGGCGAACTGCACCGACTGGATGAAGAGCTGGCCCATGCCCGGCCACTGGAACACCGTCTCGGTGATGATGGAGAAGGCGATCAGGCCACCGATCTGGATGCCGATTACAGTGATCACCGGCAGCAGCGTGTTCTTGAGCGCGTGACGGAAATGCACGGCGCGGTTCGTGAGGCCGCGGGCGCGCGCGAACTTGATGTAGTCGGTGCGCAGCACTTCCAGCATCTGCGAGCGCACGAGACGCAGCACCAGGGTCATCTGGAACAGCGAGAGCGTGAAGGCTGGCAGCACGATCGCCTTGAGGCCGGCGGCGGTCAGCAGCCCGGAATTCCACCAGCCGAGCTTCACCGTCTCGCCGCGGCCGAAGGACGGGAAGCACCAGTCCGGGGACAGTCCGATCGCCGGCGCCCAGGATTTGCATTCGACCGAGAAGACATAGATCAGCAGGATGCCGATCACGAAGGTCGGCATGGCCACGCCCGCCAGCGAAAAGGTCATGATCGCGCCGCTGTCGACGGTATGGCGCCGGAGCGCCGTCACGACGCCGAGCGGGATGCCCATGGCCAGCGCCAGCAGGGCGGCCACCACCACCAGTTCCAATGTCGCCGGCATGCGCTCGACGATCAGGTCGGAGACCGGCCTGGCCAGACGATAGCTCTTGCCGAAGTTGCCGGTCGTGGCGTTGCCGAGGAAGCGTATGAACTGCACTGCCACGGAATCCTCGAGCCCGAGGTCGCGTCGCATCTCCTCGCGGTCGGACGTCGACGCCTCCTGGCCGACCATGTTGTTCACCGGGTCGCCGACGAAATTGAACAGCACGAAGCACAGGAACGAGACCGCCAGCATGACCGCCAGCGACTGCAGGAGACGGGAAACGATGAAAGCCAGCATGTCGTCAGGAGGCTTCCTTCCCTCCCCACGAAGTGGGGAGGTGGCCGAAGGCCGGAGAGGTCAGGGCGCGGCGACGAGGCTCATGACCCCTCCACCCGCCGCGCGGGCACCTCCCCCGATGACGGGGGAGGCGGAAGAGGCTCACTTCATCTTCGAGTATTTGAAGTTCGGCGAGTCGTTGGCGAAGATCGGTATGGTCACCTTGTCGCTCATCGCCCACACGATCAGCTGATGGTGCAGCGGCAGGTACGGCATGTCGGCGACCACGGCCGCCCAGGCGTCGGCGACCATCTTGTCGCGCTTGGCCTGATCGACCTCCTTCAGCATCGCGTCGCTCAGTTCGTCGAGCTTGGCGTTGCTGTAGCCGGTAAAGTTCCAGCTCCCCACCTTCTTGGCCGCGTCGCTGGTCTGGTACAGGAAGGTGAAGACATAGTGCGAATCGAGCGTCGGCACGCCCCAGCCGAGCAGGAAGAAGCTGGTGTCCCTCTTCTGCAGCTTGGGGAAGTGCAGTGTCTTGGAGCGCGCCTGCAAATCGATCTTGATGCCGATCTGCGCAAGCATGCCCGCCACCGCCTGGCAGATCTGCTCGTCGTTGTTGTAGCGGTCGTTGGGGCAATCGAGCGTGACGCCGAAGCCGTTGGGATAGCCCGCCTCGGCCATCAGCTTCTTGGCCGCGGCAACGTCGTACTTCTGGCGCTGGTCGAGGGCGGCGGTGTGGCCGTGCACGCCGGGCGACGTGATCAGGCCGGCGGGTGCTGCGAAGTTGCGCATCACCTTGGCCTTGATCGCATTGATGTCGATCGCCTGGTACATGGCCTGGCGCACGCGCTTGTCGGCGAACGGGTTCTTGCCCTTGACGTCGGAGTACTTGAGCTCGGCCGAGCCCATGTCGAGGCCAAGGAAGATCGAGCGGACCTGCGCGGTCTCCTCGGTCTTGAGGCCGGCGGTCTGCTTGATGCGGGCGACGTCCTGCAGTGGCGCGTCGAGCACGAAGTCGACCTGGCCGGAGATCAGTGCGGCGACCCGGGTCGAGGGCTCCTTGATCGGCGTGTAGACCAGCTCGTCGGGATAGTCCGGGAACTGCGTCTTGCCCCAGTAGGTCGGGTTCTTCGCCATGACGGTGCGCACGTCGGCGTCGCGCTGCTTCACCATGTAGGGGCCGGTGCCCATGGCGTTGCGCACCGCGTAGGTCTCTTCCTTGTCCTTGTAGCTCTGCGGCTTGACGACGTTGTTCTTCTCCGCCCATGCCTTGGACATGATCAGGATGCTGGTCGTGTAGTCGGGCAGGATCGGGTTCGGCCCGTTGGTGACGATGTGCACCGTCAGCGGGTCGACGGCCTTCACTTCCTTGACGCTCGAGATGTAGGCGCGGAAGTCAGACGTCGGCGCCAATGCGCGATTATAGCTGAACACGACGTCGTCGGCGGTGAAGGGCGTGCCGTCGCTGAACTTGACGTCGGGCCGGAGCTTGAACTCCCAGGTGTCGGGCGCGATCGGCTTCCACGACAGCGCCAGGTTGGGGACCTTCTTGAGTGTCGGGTCGCGCTGGATCAGCGGATCGTAGACATGCTGGTTCATGGCCGTGGTCGGCCCCTCGTTCTGGGCATGCGGATCAAGGGTGAGGGCGTCGCCCTGGCTGGCCCAGCGCAGTGTCTTGGCCTCGACGGCCGATGCCAGGCAAAGGGTGGCGGCCGCGAGGGCGGCGATACGAGCAACGAACATGGTCATTGCCTCCTGCAGTTGTTGTGTAGCGACCCTAGCGCACACCCACCTGCTTGACGAGGCCAACCGCAATCGCGTCCTGGAAGAACGGGCGCGCCGCTTCGATGGTGAGTCGGCGAAGAAGAACTAGGCGCTCTTCTTCTGGCCGATCCTGCTTTCGGTGCCGGCGAGCAGGCGGCGGATATTCTCGTGGTGCTTGGCCCACACCAGCAGCACCAGCACCGCCGCCAGCATCGCGACCGGGCGCGGCGCGAACCACCAGGCCGAGGCGGCGGCGATCGCGGTGGCGAGCAGGGTGGCCAGCGAGGAATAGCGGAAGATCGCGACGATCAGCAGCCACAGGGCAGCTCCGACGGCGGCGACCGGCCAGCTCAAGGCCAAGAACACGCCGAGCACGGTCGCACCGCCCTTGCCGCCCTTGAAGCCCAGCCACACCGGGAACATGTGCCCGAGCACCGCGCCTGCCCCGGCGCCAACCGCGGCCAGCTGGCCGACCTGGTCGGCAATCAGCACCGGCACCACGCCCTTCAAGGCGTCGAGCAGCAAGGTCGCCGCAGCCAGGCCCTTGCCGCCGATGCGCAGCACGTTGGTGGCGCCGATGTTGCCGGATCCGACCTTGCGGATGTCGCCGAGGCCAGCGGCGCGGGTCAGCAGCAACCCGAAAGGAATCGATCCCAGCAGGTAACCCAGCAGGAATGGCCCAAGGAGCAGGATCAGCGTCGAGACCATCGCAGTCGGCTCAGGGGCTCACGACACGGCAGTTGGTGGAGTCGATATAGGCGGTAGTCGGCGGGCCGATCAGTTCGGTGCTGATCTGCTCGCCCGGCTGGATCGTCACCGGCCCGAAATAGACATCCTCGACCGGCCGTCCGGCGTTCATGAAGGTGCACTGGGCTTGCGTCTCGAGCGGACGCGGCGTGTTCGACGTCAGCGTGATCGAAACCTGCCAGTAGCGCGAGTCGCCGTAGGTCAGGTTGGAGGCACCCAGCACCACCAGGGGCTGCGGTGTCGCGGAATAAGGGATCGGCCGCGCGCCGGTGCGACGGACAGCGGGCCGCGGCTTGGGTTGCAGCCCCTCGGGCGGGCGCGCCTGGGTCGCGGTGCGCGGATCGAAGGCGGCATTGGGATCCTGCGGTTGGCCGAGCGGGCTCGGCTGTGGCTGCGTCCCGGCCCCCAAGGTTGCGACGCCGCCGCCGGGGACGCCCAGCGGCTGCGGCGTGAGCGGCGCGGAGCTGATCGACGAGCCGGTCGAGGGGGCCGCCGCGCTTCCGGTCTGCAGCGGTGTGGGCGTCGGTGCGGGAGTTGGTGACGACGCCGGCGCGGCGGCAGCGGCTCCCTGGCCGCCGCCAATCTGGGTCTGCAGCCGGTCGTAGCAGCTGAGCCTGGCCTGGGTTGAGGTCATCTCGCCACAAATCTGGATGTGGCGCGTGAGGGCGTCGAGCAGGTCATCGCGCGATTGGGCGCGCGCCTGGGGGAGACCCGCACCGGCGAACGCCGCCATCGTCGCTCCAAGGATTACCGTCTGTCGAAGCATCGTCGATTGCCCTGATCCGTGAAAACGCCGTGACAATACCAGACGAAGTGGCGGTTTCGAGGCAGCAATTAGGCCACTACGGCGGCGGTCACGAAACTGTCGTCGCGGTAGATCGTGCGGCCGCCGACGATCGTGGCCATGACGCGGCCCTGGACCGGGCGTTCGTCGAACGGCGTGTTCTTGGTCTTGCTCCAGAGATCGGTGCGGTCGATCTGCCAGGCATAGTCGGCGTCGAACACCACGAGATCGGCCGGGGCGCCCTTGGCGAGACGTCCGCCCGGCAGGCCGAACAAGCGTGCCGGTGTGCTCGACAGGCGCTGGAAGAGCTGCGGCAGGGTGAGATGGCCGTTGTGGAACAGCTCGAGCGAGATCGGCAGCAGGGTCTCGAGGCCGATGCCGCCCGCCAGCGCCTGGGCAAAGGGCACACGCTTGCTGTCCTGGTCCTGCGGCCGGTGGTCGGAGACGATGGCGTCGATCACGCCGTTCTTGAGCCCTTCGACGATCGCCGCGCGATCCTTTTCGGCACGCAGCGGCGGCACCAGCTTGCCGAACGTGCGGTAGTCGCCGACCGCGAGATCGTTCAGCGCAAAATAGGGCGCCGCCGTGTCGCAGGTGATTTTCAGCCCGCGCGCCTTGGCGGCAGCGATCACCGCGACCGATTCTGCGGTCGAGATCTTGGCCAGATGCATCCGCCCGCCGGTCATCTCGACCAGGCGAATGTCGCGTTCGACCATCATCACTTCGGCCAGCGGCGGATTGCCCGATAGGCCGAGCCGCGTCGCCATCTCGCCGCTGGTCATGTGGCCGCCCGACAGGGTCGGTTCCTGCGGCAGGTGGACGATCAGGGCGTCGAACGCCTTGCAATAATAGAGCGCACGCCGCATCACCTGGGCATTGCCCACGGCGTGGTCGGCGTCGGTGAAGGCGACGGCCCCGGCCTCGGCCAGCAGGCCAATCTCCGCCAGTTCCTTGCCCTCCAGACCCACGGTGAGCGCGCCGTAGGCGTACATGTTCACCAACTTGATCAGCCGGGCACGGCGGGCCACGAACTCGATCAGCGAGGCGTCGTCGAACGGCGGTTCGTTGTCGGGCAGCAGCACCAGCGAGGTGATGCCCCCCACGGCGGCCGCCGAGCCGGCGCTCTCCAGCGTCTCCTTGTGCTCCTCGCCCGGCTCGCCGGTGTGGACGCGGGTGTCGACCAGGCCAGGGGCGAGAACGAGCCCGCGGCAATCGACCGACTCGATGCCATAGGGTGCGCCCGAGGCGAACAGGTTGGGGCCGTAGTCGGCGATCTTGCCGTCGCTGATCAGCACGGCGCCGCGATATTCGCTGTCGCTCGTGGGATCGACGATGCGGGCGTTGATGTAGGCGGTCGAGCCAGTGTGCGGCGGCGCGGTCTTGTAGGTGTTGCCGCTCATGGCCGGGGGCGTGCCCCCGGCACTCGCTCGCTGCTGAATATAACGCACCTCACGCCACGGCCCCGATCTGGTTGCGCCGGCCGCCGATCAGCGCCTCGAGGCAGGCCATGCGCACGGCCACGCCCATCTCGACCTGCTCGTGGATGACGCTGCGGTCGAGATCGTCGGCGACCTCGGAGTCGATCTCGACGCCGCGGTTCATCGGCCCGGGGTGCATGATCAGCGCGTCGGGCTTGGCGAACTTCAGCTTCTCGTGGTCGAGGCCGAAGAAATGGAAATATTCGCTGATCGAGGGCACGAAGGTGCCCTGCATGCGCTCGGTCTGCAGGCGCAGCATCATCACGATATCGACGTCCTTGAGGCCGGATTTCATGTTGTAGTGGACTTCGACCCCCATCTTGTCGATGTCGGTCGGCATCAGGGTAGGGGGGCCGACGACGCGCACGCGCGCGCCCATGATCTGCAGCAGGTGGATGTTCGAGCGCGCGACGCGGCTGTGCATGATGTCGCCGCAGATCGCCACCAGCAGCCCCTGCAAGCTGCCGCGTCGTCGCCGGATGGTGAGCGCGTCGAGCAGCGCCTGGGTCGGATGCTCGTGCTGGCCGTCGCCGGCATTGATGACGGCGCAATTGACCTTCTGCGACAGGAGGTTCACCGCGCCCGATTCATGGTGGCGTACGACGATGGCGTCGGGCCGCATGGCGTTCAAGGTCATCGCCGTGTCGAGCAGCGTCTCGCCCTTGCGCACGGAGGAGGTGGCGACATCCATGTTGATGACGTCGGAGCCCAGCCGCTTGGCCGCGACCTCGAAGCTGGTGCGCGTTCGGGTCGAATTCTCGAAGAACAGGTTGATGACGGTGCGGCCAGCGAGCATGTCGCGCCGTTTGTCGATCGATCTGTTCTGGTCGATGTAATTTTCGGAAAGGTCGAGCAATCCCGAAATAGTCTCGGGAGAAAGTCCCTCGATGCCGAGGAGGTGGGGCAACCTCGGCAGGCCCATGCGTTTCTTTGTCACTAAAGCGCGACGTTAAGCACGCGGGTGCCGGTCCGGCAAGGCGGCGTTTTGGTGGATAACGTCCGCGACGGAACAGACCACCGCAGGTCCGCGGGGCGCGATGAAGTCGGTCCAGATGGCATTGTGATGCTCGATGATCTTCTCGGCCGGCAGATGGGGCCGGTTCGCCGCGGTGTGCCCGTCCGAGGGCACGACCGTGGGGTAGCCGCGCGCCAGCGCGCTGCGCACCGTCGTGTCGACGCAATAGTCGGTCGCCCAGCCGGTGATGATCAGCCGGTCGATTGAGCGCAATCGCAGGAATTCCTCGAGCGAGGTCTCCAGGAAGGCATCGCAGGACTTCTTGCGGATGACGGTGTCGGCGGGGTGCGGGCCGAGATCCTCGACGAGCTTCCAGCCCGGCTGGTCGGGGTGAAAGGGATCGCCCGGCGGCCCGTCATGCTGGATGAAGACCACGGCGCCGCCTCGGGCGCGCACGGCGTCGGCGAGCTTGTTCAGGCGGCCGATCAGCCCTGCCGCGTCGTGCTTTGGCGGCCCCTCGCCAAACGCGCCTTGCTGCATGTCGATGATGATCAGGGCATCGGTCATTCGGGGCGTTGCCTCAGGCTCCGGGGCGTGGGGCTCCGGGAGGGGGACCTGTATAGCGCGCCCGCGGCCGGATCAATGCGCCATGGGCGGCCTGCTCCAGGGAATGGGCGATCCAGCCGACGGTGCGACCGAGCAGGAACAGTGCCAGCGCCGAATCCTTGGGCAGGCCGAGCGCGCGCTCGACCGCGACATTGGCGAAATCGACGTTGGGCTTGCGGTCGATCAGGCGCTCGATCGCCGCCGCCAGCCGCTCGGCGAACGCCAGTTCCGGCGAGTCCGGCATCGTCTCGCGCAGCATGGCCATCAGCGTGACCGCCCGGATGTCGCCGTCGGGGTAGAGCGGGTGGCCGAAGCCCGGGATGTAGACGCGAGCGCGCAGCATCCGGCCGAGATCGGCATCGAGGTCCGCAGTGCCCTTGAGATCGTCGAACATCGCCGCGACCCGCCGCGTGGCCCCGCCATGGCGCGGACCGTTCAGCGCCGCCAGGCCCGCCATGATGGCGCCGTACAGGTTGGCGCCGGTCGAGGCCACGACGCGGGCGGCGAAAGCCGAGGCGTTGAATTCATGGTCGGCCAGAAGCACCAGAACGGCGCGCAGCACCGGCACGCGATCGGGCGGCACGCGCCACGCCGCCGCGAGCTGCTCATGGACGGGCAGGGTGGAGGGCGGGCGCGCCGTCACCGCCGCCGTCAGCAGGCGCAGCACGCGCACCGCGGTCTCCAGCATGGCGCCGCGATCCTCGACCCAGCTCGGGTGATCGAGCGCCGCCGCCGCCGGCAGCAGGACGAGGCAACGGTCGGGGGGCGACAAGGTGGCCGCGGCGATCCAGGCGCGGCGCAAGGCGGTGGTGAGCGGCGGCAGGTTGTCGGTGGCGAAGGGCTTGTCGTCGCAATCCCACAGCAGCCGGGCTGCGTCCTCCAGCGAGGCCGTGCGCGCCAGCCCGGCGGCATCGATGCCGCGGTAATAAAGGTGGCCGTCTTCGATCAGGGTCAGCGCCGATTCGAGCACCGGCGTGCCGAAGTCCAGCGCGTGGTTGGCGATCGACTCGGCCTTGCGGCCGACGTCGCGGCGGCGTTTCAGGCGCACGACGTCGTCGGCGCGGTAGCGCCGCTCGCGGCTGCCGTCGACCGCCTCCGAGCGCAGCAGGCCGCGGCTCACATAGGCGTAGAGCGTCGCGGCCGATACGCCCAGTCGGCGCGACGCTTCGCGAGAGGTCAGCAATTCCGTGCTCATGCTATATATTGATCAATATAATCAAGATTGACAACATAATTCTGGAATCCGACCTTCCTTTCGAACAATCAAGGGGAAGACGATGCTGCAGACACGGGTGAACAGCGGCCTCGATGGCGTGATCGTGGCCGATACGGCGATGAGCGAAGTCGACGGCGAAGCCGGCCGGCTGATCGTGCGCGGCCATGCCATCGAGGAATTGGTTGCCACGCGCGGCTTCGAAGGCGTGGCGGCACTGTTGTGGGACGGGTTCGCACAAGGCGGCGGCGACGAGCGCGCCGTCCGTGAGGGATTCGCCTCGGCGCGGGTGCGGGCCTTTGCCGAACTGCCGAAGCTGCTGCCGGCCGCAAAGGGCCTGACGCCGGTCGAAGGGCTGCGCGTCGGGCTCGGCATGCTGGCCGACTCTGAACTGATGCCGCACCACTATCTGGTCTGCGGCGCGTTGCCGGTCTTTCTTGCGGCCCTCCTGCGCGCCTCGGAAGGCAAGTCGGCGCTGGCGCCGGATCCCGCACTCACGACGGCGCAGGATCTTCTGCGCATGATCCGCGGGCGGCGCGCCGATCCCGTCTTCGAACGGGCGCTCGACGCCTATCTCGCGACCATCACCGATCACGGCTTCAATGCGTCGACCTTCACGGCGCGCGTCGTGGCTTCGACGCATGCCGGCCTCATCTCCTCGGTACTGGCGGGGCTCTGCGCCCTCAAAGGTCCGCTCCATGGTGGCGCCCCGGGGCCGGTGCTCGACATGTTCGACGAGATCGGAACGCTCGAGCGGGCGGGCGCCTGGTTCGACGAGGCCTTCTCCAAGGGCACGACCCTGATGGGTTTCGGCCATCGCATCTACAAGGTGCGCGATCCGCGTGCCGACGTGCTCAAGAACACCGTCGCGACCCTGCCGCAAACCGCGGGGCGGCTCGCTTTCGCCGTCGAGGTCGAGAAAGCTGCCATCGCGGCGCTGCGCCGGTACAAGCCGGGCCGGCGGCTCGACACCAACGTCGAATATTACACGGCGCTTCTGCTGGAAGCCCTCGAAGTGCCGCGCAGCGCCTTCACTGCGCTCTTCGCGGTCGGTCGCACCGCGGGCTGGTGCGCGCACATCTTCGAACAGGAGAAGGGTGGCCGCATCATCCGCCCGCAATCGAACTACGTCGGGCCGCGCCCCTAGAGTCCCGCCTCAGCTCCGGCGGACGGCCGAGCCGCGCCAGGTTCGCGCGCGCGTGCCGGCGGCGTCGAACACCCAGACTATCATGTCGGCGCCACCCGGCGTGAACCTGGCAGTGAAGTGGCGCCGCCAGAAAGTGCCGTCGGCATGCGCGAACAGCGCCTCGGTGCCGAAATAGTCGGGCCGTACCGTCAGCGTGGCGGAGCGCGGCGAAGGCCTGGTGTCGGCTGAGGCGAGCAGGGCGACACCGTCGATCAATGCGCCGAAGCGCAGCGTCTCGCCAGTGCTCGAGGTCTGCATCGGCCCGCCGTCGATGCGCAGCCAGATTGTGGCGACGTCGTCGGCGGCGCTGACGGCAAACTGGACTCCGAACGGCGCGCGATCGTCGAGGTCGACACGAGGATTCTTGGGCGGCGGGAAGATATCTTCGAGTGGGATCGATCGACGGAACCGAACGGCGCCGGAATAATTGCCGAGCCAGTCCGGCCACTGCGGGTATTGCGCCTGCGCCGCGGAAGCGAGCAACAAGGACGCACCGCCGGCGCCCATGGCGCGCCGGCGGCCGATCATCTGGGGCGGCTCGCCACGACGTTGAGGTCGATCGTGACCTCGTTGGCGACCTGACCCGTTCCGGCCCATTCGTTCTGACCGATGCCGTAGTCGAGGCGTTTGATGATCAACCTGCCGCGGGCGGTGGCGCGCAATGCGCCGGGCTGCGCGGGATTGTCGACGATGGCCAGGGTGAAAGGCAGCACGACATCGCGCGTGACATCGCGGATCGTGAGCTTGCCGCGCGCTTCGTAGCGGTCGCCGCCCGACGCGGCGACCGTGCTGGCGACGAAGCGCGCCTCGGGAAACTTCCGGACGTCGAGGAAGTTTGCGCCCTTCATCAGGGAGTCGACATCCTGATTGCCGGCGGTCATCGCCGGCATCTGGATGCCGATGTCGATGCGCGCCCCGGCGAGCGCCGCCGGATCGAGCACGATATTGCCGCTCCAGGCAGGAAACCGTCCGTTGACGAAGGCACCGGTCTGGGAGGCGGTGAAGGTGAGCGAGCTGGCGCGCGGGTCGATCGTCCATGCCTCAAGCGGACCGGCCGTTGCCGGAGAGACAGGCGCAGATGCGACGAACAGCAAGACGGAGAGGACCAGCCAACGGCGCATCAGTTTCTCCCGGAAGGCCACATGCGGCGGAAGATGCCGTCTCGGCGCAGCACATCGTGATGCAGCACCGCGGCGACGTGCAGCGCCACGACCACGATCAGGCACCGCGACAACACGAAGTGCACGGTGCGCAGCGCTTCGAAAAGATCGGGATTGCGCGGCACCAGGTCGGGCAGCGGCAGGACACCGAACCACGAGACGCTGACGCCCGCGGCCGAACTCATCAGCCAGCCGCTGGCCGGCATGGCGACCAGGAGGATGAGCAACGCCCAATGACCGACCGGCGCGAGGGCGCGTTCCCAGCGCGTGACCGCGTCCGGCAGCGGCGGCGGCGGATGCCGCCATCGCCACAACAGGCGGGCCGCCGTCAGCACCAGCACCACGAGGCCGATCCATTTGTGCCAGGCATAGACCTGGAGCTTCAGCAGGCTGATCGGCAGGCCGGTCATCCACAGGCCGACCCCCAGCAGGCCGAAGACGGCCAGGGCCGTCAGCCAGTGCAGCGCCTTGGCGGTGGCGTGATAAGTCGGAGCCGCCACCTTCCAGCCTCAGCGCCAGGCGTCGGCATTGATGGAGATCTCGACAGCGTCGCCGACGACGTCGACGTACTTGGTCATGCCGAATTCCGAGCGCTTGATCGTTCCCTTGGCGCGGAAGCCGGCATAGCGCGTGCCTGGGGCGGCGTTCGGCCGGCGGTCGGTGACCGAGACCTCGAGCGTCATGGGCCGTGTGACGCCGCGCAAGGTGATGTCGCCCACCACACGGAGCGTCGACTCGCCGGTTCGCTCGATGCCGGTCGACCGGAAGATCATTTCAGGGAACTTCTCGACATGGAAGAAGTCGGAAGCCTTCAGCATCGCGGTCTGCTGATTGTCGAGCATCGACACGCTGCCTGTCTTCACGATCACTTCGACCGTGCTTTTAGGCACGTCGTCGTCGTCGACATGCACCGTACCCTGCCAATCCTTGAAGCCGCCGGTAGTGCGGAAGATCTTGGAATCGCCGATGGCGAAGTCGATCGTCCCGCGGTTGCCGCTGATCTTCAGCCGTTCGGCGGCCTGCGGCGCGCGACCGCCAACGACGAGCGACGCCGCACCGATCGCGAGCAGCGTCCTGCGGCCCAGTTCAGTTCGCATGGCCGACGCGCTCCGCATGGGTCTCGAAGAAATGACGGCCGGCGCCACGCTGGTTCTCGTAGATCGAGCCCTGGTGGTCGGCCGCGGGCAGCGGCATGCGGACCGGCGCGGCGCGAACACGCGGTTCGACGTTTGGCTCACCCAGGACCATGCGGCTGTTGAATTCGTCGAAATCGGTGATGCCCATCAATGGCCAGGCGTCGGCTGCCGTGTATTCGTGCAGCAGCAGGCGGCGCGTGCGGTTGGAGGTGTTGAGCGCCGAGCCGTGCACCAGACGGGCGTGATGGATGGTCATCGACCCCGCCGGCCCCATCAGCGGTACGGCCTTGGCGAAGTCGAGATCGCAGGCCTCGGGATCCATGGCGCCGCAGAAGCGGCCATCGGCATGGTGGCTGTAGGTCGGGCCGAGATGCGTCCCCGGTAGCACCAGCAGCGGTCCGTTCCCGAGATCGCAATCGTCGAGGTAGATGCCGGTCGCCAGCACGTCGTCGTTGGTATGGGGATAGAAGGCCCAGTCCTGGTGCCATTCCACCGGCGAGCCGTAACCCGCCGACTTCATGTTGAGCTTGCCGCCATAGTGACGGATCGTGGGACCGATCAACTGGGCGAGAATGGTCGTGATCTTGGGGTCGCGCACGAGGGCGTGGAAGAACGCGTACCTCTTGAAGATCGCGGGCTTCAGACGCCGGACCCGGGGCAGGACAGCGGAGTGGCTGGGCTCGAGGTCGTAGAGTTCGTCGTTGGCCGCCACGCCACGCGCCTCGGCGACGATACTGTCGGTCAGCGCCTGCAATTCGGCGAGTTGCGCACCTTCGATCAGGCGCGGGATCACCAGATAGCCGTCGCGACGGTAGCTCTCGATTTGTGTCTCGGTAAGCATGCGAAACAATAGCACGATCGGCCGGGTTGGCAGATAATCACGGTATGGCGAGCCGTGCCCTTTTTCCGACACTAATTCTTCAAGAGTCCCTGGTCCGCCCGGGCTGGCCGGCCTTCAACCGCAGTCTCGCGGACGAATGCTGCTCGCTTGCCGTCTCCGACGCGGCGGGCCGGCGCTGGTCGGCGCGGCACTATCTCGGTGGCTATACGTCCTACGGGTCGCTCGATCGGCTGCACCTCGTCTCGTCGCTGTTCGACCGCCTGCGTCGTCGCATCGATCCGGTCGTGAAGCGCTTCGCCCGCAGCCTGCACTACGACCTCCGCGGACGTACGGTGGCGATGACCGATTGCTGGGCGAACGTGATGCCGGAGGGCGTGGTGCATTCGATGCACCTGCACCCGACCTCGTTCATCAGCGGCACCTACTATGCCGCCGTGCCGAGGGGCGCCGGCGCGCTCAAGTTCGAGGACCCGCGCCTGTCGCGCCAGATGGCGGCGCCGCCCAGGCGCGCCGACGCACCGGAACGCTTCCGCTCCTTCGTCGGCGTGCCGGCGAAGGAAGGCGACCTGGTGCTGTTCGAAAGCTGGCTGCGCCACGAGGTGCCGCCGGCGCGCTTCTCCGGCGAGCGCATCTCGATTAGTTTCAACTACGGTTGGACCCCCCAAATCGGGAGCCCCAAGCCCGGTCGCTGAAGGAGCATCGCATGCGTATTGTCCTTGCCTGCTTGTGCCTGATCGCGGCGGCCGGAATGGCCCGCGCCGACCAGGAATTGCCGATCTTCGACGCGCACATGCACTACAGCCACGACGCCTGGACGGTGGTGCCGCCCAAGGAGGTCGTCGAGATCCTGAAGAAGGCCGGCGTGAAGCGCGCCATGGTGTCGAGTTCGAACAACGAGGGCACCAAGATGCTGCAGGACGTGGCGCCCGGCGTGATCGTGCCGGAGTTGCGGCCCTACCGCTCGCGCGGCGAACTCTCGACCTGGGCAAAGGACCCGACGGTACTGCCGTTCCTCGAGGACCTCCTGTCCAAGCGCAAGTACGTCGCCATCGGCGAGTTCCACATCTATGGCGCCGACGCCGACCTGCCCAACATGCGCGGCGTCGTCCAGCTCGCCAGGAAATACGGCATGTTCCTGCATTCGCACTCCGACGCCGACGCCGTCGTGCGCCACTTCCAGCAGGATCCCGACGCCAAGGTGCTGTGGGCCCATTCCGGCTTCGAACGACCCGAGAAGGTGCGCGAGATGCTGCGCCGCTATCCCAGGCTCGCCTGCGACCTGGCGTTCCTCACCGCGCACGCCTCCAACGGCAAGGTATCGCCGGGCTGGCGCGAGGCATTCCTCGAGTTTCCCGATCGCTTCGTCGTCGGCACCGACACCTTCACCCCGGAGCGCTGGCACTACGTGGTCGAGCATGCGCGCTGGTCGCGGGCCTGGCTTGCCGATCTGCCGCCCGACGTCGCGCGCAAGATCGCCTACGAGAATGGCGATCGATTGTTCGGCGGCGCCCGGTGAGGCTGTCCGCGAAATATCTCGCGTCGTCGTTCGCCTTTCTGTTTGCGAATGCCGCGTGGGCGAACTGTCCGCTCGATCTGGGACGCGGAACCGGCTGGGTGGTCTTCTCCGATCACTACATGGTCGCCTTTCGCCCCGAGCCGATGCGGATCGAGGTCGGCCAGCCGTTCTCCCTGCTGTTCAACGTCTGCACCAAGTCGAACCGCCCGGCCGAACTCGTGGCGGTCGATGCCCTGATGCCGGAACACAAGCACAGCATGAATTACCGGCCGACCATCCTGGCCGGGGCGGACGGACGCTATCGCGTCGACGGCCTGATCTTTCACATGCCGGGACGCTGGGAGCTCTCCATCGACGTGCGGGCGGGCGAGGAAAGCGAACGCCTGATGCACGACTTCATCCTCAAGTGAGGGGACTTCTGCTGCTCGTGCTGGCGGCGTGGGCGCCGCCCGCCGCGGCGCAGCAACTGCTCGACTGGTCGCCGGACGAGGTCCGCGCGGTCGGGCGGCATGGGCCGTGGCCGCCGCCGCCGGTGCGCGATCCCTCCAACCGGGTTTCCGGTACGCCCGCCGGCATCGCGCTCGGCGAGCATCTCTTCAACGATCCGCGGTTGTCCGCGGACGGCCTGATGAGTTGTGCCACCTGTCATCAGGCCGGCCGCGACTGGAGCGATGGTCGGGCAAAGGGATTTGGCACGGTCGATCTGGATCGCCGCACGCCGTCGCTGTGGAATGTGGGCTATGCCCACTGGTTCGGCTGGGACGGGGCGGGAGATTCGCTCTGGGCCCAGACCATCCGGCCGATCGTGGATCCCCGGGAGATGGGCGGCAACGCCCAGCGGGTCGCCGGGCTCTTGCGCCACGACAAGGATCTCGCCTGCGGCTACCAGCGCGCCTTCGGCGGCAAAGCCGGAGACGATGACGAGCTGCTGCTGGTCGACGCGGCCAAGGCCATGGCCGCCTTTCAGGCGACCTTGGTCAGCCCACGCACCCGATTCGATGCCTTTCGCGACGCGCTGGTGGCCGGCGATCGTGCCGCCGTCGCGCGCTATCCGCTCTCCGAACAGCGCGGCCTGAAACTTTTCGTCGGTTCGGGCAACTGCGACACCTGCCATTTCGGGCCGCGCTTCACCAATGGCGAGTTCGGCGATGTCGGCATCGCCTTCTTCGTGAGGCCGGGCGAGGTCGACACCGGCCGCCTCGGCGGGCTGGCCCGGCTGGCCGGCAGCCCCTTCAATCTGCTCGGCCGCTACAATGACGACGTGTCGGGTGCGAATGCCGCGCGGACGCGGCACGTCCAGCGCCTGCACGCCAACTTCGGCGAGTTTCGCGTCCCCAGCCTCCGCCAGGTCGGACGCGCCGCGGCCTACATGCACGACGGCAGCATCGCCACGCTGGAGGACGTCGTCCGTCACTATTCCGAAGTGAACCCGGACCGCCTGCACAGCGACGGCACGCCGCTGGTACGCCCGCTGGGATTGTCGCCGCAGGAGCGCACCGACCTGGTGGCCTTCCTGCGTTCGCTCGATGCCGATCCGCCGCCGCGTCCGGCACCGCCACCGCTCTGTCCTTAGCGCAGCCGCGCGAGCGCCGATTCCAGGATCCAGGCCGCCGCCGCGGCATCAACCCGTTCGGCGCGCTTGGCACGGCTCATGTCGTAGTCGTCGATCATGCCGCGGGTCACGGCGGCGGTGCTCATCCGCTCGTCCTGGAGGACGACAGGAAGGCTGGCGAGCGCCGGCGGCGCGTGGGCAGCGATATTGGCCGCGAACTGGCGGATCGATTGGCAGCGTGGGCCCTCGGTGCCGTCCATGTTGAGCGGCAGGCCGATCGCCAGCGCCTTGATCTCGTGTTTTTTCGCCAGATCGGCGAGGGTGCCAAGATCGGCCGCAAGCTTGCTGCGCCTGATCGTCGTGAGCGGCGTGGCAAGCATGCGCAGCGCGTCGGAGGTGGCGATGCCGATGGTCTTGCTGCCGACATCGAGCGCCATCAACCGCCCGTCGCGAATCAGCAAGGCTTTCAGTTCGGGGAAATCCACGATCGCCATGTCAGTTGGCCGCCACGTCAGCCGACCTTGGCGTCGAGCCAGGCCACCGTCTCCTGGGCGACGCGGTCCCAGCCCGGCTGGCCCAGGACCCAATGGCCCTGCTGCTTATACTCGGCATAGTCCGACACATGCGCGAACCGGCGCGCGGCGCGGCGCACCACGCCGGGCGGCGTGAGCTGGTCCTTTTCCGTCGCCACGAACAGCAGCGGCACGGTCACGCGCCGGGGATCGACGGCCGCGGCCTTGCCGGCATCGAGCCAGGGCAGGGCGATCTCGAACAGGGCGCGGCCCGACTCGTGCACGAACGAGGCATGGATTTCGGTGCCATCGCGCGGGTCGGCGGTGTTGAAAGTGTACGCCAGCGCCTCGTCGAGCGTCGCCCGGTGCGGCTTGCGCCACCACGCCCAGGTCGCCTGGATCCGCAGGAAGGCCAGCAGGTTGGACGGCCTGATGCCGATCACGCTGGCGGGCGGCGCGGGCGTGAGCAAGACGCCGGCCCTGGCGAGGCCCTTGGCGCAGAGCAGCAGGGCGATCAGCCCGCCCATCGAGTGTCCGATGACGACGGGCTTCTCCGGCAGGGCCTGCAGGCTCGCTTCGAGATCGGCGACATAGTCGTGCAGGCTCGTCGTGCCGAGAGCGGGTGGTGGGGCATCCGGCGGCGCGTCGTGATGGCGCAGCGAGGAGGCGAGCGTCTGCCAGCCGCGTGCCTCGAGGAACGGACGCCAGTTCCGCCAGACGTCGGAGGTTCCCCACATGCCGTGAATCAGGACTGCCAGCCGGGCCATCGACAAGGTTATAAGGCGGTCGCCGGCCCCGGTCGACACGGGCCGCAAGCGGAGTAAGTTGGCCAAGTGAACGATACGATCTACGCCCTCCTGGCGATCGCGATGGTGTTGCTGGTGGTCAGTGTTCTCGTGCCGCTGGCCGAGAGATTTCGCCTGCCGCACACTGTCCTGTTGGCCATTGCCGGCATGGGCATGGGCTTTCTCGGGTCGTGGATCATCGCGGCCGACGTCAAGTGGGGCGCACTGGGCGACGCCTTCGTCGGCCTCGACAAGCTCGAGGTCGGCACCGATGTGTTCCTGCCGCTGTTCCTGCCGCCCTTGTTGTTTACGGCCGGCCTGACCATCGATGTGCGTCGCCTGATGGACGAGATTCATGCCGTGCTGCTGCTGGCCATCGTGGCGGTGCTGGTGTGTATCGCCTGCGTGGCCGGCGTCGTCCATGTCGCGACCGGCATCGACCTCGTGGTCTGCCTGCTGCTGGGCGCGGTGGTGTCGACCACCGACCCGGCGGCGGTCATCGGCATCTTCCGCGATGTCGGCGCACCCAAGCGGCTGTCGATTCTCGCCGAAGGCGAATCTCTGCTGAACGACGCCGTCGCCATCGCCGCGTTCGGTCTCTTCATCGGCATCATCGCGTCGCGGTCGAGCGGTGATCCCCTGAGTGCCATGGAGAGCAGTCCGATGTCGGCGGTCGGCGTCTTCCTGCGCGAGTTCATCGGCGGGCTGCTGCTGGGCTTCGTCATGGCCCGCGCCGCGATGGTCATCCTGCCGCGGCTGGGCGAGTCCGATGCCGCCATCGCGTCCGTGACGGTGAGCCTTTGCTACCTGAGCTTCGTCATCGCCGACCGTTATTTGCACGTTTCCGGCGTCGTTTCGGTCGTCATGGCGGCGCTCACGGTGGCGGCCTACGGACCCACGCATCTTCACCCGCGCCAATGGACTGCGTTGCGCCAGATCTGGACGCAGCTCGAGTTCTGGGCGAACTGCCTCATCTTCGTTCTGGCCTCGATGCTGGCGGCCAATGTGCTGCTGCATATCACCTGGCTCTATGCCTGGGGCGTCGCTGCGGTGGCCGTCGGCGCCTTCTCGGCGCGCGCCCTCGTCGTATTCGGCATGCTGCCCGTGCTCGAGGCCACCAAGCTCGTCCAGCCGGTCGACAAGCGATACAAGGCCATCCTCGTCTGGGGCGGCCTGCGCGGCGCGGTGACCATCGTGCTGGCCATGGTCGCGGCCGGCGACCTCAGGTTGCCGCTCCAGGTCCGCGAGTTCATCGCGATCTCCGCCGTGCTGTTCGTGCTGTTCACCCTGTTCGTGAATGCCACGACGCTCGGGCTCGTCATGCACCTGCTCGGGCTCGACAAGCTCAGCCGCCTCGAGCTGGCGCTGCGTGACCGGGTGCTCGCGCTGTCGCGGGTCAACGTTGCCCGCCACCTGCAGCAGATCATGCGGCAGCACAACGCGCGGACGGAAGGGATCGATGTCGATCCGGCGTCGGCCGGCGCCGCCGAGGTCGAAGCCGTGCCGGAAGAACTCGCGCTCGACCTCGACGAGCGCGTCAAGATCGGCCTGGTGACGCTCTGTACGCGCGAGAAGGAGCTCTACCTCGAGCTCTTCGAGCAGCAGATCCTGTCGCGGCGCATGGTGGCGGTCCTCGCGGCGCGCGCCGACCGGCTGATCGACAGGGTCCGGGATCGCGGCGTCGCGGGCTACGAGGAATGGCTGGACCGGATCTCCCGGCCGGATCTCGGATTCCGCGTCGCCCTGTGGCTGCATCGGCGCATCGGCATCGAGGGCATGGTGACCGAGCGGCTGGCCGACCGCTTCGAGATCCTCATGGTCTCGCAAAGCGTTCTGGGCGAGCTCGCCGCCTTCAACATCACCTCGGTTGCCGATCTGCTGGGACCGGACGCCGAGGCGCGTCTGGCCGCCCTGATCGGCAATCGCCAGACCGCGGTCGACAGCGCGTTGCGCGCGTTGTCGCTGCAGTATCCGGGCTACGCCGAGTCGATCGAGGTCCGGCAGCTCGAACGGGCCGCGATCCGCTTCGAATCGGCGGAATATGCCCGGCGCCTGCGCGAGGGCATCATCAGCCGCGAAGTCTACAACAACCTCAGGGACAAGCTCGCCGAGCGTCGTGGCGCCATCAGCCAGCGTCCGCCGCTCGACCTCGGCCTGGAACTGGCCGCCATGATCGGCCGTGTGTCGCTGTTCGCCGCGCTCGACCGCGAGACCATTGTCGAGGTCGGCAAGCGCCTGCGCGCCCTCGTGGCGCTGCCGGGCGAGAAGATCATTGCGGTCGGCGGCACGCCGGATGCCATGTACTTCGTCGCCGCCGGCGAGGTGACGGTCCATGCCGGCACCGTGTCGGTGAGGCTCAAGGAGGGCGACTTCTTCGGCGAGATGGGCCTGCTCAGCGCCCAGCCGCGCAGTGCCGACGTCGTGGCCGACGGTTACTGTCACCTCCTGGTGCTCTACAAGAAGGACTTCAATCAGCTGCTGGCGCGCCGGCCCGAGGTCCGCGCCGAAATCGAGGCAGTGGCGGCACGCCGGGTCGCCGAGAATCTGAACCAGAACAAGGCCGCGTCCTAGACGTCCCGGCTTGGTTGCCCGATAGGGGCAAAACGGCTACCAACCGCGCCGAATAAGCGGTTTTCGGAGTGTTGGAATGTCGCTCGACAAGGACACGGTGGCGCGCATCGCGCGGCTTGCCCGACTGAAGGTCCCGGAGGACGAACTCGGTACCCTGGCCGGCGAGCTGTCGGGGATCTTCGCCTGGATCGAGCAGTTGAACGAGGTCGACACCAGGAATGTCGAGCCGCTGTCGAGCGTGTCCGACGTGACCCTGCCGCTGCGCGCCGACAAGGTGACCGACGGCGGCATCGCGGCCAAGGTGCTGGCCAATGCGCCGGGCGGTGCGGTCTACATCGACCCGTCCGACAAGAACGCCGGCGGCTTCTTCACCGTGCCGAAGGTGGTGGAGTAGGCCATGGCGTCCCTGACCGACCTCACCATCACCCAGCTCGGTGCCGCACTCGCGAAGAAGGAGACGAGCGCCGTCGAGGTGGCCGACGCTCACCTCGCCAAGCTCGACGAGCATCGCGCGCTCAACGCCTTCATCACCGAGACGCCGGAGAAGGCGCGCGCCATGGCCGCGGCTTCCGACGCGCGCCGCGCCAAGGGCGAGGCGGGACTACTCGAAGGCATCCCGCTCGCAATAAAAGATCTGTTCTGCACCGAGGGCGTGCAGACCACTGCCGCCTCGCACATCCTCGAAGGATTCGTGCCGCAGTACGAGAGCACCGTGACGACCAACCTCTGGAAGTCGGGCGCGGTGATGGTCGGCAAGACCAACCTCGACGAATTCGCCATGGGCTCGTCGAACATGACCAGTCATTTCGGCGGCGTCGAGAATCCGTGGAAGCGCCGGGGCGACAATCGCAAGCTGGTGCCCGGCGGCTCGTCCGGCGGCTCGGCGGCGGCGGTCGCGGCCTACATGGTGCCGGGCAGCACCGGCACCGACACCGGCGGCTCGATCCGCCAGCCGGCGTCGTTCTGCGGCATCGTCGGCCTGAAGCCGACCTACGGCCGCTGCTCGCGCTGGGGCGTGGTTGCGTTCGCAAGCTCGCTCGATCAGCCGGGACCGTTCGCGCGGACCGTCGAGGACACGGCGCTGCTGCTGCAGGCGATGGCCGGCCACGATCCCAAGGATTCGACCTCAGCGCCGCTGGCGCTGCCCGATTTCGTCGCGGCCGCGCGCAATCCGGACATCAAGGGCCTGCGCGTCGGCATTCCCAGGGAATACCGCGTCGACGGCACGTCGCCGGAGATCGAGGCGCTGTGGACGCGCGGCATGGAGATGTTGAAGGCCGCCGGCGCGGTGTCGGTCGAGGTCTCGCTGCCCCACACCAAGTACGCGCTGCCTGCCTACTATATCGTGGCGCCGGCGGAGTGTTCGTCGAACCTGGCGCGCTACGACGGCGTGCGCTTCGGGTTGCGCGTGCCGGGCAAGGATCTGGCCGAGATGTACCAGAACACGCGGGGCGCGGGCTTCGGCAAGGAAGTGCGCCGCCGCATCATGATTGGCACCTACGTGCTGTCGGCCGGCTACTACGACGCCTATTACAAGAAGGCGCAGCAGATCCGCTCGTTGATCGCCCGTGACTTCAACCAGGCCTTCGAGAAGTGCGACGTGCTGCTGACGCCGACCGCGCCCACCGCGGCCTTTGCCGCCGGAGAGAAGATGGACGATCCGGTGACCATGTACCTCAACGACATGTTCACCATCCCGGCCTCGATGGCGGGCTTGCCCGGCATCTCGGTGCCGGCCGGTCTCGACAAGGACGGTCTGCCGCTCGGCCTGCAGCTGATCGGCCGCGCCTTCGACGAGGAAACCATGCTGCGCGCCGCCGCGGCGCTCGAGAAGGCCGCCGCTTTCGCTTCGCGGCCAGCAGGATACTGATCCTCCTCCCCATTCATATGGGGAGGTGCCCCGAAGGGGCGGAGGGGTCAGAGGTGCGAGTCAGCGCGCCGAAGATCGTTTCGAGCACCTCCTCGGTGCCGTTTGTCACGTCACTGTTCCAGAAGCGCAGAACGCAAAAGCCAGCCGAATTCAGAAAATGGTCTCGTCGCGCATCGTAAGCACGTTGATCAACATGCTGGCCGCCATCCAGCTCGATAACGACCTTGGCGGCGACACAGACGAAGTCGCAAATGTAGAGGCCGACCTGATGTTGGCGACGGAATTTGAAGCCACCGAGTTGCCGGCGCCGCAGGTGATTCCACAAGAGCCGCTCGGAGTTAGTGGGAGTTTGCCGCATGTTGCGAACGTGGCGGAGCATGGCTGCAGTACAGTATCGGAAGTGGGAGTAAATGTGAAAATAATACAACCTGTAGAGGTATTCGGCTGACCCCTCCGCCCCTGCGGGGCACCTCCCCATATGAATGGGGAGGAGGTTTATGCGGTCAGCGCAGGGCGTTTGCGTTACACTCCCGGCAACCCGGGAGAAACGACATGGCGGCAGACTTCGATCTGGTCGTGCGCGGCGGC
This sequence comes from Reyranella sp., assembly GCF_004296935.1. Taxonomy (GTDB): domain Bacteria; phylum Pseudomonadota; class Alphaproteobacteria; order Reyranellales; family Reyranellaceae; genus Reyranella. The sequence goes on from NZ_SCVH01000026.1 coordinate 26,206, forward strand.
AACCTGGCTGACGGCACCGGCGCGGCACTCCGCGAGGCCGATGTTGCGATGAAGGACGGCAAGATCGCCGCCGTTGGCAAGGTGGGCGGGCAGGGCGCCGAGGAGATCGATGCCAGGGGCCTGCTGGTCACGCCGGGCTTCGTCGACATCCACACTCATTATGATGGCCAGGCCACCTGGGACTCGCGCCTGCAGCCCTCGAGCTGGCATGGCGTCACCACGGCGGTCATGGGCAATTGCGGCGTCGGCTTCGCGCCCGTGAAGATCGAGGACCGCCAGCGCCTGATCGAATTGATGGAAGGTGTCGAGGACATTCCCGGCGCGGCGCTCGACGAGGGCCTGAAGTGGTCGTGGGAGTCGTTCGGCCAGTATCTCGATGCCCTCGAAGCCAGGCCGCGCGACATGGATCTCGGGGCCCAGCTGCCGCACGGCGCGTTGCGGGTGTTCGTGATGGGCGAGCGTGCGGCCAAACTGGAAGAGGCCACGACCGCGGAAGTGGCGCAGATGCGCGCGCTGACCGCCGAGGCGATGCGCGCCGGCGCACTGGGCTTCACCACCTCGCGCACGCTCAACCACCGCACGGTGAAGGGCGACCCGACGCCGTCGCTGCGCGCCTCCGAGGAGGAGCTGATGGGCATCGCGCTCGGCATGAAGGATGCGGGCCGCGGCGTCATCGAATTCATCTCCGATTTCAACACGCCCGATCCCGAGAGCGAGTTCGCCATGCTGAAGCGTCTGCTCGACGCCAGCGGCCGGCCGTTCTCCGTCTCGCTGGCGCAGCGACATTCCCGGCCCGACGGCTGGCGGCGACTGCTCGGCCTGGTCGAAGGCCTGGTCGCCTCGGGCCACCAGGCCAAGGCGCAGGTGGCGCCACGCCCGATCGGCGTGTTGCAGGGCCTGCAGGCGAGCCGCACCCCGTTCTCGATGTGCGCCGCCTACAAGGCGATCAACGACAAGCCGGTCGCGGAAAAGCTCGCAATCATGCGCGACCCGGCGTTCCGCGCCAGGCTGATGCAGGAGGCCGAGTTGCCGCTGCGCTCTGAGATGGCGGCGCGCCTCACCGATTTCGATCGCATGTTTGCGCTGGGCGACCCGCCCGACTACGAGCCGCCGCAGGAGAGCTCGTTCGGCGCCCAGGCGGCGCGCGAGGGAAGGCATCCGCGCGAGCTGGTCTACGATTTCCTGATCGCGGGCGAGGGCACGAATTTCATCTTCGCGCCGTTCGCCAATTACGCGGCCTACAATCTCGACTGCTGCAGCGAGATGATGCGTAGCCCGCACACGCTCATTGGATTGGGCGATGGCGGCGCTCACGTCGGGCTGATCTCCGACGGCTCGTACCCGACCTATCTTCTGTCGCATTGGGGACGCGATCGTGCCTCGGGCCGGCTCGACGTGAGCTGGCTGGTGAAGCGCCATACGCTCGACAACGCCCAGGCCGTCGGGCTCAACGACCGTGGCCGGGTGGCGGTGGGCGCCAAGGCCGATCTCAATGTCATCGACTTCGCCAAGCTGCGTGTCGAAGCGCCCGTGATGAAGTGGGACCTGCCGGCAGGCGGCAAGCGCCTGCTGCAGAAGGCGCGCGGCTACCGCGCCACCATCGTTTCCGGCGCCGTCACCTATCGTGACGGCGAAGCGACCGGCGCACTGCCGGGCCGGCTGGTCAGGGGACCGCAGGCGGCCTGACGCCGCCTAGCCCGCCCTGAGGTTGTTGTCCTTGATGACCTTGCCCCAGAACTCCTGCTCCTTCTTGACGTAGGCGGCGAAGGCCTCGGGAGAGTTGAGCACGATCTCCATGTCGAACTGGTCGACGAACTTCTTGGTGACGTCCTCGGTGCGCACCGCCTTTGAAATTGCCGCGTGCATCTTGTCGATGATCGGCTTGGGCGTTCCGGTCGGCGCATAGACGCCCCACCAGGAGAACGAGGGCAGCGCCTTGACGCCCTGTTGCGCAAGGGTGGGCGTATCGGGCGCAAGCTTGCTGCGCTGCTCGCCGGTGACGCCGACCAGCTTCAGCTTTCCGGCCCTGACGTGCGGCATCATGTTGGCGAGGCTGGTGACCGACAGGTCGGTGACGCCGGCGAGCGCATCCTGATAGAGCGGTCCACCCCCCTTGTAGGGGATGTAGTTCATCTGGAAGCCGTTCTCCTTCTGCAGGAAGGCGATGAAGATCTGCGCGAGGCTGGAGCCGAGCGATCCGATGCTGATCTTGCCCGGCTCGGCCTTGGCCGCCTTGATGGCCTCGGCGAAGGTGTTGTAAGGCCGCGTCGGATGCGCCGCGATGCCCTGCGCGCTGCGGCCGATCTGCATGACGGGCGTGAGTTCGCCGTCATTGTACGGCAGGTTGTCGTTCAGGAGCGAATTGAGGATGTGGTTGTCGAACACGATCAGCCAGGTGTTGCCGTCGGGCGGCGCCTTGGCGGCGATCGCGGCGCCGACGACGCCGCTTCCGCCCGGCTTGTTGTCGACAACGATGTTCCAGCCGGTTTGCTCGATGACCTTCGCCTGGATGATGCGGGCAATCGGGTCGGTCGAACCGCCCGGCGGGAACGGTATGAGGAACTTGATCGTGCCCTTGGGCCAGTCGGCTTGGGCATTGGCGATAGCAGGGGCGCCCAGCACTGCGGCTGTGGCGCCGGCCAAGATGGCGCGGCGACGCAATACAGACATTTTAGCCTCCCAGATACGTCTTTGTTGCCCGGGAGGCTGACGCGTCAGAGACTGCTCTGCAAGATATTTCGCAAAGCGAGTCGGGTTTTTGCTACTCGGGCTTGAGGTTGTTGTCCTTGATGACCTTGCTCCAGAACGCCTGCTCCTTGCTCTGGTAGGCGGCGAATTGCTCCGGCGAACTCAGCACGATGTCCATGTCGAACTGGTCGACGAACTTCTTGGTGACGTCGGGCGAGCGCACGGCCTTGGTGATTTCGGCGTGCATGCGATCGACGATCGGCTTGGGCGTGCCGGTCGGCGCATAGACGCCCCACCAGGCATAGGAAGGTGCCGCCTTGATGCCCTGCTCGGCGAGCGTGGGGGTGTCGGGCATCGCCTTGCTGCGCTGCTCGCCGGTGACGGCGATCAGCTTCAGTTTGCCCGCACGCACGTGCGGCACCATGTTGACCAGGCTGGATACGGAGAGGTCGGTGACACCGGCGAGGGCATCCTGAAACAGCGGCCCACCACCCTTGTAGGGGATGGTGTTCACCTCGAAACCGTTGTCCTTCTGCATCGCTGCGAACAGGACCTGGGCCTGGCTGGCGGCGAGCACGGCGACGCTGATCTTTCCGGGCTGTGCCTTGGCCGCTTTCACCGCTTCGGCGAAATTGTTGTAGGGCCGCGTCGGATGGGCCGCGATGCCCTGGGCGCTGCGGCCGATCTGCATGACCGGCATCAGTTCGCTGTCCTTGTAGGGCAGCGCGGGCGTCCAGATCGAATTCAGAATGTGGCTGTCGAACACGATCAGCCAGGTATTGCCGTCGGGCGGCGACTTGGCCGCGATCGAGGCGCCGACCACGCCGGTGCCGCCGGGCTTGTTGTCGACCACGACGTTCCAGCCGTTGAGCTCGATCAGCTTGGCCTGGATGATCCGCGCGATCGGGTCGGTCGATCCGCCCGGCGGGAAGGGCACGATGAACTTGATCGGACCCTTGGGCCAGTCGGCCTGGGCATTGGCGATGGCGGGCGCGCCGAAAGTTGCAGCGGCGGCGCCGGCCAGCACGGAACGGCGGCGGAGAATAGTCATCATAGCCTCCCAAGGGGTGTCTTTGTTGGCGGCGAGCCTAAGCATGGACAGGCGACGCGCAAGTGCCTATTTACCCGTTATGTCACTGATCAAAGGCGAAACTGGCGAGTGGGAAATCGTGCTCGGGCTGGAAGTCCATGCCCAGGTCATTTCCGACGCCAAGCTCTTCTCCGGCGCCCCGACCACGTTCGGCGCCGACCCCAACACCCAGGTCTCACTGGTCGATGCCGCCATGCCCGGCATGCTGCCGGTGATCAACGAGCGCTGCGTCGAGCAGGCGGTGCGCACCGGCCTCGGGCTCAATGCCCAGATCAACCTGCGCTCGGTGTTCGACCGCAAGAACTACTTTTATGCCGACCTGCCGGCCGGCTACCAGATCTCACAGTACAAGGACCCGATCGTGGGCGAGGGTGCCGTCGAGATCGATCTGCCCGACGGCGCGACCAAGACCATCGGCATCGAGCGCCTGCATCTCGAGCAGGACGCCGGCAAGAGCCTGCACGACCAGCATCCGAGCCAGACCTACGTCGACCTGAACAGGTCGGGTGTGGCACTGATGGAAATCGTCAGCCGTCCCGACATGCGCAATGCCGACGAGGCGGCGGCCTACCTCACCAAGCTGCGCTCGATCGTGCGCTATCTCGGCACCTGCGACGGCAACATGGACGAGGGCTCCATGCGCTGCGACGTCAACGTCTCGGTGCGCAAGCCTGGCGCCGACCTCGGCACGCGCTGCGAGATCAAGAACGTGAACTCGATCCGTTACGTCAAGCAGGCCATCGAGTACGAGGCGCGCCGCCAGGTCGAGATCATCGAAGGCGGCGGCAAGATCGTGCAGGAAACGCGGCTGTTCGATCCGGGCCGCGGCGAGACGCGCTCCATGCGCTCCAAGGAAGACGCGCACGACTATCGCTACTTCCCCGATCCCGACCTGCTGCCGCTGGTCTTCACCCAGGCCTATGTCGACAGGATCCGGGCCAGCTTGCCGGAGCTTCCCGATGCGCGGAAAGCGCGCTTCATCAAGGAGTACGGTCTGACGCCCTACGATGCGGGCGTGCTGGTCCTGGAGAAGGAGACGGCGGCGTTCTTCGACACGGTGGCCAAGGGCCGCGACGCGAAGGAAGCCGTGAAGCTCGTCACGGGCGATTTCTTTGCCATGCTGAACCGGCGTGGCGCCACGATCGCGGAGTCGCCGATCAAGGCGGAGCATCTCGGCAAGCTGCTCGACCTGCAGGCCGACGGCACGATCTCCGGCCGCATCGCCAAGGACCTGTTCCTCGCCATGGAAGAGACCGGCAAGGACCCGGCCGTCCTGGTCGAGGAGCGCGGCCTGAAGCAGGTGACCGATACCGGCGCCATCGAGGCTGCCATCAAGGCGGTGATCGACGCCAATCCCGGCCAGGTCACGGCCTACAAGGCCAAGCCCACCCTGATGGGCTGGTTCGTCGGCCAGGTCATGAAGTCGACCGGCGGCAAGGCCAATCCCAAGATCGTCAACGAGTTGCTGAAGAAGGCACTCGACGCCTGATCTGTTACGGATCGGCGTAGCGCGCCAGGCGAGCCCGCGTGCCGTCCTCGGACCAGATGAGGGCTGCGATCTGGCCGTCGGGCGTCCTCGCGATTTCGGTCACATCCCCCACGGGGCTTTTCCAGCGCAGGCTGCCTGAGGCATCGGCGCGGACCACGTTCCGGGCGTTGTAGGGGTCGGGCTTCTCGGTGACGATCGCGGCGAAGCCGTCGCCGTCGGCAATGATCCAATTGGTGCCGTCGAACGGCCAGGCCGCGCGGCCCTTCACCTTGCCGCTGTCGTCATAGAAGATCAGTTCGCGTCGAGGCGGCTTGGAGTCAGTATAGTTCATAACAACGCTACCGTCGCGGAGAACCGCGGCCGTGTAACAGCCAATTCCCGCAAGCCGGGCGCGCGCGAGCCTCCTGCCGTCGGCGGCGTAACGGTCGAGGAAACATTCCAGCGTGAATTTTTCGCCCTGCGTCTCCTCGAGGATCACGATCCAGCTTCCATCGGCTCGCACGCCAATGGCGTTGACGCTCTCGGGGAAGCCGCGACCGGGACCCGCCTGCCAGAGGCGCACGCCGTCGAGGCTGAACTTGCCCAACCACCACGCGTAGGGACCACTGCCAAACCCGCCGGCCAACACCGCGGCGTTGTCGGCGGTCGGAACATAGTGCCGAAGTTCGTAGTAGCCATCGGGGTCGTATCGTGTCGACGCGGCGCTAGGAGGTGAAATAGCGGTCTGCTTCTTGATCCGGCCGTCGGTACCCAGCCGGAACAGCGTGGATTTCACGCCGCTCACGAACACGGCCGTATCGCCTGAACGCGTTGCAATGACACCCATCGAAGCAACGGCGAATCCCCGAGGCCCGATGGGCAGGTCGAGTGGCAGCACGGTCCTCACCTTCTCCGAGCCGGTCGATGTCATCGCGATCAGCTCGACACGCGCCTCGGACGCTTCCGTGACCTCGTTCAGTATGACGTAGTGGGTGCCATCTGCGCCGACGGCCAGCCGGCCGGGTAGGATGCCGGGGGCGGGCTTGTAGCCGGGTGCCGGCAGCACGGCGACGTCGAGCACGATCCGCGGTTGCGGCTGTGCGAGCGCGGGGTTGCAGAGAAAGGCGAGGGCGAGGATTGCCAGATTACGCATGGCGCGAACCATATGTGCTAGGCTCGCCCGGCGAAAGCGGGAGAAACGATGACCGCGAAACTCTACGCCATGACCTGCGGCCGTTTGGTCGGCCGCCTGAAAGATATGATCGAGGGCGAGGACGGGCAGGTGATGCTGCCGATCCCGTCCTACCTGATCGAGCATTCCAAGGGCCGCGTCCTGTTCGACACCGGCATGCACCCGCAATGCCGGACCGATGCTGCCGGGCGGCTGGGCGAGCGCGTGGCGCGGATCTTCGGCTTTGAGCACTACGGCGCCGCCGACGACGTGAAGTCGCGCCTCGAATCCATCGACCGCGATCCCGGCAAGGTCGACTACATCGTGAATTCACATCTGCATTTCGACCATGCCGGCGGCAACGAACTGGTGCCCAACGCAACCATGGTGGTGCAGAAGCGCGAGTGGCAGGCCGCGCAGGATCCGGAGACGGCGGCCAAGGTCGGCTTCTTCAAGGCCGACTTCGACCATGGCCACCCGGTCAAGCAGGTCGAGGGCGAACACGATTTGTTTGGCGACGGCAGCGTGGTTTGCATCCCGACCTACGGTCACACGCCCGGCCATCAGTCGCTCAAGGTGCGGACGGAGAAGGGTGAGATCGTCCTGACCGGCGACGCCTGCTATTTCTGCCGCACCTTGAAGGAGCGCCGGCTGCCGCGCTTCGTCTATGACCGCGAACAGATGCTGGCGTCGCTCGATCGTCTCGCCGCACTGGAACGGGCCGGGGCCAAGCTGTTCTTCGGCCACGACCCCGACTTCTGGAAAGACGTGCCCCAGGCGCCGGTCCCGGCGTTTTAGGATCGACGCCCTGGGGTATCTGGCTATTCGGGCACCGCCTGACCGGAGCCGCCCAGTTCGGCCGGGAAGTCTTTCAGCTTGGGCAGGCCGTCCTTCATCCGCAGCACCGTCTCCGAGTAGTTCACGTGGACGCCCGGTGTGAAGGTGACGCCGGGGATCGTTGCGGCATAGACGTCTGTCAGGCCGAGAGGCGGGTGATCGGTCATGATGTGGCCGCCGCATTTCGTGCAGAACTTGCGGTCGCTCACCGGCGTCTTCATGAAATGGCCGACGAATTCGGCACCTTTCGTGACCTTGACGTTGCCGGGCTTCCACAGGGTGAAGGCGTTTACCGGCCCCGCCGACCACGACCGGCAGGAACTGCAGTGACAGTAACCCATGGCCTCGGGCGCGCCCGTGACCTCAACCTCAACGGCGCCGCAGAAGCAGGCGCCGGTATGTTTGGCAGGCATTTCTTCTCTCCTGGTTGCCGGCTTCCGCCGGATACAATCAATCGTGATGTGTCGAATGTAGACGGCTGCGGAGAACTCCTTTATTTGCCGCGTCGTTAACGAGGCCGGGACGCCCCGATGAGCACTGGAAATATCATCGGGGAGCGA
>NZ_SCVH01000027.1 GCF_004296935.1 Reyranella sp.
GGCACCGCGCCCATGAAGCCGTCGACCGGCCGGCCGCCGAAGAAGGCATAGACCGCCGGGATCGACTGGATGCGCAGCTGCTGGGCCAGCATCTGGTTCTTGTCGATGTCGATCTTGACCAGCTTGACCGCCCCCTTGGCCTCCTTGACGACCTTTTCGATCATCGGCTGCAGCGTCTTGCACGGCCCGCACCACGGCGCCCAGAAATCGACGATGACCGGGACGGTGCGCGAGGCCTCGATCACGTCCTTGGCGAACTTGGTCTGGTCGCTGTCCTTGATGAGGTCGGCGGGGACAGCCTGCGGCGCCGCGCCCGTCAATAACGTTTCCATGTGTCCTCGAAGGGGGAAATTTCGTGTCGTCCGCAATGTGGCCTCCGCCCCCCGATGACGCAAGGGGGCGGGGTCTTGCACCCATGACCCCCTCCGGCCTACGGCCACCTCCCCCATATGATGGGGGAGGAGTTTTATTCTTTCTCTCCTCCCCCGCGCAGCGGGGGAGGTGCCCGTAGGGCGGAGGGGGTTAGCGGTCGTCGATCTTTGCCACGATGCGATGAACGTCAGCGGCCGCGAAGACCGGCACCGAGCAGGCGCCGTTGGCGCAGGCATAGGCCGCCGCCTGCGGCAGGTCGGGATAGTCGACATCGGCGGACGGCAGCGGACCTTCGCGGCGGTCCAGCCATTCGATGCGGAGATAGCGCGTCGGGTAGGTGCGCGCGGCCTGATAGAGCGCCCGCGCGTCTGGATCGTCCTTGGCGCCGACGACCGTAACGTGCGCGGGTTCACGCGACAGTTCTCGGTCGGCAAGCAGGGCGCCTGGCACGACGAAGCCGTCCTCGGCGAGCGAGATCAGATAGCGCATGCCGTGCTGGGCGGCGGCGCGAAACGCGGGCTTCCCGGTCTGGCGGGCGATGCGAGCGCAACAGGAACTGCAGCAGGCGATTGTCGAACTGCTGGACCGAGCCGACTTGTCGGCCGTTGCGCCAGACCGGCTTCGGCGTGCCGTGCAGGGCGCGGTTCATGGCGTTGTCCTGCAGCCGCTCGACGCCGAGATCGAGCGCCTGGGCCCAGCGTTCGGCGAAGGCCTCGTCGTCCTGGCGCCTCTGGTAGAGCGAGCTGCGCCGGAGCTGGGCGCGGTTGGCGGCGACCGTCACCGAACCGGTGCGGCCGAGATGATGGAAGAAGGCAGCCACCTTGGCCGCGGGCAGGGGCGCGCGACCGGGGCCGCGGCTTTGCGGCTTGGACATCTGGACCTCGTTTGGACAGGAAAAAGCCCGCTGCGCCTCCTGGGATCAGGGGCCGGGCGGGCCTGGAAGCAGCAGACATGCGATCCGCCACAATATATTTTTTCTTAGCAAAAACCTGCTGAACTTGTCAAATCATGCTGGAACTTTCTCAAGCGCTGGCAGTGCTTGCATTTCCAGTCCTGCGGCAGTCAACGGGTCAAAACCACTGTGCAAGGGGACTAGGGCGTGGACTCAATGCCCGAAGATATTGGGCAACTGGCTGACCGAGAGGGCGGCAGTGACGTTCTGAATTTGGCCGGCGAAGAGATCATCTAGCCGATACGCCACCGCTCTTGACCGCCAATGGCTGCAGCTGTTGCCAGCAGCTCAGCGGACGTCGGCTTTCACTTAATCCACGATCTGTCGTTGATAGCGCTCATCTCGGAAAATCCAGAAATCGAGTTGAATTCGTCCATCTGCGCAAGTCTGGCAGACGATGCGAAATAGCTGAGGCTCAGCCATTTGTTGATAGTTCGACTGAGCCGAGGTGCGCCAACGAGCCTAAGTCCACCCCGCTCGAGCTCCAGTGGAAGTGAATACCGACCAAACAGGATACCGGTCAGGATGGGTATCTCGCTGTCGACATAGAGATCTACATCAAAACCTGGATCAGACACACACAGGTCGACCGCCAACCCGGGCTTGGCGACGAGCCAGTAGTTGCTTTTCTTCTTGGGCGCGTCTGTAAAGTGAAATCGCATGACAACGCGTGTTGCCGGCAGTTCGTCCGTATTGATCTTGCGGCGTAGCAACCACATCAATGTTGGAGCATCTCGATCACACAAAGCAGCTTCCGCATCGATATTGCGCTGGGCCCAGTGCCCCAACGCCACCAGGATTGGGTGCAACTCCAGGGCGAGTGGCGTACGCATGTAGTCCACCGTCCCGCTCCCCTTGTCGATGATTCTCTCGATGAGGCCCTGCTCTTCCATCTCTTTGAGCCGCTTCGACAGCACGGTGGGCGATATTCGGGGCATCCCACGTCGAAGGTCATTGAAGCGAGTGGTGCCGCACGACATTTCGGCGAGAATTGGCATCGTCCAGCGTGGCTCCAGAATCTCGCAAGCCTTCGAGATCGGGCAGAACAGGCCGTAGGGCTTTTCAGACATTGCCTGAGCCTCCTAGTTCAAGCTTAGCCGTCCGGCGGTCCCACGCCTAGTACTACAAGCGTACCGACCACAGTACGCATCGATGACTAGCGGCAACATCGCCGGGCCAGCGAAAGTGCGCGGAAGTTGGAGCTTTGGTCCGCATGGGAGCCGCAGATGGACGCGAATTTGCAACGACGGGTTCAACGCTACGGTTGGGACAAGGCTGTTTCCAATTACGAACGCTCATGGCACGCCCAGCTTGAGCCCGCGCAGACCGCCCTCCTTGAACTGGCGAACATCACACCACGCGACTGCATTCTGGATGTGGCATGCGGCACCGGCCTTGTGACCATCAGGGCAGCAGCCGTCGTTGATCCAGAATGCGAGATTGTCGGGACCGACATTTCGGAACAGATGGTCGCTGCGGCGCGTCTGGCGGCGCGCGTTCGCGGTGCTACCAACGCGCGCTTCGAGCGCATGGACGCTGAAGACCTGAAGTTTGCCGAGGAATCGTTCGATGCTGTCTTGTGTGCCCTTGGTTTGATGTACCTGCCTGAGCCGGAAAAAGCACTGCGCGAGTTTCATCGCATTCTTAGGCCCGGCGGACGCGCGGTAGCAGCTGTGTGGGGTCAGCGGAATAGATGTGGGTGGGCAGAAATCTTTTCGATTGTGGACGCCCGTGTGCAGTCGGACGTGTGCCCGATGTTCTTTCGTCTCGGCACCGGCGACGGGTTGCAGCACGCCTTTGTTGCCGCAGGGTTCACAAACACATCGGCAAGACGCCTGGATACACACCTTCACTATGCATCCGCCGAGGAAGCGTGCGTGGCGGCGTTTGCCGGTGGCCCCGTCGGTCTCGCCTACAGTCGGTTTTCGGACGACGTGAAGCAGCAAGCACACACGGAATACCTCCTCTCCCTCGAGCCGTATCGGCGGGGAAAAGCGTATGCAGTCCCCGGTGAATTTGTCGTTGTTGCAGGGATCAAGGGAGCTGCCGTCCAGAGCAAATAACGCCGTGCCGAATCTCGGCCGGCAGATACGGAGAATTGCCAATGTCCAACCGGAATGTCCGCGAGGCCCTCGAACGAGCGCAGCGGCTTTTTCGCGAACGCCCATCGGCTGCCACCAAAAGAGTGGCGGCGAACGCGGTCTGGCAGAACGGCCTTGCCTGCGAAATCAGCGGCCCAGAAGGCCAAAGGGTCGTGACCGATATGGCGAAGCCGCTGGGCGGCTGCGATAGTGGCCCAAGTCCTGGCTGGCTGTTGCGGGCGTCTCTTGCGTCCTGCACGGCCACTGCAATAGCCATGCGAGCCGCTTTGCGTGGGATAGAACTACGAAAGCTCGAGGTCATCGTCCATGCCGATACTGATGTGCGCGGTGCGGTCGGGATCGACGGTATTTCCCTTGCGCTCGGTGGAATGCGAATGGACGTGAGAATTGGGTCGGTTGACGCGGCCGAGGAACAGCTTCGGGAAATTGTGGAATGGGCCGCCAGTCATTCGACTGTGGCTGCGACGTTGCATGAGGGGCGGACGGTGCCACTCAAGGTGACAGTTGCATGACCTGCCGAAAGATCATCGTACGTCAGCTGCCCCGGTGGCAAAAATCCCCTGGAGGAGGTGACTTGATCGAAGCAGCGGCATCATCCCCAATGCTTCGCTCGCGACGGTTTCGGGCGCGGCCCATTCCGTGACGGCCACGCACTCCACTGACCTTGCGAGAATGATCGCCGAGCATGTCTCGAAGGTGGAGGCCAACCTCTGAGGGGGCCGAATCCCTGTTTTCCGAAACGGGCATTGGAGATTCATCGCTGTGCCCCCGAGCATGCGGTGCAATAGGCGCTTATGAGTTCGACGCTGGCAGGTCATGCAATTGCGTCTGTTCGCTTTCTGGTCGCTATTGCTGGCATAGTCGACATCGGCAATTTATGAGTACACGGCCTAGTAGAAAGGCTCTGAAGGAATGACGAACGGCCGTGGGAATTCTTCTCCGCCACCGAAGAACGTACTCGGCCTCTACTATCCCATAGCCTGAAGCGCTCAGTCGCGAACCTGGTGCTTCATCAGCTCGTCGCCGAGGCGGCCGCTCAGGAACAGGCCGCACATGCGATAGTCGCTGATCAGCGACCACAGCGGCGCCTCGAAGGTGGCGGGCTTGTTCTTCTCGACGAAGAAATGGCTGAACCAGGCGGGGCCGTAGCCGAAGAAAGGCACCGCCAGCAGCCACCACCAGTTCTGGGTGGCGAGCGCCCAGACCAGGAACGCGGCCGAGCCGATGGTGCCGACATAGTGGATGGCGCGCGTCGTAGGCTTGGCGTGTTCCCTGAGATAGAACGGCCAGAACTCGGCGTAGGTCTGGAAGCGCGCGGCCATGGCAACCAGTCTAGCGTCTTTCCAACTGAATCAGAATCGCTTCCTCTTGGCTCTCGTTCTCCTCCCTCGCGCTCTTGCGCGGGGGAGGTGCCCGTAGGGCGGAGGGGGTCGTCAGCAGGTGAGTATTCATCGATACTTTTGACCCCCTTCGCCGCGTATGACGCGGCACTTCCCCCGCAAGCGGGGGCAGAGAATGATTCAGCCCCTAACCCAAAGCGCCGGACTTCTTGAGGGCGGCGATCTCGGAATCGGAGAAGCCCGCCTCGCGCAGCACCTCGTCATTGTGCTGGCCGACGGCGGGCGGCGGGCCTGCGGTGCGCGGGCTCGCGAAGCCCAGGCGAATGGGCGTGTTAACGGTGCGCGGGATGTCGGGGTTGGTGGTGGCGGCGAAGATGCCGGCGTGTTCCGCCTGCTCGTCGTCGATCACGTCGGCCAGGCGGCCGATCACGCCGAACGGGATGCCGGTGCCGGCAAACAGGCGTTCCCACTCCGCGTAGGGGCGGGCGGCGAAGACGGGCTTCAGGATGGCGAAGAGGTCCATCGCATGGGCGCGGCGCTCGGGCCGGCCGGCGAAGCGCTCGTCGACCAGGAGCTCGGGCCGATCGATGACGGCGCAGAATTTTTCCCACAGCCGGTCGTCGCGCACCATCAGGAGCTGCAGCCAGCGATCGTCGCTGGTGCGGTAGAGATTGGTGAGGGCGTTGCGCGGCTTGTCGGGTCCCTGGCGCGGCGGCAGCTTGGCGCCGATCAGCGCGCCGGCCGCGGACGTGCCGTTGGCCCACACGCCGTTGGCGTAGAGCGAGGTGCCGACCCAGCCGCCTTTGCCGGTCTGGTCGCGGCGGCGCAGGCCCATCAGGATGGCGGCGACGAGGGTCATGGCCGTTGCGCGGTCGCCCTGGGCCGGCAGCGAGAGGCCGGGCGGGCCGCCCTCGTAGCGCGCCGCGTCGAGAATGCCGGAGCGGCCGAAGTAGGCGGTGACGTCGAAGCCCGGCCGGTCGCGGTCGGGGCCGGTCTCGCCGTAGCCCGTCAGCGAACAATAGATAAGGCGCGGATTGATCGGCTCGATGTCTTCCCAGCGCAGCCTGAGCCGCTCGCGTGCCGGCGGCGGGAAGTTCACGATCATCACGTCGGCCCGCTTCAGCAGCCGCTCGAGGATGGTGCGGGCGCCGTCGGTTTTCAGGTCGAGCGCGAGCGAGCGTTTGAGGCGGCCATCGAGCTGCCACGGAAAATTGTGCTCGCTCTGCGGGTAGCTCGCGTTCCTGAAACTGTTGCGGTGCGGGTCGCCGTCGCCGGGCGGTTCGATCTTGATCACGTCGGCGCCGTAGTCGGCCAGCGCCGCCGCCGCCGCGGGGGCGGCGATGAACGAGCTGACGTCGAGAACGACAAGCCCGGCCAGCGGCAACGGTTCTTCTGTTGTCACTTGAGGGCGCCGCTTGCCTTCAGCGTCGCGACCTCTTCGACGCTGAGGCCCGCCTCGCGCAACACTTCCTCGCCATGTTCGCCCAGTTCGGGGGCGGCATGGGCGATGCGCTGGCTGGCGAAGCCGAGGCGAATGGGATCGGCCAGGGTGCGCGGCATCCCGGGGATCGCCGTGTCGACGACGGCGCCGCAGGCCACGGCCTGCTGGTCGTCGGGCACGTCCTGCGGCCGGCTGATGACGCCGAAGGTGACGCTGTGCGCCGCCAGCGCCTCGCGCCAATGCTCGTAGGGTTTTGTTGCGAAGGTGTCGCTCAGGATGCCGGCGAGTTCAGGTGCGCGGGCGCGACGCTCGGGCTCTGACGCGAAGCGCGGATCGTCGATCAGGGAATCCAATCCCATCGCCCGGCAGAGCGGCGCCCAGAGCTTGTCGGCGCGCACGATGGTGAGTTGCAGCCAGCGATCGTCGGCCGTGCGGTAGATGTTGCCCAGTGCCGAGCGCGGCCGGTCGGGCGGCGGCCGGTGCGGCAGGAAGGCGCCGACGAGTGCCGCCTGGGCGATCACGCCGCACGACCACAGGCCGTTGCCGAGCAGCGACGTGCCCACCCACGATCCTTCGCCTGTCTTCGTGCGATGCATCAGCGCCATCAGGATCGCCGACACCAGCGTCATCGCCGTCGCACGATCGCCCTGCGCCGGCCCGGGCACGCCCGGCGGGCCGCCTTCGTAGCGCTGCGCATCCAGGAGACCCGAACGGGCGAAGTAGGCGGTGGCGTCGAAGCCTGGCCGGTCGCGATCGGGGCCGCTCTCGCCGTAGCCGGTGAGCGAGGCGTAGATCAGCTTCGGGTTGACCTTCTTCACGTCGTCGTAGGCGAGCCTGAGCTTGTCGCGCACCGGCGGCGGGAAGTTGCAGATCAGGATGTCGGAGATGGCGATCAGCCTGTCGAGCGCGGCACGCGCATCCGCCTGCTTGAGATCGAGCACGATGGAGCGCTTGTTGCGTGAATCCATCTGCCAGGGATAGTTGACCGGGCTTTTCGGATAGTTCGACGAATCGTGCATGATGCGGCGGTTGGGATCGCCTTCAGGCCCTTCGACCTTGATCACGTCGGCGCCCCAGTCGCCCAGCACGACGGCGGCTGCGGGGGCGGCGATAAACGAGCTGATGTCCAGCACGCGCAAGCCCGCCAAGGGCAGGGCAGTTTCAGTCATAAAAGATCCCCTTTGCGTCGATATGGGCGCGACCCTCTGGTGTCCGTCAAGACCGGCCGCTAGCGTGCGTTCCGGCACGCGGCGTGCACGGGAGTTTTCATGGCGGCAAAGAAGCGCAAACCCAATTTCCTGATCGTCCTGATCGACGATCTCCGGTTCGACGAGCTGGGGATCTGCGGTCACCCCTACATGAAGACGCCGCACATCGACCGGATCGGCCACGAAGGGGCGATGTTCACCCAGGCGTTCCACACGACGCCGCTGTGCTCGCCCAACCGCGCCTCGATCCTGACCGGCCAGTATGCGAGCCGGCACGGCATCATCGACAATGTGGCGCGCGATGCGCACAGCCACCGCCTGCCCAACTATCACGTGATCCTGCAGCGGCTGGGCTACGAGACGGCCCATGTCGGCAAATGGCACATGGGCAATTCCGGCGGCCCGCGGCCGGGCTACGACAAGTGGGTGAGCTTTCCCGGCCACGGCTCGATCGTCGATCCGATCCTCAATATCGACGGCGATGAGAGAAAGCACGAAGGCTACATCACCGACCTCCTGAACGGGCATGCGGTCGATTTCCTGAAGAAGAAGCGCGACAAGCCCTTCGCCTTGTTCTTTGCCCACAAGGCGGTGCATCCCGACGCCTACCAGGCGGCCGACGGCACGATCGATTTCACCGACGGCGGCTACCGGCCCGCGCCGCGCCATGCCGACCTTTACAAGGGTGCGCATTTTCCGCGCCGGCCGAATGTCCTGCCGGCGGCCAAGGTGGTGAAGGACAAGCCCGCCTGGACCGAAGCGCTGGCGATGCGCACCAACGAGGCCTCGCGCAAGCTGCTCGACGGCATCCTGGCCGGCACCGACGAGGAGATCCGGCTGCGTGCCGCGATGATGGCCTCGGTCGACGAGGGCATGGGCGACGTCTTCAAGGCGTTGGAGGAGAGTGGCGAGCTCGACAACACCTTCGTCCTGTTCCTGGGCGACAACGGCTACTTCTTCGGCGAGCACGGGCTCGGGCCCGAGCGCCGCTTCGCCTACGAGGAAGGCATCAAGTCGCCGTTCCTCATCCGCTATCCGGCGTGGTTCAAGCCAGGCACACTGAACGACGACCTCGTGCTGGCGCTCGACATTGCGCCGACGCTGGTCGACCTCGCGGGCGGCAAGGCCGCAGACTTCGAAACCATGCAGGGCTTGTCGCTGCGGCCGCTCGCCAAAGGCAACAAACCCAAGGGCTGGCGCAAATCGTTCCTGTGCGAGTACTTCAGCGAGAACGCCATGCCCTGGCTGATCGGCATGAGCTACAAGGCGATCCGCACCCGGCGCTACAAGTACATCCACTGGACGCAGAAATCGCTCGACGGCGTGGCGTGCGACGAACTCTACGACCTCAAGAGCGATCCCTACGAAATGAAGAACCTCGTGGGCAAGCGCGGCAAGGGCGGGCTCGTGGCTCGCCTGCGCCAGAAGCTCGCGACATTGGTCGCCCAATCCGTCGGCCTCTAGGAGACATGCCATGGTGATCACGAAGAGAGTCTTCCTCGCGTCGGCGTTCGCGGCCTTTTCGGGTCCCGCGATGGCGCAGGCCTGGCCCGCCAAGTCGATCCGCATGATCGTGCCGCTGGCGCCCGGCGCCACCGCCGACATCGTGGCCCGGCTGTTCGCCGATGAACTCGGCAAGTCGCTCGGCCAGACCATCGTGGTCGACAACAAGACCGGCGCCGGCGGCACCATCGCCACGGCCGAACTGGCACGTGCGCCGGCCGACGGCTACACGATGGGCCTGGTCTCGCAAGGCACGATGGTCTTCAACATCGGGCTCTACAAGACACCGGGCTACGACTCGCTGAAGGATCTGGCGCTGGTGGCGGTGAGCGGCGGCGTCTCCAACGTCCTGATCGTGTCGCCCGACAATCCGGCCAAGGCCGTGGCCGACCTGCTGGCGCAGGCACGCGCCAAGCCGGGCGAGCTCACCTATTCGTCGGGAGGTGTCGGCACCAGCCATCACATGTCCGGAGTCCTGCTCGAACTCAGGACCGGCGTGAAGCTGCAGCACGTGCCCTATCGCGCGACGCCGGCCGGCATCCAGGCGGTCGCCAACGGCGAGGTGGCGATGGGCCTGTTCAACACGCCGACGGTCATCGGCCTGATCAAGGGCGGCAAGCTGAAGGCGCTCGCCGTCACCAGCGAAAAGCGCTCCGACCTCCTGCCCAACGTGCCGACGATGATCGAAGCGGGGGTCAAGGATTACGTGGTGAACACCTGGATGGGGTTTGCCGTGCCGGCCCAAACGCCCGGACCGGTGATCGCCAGGCTCAACGCCGAGATCAACCGCATCGGCCAATTGCCGCAGGTTCGCGACAAGATGCTGGCCCAGGGCATCGAGATGCTGCCGCCGGGCTCGCCCGCCGCGGCGCAGAAGCTGGTGCGCGACGATCTCGCGCTCTGGCTGCCCATCATCAAGGCCTCCGGCGCCTCGGCAGAGTAGTTGCCAGCCCCGGTTCCGGCGCGTATCCCCCTCTGTCCTTCAATCAGGGGAGCGCGCCCGCAAAGCGCAGAGAACCATGGGCTACAGAGTCGCCGTCGTCGGCGCGACCGGCAACGTCGGTCGCGAAATGCTGAATATCCTGGCCGAGAGAAACTTCCCGGCCGATGACGTCGTTGCACTGGCTTCCGCGCGTTCGGTGGGCCTGGTGGCGTCGTTCGGCGACAAGACGACGAAAGTCCAGGATCTCGCCAAGTTCGACTTCAAGGGCATCGACATCGTGTTGAGCTCGCCCGGCGCCAAGGTATCGGCCGAGCACAGTCCGCGCGCTGCCAAGGCCGGCGCGATCGTGATCGACAACACCTCGTACTGGCGCATGGATCCCGATGTCCCGCTGGTCGTGCCCGAGGTCAATCCCAAGGCGATCGCCGGCTACAAGGGCCGCGGCATCATCGCCAATCCCAACTGCTCGACCATCCAGATGGTGGCGGCGCTGAAGCCGATCCACGATGCGGCGAAGATCAAGCGCGTCGTGGTGTCGACCTACCAGTCGACGTCGGGCGCGGGCAAGGAAGGCATGGACGAGCTCCTGAGCCAGACCAAGAGCTTCTTCGTGAACCAGTCGCTGGATCCGAAGAAGTTCACCAAGAGCATCGCCTTCAACGTCATTCCCCACATCGACGTCTTCATGGACGACGGCTCGACCAAGGAAGAATGGAAGATGGTGGTCGAGACCAAGAAGATCCTCGACCCCAAGATCAAGGTGCATGCGACCTGCGTGCGCGTGCCGACTTTCGTCGGCCACGCCGAGGCGATCAATCTCGAGCTCGAGCAGCCGCTCGACGAGATCGAGGCGCGTCGCGTGCTGGCAGCGGCGCCGGGCATCCTGGTCGTCGACCGGCGCGAGAACGGCGGCTACGTCACACCGCAGGAAGTGACCGGGCAGGACGGCGTGTTCGTGAGCCGCATCCGCGTCGATCCCACGATCGACAACGGTCTCGCGATGTGGGTGGTCAGCGACAATCTGCGAAAGGGAGCGGCGCTCAATGCCGTCCAGATCGCCGAGGAGCTGATCAAGGGCTACATCTAGTAGGCATAGACCTGCGGCAGTGCCATTTTCCGGGCCGCCGAGGACAGGTTAGATGTCCAGATAAGCATTTTAGTCCAGATGCTTATTGGTATTTCTTGATGTAAGATGGCAATACGCCCACCTGAGCGACCAGACGTGACCGACACGCCGACCATTCATCCGACGAAGCCGGAGTCCACGGCCTCCACCCAGCCGACGCCGCTGTTCGGCAGCGAGGCCGACAGCT
Source organism: Reyranella sp. (assembly GCF_004296935.1). GTDB lineage: Bacteria > Pseudomonadota > Alphaproteobacteria > Reyranellales > Reyranellaceae > Reyranella. The sequence goes on from NZ_SCVH01000027.1 coordinate 11,175, forward strand.
TCGTCCAGCAGCTGCGGCTGGCTTCCCAGGCCCATCGCTCGGGTCGGCTCGACGAGGCGATCACGTCGTATCTGCGGCTGCTCGCGGTGCGTCCCTATCACGCCGAGTTGCACAACAACCTCGGCGTGGCACTGCGGCTGGTCGGCAAGCTCGACGCCTCGGTCTCGCATCACCGGCTGTCGCTTGCCGCTGATCCCGACAATCCCGCGCTTCATTCCAATCTCGGCAACGCGCTGCGCGCCGCCAACCATCTCGACGAGGCGGTGAAGCATCACTTCCAGTCGATCACGCTCAACCGCGACTACGGCGAGGGTTTCTTCAACCTGGCGCTCTGCCTGCGCGATCTCGGCCGCCTCGACGAGGCCGTCGGCTGCTTCGGCCGCGCGCTGGCGCTCAATCCCGACAACCGCCGCGCCCGCGTCGAGCTTGCCATTGCGCTGCTGATGCGCGGTGAGCTGCAGGAAGGTTTCGGCGCCTACGAAACGCGCAAGCGCCTGCCGGAAACGCCGACGCCCGAGTTCAGCCAGCCGGCGTGGGACGGCGGATCGATCCGCGGCAAGCGCATCCTCCTGTATCCCGAGCAGGGACTGGGCGACGTGCTGCTGTTCGTGCGCTTCGCGCGCGAGCTCAAGCGCCGCGGCGCCACGGTCCTGGTGCTTTGCCAGGCGCTGCTGAAGGAGCTGCTCGCCAACGTCGACTACATCGACCGCGTGATCGCCGAAGGCGAGCCGCTGCCGGCGTTCGACGTCCATGCCTCGATGGTGTCGCTGCCCCATCTCTGCCGCGCCGACTTCGCCGCCCTGGCCGCCGAGCCGCCGTATCTCCATGCGCCGGCCGACAGCCGCATCAAGCTCGGCCGCCTCGAGAAGGCGAAGCTGCGCGTCGGCATCTATTGGGCGGCCATGCCGGGCCAGCCGCTGGACCGCCAGCGCTCGGCTCCCTTTGCCCAATTCCTGCCGCTGGCGGGCGATGCGGAACTGCTGGTGTTCAGCCTGCAGGGTGGCGCGCACCAGAAGGACATCCAGCAGTTCGGGGCCGGCGGCCTGGTGCACGATGTCGGTCGCGGCATCTTCGATTTCGCCGAGGCGGCCAGCGCACTCTCCCAGCTCGATCTGCTGATCTCGATCGATGCGCCGATTGCGCATCTGGCGGCGGCGACGGGCATGAAGACCTGGGTGCTGCTGCCCGCGACGGCCGACTGGCGGTGGCAGCTCGGCGGCACCGAGGCGCCCTGGTATCCCTCGGCGCGCCTGTTCCGTCAGCCCAAGCCGGGCGACTGGGACTCGGTGTTCGCCGCCGTGCGGGCCGAACTCGCCGTGCTCAAGCAGCGCGCGCCCGCCGCCTGAGCTGAAACCGCCGCAGATCGTCGGCGGTGTCGATATCGTCCAGCGTATCTGCCTCACCGGCCGACATTTCCGTCGGCACGTTGGCGCGCGTATCGGCCAGCGCGTGTGCCGTCGACCAGCGCACGCCGGCAAACAGGCCGCGCGGCATCGGCCGCCGCCGCCGCGCACCGATCAGCCAGAAGCCGCCGTCGCTTGCCGGCCCAAACGCCAGCTCATACCGGTCGAGCAGCCGGAAGGCGTGGGCGATGTGGTACGGGCGCATCCCGGGGATATCGCTGCCGACGAGAACGACCGGCCCGGGCGGCAGCGTGTGGAACGGCTTAAGCATGCGTTGTCCGAGATCGCCTCGCCCCTGTGGTCGGACGCGCGGCGGCAGCACGGCGCCCCGCCAGGCGGGATGACGTATCTCGGTGTCCGGCGTCACGAACAGCCAGACCGTCCAGCGCGGATCGCGCGCCATCATCTCGATCTGCCGGCCTAGGCTCGCGCGATAGAAGTGTGTTGCTTCAGCCATGCCGACGTCGCGCGCCAGGCGTCGCTTGACCCGGCCGAACTGCGGCGTGCGGGCGAAGATCACGAGGTGGCGTGTCATCGACCGTACAGCCGCGCGATGACGGCGGGCGGCATCCCGGCCATGAAGAGCGCGAGACAGGACAGATTGCGCAGCGGCCGCATCACCCAGCCATCGCGTTCGTAGCGCACGGCCGAGGTGACCGCCTCGGCATCGAGCGGCACCAGGTTCTTGCGGCCCACGCGGCGGACGAGTTCGACATCTTCCATCAGCGCCAGCGGCTTGAAGCCGCCGAGATACTCGTAGAGGGCGCGCGCCATCAGCAATCCCTGGTCGCCGTAGGGAAGGCCAAGCCTGCGGGCCCGCCACGACGCCAGCCGTTCGACACGACGGGCGCGCGGGTCGGCGGAGTCGAAGCGCAGGCGGAAGTAGCCCGCCTTGCCGATGTTCGCCCGACGCGACGTGAAGGCCCGGACGGCGTTGGCCCAGCCGGGCTCCAGGACCGTGTCCGCATGCAGGAAAAGAATCCAGGAAGCGTCGCCGACGATGGCGCCCGCGGCGAGCTGACCGCCGCGTCCGGCGGGCGCCGTCACGACCGTCGCGCCGGCCCGCCGGGCGATCGCTGCGGTCTCGTCGGTCGATCCGCCGTCGCAGACGGCGATCGCGATCGACAGTTCGCCCTGCAGGGCCGCCAGCGTGGCGGCGAGCGTTGCGCCTGCATTCAGCGTCGGAATGACGACGTCGAGGGCCGGTTCTACTGGCTGCAGGCGGCACCGCCCAGGACGCAGAACTTGGCGCAATGGGGATGGTTGAGGCGAACGGCGTCGCTGCTCTCCGCCAGCGACCCGCCCAGTTCGAACTGCGCATCGTAGGGCAGGAGGGTGCAGGCGACGACGGCGGGACGCAGGGCGCCCTTGCGCTTGATCACCATGCGCGAGGAGGCGCACATCACGCTGTCCGGCGACTTCTTCAGGATGCCCCAGCAGGCGGTCGTGATTTCGGGCACGTCGACGGTGGGATCCATCTCGGGGAACAGCACCAGCGTTGCGGGGTTCTGCGCGTCGATGGTGACGCCGAGTTCGGCGAACAGCTTCGCGTAGCCCGTCCGCACCAGGTCCTCGGACTCGTCCGAGAAATGGCGGCCGGCGACATGCACGTCGAAGCCGTTCGACGCCAGCCACACCAGCCCGTCGATCGTCGGCTTCCAGCTCCCGAGGCCGCGCTCGCGTTCGTGCAACGCCGGCGCGTAGTGATCGACCGAGACGCGGATCGTGAGGTTCTTGTCGTGGTGCCGGTGAAGCTCGAGCAAGGCGGTCTTCATCTTGTGCATCGGCTTCATGGCATTGGTCAGCACCATGGCCTTGAAACCGCGCGAGAGGACGTCGTCCAGCATGGCCGGCAACTCGGGATTCATGAACGGCTCGCCGCCGGTGAAGCCGATGAGCTTGGTGCCAAGCCGGTCGCGCTCGATCTCGTCCAGGTAGGACGCGACCTCGGCTGCGCTGAGATAGACCAGTCGATCGTTTTTCGGAGAAGACTCGATGTAGCAGTTTCGGCAGGTGAGGTTGCACAGCGTGCCGGTGTTGAACCACAGCGTCTCGAGCGACCGAAGCGCGACATGCGCCCGCTGCTCGCCCTTGGCTGTCACCAGCGCATCCTGAAATTTTGCGGGATCGAGCAGAATCGGCAACATCGATGGATTCCAAGGCACAAGGACGACGCGAGCGTACCACAAACCGCCAAGCGGGAGCGAAGAGCGGGGTTTCAGGCCCGTAACTTGCTTCCGCCACCGTTGGCTCGACCCTGCACAAAACCTCCGATACGGTTTGCTTCACGATGAAGGGAAACCGCAATGCTCGATGACAAGGCACTCGACAGGATCCTCCGCAACGCGCGGACGCACAACGGTTGGCTGCCCAAGCCTGTCACCGACGACCAGCTGCGCGCCATCCACGATCTGGCCAAATGGGGGCCGACCTCGGCCAACTCCCAACCGGCGCGCTTCGTCTTCGTGCGCACCAAGGAGGGTAAGGAGAAGCTCAGGCCGGCGCTGAGCGCCGGCAACACCGAGAAGACGATGTCGGCGCCGGTGACCGCGATCGTCGCCTACGACAGCCAATTCTACGAACATCTGCCCAAGCACTTCCCGCACGACCAGACGGCGATCCATTGGTTCAAGGGAGCGGGCAAGGAAGAGGTCGCATCGACGACGGCGTTCCGCAACGGCACGCTGCAGGGTGCCTATCTGATCATTGCCGCCCGCGCGCTCGGGCTCGATTGCGGCGCCATGAGCGGTTTCAACAATGCCGTCGTCGACGAGAATTTCTTCCCGGACGGGCGCTTCAAGACCAACTTCCTGTGCAACATCGGCTATGGCGATGTGTCGAAGATCTTCGCCCGCAGCCCGCGCATGAATTTCGACGACGCCTGCACGCTGGCTTGATCTAGAGACCGAACCCGCGGGCGATATCCTTCCAGGGCAGCGGCGCCAGCGAGATCAGCGCCGCCAGCCCGAAGCCCATGATGATGGCGCCCGAGCAGCGGTTCAGCCACAGCAGGCCGGCGCCGGTGAAGCGGGTGCGCAGGGCCACGGCGGCAGCGCAGAGGATCGTCCACCACGCCAGCGCGCCGCAAAACACTGAGGCCACGAGAAGGGCGGCGTCGGGCAGGCTGGCGCCGACGCCGGCCAGGTTACGGCCGGCGAAGGCCGCGCCGAAGGCCATCACCGTCAATGGATTGAAGACGGTGATGAAGAAGCTCGAGCTGGCGTACTGGAAGTGTGTCGCCACCCGGTGCTCGAGGTCGTCGGCCACCGGGTCGCCGACAGTGCGCGGCCGATGGCGCATCGTGGTCCAGCCCATGATCGTCAGCACCGCGCCGCCGATGCCGAGCAGCCAGGCCTCGCGCCGGGCGACGAAATCCTCGACGAAGGAAAGGCCGAAGGCCGCCACGGCCCCGAACACCGCATCGCCGAGGGCCGCGCCGATGCCGGTCATGTAGCCCGCCACGGCGCCGACGGTGATGGACCGGCGGATGCAGAGCGCCGCCGCCGGGCCGACGGGCACCGCGATCATGAAGCCGATGATCGTGCCCTCGATCGCAAGTGCGATGGGATTGAAGGCGAAGCCCGGGACGTTCATCGCCGTCCTACAGTCTTTCGGCCATGAAGCGGCGCGGCGGCGAGACCAGCCGGTCCTGCGCCGCCACGAGCTGCAGTTCGCGCTCGCCGAGTTCGTGCGTGGCCTGCAGCACGGCGAAGATCGACGAGGCCGCCCGGCCCAGCGCGTCGGCCACGTCGCCGCCGGCCAGCCAATGGGCCGAGAACAGGGCGGCGACGGCATCGCCGGTGCCGTTCGGGGCGATCTCGAAGCCGATCAGGGGCGTGACGATCCGCCAGGCTGCCTCGCGGCTCACGGCGACCATTTCGATCTGGTCGGCCGGTGCATCGGCGCGCCGCAGGCTGGTGATCAGGGCGAGCTTGGGACCGTTCAGGAGTGTACGGGCGGCCGCCAGGGCCTCGCTCATGGTCGAAACGGTGCGGCCGGTGAGATGTTCCAGTTCGAAGTGGTTGGGCGTCACGAGGTCGGCCGCCGGGATGGCGCGTTCGCGAAAGAAAGTGTCGATGCCGGGCTTTACGTAGATGCCGGTGTCGATGTCGCCCAGCACCGGATCGCAGCACCAGATCGCCTTGGGATTGGCCGCCCGCACGCGGCGTGCGGTGTCGAGCACGACGTCGGCCAGGGCCGCGTCGCCGACATAGCCCGTGAGCAGGGCGTCGCAGCTGGGCAGCAGGCCCAGCGCCTCGATACCCTGGACGATCTCGGCCACCTGATCGGCAGGGGCCGTGCGCCCGCGCCAGGCGCCGTAGCCGGTGTGGTTCGAGAACTCGACCGTGTTGACCGCCCAGACCTCGTGGCCCAATCGTTGCAGGGGAAAAGTTGCTGCCCGATTGCCGACATAGCCGTAGGCAACATGGCTCTGGAGCGAGAGGAAGCGCATGGCCGCGGCCAGCTTGCCACAAGGAGGCCCGTCATTATAGTCCGCCGCGTTTCGCCCAGGATCGTTGGGGAGCCTTAGATGAAAACCGTCCGTCCGCGCCGCAGCGTCCTCTATATGCCGGGCGCTAACACGCGCGCCCTCGAAAAGGCCCGGACGTTGCCGGCCGATGCGCTGATCTTCGACCTCGAGGACGCCGTGGCGCCGGACGCCAAGGAAGCGGCACGCACCAACGTCGTGGCGGCGGCCCGCAGCAAGGCCTACGGCAAACGCGAGATCGCGATCCGCTGCAACGGCCTCGCCACTCCCTGGGGCAAGGCCGATGCCGCCGCGATCGCCACATCGGGGGCCGACGCCATTCTGGTTCCCAAGGTCGAAAGTGCCGCCGATGTCGCCAGTGTCGTGGCGTTGCTCGATGCCGCCGGTGCGCCGGCGTCGATGGCGGTATGGGCGATGGTGGAAACGCCGCGGGCCATCCTGCGCGCCGAGGAGATCGCGGGCTCGCATCCCAGGCTCGCGCTGTTCGTCATGGGCACCAACGATCTCGTCAAGGACATGCGCGCCCGTCATACGCCGATGCGCCTGCCGATGATCGCCGCCCTCGGGATCGGCATGTTGGCGGCGCGGGCCTATGGACTCACGATCCTCGACGGCGTCTACAACGACATCCAGGACACCGAAGGCTTCCGCGCCGTCTGCCAGCAGGGGCTGGAGATGGGCTTCGACGGCAAGACGCTGATTCATCCCAGCCAGGTCGAGCCTTGCAACGAGGTCTTCGCGCCGTCACCCGCGGAACTCGAGATGGCGGGCAAGATCGTCAGCGCCTTCAAGACGGCGCAGGCCGAGGGCAAGGGCGTCGTCACGGTCGATGGCCGCATGATCGAGAACCTGCACGTCGAGCAGGCCGAGCGCGCGCTCTCGCTCGCCGCTGCGATCAAGGAGCTGCAGGCCGCCGCATGACCAACAAGAGCAAGACGAGCACCGGCAACTTCTTCGAGGACTTCCGCGTCGGGCAGGAAATCCGCCATGCCACGCCGCGAACGCTGACCGAGGCTGATGCGGCGCTGAACATCGGACTCTACGGCTCGCGCTTCGCCATCAACTCGTCCGATGCCTTTGCGCGTTCGCTCGGCCTGCCGCGCGCACCGCTCGACGACCTGATGGTCTTCCATGTCGTGATCGGCAAGACCGTGCCAGACATCTCGCTGAATGCGGTCGCCAATCTCGGCTACGCCGAGTTTGTCTGGGGTGTGCCGGTCTATCCCGGCGATACGCTGTCGGCGCACTCGAAAGTCCTCGGCTTGCGCGAGAATTCCAATCGAACGAGCGGTGTGGTCTGGGTGCGCTCGACCGGCCTGAACCAGCGCGGCGAGATGGTGCTCGACTACGTGCGCTGGGTGATGGTGCACAAGCGCGATCCCGAGGCGGTCGTGACGGCGCCCTCCGTGCCGAAGACCGCGGCCTCGGTGGCGCCATCCAGCCTGGTCGTTCCGGCCGGCCTGTCGCTTGCCGCCTACGACGACGTCGCCGCGGGCTCGTCGCATCGTTGGGAAGACTACGAAGCCGGCGAGCGCATCGACCATGTCAGCGGCATGACGCTGGAAGATTCCGACCACATGTTCTCGACGCGGCTCTACCAGAATACCGCACGGGTGCATTTCGACGCCTTCGCCGGCAAGGACACGCGCTTCGGCCGGCGCCTCGCCTATGGCGGTCATGTCATATCGTTGGCCCGTGCGCTGTCGTTCAACGGCCTGGCCAACGGCTTTCGCGTCGCCGCCATCAATGCCGGCAGCCATGTCGCGCCGACCTTCGGCGGCGACACGATCTATGCCTGGTCGGAAGTGCTGGAAAAGGCGCCGCTGCCGGGTCGCTCGGACGTCGGAGCATTGCGAGTGAGAAGCATCGCAGCCAAGGATTGCCCCTGTGGCGAATGGCCGGGCAAGGGCCCGGATGGCAAGTATCATCCGGCGGTCGTGCTCGACCTCGACTACTGGCTGCTTATGCCGCGGCGCTAGGTGAATTTCGCAGCGAAATCCGGGGCTTAACGAACGGATAGGACCGACATTCGTTGACTTGGGGCCGCCGCGCGCTAAAAAAGCTCAGCCGATTTCGGCGAGTGAGGTTTCCCCGCGATGAGCGTCGCCAATCGGCCGGTGCACCGGCCGCTTTCTCCGCATCTGCAGGTCTACCGGCCGCAGCTCACCTCCGTTCTGTCGATCCTGCATCGGGCGACCGGAATCGCGCTCTCGGTGGGCGCGCTCTATCTGGCGACCTGGGTGATCTACGCCGCGGCGAGCCCGAAGGCCTACGCCCTGTTCCAGAGCTTCAACATGTCGATCGCGGGCCGCATCGTGCTCGGCGGCTGGCTGTTCTGCGCTTTCTATCACCTGTGCAACGGCATCCGGCACCTGTTCTGGGATGCGGGCTATGGCTTCGAGCTGAAGGACGCCTACCGCAGCGGCTGGATCGTGGTCGCCGTCTCAGCGATCGCCACGGCGGTGTCGTGGATCGTCGGCCTCAGGCTGGTGTGAGGAGGGTCCGATGAGCGATCTCAGAACCCCTCTCGCCCGCGCCCGCGGCCTCGGCTCTGCCCGCGACGGCCTGCACCACTGGTGGGCGCAGCGCCTGACCGCCATCGCGCTGATCCCGCTGGTCGTGTGGTTCGCGATCTCGCTGGTGATGCTGAGCGGCGCCGACTACGACATCGCACGCGCCTGGATCGGCTCGCCGCTGGTCATGGTGCTGTTGATCCTGACCATCGCCGTCGGCCTGCATCACGGTCAGCTCGGTCTGCAGGTCGTTATCGAGGACTATGTCCACGGCGACGGCTGGAAGCTGGCGCTGATCGTGGCGGTCCGCTTCGTCGCGGTGGTTTTTGGACTGGCTGCCATCGTGGCCATCCTGCGTATCGGTTTCGGAGGCTGATCATGGCGGAGGCGAGCAGCGGCAAGAGCAACGGCGCCGCGCCAGGCACGGTCAATGTCGGCGGCCGTTCCTATACGGTGATCGACCACGAATACGATGTCGTGGTGGTGGGCGCCGGCGGCGCCGGCCTTCGTGCCACGCTCGGCATGGCCGAGAAGGGTCTGAAGACGGCCTGCGTCACCAAGGTGTTCCCGACCCGCAGCCACACCGTGGCGGCGCAGGGTGGCATCTCGGCCTCGCTCGGCAACATGGGTCCCGACGACTGGCGCTGGCACATGTACGACACCGTCAAGGGATCGGACTGGCTGGGCGATCAGGACGCCATCGAATACATGGTCCGCGAGGCCATCCCCGCCATCGTCGAGCTCGAGCATTACGGCGTTCCCTTCAGCCGCACGCCCGAAGGCAAGATCTACCAGCGTCCGTTCGGCGGCATGACCACCGAGTTCGGCAAGGGCATCGCCCAGCGCACCTGCGCCGCCGCCGACCGCACCGGCCACGCCATCCTGCACACGCTCTACCAGCAGTCGCTCAAGAACCACGCCGAATTCTTCATCGAATATTTCGCCCTCGACCTCATCATGGACGAGGCGGGCGTCTGCCGCGGCGTCATGGCGTGGAACCTCGACGACGGCACCATCCACCGCTTCCGCGCCCACATGGTGGTGCTGGCGACCGGCGGCTACGGCCGCGTCTATTTCACCGCCACCTCGGCGCACACCTGCACCGGCGACGGCGGCGCCATGGCGCTGCGCGCCGGCCTGCCGATCCAGGACATGGAATTCATCCAGTTCCATCCCACCGGCGTCTATGGCGCGGGCTGCCTGATCACCGAGGGCGTGCGCGGCGAGGGCGGCTATGTCACCAACGCGAGCGGCGAGCGCTTCATGGAGCGTTATGCGCCGTCGGCCAAGGACCTCGCCTCGCGCGACGTCGTCAGCCGCTCGATGACCATAGAAATCCGCGAAGGCCGCGGCTGCGGCCCGAACAAGGACTACATCGAGCTGCACGTCGAGCATCTCGATCCCAAGGTCATCCACGAGCGCCTGCCGGGCATCGCCGAGACCGCGCGCATCTTCGCCGGCGTCGACGTCACGCGTCAGCCGATCCCGATTTTGCCGACCTGCCACTACAACATGGGCGGCATCCCGACCAACGTTCACTGCGAAGTGGTGACGGTGAAGGACGGCGATCCCAACCACGTCGTGCCCGGCCTGATGGCGGTGGGCGAGGCGGCCTGCGTCTCGGTCCATGGCGCCAACCGGCTCGGCTCCAATTCGCTGCTCGATCTCGTGGTGTTCGGCCGCGCCGCCGCCATCCGCGCCGGCAAGGTGCTGACGCCGGGCGAGGCGCACCGCCAGATGCCGCGCGCCGGCGAGGCCGCCATTGCCCGCCTCGACCGCCTGCGCCACGCCGCGGGCGGCACCGGCACCGCCCAGCTGCGCAACACGATGCAGCGCACCATGCAGAACGACTGCGCGGTGTTCCGCACCCAGCAGAGCCTCGACGAGGGCTGCGCCAAGATGGACAAGGTGTTCGACGGCGTCGCCGACATCCGCGTCAAGGATCGCTCGATGATCTGGAACTCCGATCTCGTGGAGACGCTGGAGTTCGAGAACCTGATCGTCCAGGCCCAGGGCACGATCCGCTCGGCCGCCAACCGCAAGGAAAGCCGCGGCGCCCATGCCCGCGAGGACTATCCCGAGCGCGACGACAAGGAATGGATGAAGCACACCGTCGTGTGGGTCGAGGAGAACGGCAAGACCCGCATCGACTACCGGCCGGTCAGCCTGCAGCCGATGTCGAACGACGTGCAGTCCTTCCCGCCGAAAGCCCGCGTGTACTGAGAGGCATAGATGGCTGAATTCGCACTGCCCGCCAATTCCAAGATCGGCGTCGGCGAGACCTACAAGGCGGCGGCGGGCACCAAGAACGTCAAGACGTTCAAGGTCTATCGCTGGACGCCGGACGACGGCAAGAAGCCCAGCGTCGACACCTACGAGGTCGACATGGACAGCTGCGGCCCGATGGTCCTCGACGCGCTGATCAAGATCAAGAACGAGATCGACAGCTCGCTCACCTTCCGCCGCTCCTGCCGCGAGGGCGTCTGCGGCTCGTGCGCCATGAACATCGACGGCACCAACACGCTGGCCTGCACCAAGTTCATTTCCGAGGTGAAGGGCGACATCAAGATCTACCCGCTGCCGCACATGCCGGTGGTGCGCGACCTGGTGCCCGACCTCAACGTACCTTACGCCCAGCTCGCCTCGATCGAGCCGTGGATGAAGTCGAGCACCCAGCCGCCGACGCGCGAGCGCCTGCAGTCGCCCGAGGAGCGCGCCAAGCTCGACGGCCTGTGGGAGTGCATCCTGTGCTTCTGCTGCACCACCTCGTGCCCGAGCTACTGGTGGAGCGGCGAGCGCTACCTCGGCCCCGCCGTGCTGCTGCAGGCCTACCGCTGGATCGCCGACAGCCGCGACGACGCCATCGGCGAGCGGCTCGACCAGCTGGAGGATCCGTTCCGGCTGTACCGCTGCCACACCATCATGAATTGCACCAAGACCTGCCCGAAGAGCCTCAATCCGGCCAAGGCGATCGCCGAGATCAAGAAGATGATGGTCGAACGGACGATCTGACCGGCCTTCCCTGACGGCAAAGGCGCGCCTTGCGGCGCGCCTTTTGCTATGGTCCCGGTATCAGGGACAACCAGGGGCCTCGCATGTTTCTCAAATCGATCGCCGCGGCGATGGCGCTTTCGGGCGCGGTCGCCCTCGCTGCCACCCCGTCATGGGCCGGCCAGACCTTCGACGCGGTAAAAGCCAAGGGCTTCGTCCAGTGCGCCGTGAACACCGGCCTGGCGGGCTTCTCCTTCGCCGACAGCCAGGGCAAGTGGACCGGCCTCGACGTCGAT
>NZ_SCVH01000028.1 GCF_004296935.1 Reyranella sp.
TCCGATCTCCTCGCCTTCGGAATGAAGGTGCACTACTACGACATCTCCCGCCTCAAGGAGGAGCAGGAGGATGCGCTGGGCGTCCGCTTCCGCCTGCTGCCCGAGATCCTGCGGACCTCCGACATCGTCTCCCTGCACGTGCCGCTGAACGACAGCACGCATCACCTGATCGGCCCGCAGGAACTCGCCATGATGAAGAAGAGCGCCGTCATCGTGAACACCTCGCGCGGCCCGGTGATCGACGAGAAGGCGATGACCGAGGCGCTGTCGAAGGGCAATCTGTTCGGCGCCGGCCTCGACGTCTTCGACGAGGAGCCGACGCCACCCGACAATCCCCTGCTCAAGCTCGACAATGTCGTGCTGACAGCCCACCTCGCGGGCCCAACCTGGGAAAGCAATATCACCCGACTGCGCAACGGCTTCGACAACGTCCAGCGGGTTGCGCGCGGCGAACCCGCACTCTGGGTGGTTCCGGAACTGCTCTAGCGTCCAGGCTGCGACATATCTCTAGGCTACCTCGAGTGGCGCCCTGTAGCTTTCCCTGAAGCGCAGCAGGGCCGCGAAGGAGATCGCCGCGGCGGCCATGATCATGTAGGCGGGGCTGTAGTCGTTGCCCGTGCGTTCGACCAGCCACGTCGCCACCAGAGGGCTGAGGCCGCCCACCACGCCCAGGGTGACGTTGTAGCCCAGCGCGATGGCCGTGCAGCGCACGGCCATCGGCGCTGCCTCGACCATGAGGGCGGGCTGCGTGCCGACGAAGGTGCCGACGGCAAGGACGAAGCCCATCTGCCCCAGAAGCACGAGTGCGGGATCGCCGTGGTGCATCAGCCAGAAGAACGGCAAGGCGCCGACAAACCCGAACGCGACGGCGCTCAGCATCACCGGCTTGCGGCCGAAGCGGTCCGTCGCCCAGCCCATCGCGACCATGAGGGGCAAGAGCGCCGCCATGCTGATGGTGTTGATCCCGAGCGCGCGCGCCGGCGCCATGCCGTCGACGAGCTCGAGCCAGCTCACGATGTAGACGAACATCAGGTAGAAGCCGACGGAGTTGAAGACGGAAAGGGCTGCCAGGCGCGCCAGCAGCGGACCATGGTTGCGCATGGTCTCGATCAGCGGTGAGCGTGCCGCCTTGTGCGTCTTGGGCGCTTCCTGGACATGGCGACGCAGAAGGAAGCCCGCGAGACCGACCAGGAGCCCCACCAGGAACGGGATACGCCAGCCCCAGGACTCCAGGGCCTCCGCCGACATCGTCGAGGCCAGCAGCGTTCCGGTCGCGGAGCCCAGCAGAATCCCGCCGACCGCGCCGCAGCCAGCCATGGCACCGATCAGGCCGCGACGGCCCGCCGGCGCGCGCTCGACCATGAACACGATCGAGGTGGTGTATTCCCCGCCCACCGACAGGCCCTGGATCATGCGCAGCGCGGTGAGCAGGATCGGCGCCGCCACACCCAGCACCTGATAGCCCGGAAGGGCGCCGACCAGGAAGGTCGGGATCGCCATCGCCGCCACCGAGAAGGTGAGCGCGGCGCGGCGGCCGTACTTGTCGCCGATATGGCCGATCAGCGCGCCGCCCACGGGGCGCATGAGGAAGCCCACGGCAAAAATGCCGAAGGCCGCCAGTACCTGGGCCACGGGGTCTTCGCTGGGAAAGAAGGTGCGCCCGATCGCGGCGGCGAAGTAGCCGTAGATCGCGAAGTCGTACCACTCCAGCACGTTGCCGATGGCGCCGACCGCGATGGTCCGCCGTATACTCCCGGAAATCATCGATACTCCCCCAGCCCTCGCCCCACCGTAGAGGCGATGGAGAAGCGACTCAAACCCCCATGCCCGGCGGCCGCGCTTCCTTCAGGCGACCGACCGCCGCACGGACCGGACCATCGAGCCCGGCACCGCCTGCCGCCAGGTGCGCGGCGATCTCGGCGCGCATGCGCGGCTCCCAGAACTTGTCGAGATGATTGGCGATCGCGGCCACCGGATCGGCGCCACGCTGGGCGGCAAAGAACTTGCCGATCTGGTTGGCCATCATCACCAGCTTGGCCGCCTCCATGCGCCCTACTCCACCGGGGCGCCGGCGATACGCAGGTTCCTGCGCGCATGCTCGCCATACTCGCGCTGCCAGTCGCTCGGACCGTTCGAAGGGGCCACCTGGACCGCCGTCACCTTGTACTCGGGGCAGTTGGTCGCCCAGTCGGAATAGTCGGTGGTCACCACGTTCGCCTGGGTCACCGGATGGTGGAAGGTCGTATAGACCACCCCCGGCGCGACGCGGTCGGTGACGCGGGCCCGGAGCGTCGTGGCGCCGGTGCGGCTGTCGAGCCTCACCCAGTCGCCGTCGCGCACGCCGCGCTCCTCGGCGTCGTGCGGATGGATCTCGAGCACATCCTCCTCGTGCCACACGATGTTGGCGGTGCGCCGTGTCTGGGCGCCGACATTGTACTGCGTCAGGATGCGTCCGGTCGTCAGCAGCAGCGGAAAGCGCGGCCCGACCTTCTCGTCGGTCGGCACGTATTCCGTGATCATGAAGTTGCCCTTGCCGCGCTGGAAAGCCTCCGCATGCATCACCGGCGTACCGACGGGTGCCGCGGCGTTGCACGGCCATTGCACCGACCCGACCCTGTCGAGGAGATCGTAGGAAACACCGGCAAAGCTGGGTGTCAGCCGGGCGATCTCGTCCATCACCTCGGCGGGATGGCCGTAGGACATCTCGAAGCCCATGGCCTTGCCGATGGCGAGCGTGACTTCCCAGTCGGCCATGCCGTTGCGCGGCGCCATCACGCGGCGCACGCGGTTGATCCGCCGCTCGGCGTTGGTGAAGGTGCCGTCCTTCTCGAGGAACGTCGCGCCCGGCAGGAAGACATGGGCGTAGCTGGACGTCTCGTTGAGAAACAGGTCCTGGACGACGACGCACTCCATCGCCGCCAGCGCCGCCACCACGTGATGCGTGTTGGGGTCGGACTGCAGGATATCCTCGCCCTGCACGTAGAGCCCCTTGAAGCTGCCGTCGAGGGCGGCGTCGAACATGTTCACGATGCGCAAGCCCGGTTCGGCATCGAGCGGGCGGCCCCACAGTTCCTCGAAGGTCGCGCGCACGCCGTCGTCGGAGACGTGGCGGTAGCCGGAGAACTCGTGCGGGAACGAACCCATGTCGCAGGATCCCTGGACGTTGTTCTGGCCGCGCAGCGGATTCACGCCGACGCCCGGTCGGCCGATGTTGCCTGTCACCATCGCGAGATTGGCGATCGCCATGACGGCGGTCGAGCCCTGGCTGTGTTCGGTGACGCCGAGGCCGTAATAGATCGCCCCATTGCCGCCGGTGGCGAAAAGCCGGGCGGCGCCGCGGATCTCGTCCGGAGAAACGCCCGCCACCGGACCGACCGCCTCCGGACTGTTCTGCGGCTCCGACACGAAGGCGGCCCAATGGGCGAATGCCGATAGGTCGCAGCGCTCGCGGATGAACGCCTCGTTCACCAACCCCTCGGTCACGATCGTGTGGGCGAGCGCATTCAGGATCGCGGCATTGGTGCCGGGACGCAGCGCGAGATGATGCGCCGCCTCGACATGCGGCGTGCGCACGAGGTCGATGCGGCGGGGATCGATGACGATCAACCGGGCGCCCTGGCGCAGGCGCTTCTTCAACCGCGAGGCGAAGACCGGATGGGCGTCGGTCGGGTTGGCGCCGATCACGATCACCACGTCGGCCTGCTCGACCGAATCGAAATCCTGGGTTCCTGCCGAGGCGCCGAAGGTCGCTTTCAGGCCGTAACCGGTCGGCGAATGGCAGACACGGGCGCAGGTGTCGATGTTGTTGTTGCCGAAGCCGCCGCGCACCAGCTTCTGGACCAGGTAGGTCTCTTCATTGGTGCAGCGCGACGAGGTGATGCCGCCGATCGAACGCACGCCGTGCGTCTGCTGGAGACGCTTGAACTCCGATGCGACACGACCGATCGCCTCGTCCCAGCTCACCTCACGCCATGGCTGGTCGATTCGTTCGCGCATCATCGGCTTCAGGATGCGTTCCCGGTGATTGGCATAGCCCCAGGCGAAGCGGCCTTTTACGCAGGAGTGGCCATGATTGGCCTTGCCGTCCTTGGCGGGCACCATGCGGACCACTTCCTCGCCCCGCATCTCGGCCTTGAAGTTGCAGCCGACCCCGCAGTAGGCGCAGGTCGTCACCACCGAATGCTCGGGCAGTCCGGTCTCGATGACCGTCTTTTCCATCAGCGTCGCCGTCGGGCAGGCCTGGACACAGGCGCCGCACGACACGCACTCGGACTCGATGAATCTTTCCGCCATGCCGGCGGATACCTTGGACTCGAAGCCGCGACCCTGGATGGTGAGCGCGAAGGTCCCCTGCACCTCCTCGCAGGCGCGCACGCAGCGCGAGCAGACGATGCATTTGGCGGGATCGAAGGTGAAATAGGGATTGGACTCGTCCTTCGCCTCGGCGAGGTGGTTCTCGCCGGCATAGCCGTAGCGCACCTCGCGCAGGCCGACGGCGCCCGCCATGTCCTGAAGCTCGCAATCGCCGTTCGCGGCGCAGGTCAGGCAATCCAGCGGATGGTCGGAGATGTAGAGTTCCATCACGCCCTTGCGGACCTGCTTCAGGCGTTCCGTCTGGGTCGACACGACCATGCCGGCGGCCACCGGCGTCGTGCACGAAGCGGGCGTGCCCGCCCGGCCGGCGATCTCGACCAGGCACAGGCGGCACGAACCGAAGGCATCGACCGAATCGGTGGCGCAGAGTTTCGGCACCTGGATGCCGGCCGCCATGGCGGCGCGCATGATCGACGTGCCGGCGGGCACCGTGACGCGGGTGCCGTCGATCGTCAGACCGACGGCTTCCGTCGACGCGCTGGCAGGCGTTCCATAGTCGGTCTCGAGCACGAGGGGCATGTCAGTCCTCGCTAGGCCGCCACGCGGCGCGGTCGGCCGAAATCCTCGGGGAAATGCCTGATCGCGCTCATCACCGGATAGGGGGTAAAGCCACCGAGCGCGCAGAGCGACCCGAATTTCAGAGTCTGACAGAGATCCTCGATCAAAGCGAGGTTGGCGTCGCGGTGATCGCCGGCGATGACCCGGTCGATCGTCTCGACGCCGCGGACCGATCCGATGCGGCAGGGCGTGCATTTTCCGCACGATTCGATGCCGCAGAACTCGAGCGCGAAACGCGCCTGGCGGGCCATGTCGACGCTGTCGTCGAACACCACCACCCCGCCGTGGCCAATCAGCCCGTCGCGGGCCGTGTAGGCCTCGTAGTCGAACGGCGTGTCGAACAGGGCGCGGGGGAAATAGGCGCCCAATGGTCCCCCCACCTGCACGGCGCGGACCGGCCGGCCGCTCCTGGTGCCGCCGCCGATCTGCTCGACGATCTCGCCCAGCGTCAAACCGAACGGCGCCTCGAACAGCCCGCCATGCCGGACGTTGCCCGCGATCTGGATCGGCATGGTGCCACGCGACCGGCCCACGCCGAACGCGGCATAGGCCTTGGCGCCATCGGCCAGGATCGCCGGCACGGTCGCCAGGGTGACCAGGTTGTTGATCACGGTCGGACGCCCGAACAGTCCCCTGTGCGCCGGCAGCGGCGGCTTGGCGCGCACCTGCCCGCGGCGACCCTCGATGCTCTCGAGCAGCGCCGTCTCCTCGCCGCAGACATAGGCGCCGGCACCGACCCGGATTTCCAGCTCGAAGGCTTCTAGCCAGCCGGCGTTGCGCGCAACGACGATGGCCTGCTCCATTGTCCGGATCGCATCGGGATATTCCGAGCGGATGTAGATGTAGCCCTTGCCGGCGCCGACCGCGTAGCCCGCGATCGTCATGCCCTCGATCACCGAGAACGGATCGCCTTCCATCAGCATCCGGTCGGCGTAGGTGCCCGAGTCGCCCTCGTCGGCGTTGCAGACGATGTACTTGCGGTCCGCTGCGGCATCGGCTGCCGTCTTCCACTTAATGCCGGCCGGAAAACCCGCGCCGCCGCGGCCGCGCAGCCCGGAGGCCGCCACTTCCTCGATCGTGCCGGCCGGCCCCAGTTCGCGCGCCCGCGCCTCCCCGCGATAGCCACCGTGGGCGCGGTAGTCGTCGAGCGAGAGTGGATCGACGATGCCGCAGCGGGCGAAGGTGATGCGCGTCTGGCGCTGCAGGAAGGGGATCTCCTCGGGCCGCCCGACGCGCAAGGCGTGTGCGGATCCCTGCATCAATCCGGCTTCGAGCAGGGCCGGCACATCGGAGGCCTTCACCGGGCCATAGGCGATGCGCCCTGCCGGCGTCTCGACCTCGATCATCGGCTCCAGCCAGAAGAGACCGCGCGAGCCGGTGCGGACCAGCGTCACGTCCAGCTTGCGCCGGCCGGCCTCGGCCAGCAGCGCGTCGGCCACGCGGTCAGCACCGACCGCGCGGGCCGCCGCATCGCGTGGCACGAAGATCCGCGTCGTCACCGCTCCACCTCGCCGGCAATGTCGTCGAGCACTGCATGATCGAGGCGACCGATCGGCTGGCCATCGAGCATCGCCGCCGGCGCGCACGAGCACAGGCCCAGACAATAGGTCGCCTCGATGGTCACGCCACCGTCGGGAGTAGTCTCGTTCCATCCGATCTTGAAGCGATCGAGCACCGCGCGCGCGACCGCCTCGCCGCCCATCGACTGGCAGGCCTCGGCGCGGCACAGTTTCAGGACATGGCGTCCGGCGGGTGCGTCGCGGAAGTCGTGATAGAAGCTCACGACGCCATGGACCTCGGCCCGCGTCAGGTTGAGCGCGGCGGCCACCACGCGCACGACCTCGGGCGGAACCCAGCCGAAGGCGGCCTGAACATCATGCAGGATGGGCAGCAACGGCCCTTCCCGCCCGCTGTGCCGGCGAACGATCTCCCTGGCTTCAGCCTCGCTCCACATCGCCACGACAAACCCCGCTTCCGGCAACGACCACGATATCACATCACCAGCGCGAACCGAGGAACTCGTTCACGCAGTCGGCCGAGGCCTTGGCGTAGGTGCCGCGACGGCTCACCGCCGCGCCGGTCAGGCGATGAAGGGAGAGCGCCATCTCTGCCGCCTTCGCCACCGTGGCAATGCCATTCAGCACGACCGCGCCATCGACGACGAACGGGCATTCGCGGGCGAACAGCAGCATCGGCAGTCCGCCGGCCGGTATGACGACCTCCGCTCCCGCGGCCACGAGCGGCCGGACCTGCTCGACGAACTCGGCGCGAACCGCGGCGTAGGCCGCCTCGTCGGTGAAGGCGCGCATGAAGCCCGGCAGATCGGCGTGGATCGCCCGCACGCCGGCCACCCGCTGCTCGAAGCCATGCGCCCTCACCTGCCGCTCGTGCCAGTCGATGAAGACGGGATCGATGGTCACGAGGCCGAACCGTCGCCCCATGGTCAGGGCGGCCAGCATGCTGGCCTCGCCGAGGCCGACCACGGGAATGTCGACCACGCCCCGGATCTCGAGCAGCCCGGGCTCCTGGAAATGGCCGATGACGAAGGCGTCGCAGCCGGCACGTTCGGCCTCCAGCGCCAGCCGGATCGTCTGCGCGGCGCAGCGGAACTCGGTCAAGGGATGGAAGAAGCGGTCGGGCGGATCGAGACCGTGCACCTCGAAGCGGACCCCGGGCCGGGCGATGCTGTCGAGCAGGCCCTGCAGGCGCGCGATGTAGGGCGCCTGCTCCACCGGATGAACGAAGCTCTGGTACCAGATCCGGGCAGGACGATCAGGCTCAACCATTTAGTGCCCCCATGGTCGTCGGCGTTTGTAGCTGCTACGGATTGTACAGGGCGCGAGCGGCCGATCGACAGCAAGGGAGCGATCCGTTGGGAGGGATTTTTCCGAACGATGTTCTCTACGAGTTCGTGACCCTGTTCGTGGTCCTCGATCCGATCGCGACGCTGCCCGTCTTCACTGCGGTCACCGCCGGCCTCAACCGGCGGCAGTCGCTCCTGGTCGCCTTCCATGCCCGGGGCGTCTCCCTCCTGGTGCTGCAGTTCTTCATCGTCGCCGGCCAGCATCTGCTCGATGCTCTCAAGATCCCGATGCCTCGTTCCAGCTCGCGGGATCGCTCATGCTCCTGCTGTTCGGCCTGAAGATGGTCCTGGGCAAGATCACGGAGGAAGCGGCCGAGGCCGGCAAGGCGCCAGCCTGGCCATCGCCATCAAGGCGAGCTTCGGACTCGTGACCGGCTAGGTCGTCGCTTTAGCGCTTGGTCGCTTCGCCCGATGTGTTAGATTCGAGGCAACGGGAAAGCACAAAAAAGCGCCCGCCATCGCGCGAGTCTGGGAGGACTGCTATGCGCACACGCTTGGCAATCGCGGCCGGCGCTCTGGCTGCTTTCGTGACAGCCGCATCACCGGCATTGGCCCAGAAGCAGGGCGGAACCCTCAGGGTCACTCATCGCGACAACCCACCCAGCGCCTCGATCCACGAGGAGGCGACGAACTCCACCATCATGCCGTTCATGGCGGTGTTCAACAATCTCGTGATGTTCGATCCGCGGGAGAAGCGCAATTCGGCAGACAAGATCGTGCCCGATCTGGCCACGAGCTGGTCGTGGAACAGCGACGAAACTAAGCTCACCTTCAAGCTGCGTTCAGGCGTAAAGTGGCACGACGGCAAGCCGTTCAGCGCCAACGACGTGAAATGCACCTGGGATGCACTGACCGGCAAGGCTGACGAGAAATCGGATCTGATCCGCAAGAACCCGCGCAAGATCTGGTACATCAACCTGAAGGACGTGACGGTCGGCTCGGACACCGAGGTGACCTTCCATCTCGGCCGCCCGCAGCTGTCGTTCCTGTCGATGCTGGCAGCAGGCTATTCGCCGGTCTATGCCTGCCATGCCAACGGCCGCGACATGCGGTCCAAGCCGATCGGCACCGGGCCGTTCAAGGTCGTGGAGTTCAAGCGCAACGAGTCGATCAAGCTGGTGCGCAATCCCGACTACTGGAACAAGGGACTGCCCTATCTCGACGCAATCGAATACAAGATCGTGCCCAATCGCAGCACGCGCGTGCTGGCCTTCGTCGCCGGCGAGCTGGATCTGACATTCGACGCCGACATCACCTTCCCGCTCCTGAAGGACGTGAAGGACCAGGCGCCGCATGCCGTCTGCGAGGCCCGCACTACCAACGTCACTTCCAACCTGATCGTCAACCGCGACGCGCCGCCGTTCGACAATCCTAAACTGCGCGAGGCCTTGGTGCTGGCGCTCGACCGCAAGCCGTTCAGTGATATCCTGTCGCAGGGCAACGACGTGGTCGGCGGCGCCATGCTGCCGCCGCCGAGCGGCGTCTGGGGCATGCAGATCGGAAGAGC
>NZ_SCVH01000029.1 GCF_004296935.1 Reyranella sp.
TCGAGCATCAGCTCTTCGGCGCCGCTGTCCCAGCGTTCGCCGAACTTCGAGCAGCCCATGCCGAGAATTGCGACCTTGTCCTTGATGCCCCGAGCCATGGCAGGCCTCCTGATAGTGGGGTTGGAATTCTACGAGTATCTTACTCCTCTCCCCCTAGCGGGGGAGAGGAATCATGAGATCGATCAGACTGGCGCCGCCTTCCAGAAGTAACGCTTGAAGCCGCCGCGCATCTCGTCGTTGTCGCGGATACGGAACGTCATGCGCATCTTGGCACCGACCTTGACCTGATCCTTGTCGCTGTCGGTGAAGTCGGCCATGAAGCGCCCGCCCTCGGGGAAGGTGATCATGCCGTAGTAGGCCGGCGGATCCGGCGAATAGGTGAGCGAGTCGGCGGTGAACGACATCACCGCGCATTCGAGGCCGGCCATCGCGTAAGGATCCTGGCTCTCGATGGCATGACAGTTGGGATTGACGCAAACCTGGCTGCGCGGGAACTGCACCGTGCCGCAGACGCGGCATTTGCCGCCAACCAGGCCGTAGATCATGTCGCGCTTGCGCCACAGAACCGAGAGCGCGGTCTTCTTGTCGAACTCGGCGCGCATGCCCTTTTCGATCGGCAGCATGTCGTTGAAGGCGAGGAACTTCATGTAGTTCTTCTCTTCCTTGCGACGCGCCATCCAGCCCGACAGGCCCTTGCGCTTGGGCAGCTTGTCCTTCTCCGCCGTGACCTCGAAGACCAGCGTGTCGACGCCCTGGCCAAAGGCCACGACCATGATCTTGTCGCCGGCCTTGGCGCTTTCCAGCGCATCGACCAGCATGACCAGCGCGTGCGCGGCACCCGTGTCGCCGAGCGAGGCGCCCAACAGGTCGCGAACGGCGCCCTCGCCGATCCCTGCCATCTTGGCCATCAACTTGGGCACCGCCGGCATCAGGCTCGGCATGATGAAGTGGGTGATGTCGCTGCCCTTAAGATTGCAGGCGGCCAGTGCCGCCTTGATCGCCGGCGGCACAATCTTCGAGTAGCCCTCGTCGCGGATCCAACGCTCTTCCCAGCCGTAGTCGAACTCGGCCTCGTCACCGCGAAAGTGATCGACGAAGTCCATCGACACCGAATGATGGCCGACCAGTTTGGCGATCACGTTCTCTGTGCCGCACAGCAACGCCGCCGCGCCATCTCCGTAGTTGAGCTCGTTGGCCGAGGCGACGCGGGCCATGCGCTTATCGGCCGCCGCCACCAGCGACGGCGCGCCGTCCTTCGAGGCGTTGAGGCCGGCGATCAGCGCCGAAGTGCCTGCCTTCAGCGAACCACCGATGTCGGTGGCCGAAAGATTCTGCTCGACGTTGAGCGCGGTGCCGATGACGCCGGCATTCTGGCGATCCTTGAAGGGGTGCGTCGTCGAGGCGAAGTAGATATTGCGGACGTCTTCGGCCTTGTGGCTGGTCAGGCAATCACGCGACGCCTCGACCGCCATGGTGATCGAATCCTCGTCCCAGTTGGCCATCGAACGCTCACCCTTGGCGAGGCCGCGCAGGCCGGGGGCGAACCACTTGTTGGCGTCGTACGCCGCCTGACGGTTGAGGCGCAGGCGCGGCACATAGGCGCCGAAGGCGACGATTCCGACCATTCTTGTCCTTCCTCCGATTACCCGGCGGGAGCCCGCCGGCTCATGAACGCTTGTTCATTCGCTCTTAGCGCGCCGGCCCGGAGCGCGCGAGCCGGTTTTCGTCATGGCTGCCAATAGCGCGGAACTATCTTCCGGTCTGCGGAACCGCACCTGGCTGCGGCGGCATCTCGCGGACGAGATTTCGATAGCCGGCATCGGGCGGGATGTGGAGGTAGCGCTTGCCGTCCTTGGTCTCGACCCAGGGCTGGACGGTGATGACCTTGCGCTTGGCCGCCTGGGCGAGCGCGCCAGCCACGGTGCCGCCCTCGGCCAGCAGCTCGAGGTTCTTCTGCGTGGCATGGACCAGGGTGCGCCGGCCAGCCGTGGCCTCGTCGATCGCCTCCTGCGCGCCGATCCAGACCGAATCGGTCGATTCGGAGCCGTCATGCAGCGCCACCTGATCCTCCGGCGCCTCGGCCAGGAAGAACCAGGTGTCGAAGCGCTTGGGCACGAAGGTCGGCGTGATCCAGTGCGCGAAGGGCGTCATGAGTTCGGTCGCGAGTTCGAGATCCTCGGCTTCGACCAGGTCGAGGATGCTGGCCTCGTCCTTGGCGAGCTTGGCACGCCAGCGATCCTCGATCGGCTTGAGGTCGGCGGCGGCAATCAGCGCCTTCTGCCCACGCTTGCGGGCCAGCAGCACGCCGCATTCCTCGAACGCCTCGCGCACGCCGGCGATGCGGAACTTCAGTTCATCGTCACTGATCCTGTCGGGACCGCCCGAGCGGGCGCGCAGGCGCTTGTCGCCGTCGGCGTCCTCGAGCTTGCCGCCGGGGAACACGATCGCGCCGGAGAAGGAATCGATCTGGTGATGACGCACCACCATGAAGACCTCGAGCGGCGAGGAAGTGTCGCCGCGCCTGGAAGGCCGGAGCAGCAGGACTGTGGTGGCGGGGCGCGGTGGCGCCGGTTCCCTCTTGGGCGTGTCGGTCATTTGTATCCGTTGTCTCCGTGAGGCGCCGAGTTTCCCACACAACCGGCGACAGAGTCATTGGCCGAGTGTATTCTCAGCGCGTGCGTTTCGCACTGAAGGAGGACGCGATGTCCATGACGGCAGACAAATCGGGACCCCACAGCCTGGCCGACGGCCTCAAGATGCTGCGCGCCAAATGGGGATGGATCGTCGCCCTCGGCATCGTCTTCCTGATCGCCGGCGTTATTGCGCTGGGCAGCGTCGTTAGCGCCACCGAGACGGCCGTGCTGGTCGTCGGCATCATGATGCTGATGGGCGGCGCCGCCGAGATCATCGCCGCCTTCGGCGTCAAGAGCTGGGGCAAGTTCCTGTTCTGGCTGCTGCTGGGCGTGCTCTATGTCGCCGCCGGCATCATCGCCATCATGAACCCGCTGCTTGCCGCCGTTTACCTCACCCTGATGCTGGGTATCGCCCTGGCGGTCGGCGGCGTGCTCCGCATCTTCCTCGCCTTCAACATGAAGAGCGCCGGGGGACCGTGGGCCTGGGTTGCGCTGTCGGGAGTCATCACCTTCGCCCTGGGCTGCATGATCATCGCCCAGTGGCCGGCCTCGAGCCTGTTCGTGCTCGGAGTCTTCCTCGGCATCGACCTGATCTTCATCGGTGCCGGCTGGGTCACGATGGGCCTGGCGCTGAAGAAGCGGGCCTAGTTACTTCCGGGTCGGATCTTCGGCGACCTGCACCAGCAGCTTGCCGAAGTTCTTGCCTTTCAGCAGCCCCATGAAGGCCTCGGGTGCGTTCTCGATGCCCTTCACGATGTCCTCGCGATACTTGATCTTGCCGGCCTTCACCGCCGCCGGCACCTCTTTCCAGAAGCCCTCCATCTGGCCGAAGTGATCCGACACGATGAAACCCGTCACGGTGGCGCGCTTGATAAGCAGCAGGCGCCAGTCGGGACCGGGGTTCATCTGCATCTCGTTGTACTGCGAGATCAGCCCGCACAGAGGCACACGCGCGAAGTCATTGAGCTGCGGCACGACGGCCGCCTGCACCGCGCCGCCGACATTCTCGAAATAGACGTCGATGCCCTTGGGCGCCGCGGCACGGATCTCCTTGAAGAGGTTGGCGCCGGCCGCGCGATAGTCGACGCAGGCGTCGAAACCCAGGTCCTTCACGACATAGTCGCACTTGTCCTTGCCACCGGCGATGCCGACGGCGCGGCAGCCGTGCAGCCTGGCGAGCTGGCCGACCACCGAGCCGACGGCACCCGACGCTGCCGAGACGACCACGGTCTCGCCCGCCTTGGGCTTGCCGATCATCATCAGGCCCCACCAAGCGGTCATGCCGGGCATGCCGAGCACGGAGAGCGCCAGCGACAGCGGCGCCGCGTTGGGATCGAGCTTCATGCTCATCGCGCCGTCGGACACGGCATAACTCTGCCAGCCGGCATACTCGACGACGTAGTCGCCTTCCTTGAACCGGGGATTCTTGGACTTCACGACCTGGCCGACCGTGCCGCCGACCATGGCATCGCCCAGGTTGACGTTGGCGGCATAGCCCTTGGTCTCGGCCATGCGGCCGCGCATGTAGGGATCGAGCGACATCCAGATGATGCGCGAGAGATACTCGCCGTCCTTGGGTTCGGGGATCGGATGCTCGACGACGTCGAAATTGGCGTGGGTCGGTTCGCCCTCGGGGCGCGACTTCAGCAATACGCGGCGGTTGGTGGCAGCCATGGGATCCTCCTGTTTCGCCGGACGCTAGCACGCGCACGGCGATGTGCTAAGACGCGGGCGCAATGGCTACTTTCGTTTGCCTCCCCGGCGCCTGGATGGGCGCCTGGACGTGGAAATTCGTCGTCGAGCGTCTCGCCGCCGCCGGACATGACGTCCACGCCCTGCCCTTTCGCGGCGTCGGCGAACGCGCCGCCGAGCTGTCGCCGGACGTCGACAACGATGTGCTGCTGGCCGACACGATCGGCTATCTCGAGAACGAAGGCCTGCGCGATGTCGTGCTGGTCGGTCACAGCTTCGGCAGCCTGATCGCCGGCCTCGTCACCGACCGTGTGCCCGAGCGGATCGGCCATCTCGTCATCATCGACGGCGGCATCCCGACCGACGGCCAGTCGATCTTCGGCCGCATTCCGGCGGAGATCGTGGCCAAGCGGAAGAAACTGGTGAAGATCGTGAACGGCACCGAGGTATTGCCCTTCGCGCCGGTCGGCAGCCTGATCATCGACGATCCCGAGCTCGCCGCCTGGACGCACCGCCATCTCACGCCGCATCCGGTCGCCTGCTACACCAAGCCGATCCGCCTGTTCCATCCCGCCGGCAACGGCCGGCCGATGACCTACATAGCCTGCACCAAGCCACGCTATCCGGTGTCGGCCGGCATGCATGAGAAGGTGCAGACGATGCCGCACATCCGCTTCAGGCCGATCGAGGCCGGCCACAACTGCATCCTCTCCGCGCCCGACCTGGTGGCGCGCGAGTTGCTGGAGATCCCGCAATGAGCGCGCAGATGATGATCCTGGTCGCCGGGCCCTATCGATCCGGCACCAACGACGATCCCGTCCTGATCCAGCGCAATGTCGATGCCATGGAGGACACGGCATTGGCCGTCTTCCGGCTCGGCCATCTGCCGGTCCTTGGCGAATGGTTCGCTTTGCCGCTCCTGAAGCACGCGGGCTCGAAGAAGATCGGCGACGCCGTGTTCGACGAGATCTTCCATCCCATTGCCCGCGAGCTGATCGGCAAGTGCGACGCCGTGCTGCGCATCGGCGGCCCGTCGACCGGCGCCGACGACATGGTCGCAACGGGCGAACGTCTCGGAAAGCGCATCTTCCGCGATCCGTCGGAGATTCCGGAGCGCCCCCGATGAGCTGGCGCAACGACCCCCTGGTCATCTCCGTCAATGCGCTGGGCATCACCCAGATCACGGCCTGGGGCACGAGCTATTACTGCCTGGGCGTTCTGGCCAAGCCGATCGCGGCCGAGACCGGGTGGAGCATCAGCACGATCTTCCTCGGCTTCAGCGTCGCGCTGGTGACGATGGGCCTGATCTCGACCTGGGTCGGGCGGCTGATCGACCGCATCGGCGCCCGCTCGGTGATGTCCATCGGTACCGTCATCGTGTCCATCGGTCTGCTCGGCCTGTCCCAGGTTGGTGACGTCGCCTCCTATATGGTGGCCTGGCTGGTGATCGGGGTGGGCATGCGCTGCTGCCTCTACGACGCGGCGTTCGCTGCCCTGGTGCAGGCCGTGCCGAGCCGCGGGCGGGCTGCCATCTCCTACCTCACCCTCTACGGCGCCTACGCCTCGACGGTTTTCTGGGTGATCGGCCATTACCTCAACGAGGCCTACGGCTGGCGCGGGACGCTGCTGATCTTCGCCGCCATCAACCTCGTCGTTTGCCTGCCGCTCAACTGGCTCGGCCTCTCGCGCCGCGAGTCCACGATGGACGCCGCGGCGGCAAAGGCGCCCGAAAGAGCGCAGGACGGCCCGGCACTGGAAGGGCGGCGACGCAAGGTCGGCATCGCCCTGTTCGCCCTCATCATGTCGCTCAACGGGTTCGTGTTCGGCGTCGTGTCGCTGCAGCTCGTGCCGCTGCTCGAAGCCGCGGGCCTGGCCGGCGCCGCGGCGGTGTGGGTCGCATCGCTCAAAGGCCACGGCCAGTTCGGCGGCCGTCTGGTCGAGATCTTCTTCGGAAAGAACCTCAAGGCCATGACCGTGGCGCGCATCGCCATCGGCGTCCTGCCGCCAGCGCTGCTGTTGCTCATGCTGGCGCGCGGCGAGTTCTGGCTGCTCGTCACCTTCACCCTGCTGCTGGGAGCCTCGCAAGGTGTGATCACGATCGTACGCGGCGCCGTGCCGCTCGCCCTGTTCGGCACCCAGGGCTACGGCGCGGTGCTGGGGCTGATCGCGACGCCGATCCTGCTGGTCAATGCCTTCTCGCCGGCGCTGTTCGCGCTGATCGTCGATCTGGTCGGCTGGCAGAATGCGCTGTACGCGCTGCTCGCCAGCTCGATCCTGACCTGGCTCGCCATCGAGCTGATGTCGCGCTGGTACGAGGGCGCGCGGACGGGCAAGCCGGTGGCGGGCTAGAAGGTCTCCTTGTAGGGCCGGATATCGAGCTCGTGCGTCCAGGCGCTGCGCGGCTGGCGATGGATATGCCAGTAATTCTCGACGATCGCCTCGATGCCCAGCAGCCCGTCGGGGCCGGCCTTCTCCTTGCGGTCGGGCATGCGCGACAGCAGCCGCTCGCCCTCGATGCCGCCGTCGATGATGACGTGCGCGACGTGGAGGCCCTGCGGGCCGAACTCGCGCGCCATCGACTGCACCATGAGGCGGAGTCCACCCTTGGTGGCGTTGAAGGCGGCAAAGCGCGGCCGGCCGCGCAGCGAGCCCGAGGCGCCGGTGAAGATCACCGTGCCGCGGCCGAGCGGCGCCAGCCGGCGCGCCGCCTCGCGGGCGAAGAGGAAGCCGGCAAAGCAGCCGACCCGCCAGGAGTCCTCGAAATGCTGCGCCGTCATCTCGCGGAAATCGACGGCCTGGTTGTTGCCCATATTGAACACCAGCAGGTCGGCCGGCGCTCCCTCGGCATCGTCGGCCATGGCGCGGTCGAACAGGGCAACGACGTCGGCTTCTTTCGTGCCATCGGTCACGACGGCGGTTGCCGAGCCGCCTGAGGCACGAACAGCCTCGGCGACCTTCTCGATCTTGGCCGCCGTACGTCCGGCGACCAGCACGTGATAACCCTCTTTCGCAAAGCGGCGGCTGAGGCCCGCACCCACGCCGCGTTCCGCTCCGACACCCAGGACCACGGCTTTCGGCTTCTTGGCCATGCAGACTCTCCTTGAAACGATGTGAAGAGAACTTGCGGTGCAGAGGGCCCTTTCGCTACGGTCCGCCCGCATGAAATTAGCTCCGTACCCCATGATCGAACTCGATCCTGGCGCCCCCCTCGACCGCCACCGCGCCACGGTGAAATCCGAGTGGATCGACTGGAATGGCCACATGAACGTGGGCTACTACGTCGTGGCCTTCGACCAGGCGACCGACACGCTCTGCCAGCAGTTCGGCTGTGGCTTCGAGTACACCCGCGACAAGATCGGCATGACCTTCGTGCTGGAAGCCCACGTCACCTACGACCGCGAGGTCAAGGAGGGCGACGAACTACGTGTCACCACCCAGATTCTCGACCACGACGCCAAGCGCCTGCACTACATCCACGCCATGTATCACGCCGGCGAAGGCTATCTCGCCGCCACCAACGAGCTGATGCTGATGAACATCGACTATGCGAGCCGCCGCTCCGCACCGTGGCCCGACTTCGCCCTCGAGCGGATCGAGAAGATGGCGGCGGCGCATGCGGCCCTGCCCAAACCGAAACAGGCCGGCCGACTCATCGGCATCAAGAAGAAGTAGAGTACATGCTCGATTCACTGCCTTACGAACTGCCCGACCTCGTCACCTCAGCGCCGCTCGACACCCACCGCTCCACCGTGCTGCCGGAATGGGTCGACTGGAACGGCCATATGAACGTGGCCTTCTATGTCACGGCGTTCGACCAGGCGTCCGGCGCCTTCATGCGCAACATGGGTCTCGGCCGCCGCTACGTCGACGGCAAGCTGGGCATGACCTTCGTGCTCGAAACCCATGTCACCTACGACCGCGAGATGAAGGAAGGCGCGCCTATGCGCTTCGCCACCCAGCTCCTCGAGCGCGACGCCAAGAAGGTCCATCTCTTCCACGAGATGTTCCATGCCGAGCAGGGCTACCTGGCAGCAACCAACGAAACCATCGTCATGAACATCGACTACGCCTCGCGCCGCTCCGCGCCCTGGCCGGTGCCGGTGGCCGAACGGCTGGAGACCTTGTGGGCGACGCACCGCCTGCTGCCCAAGCCGGCCAAGGCCGGCCGGGTCATGGGTCTTTCGAAGAAATAGAGGGCGAAGAAGTGGCGAGCTTCGCCAGCGCCTCGCCACTCAGCCGATAGGGCAGCCAGTTGCGGATCCAGCGGAAGCCCATGCGCTCGTAGAAGCCGCGCGCCGGATTCCAGTCGAGCACATTGAGGTCGATGCGCTTGAAGCCGTTGGCGGCGCACTCGCGTGCCAGCGCCACCATCAGCGCCCGCGCGACGCCGCCGCGGCGCTCTTCCGGCACGACCCAGATATCTTCGATAAAAATGCCACGCGCCGCGGTCCAGACGGAATAGTTGAAGGTATAGAGCGCGAAACCCACCGGTGTGCCGCCGCGCTCGGCGATCAGGGCCGCGAACTTCGGATCGACACCGAAGCCGTCGCGGGCCAAGGTCTGCGGCGTCGAGGTGACGGCATCGGGCTCGTCCTCGTAGGTCGCGAGGTCGATCGAGAAGCGATGAAGGAGATCGACATCGTCTACGGTCGCCGGCCGAACGACGACCGACGCAGGCTTAGCTGGCACGAGAACCTCCATTCAACGACAGACGGGCGGCCGCCAAGGCCTCGCGGATGACGTCGGCGTCGCCGACGTGATTGACGAGCAACAGGATCAGCCCGGCGTCGAAAGCCCGGCACTGCTCGTCGTCAAGATTCCTGTGGGCATCGACAATGGCGTTGTAGACCTCGTCGGGCCGCGCGAGGTTGAGCGTACGCCGAAGCGCGCCGGAAGCCCCATCCGCCATTGTCCTCTCCCTCAACCGTGGCCGGTCGCGCGCCGCAGCGCCGTCGCCAGCTCCCTCGCATCGGGCCGCCGCCAGCGCGCCGCGACATAGCGGTCCGGGCGAATCAGATAGGCCGTCCCGGCCCGGCCATCGTAGCGCTGCCGCAGCAGCCCATCGCGATCGTGCAACGCGGTCCAGCCGGCCGGTGCCGCACTCCCGCGTGCGACCATCAGGCCGGCGACGCCTTCCGGCAGGCCGGGCAGGTCGGCGGCGCGCGGGGCGAAGGACATCAGCGTGAATTCCTGCCCGACATGATCGACCAGGAAGCCGCCCGCGCCGTTGACAACCGGAGCGTCGACCATCGCCGAACCCGGTGCCGGCCCCCGCAGCCAGTCGCTGTCGCCATCCGGCGTGTCGAGCGGCGATCCGGGCTGAACGGTCGGTACCGACAAGCGGCCGCTGTTCACCAGGGTACGGGCGAACGGGAAGTCACGGGCCAATGCCAGCGTGGCGTCGCGAAAAGCACGCGATGCCGGGAATTTCGGCGTGATGAAGTCGGTGCTGCGTGTCGAATTCAGGATGTTCTCCCGGGCGGCGGCGCGGCGTTCGCTGCAGTAGCTGTCGAGCAGCGAGGCCGGCGAGCTGCCCGCGAGCACGCGCGCCAGCTTCCAGGCGAGGTTGTCGACGTCGGCCACCGCCGCGTTGCCGCCGCGGGCGCCGAATGGCGAGACGACATGGGCGGCATCGCCGGCGAAGATCACCCTGCCCTCGGCGAAGCGCTCCATCATGCGGCAGGTGAAGGTATAGACACTGGTCCATTCGTGCTCCCAGGTGGCGTCGGGACCGAACATCTGACGCAGGCGACGGTCGACATTCTCCGGCTTCTTCTCTTCTTCCGGATCGGCATCGCGGCCGAGCTGGAAGTCGACACGCAGCACATTGTCGGCCTGGCGGTGCAGCAGTACCGAATTGGTCGGGTGAAACGGCGGGTAGAACCAGAAGCGCCGCTCCTTCGGTAGTTCGCTGGTGAAGCGAATGTCGGCGATCAGGAACTGGTCGTGAAAGACCTCGCCGGGAAAGGGCAGGTCGAGCAGGTGCCGCACCGCGCTGCGCACGCCGTCGCAGGCGACCAGCCATTCGGCTTCGAGCGCATAGCGGCCGTCCGGCGTCTCGATATCGAGCGACACCGACTCCGGGCCAGGGCGAATGCCCACGACCTTGTTGCAGAAACGCAGGTCGATCAGTTTCTCTTCCAGGCAGCGATCGAAGAGATATTCCTCAACGTAGTACTGCTGCAGATTCACGAACGCCGGGAATTTATGGCCGGGCTCGGGCGCCAGGTTGAAGTGGTAGATCGGCCTGTCCTGGAGATAGACCTCGCCCTGTTCCCAGGTGATGCCCTTGTCGACCATGCGCCGGGCGATGCCGAAGCGGTCCCAGATTTCCAGGCTGTGCTTGGCCTGGCAGATCGACCGGCTGCCGTTGCTGACCGTGTCGTCCTCGTCGAGCAGCACCGACGCCACGCCGCGCGCCGCGAGAGCCAGCGCCAGCGTCGGACCGGCAAGCCCCGCACCCACGATCACGACCTGACGGCGCTTGCCCTTGCCGTCCAGTTCTGGCGGTCGTCGATAAGGATAGTGGCGGTACTGGTACGAACTCATCGGAGCGCGCCACTCCAGTGGCGCTCAAGGTCATGCGGAAGATGCGCCACTGGAGTGGCGCGCTCCCATGACGACATGATCAGCCCGCCTTTTCCAGCGCCGCCCACATCTCGATGTCGCGCTCGGCGGTCCAGATGCGCGGATGGTCGAGGCCCTTGGCCTCGTCGTAGGCGCGCGACACGTCGAACGGCATGCAGTGCTCGAAGATCACCCAGTTGCCGTAGCGCGGCTGCAGCGCTGCCATCGCCTTGTCATAGGCATCCTTCAGCGAATCTCCGGCCTCCGCACTGGCCGATACGGCCTTGTAGAGATCGGCCAGGAACCCTTGCGTGCCGGCGATGCCCTCTTCCACGGCACCCTCGCCGATCAGCGCATCGCCGCGCCCCGGCACCAGCGCCTCGGCCTTGAGATCGCGCAGCTTCTGCAGCGTCTCGGGCCAGTCCTTGTAGTGTGCATCTCCACAATAGGGCGTGGCGCCGTACTCGACGAGGTCGCCGCTGAACAGCGTGCGCTCCTCGGGCAACCAGACGATCGTGTCACCCTTGGTATGGCCGCGCCCGGCATGGATGATGTCGACCTGCAGCTTGCCCAACCACAGGGTCATGCGGTCGTTGAAGGTGATTGTGGGCCACGTGAGGCCGGGAATGGTCTCCGCCGCCTGGAACAGCCGCGGGAAGCGCTGGAGCTCGGATTTGTAGTCCTGGGCACCGCGCTCGACGATCATCTCCCGCGTCGCCTCGCTGCAGATGATGTGCTCGGGATTGTAGCCGCTGGCGCCCAGCACGCGGACTGCATGGTAGTGCGACAGCACCACGTATTTGATCGGCTTGTCGGTGACGGTGCGGATGCGCTCGATTACCTGCTCCGCCATCTTCGGCGTCGCCTGGGCATCGATCACCATCACGGCATCGTCGCCGACCACGATTCCGGTGTTGGGATCGCCCTCGGCCGTGAACGCATAGGCGTGCTCGGACAGGCGACTGAAAGTGATCTTCTTGTCCACCATGTCCGCCTGCGAGGCGAAGGCCCTGGCCATTGGTGTATCTCCTTGCGCTTTCGATGCTTGCAAGGAACCTATGCAGCGCGCGCGGCTCAAGTCAAAGCGCGACGCGCCGGACTATTCACAGGGCGGAGTATCAGTCCGACCCGTACTTGTGATAGCGACCCCGGTCGCCCGAACGGACCGCGACCTCGAAGGAGTCGTTGTCGCGCTCCATGCGCAGCCTGATCGTCGTGCCGGCGGGGCCGCTTTCCCACAGCTTGCGGTAGAAGTCGGCAACGTCGTCCAGCACCTCGTCGTTCAGGGCATGCAGGATATCGCCGCGCTGCAGGCCGGCACGATCGGCCGGCCCACCGTCGGAAATGCCGCCGATCACGAGCTGGCCCATGTGCTCGACGGTATAGATCCCGAGCCAGGGCCGAGGCGGTGTCGACAGCCGGCCATTGGCGACCAGTTCGGAGAAGATCGGCTTCAGCCGGTTGATCGGCACGTACATGTTGCCGGGAAAAGCCGGCGCACCCGGGCCCAGCGCTTCCTGCACCAGCAGCGAACCGACGCCCAGCAGTGCGCCGTCGGCGCCGACCAGCGCCGATCCGCCCCACAGTGGATAGGCGGGGACGGTGAAGATCGCGTTGTCGAGCAGGTATTCCCAGTAGCCCGCGAACTCGCGGCGGCTGGCAACCTTGACCTTGAGCGTCGCCTTCTCGCCGCCATAGCCCACGACGACGGCCTCGCTACGCAGCGACAGCGCGTCGGAATCGCCGAACCGCATCGGCTTGACGGGCAGCGGCGCGTCGGCGCGCACAAGCCCGAAGCCGCTTTCATAGTCGTAGCCCACGATATGGGCCGGCCACTCGACGCCCTCGATGTCGGTGATGGTGACGGTGTCGGCTTCCATGATCAGGTAGCCGATGGTGACGATCAGGCCTTCGTGGTCGATCACGATGCCGTGGCCTTCACGTTCGGAGCCGAGCGTCTGGGCCGAGCGGCGGTTCTCGGGAATGGTGGTCTTGAGCCCGACGACGGCGGGCAACACTTCGGCGATGGCCAGCGGCACGTTGGACGAGTGCCCGGGAATCCGCGCCTCGACGCCTTCTTGGCCGGTCGGCCAGTGTCCTGTGCCGTTCGAGGAACCGTTCAACCCTCGGGCCATTCGTACACCCCTAAATTTACAGTGGGCGCGTCCACAGTCAGGAAGATAGGCGTCTGCCGCGCCGATTGCTATATGACGGTGCATGGCGCCCCCCGCCGACCCGTTCGAAATCACCGACGATCCCGCCCCGGCCCAGCCCGAGCCGGCGCGCCGCGCCGTTGCGTCCACGGCCCATCTCGACGGGCTGAACGAGGAGCAGCGGGTGGCCGTGACCCACCAGGGCGGGCCGCTGCTGGTGCTGGCCGGCGCCGGCACCGGCAAGACCCGGGTGCTCACCTCGCGGATCGCCCACCTCCTGATCACCGGCCGGGCACGGACCTCGCAGATCCTGGCGGTCACCTTCACCAACAAGGCAGCGCGCGAAATGCTCGACCGCGTGGCGAGCCTGATCGGCGGTGCGGCCGACGGCATGTGGCTCGGCACCTTCCACGCCATCGGCGTGCGCGTGCTGCGCCGCCATGCCGAGCTGGTGGGACTCAAGAGCAATTTCACCATCCTCGACACCGACGACCAGACCCGGCTGATCAAGCAGCTGCTGCAGGCCGAGGGCATCGACGACAAGAAATGGCCGGCGCGGGTGCTGAGCGGCATCATCCAGCGCTGGAAGGACCGGGCGCTGACGCCCGACAAGGTCTCGGGCGACGAGGCCGGCGAGTTCGCCGGCGGCAAGGCGGCCGAGATCTATCGCCAGTACCAGGAGCGCCTCGCCGAGGTGAATGCCGTCGATTTCGGCGACCTCGTCATGCATTGCGTCACCCTGTGGCAGAAGCACCCCGACGTGTTGGCGACATACCATCGCCGCTTCCGCCACATCCTGGTCGACGAATACCAGGACACCAACGTGGCGCAGTATCTGTGGCTCCGGCTGCTGGCGCAGGGCACCGAGGACGTCTGCTGCGTCGGCGACGACGATCAGTCGATCTACGGCTGGCGCGGCGCCGAGGTCGGCAACATCCTGCGCTTCGAGAAGGATTTCCCCGGCGCCACCATCGTTCGGCTGGAGCGCAACTACCGCTCGACGCCGCATATCCTGGCTGCCGCCTCGCACCTCATCTCCCACAACGAGGGCCGCCTCGGAAAGACGCTGTGGACGGAGATGAAGGAAGGCGAACGCATCGCGGTGCGCGGCGTGTGGGACGGCGACGAGGAAGCCCGCGGCATCGGCGAGGAGATCGAGGCGTTGCAGCGCGACAAGCACAAGCTGGCGCAGATCGCCATCCTGGTGCGTGCCGGCTTCCAGACCCGTGAGTTCGAGGAACGCTTCATCACCATGGGCCTGCCCTACCGCGTGATCGGCGGCCCACGCTTCTACGAGCGCCAGGAGATCCGCGACGCGCTGGCCTACTGCCGGGTCACCGTGCAGCACGACGACGACCTCGCCTTCGAGCGCATCTACAACACACCGCGCCGGGGCCTGGGCGAATCGGCGCTACGCACGCTGCGGCAGATCCAGCGCAGCCAGAAGATCTCGTTGTTCGAGGCCACCCGGCGCGCGCTCGAGACCGACGAACTGAAGGCCCGGCCGCGCAAGTCGCTGGGCGACCTGATCCGCAACTTCGAGCGCTGGCGGGCCATGCTCGACGGCATGAGCCACGTCGAGGTGGTCGAGACCCTGCTCGACGAGTCTGGCTATACCGACATGCTGCGGCTCGACCGCTCGGTCGAAGCCGAGGGCCGGCTGGAGAATCTGAAGGAACTGACCAACGCCCTGCAGGAATTCGACTCGCTGCCGGCCTTCCTCGAGCACGTGGCCCTGCTGACCGACATGGCTGACCGCAGCGACACCGACATGGTGAGCCTCATGACGCTCCACGCCGCCAAGGGTCTGGAGTTCGACACCGTGTTCCTGCCGGGCTGGGAGGAAGGCCTGTTTCCCAACCAGCGCGCGCTCGACGACAAGGGGCTGGCCGGGCTCGAGGAAGAACGGCGCCTGGCCTATGTCGGCCTGACACGCGCGCGCAAGCGGGCCTATGTCTCTTTTGCCGCCAATCGGCGCATCTTCAATCAGTGGCAGGCTGCCATCCCGTCACGTTTCCTGCGCGAACTGCCGACCGGCCACCTCGCCGAGAGCAGCGACGCCGGCCTCTACGCCACCTACTCGGCCGGGCATCACGGCGGCCTGCGCGACCAGGCGAGCGGCTTCGACTACGAGAACCTCGGCACCGGCGGCGCCAGGCGCACGCGCTATCGCGACGAGACGTTCGACGATCGCCGCGCGGTCGAGGGCGACAAGCCCGACCTCGGCGTCGGCCAACGCGTGTTCCACCAGAAGTTCGGCTACGGCCGCATCGTCGCCGTCGACGGCAACAAGCTCGACATCGATTTCGAAAAGGCCGGCCCCAAGAAAGTGCTCGACAGCTTCATCGAAGCCGCCTGATCAAGATATGTACGGGAGAAACATCATGGTCCGTCTGTCCACCTTCACTGTGGGCCTCACCCTCGGCCTCATCCTCGCCGCCGGCGCCGCGTTCGCGCAGACCGGCAAAGTGACGGTCGTCACCTCTTTCTCCAAGGACGTGACCGATCCGCTCAAGAAGGCCTTCGAGAAGGCTGTGCCTGGCGCCACGCTCGAAGTGCAGAACCGCAACACCAATGCCGGCGTGAAGTTCGTCGAGGAGACCAAGGCCAACAACCAGGTCGACCTGTTCTGGGCCTCGGCGCCCGACGCCTTCGAGGTGCTGAAGGCTAAGAAACTGCTCAGCCCCTACAAGCCCAAGGCCGCGGGCATCGCCGAGAAGGTCGGCTCCTATCCGGTGAACGACAAGGACGGCTTCTATTCCGGCTTCGCCGCCTCGGGCTACGGCATCATGTGGAACGAGCGCTACGTGAAGGCCAACAAGCTGCCGACGCCCAAGGAGTGGCAGGACCTCACCACCGCACCCTACTTCGACCATGTCTCGATCTCGGCGCCCTCGCGCTCGGGGACGACACATCTCACCATCGAGACCATCCTGCAGGGCGAAGGCTGGGACAAAGGCTGGCGCACCACCAAGGAGATCTCGGGCAACCTGCGGCAGGTGACGGACCGGTCGTTCGGCGTGCCGGAGGCCGTCAACTCGGGCCAGGTCGGCTACGGCATCGTGATCGACTTCTTCGCCTTCTCCTCCCAGGGTGCGGGCTTCCCGGTAAAGTTCGTCTATCCCTCGGTGACAACGCTGGTGCCGGCCAATGTCGGCATTGTTGCCAACGCCCCCAACAAGGCGGGCGCCGAGGCCTTCATCGAGTTCCTGCTCTCGCCCACCGGCCAGGAGGCGCTGCTCGAGCCCACGATCCGCCGCCTGCCGGTCCGGCCCGAGACCTATGCCAAGGCGCCGGCCGACTATCCCAATCCCTTCAAGGACAAGAATCTGCAGGGACTGCTCACCTTCAACGCCGAACTGTCCGAGAGCCGCAGCGCAGCGGTCGACACGCTGTTCGACCAGCTCATCACCTTCCAGCTCGAGCCGCTGAAGGCCGCGACCAAGGCGCTGCACGAGGTCGACGCGGCGCTGGCCAAGAAGGACAACGCCCAGGCCCGCGCCCTCGCCAAGGAGGCCCGAGACCTGATCGCTGTCATGCCCATCACCGCGGCACAGGCCGCTTCGCCCGAGATTCGCGCCGCCTTCAGTGGCGGCAAGGAGAAGTCGGCGCGCCAGGCCGAACTCGAGCAGCAGTGGGCGGCCTTCGCCAAGGAGAAGTACGCCGCCGCCAAGGCCAAGGCCGACGAGGCGCTGAAGCTCGCCCGTTGAGGACCCTCGCGGGCACGCGGTCGCTCGGCCAGGCCGCCCTGGCCCTGGCGATCGCACTTTTCCTCGGACTGTTCCTGGTCGTGCCGGTGACGACGGTGATCTATGTCGCCTTCACCGAGAAGGGCGGCGGCGCGCTGACGCTGATCAACTTCCTCGACTTCGCGCGCACCGAGCTGTTCGTGCGCTCGTTCTGGAACTCGGTCTACGTGTCGGCGATGACCGTGGTGTGGGCCTCGGCGCTCGCGCTGCCCCTTGCCTACCTGACGACGCGTTTCGAGTTTCGCGGCGCCATGCTGGTGCAGACCCTGGGCTTCCTGCCCCTGGTCATGCCGCCCTTCGTCGGTGCCGTCGCCATGCAGCTCCTGTTCGGCCGCAACGGCAGCGTGAACCTGCTGCTCGACGAGTGGTTCGGTTTCAAGATCGGCTTCATGGAAGGGCTGAACGGCGTCATCTTCCTGCAGGCCATCCACTATTTTCCCTTCATCCTGGTCAATCTCTCGGCGGCGCTGCGCAACATCGACCGCTCCATGGAGGAAGCGGCACAGAATCTCGGGTCGCACGGGCTCAGGCTGTTTCGCCGCATCGCCCTGCCGCTCGCCCTGCCCGGCTACATCGCCGGCGCCAGCCTGGTGTTCGTGAAAGTGTTCGACGACGTGGCGACGCCGCTGCTTCTCAACGTCAAGGAGATGCTGGCGCCGCAGGCCTACCTGCGCATCACCTCGATCGGCATTGACGATCCGATGGGCTATGTCATTTCCGTGGTGCTGATCGGTGTTGCCGTCGCCACCATGTGGGCCTCGGCGCTGGTGCTGAAGGGCAAGGACTACGCCACCACCCAGCGCGGCGGCGGCGGCCTCGCCCGGCGCAAGCTCAAGCCGCGCGAGTCGTTCCTGGCCTATGCCGTGGTGATCCTGATCCTGGCGCTGGTGCTTGCGCCGCACGTCGGTCTGCTGCTGCTGTCGTTCGCCACCGTGTGGTCGTTCAGCCCGCTGCCCGACGGTTACACCCTCGCCCACTACGCCCGCGTGCTGGGCGACAGTTCGGTCTACATCAAGAACACGCTGCTTTACTCGAGCCTCGCCGCGGGAATCGACATCGTGATCGGCGGCGCCATCGCATACCTGGTGCTGCGCACCAAGTTGGCCGGCCGGCAATGGCTCGACTGGGCGGCCAGCACCGCACTCGCCGTGCCCGGCATCGTACTGGGCATCGGTTATCTGCGCGCCTTCTACGGTGTGAAATTGCCCGACGGCACCCCGCTCGCCACCCTGTGGATCGTGATCGTGCTGGCGATCGCCATCCGGCGCCTGCCCTACGCCTTGCGCGCCGCCTACGCCGCCCTGCAGCAGATCTCGGTATCGCTCGAGGAGGCGGCGGAAAATCTCGGCGCTACCAAGGCACGCACGGTGCGGCGCGTCGTGATCCCGCTGATGACCGGCGGACTTCTCGCGGGCTTCGTCACCAGCTTCGCCACTGCCGCGGTCGAACTCTCCGCGGTGCTCATGCTGGTGCAGTCCAACTCCGACGCGCCGCTGGCCTACGGCCTCTATGTCCTGATGCAGACGCCGGCCGGACGCGGCGCGGGGGCGGCATTGGGCGTGATCGCCGTGGTCATCGTTGCGATCTGTATGGGCTTGGCTCAACTCGCCGCCGACCGCTCGCAACGCGTGCGCGGCCTCGATATATGACAGGCATGAGCATGTCGAAACCGGCAAAGGCCGTGGGCATCGAGATCGCGGGCATCAACCTCTCGTACGGGGCGACGCACGTGCTGAAGAACGTCGACCTCACGGTCCGGCCGGGCGAGTTCTTTGCTTTCCTCGGGCCGTCAGGCTGCGGCAAGACCACCCTGCTGCGGTTGATCGCGGGCTTCGCCCAGGCCCAGACCGGCCAAGTGCTGCTCGATGGCCAGGACGTGGCGCCGCTGCCGCCCTGGAAGCGCGATGTCGGCATGGTGTTCCAGAGTTATGCGCTGTGGCCGCACATGACGGTGGCCAAGAATGTCGCCTTCGGCCTCGAGGAACGCCGCCTGCCGCGCGCCGAGATCGACCGCCGCGTGGCCGAGGCGCTCGACCTGGTCGGCCTCGCTGCCTTTGCCGGCCGCCGTCCGGCCCAGCTCTCGGGCGGCCAGCAGCAGCGCGTGGCCGTGGCCCGCACCATCGCCATCGAGCCCAAGGTCCTGCTGCTCGACGAGCCGCTCTCGAACCTCGACGCCAAGATGCGGGTGAGCGTGCGCCGCGAGCTTCGGGCGCTGCAGCAGCGCCTCGGCCTCACCACGATCTTCGTCACCCACGACCAGGAAGAGGCCAACACCATCTGCGATCGCATCGCCGTCATGGACGCCGGCACCATCCGCCAGGTCGGCACGCCGATGGAGCTCTACGAGAGCCCGGCCAATCTCTTTGTCGCGAGCTTCCTGGGCTCGGCCAACATCCTGGGCGACGGCGACGGCATCTCGGTGCCGGCCGGGAAGCGGCTGGTCTTCCGGCCGCAGCACGCCACCCTGTCGTCGGTCGCCGGGGCCACCTTGCGCGGCCCGGTCACGCACCGCGAATTCCTGGGTGCCACCGTGCGTTACAGCGTGCGGATCGGCGGCAGCGAGATCCTGGTCGAGGTGCCTTTCCAGTCAGGCGGCGAGTTGCGCACCGTGGGCGATATGGTCGGCGTCGCCCTGCCGCCGGAACGCATGCTCTTCCTGCCGGCATGAGTGCCGTGAAAAAGGCAGGCTTCGTCACCCCGGCGGCGCAGCGCGCGGCCTGGGAGGCACTGCTTGAGAAGCAGCTGGGCGAGGAAGGATTCATCATCACGAGTTGCGAGGTCTCGCGTGATGGACCTTGGCGTATCGAGGTTTTCGGCGACGGCGACGCGGGCCTGGTCGAAGCGGCGATCGCCGCAGCCGCGCAAGCGCTCGGCATCGCCGAACCGGACTGGACTTGGGAAGAGTTGCCCGACATCGACTGGGTAGCGGAGAACCAGCGCTCATTCCGGCCCTTCGCGGTGGGGCCGTTCTGGGTCCATCCCTCGCATGTGGCCGAGGGCCGGCCAGCCGGGCTGCTGCCGCTGCGCATCGACGCCGGCCTCGCCTTCGGCACCGGCACGCATGCGACCACGCGCGGCTGCCTGGAACTGCTGGCGACGCTCGACCCGTCGGAAACCGCCAACGCGGTCGATGTCGGCTGCGGCAGCGGCATCCTCGCCATCGCCATGGCCAAGCTTTGGCAACGCCCGGTGCTGGGTGGCGACAACGACGCCGAGGCGGTCGCGGTGGCAGAGGAAAATGCTGGCCTGAATGGAGTCGGCGATCTCTGCCGCTTCGTCGTGTCGTCAGGCCTCGCAGCACCGGAACTCACCACGCACGCGCCGTACGACCTTATCGTCGCCAACATCCTCGCCGGGCCACTGGTCGACCTTTCGGAGTCGTTCGCCGCGGCGGTGCGCCCCGGTGGCCGCGTGCTGCTGAGCGGCTTGCTCGTCGAGCAGGCTGCCCTCGTCCTGTCGACCTATGCACGCCGAGGCCTCACCTTCGAACGACGCCTCGATCTCGAGACCGGTGGTGCCTGGTGGCGCAGCCTGCTGCTGCGTCGTGACTGACAGCGGGAAGGCCGCAACGAAAAAGGGCCGGCTTTCGCCGGCCCTTTGTACGCTTACGCTACGCTGAAGGTCTTTATGCGGCGCGGTGCAGGTTCTGGTTGGCCGCAACCACGCTGCCGGTGACGGCATCGATCTGCGGCGCAATACCTTCCGCGGCCTCGCGGACGGCGAACGGAATGTCGCCGCGGGCGAGCCCGAGGTCGGCCAGTTCGCGGTCGCTCATCCGGAACAGCTGGGCCTCGGCGGCCCGCAGCTTGAGGTCTGCCTTGATCCCCGCGACGAGGCGGCCGTACTGGCGGCCGATCCACAACAGGGCGTCGCCGAGGGCGTTGGCGACGAATTCGGCGCGGGCATAACG
Organism: Reyranella sp.; assembly: GCF_004296935.1. Taxonomy (GTDB): domain Bacteria; phylum Pseudomonadota; class Alphaproteobacteria; order Reyranellales; family Reyranellaceae; genus Reyranella. Next base: position 20,705 of record NZ_SCVH01000029.1, read on the forward strand.
CGCGCGCAATTCGATCATGCGGCGGTCGGCGAGGGTAAAGCCGGCCTTCGCTGTGTCGTTCCTCCCCGCCGGCGTAGTTTCGCTGGTCAGACTTTCAAACATCTGAATCGGCTGGGTCATCATGGTACTCTCCTTCTATGGTGCGACGCGGTACGCGATGCTGCATCGCACTAAGCAAATATAGAGCCTTGAGTTACAACGATAAGTCTGGAGGCGGAACTCCTGCCATGCGCTGGGCGCATGAGGCACAATAATTTAGCATTTCGCAGTCGCGAAAGAACAAATATTGCTCAATTTGCCTCGGTTGGGCGCCCCGCGTAGGGTTCGGCGCACCATGAGTTCAGCCCCTGACGACGTTCTTCAGCTCCTCCGCCGACGCGGCCACGAAGCAGACCCGTCCGCCCTCGATTCCCTGATGCGCGGTGTGGCCGCCGCCCCCGAAGGACTGGCCGGCCCGGAATGGGTCGAACTCATCACCCCCGATTCCGACCCCGAATTGACCAAGGCGCTGACCGCCTGGCGGGCAGAACTGGCCCGGGCCGACGACGGGCTCGACACCGTGCCGGCGCCGACGGAGCGCCTGGCGCTGTTGCGCGCCGAACTTGCGCGCCGCGGCATCGACGGCTTCGTGGTGCCGCGTGCCGACGAACATCAAGGCGAGTATGTCCCGCGCCGCTCGCAGCGCCTCGCCTGGCTCACCGGCTTCAGCGGTTCGGCAGGCCTCGCCATCGTGCTGGCCGATCGCGCGGCGATCTTCATCGACGGCCGCTATACCTTGGCCGTCCGCGCCCAGGTCGATACCGCCGCCTTCGTTCCCCATCAGATCCCGGAAGAGTCGCCCGAGGCCTGGATCGCCAGGCACCTGCCCAAGGGCGGCAAGCTGGGCTTCGATCCCTGGCTGCAGACCGTCGATGGTCACGAGCGCTTCGCCCGTGCCTGCGAGCGTGCCGGCGGCTCGTTCGTCCCGATGGACTCCAACCCCGTCGACGCGGTGTGGCGCGACCGGCTGCCGGCGCCGCTGGCGCCCGTGCTGCCTCATCCCGTCGAGTTCGCCGGCGAAAGCAGCGACGCCAAGCGCACACGTATCGCCGCAATCGTCTCCTCGAAGGGTGCCGACGTGGCACTGGTCACCGCGCCGGACTCGATCGCCTGGCTGCTGAACGTGCGCGGTGGCGACGTCCCGCGCACGCCGTTCGCGCTGGGCTTCGCGCTGCTGCACGGCGACGGCCATGTCGATCTCTACATGGACCGCCGCAAGGTTCCCGACCGAACGCTGGCGTGGCTCGGCAATGCCGTCACCCTGGCGCCGCCCGAGGAACTGGGCAGCGCGCTCGACACGCTGGGCAAGATGGGCAAGCGGGTGTTGATCGAAAGCTCGACGGCGCCGCATTGGGCGGCGACCCGCCTGCAGCAGGCCGGCGCGGCCCTCGTACGCGAGGCCGATCCGGTGGCACTGCCCAAGGCCTGCAAGAACGCCGTGGAGCTCGCCGGCATCCGCGCCGCGCACCATCGCGACGGCGCCGCGGTCAGCCGCTTCCTGGGCTGGCTGGCGCGCGAATCGAAGGCCGGCAAATTGCGCGAAATCGAAGTGTCGGACCGGCTGCAGGCGCAGCGACTGCAGACCGGCAAGCTGCGCGATCTCAGCTTCGACACCATTTCAGGTGCGGGGCCCAACGGCGCGATCGTGCACTACCGCGCCTCCGAGGCATCGGAACGGGCCCTGCAACCGGGCAGCCTCTACCTCGTCGACTCCGGCGGGCAGTATCGCGACGGCACCACCGACATCACGCGGACGGTCGCCATCGGAACGCCGAGCCCGGAAATGCGCGACCGCTTCACGCGCGTGCTGAAGGGCCATATTGCGCTGGCGACCGCGCGCTTCCCGGCCGGCACCACCGGCTCGCAGCTCGACGCGCTGGCGCGCTATCACCTCTGGCAGGCCGGCCTCGACTACGACCATGGCACCGGACACGGCGTCGGCGCCTATCTCTCGGTCCACGAGGGCCCGCACCGAATCTCCAAGATGGCCAGCACCGTGGCCCTGTTGCCCGGCATGATCGTCAGCAACGAGCCGGGCTACTACAAGACCGACGCCTACGGCATACGCATCGAGAACCTGGTCGCCGTACGAGAGGCCACGATCGAGGGCGCCGACCGCCGCTACTACGAGTTCGAGACGCTGACCCTGGCGCCGATCGACCTGGCCTGCATCGAGCCCGGCCTGCTGACCGGCCCCGAGCGGGCCTGGCTAAACGACTATCACCGGCGCGTGCGCGAGGCGGTGGGGCCCGACGTCGACGAGGCAACGCGCGCCTGGCTCGCCGAGGCGACCCGCGCGCTATAAGCCCTAATCCGGCAAGACAGTTCGGCCAAGCACGACATCTTCATAGACATGGAGAGACGGCAGCCCGCCCGTGTGCATGAAGAGCACCTTGGCGTTGGGCTTGAAGTGGCCTTGTCGGGCGAGTCCCATGAGGCCTGCCATGATCTTTCCAGTATAGACCGGATCGAGCAGGATGCCTTCGGTCCGCGCCAGCATCTGAACGGCTTCCACCATCTTGGAATTGGGCACGGAGTACTTCGGCTGCCAGTAGCCGCCGAAGCTCTTCACCGCTTCGCGCGGCACCTTGCCGATCCCGAGCAGGTCGGCCACCGCCTGCGCCTCCTTGTGAACCAGCGGCTCCTGGTCGGCCGGATCGCGGCTGACACCGATGCCGATCAGCGGGATCTTGATGTTGTTGCCGAAGAAGCCCGCCACCATGCCGCCATGGGTCCCCGAACTGCCCGAGCCAACCACGACCGCATCGAGCGCCAGCCCCATGTCCAGCCATTGCTGCTGCATTTCCTGCACGCACGCGACATAGCCCAGCCCGCCGATCGCGTTCGAACCGCCACCCGGAATGATGTAGCCCTTGCGACCGAGCGAGGCGACTTCCTGGGCAACCCTGGACATGGCCGCACCCATGTCCGAGCCACCGGGCACCACGGTGATGGCTTCGACGCCCATCAGCTCGAACATGAAATTGTTGCCGCCGGCCTCCTTGCTGTAGCTGCCAGGGACGCGCTCCTCGATCACGAAGCGGCATTTCAGCCCTTCCTTGATCGCGGCAGAGAGGGTGATGCGGCAATGATTGGACTGCGGCGCACCGCAGGTGATCAGCGTATCCGCACCCTGTGCCAGCGCATCCGCCGCCAGGAACTCGAGCTTGCGGGTCTTGTTGCCGCCGGGAAAGAGGCCCAGCAGGTCGTCGCGCTTGATCCAGATCTCCGGACCGACGCCACCGGGGCAGCTCGCGGCCAGCGCCTTGGTAAAGTGCGGCAGCAGCTCTATCGGCGTGGGGGCATGGGTGTAGCTGCGACGCGGGAAACGGGCCAAATCCATTCGAACAACTCCAGCCGGAACGTCAATTGAGCGCCGTCGCGCGCACTCCGTAGACCAATAGATGCTCTAGCATTGTGCCCGGCGCTGAGGAAGAAATCGGAGGTTGTGAGACCGATCATCAATACGTGACGACCTTTTGCACCCTCTGTGCCGCGTCGGTCGGAATTGCGCTGGAGGCACCGCCGCCAATACTCAGCGGGACAGTTTCACCCACTCTTCCTCGGTCATCGTCTGGACGCCGAGTTCTGCCGCCTTGCGTGCCTTGGAGCCGGCGTTCTCGCCGACCACGACGAGGCTGGTCTTCTTCGACACCGAGTCGGTGACCTTGGCGCCCAGCTCCTCGGCCCGTGCCTTGGCGGCATCGCGGGTCATCGAACTCAGTTCACCGGTGAAGACCACGATCTTGTCCTTGAGCAGCGCATCGGCCGCCACGGCCCGCCGCTTCACCGCCTCGACGGTGAGTTGCTTGCGCAGATCCCTGATAATCTCGACGTTGTGGCCCTCGCTGAAGAAGGCGGCGATCGCATCGGCCGTGGTGACGCCAATCTGCTCGACATTGCAAAGCCGGCCGTAGCTCTCGCCCACCTCGGCCACCGCTTTTTCCTTCTTCACGTCGTCGGGCGCCTTCTTGCGCTCCTTGGCGGCCTTCAGCATCTCGGCCAGCCAGTCGTCCACGTCGCCGTATTCCTGGGCCATGATCTTTGCGGTGGCCTCGCCGATCAGCGGGATGCCGAGCGCATTGATGAAGCGATCGAGGGAGATCGTCTTGCGGTCTTCGATGGCCTTGATGAGGTTGTTGACCGACAAGTCGCCCCAGCCCTCGCGCTTCCTGATCAGGTCCTTCTTGCCCGGGAGGCGGAAGATATCGCCGGGAATCTTGAGCAGCCCGTCGTTGAAGAAATTCTCGATATGCGTGCCCCCCAGCCCCTCGATATCGAAGCAATTGCGCGACACGAAATAGCGCAACCGCTCGACCTGCTGGAACGGGCATTCCAGCCCACCCGAGCAACGCCGCACCACACCGCCCTCCTCGCTCTTGACCGGCGTCTTGAGTGGACAGGGACACTTGGTGGGAAAATGGAACTTCTCGGTCTTCTTCGGGCGTTCTTCGGGAACGAAGCCCAGCACTTGCGGAATCACATCGCCGGCGCGCTGAACGATCACCATGTCGCCTTCGCGCACGTCGAGCCGCTCGATCTCGTCGGCGTTGTGAAGCGTGGCGCGCGCCACGACGACGCCGCCGACATTGATCGGCTCGAGATCCGCCACCGGGGTCAGTGCGCCGGTCCGGCCAACCTGGATGAAGATGCCCTTCAATCGCGTGCGCGCCTGCTCAGCCGGGAACTTGTGGGCGATGGCCCAGCGCGGCGCACGGCTCACGAAGCCCAGCCGCTCCTGCCAGTCGATGCGATCGACCTTGTAGACGACGCCGTCGATGTCGTAGGGCAGCGACGGCCGTTCCTCGCCGATCTTCCTGTAAAAGGCGCGCACGTCGTCGGCAGTGCGGCAGAGCTTGGTTAACGGATTGATCTTGAAGCCCCACTCCTTCAGGAGCTTGAGGTACTCGCTATGGGTCTTCCAGGCGCGTGGCTCGGCCTCACCCCAGGCATAGGCGAAGAAGCGCAGCGGCCGGCGCGCGGTGATCTCCGGATCGAGCTGGCGCAAGGAACCGGCGGCCGTGTTGCGCGGATTGACATAGGCCTTCTCGCCCGCCGCAACCTGGCGGGCATTCAATTCCATGAACGCGTTGCGTTCCATGTAGACTTCCCCGCGCACGTCGAAGGCCTTGGGCACGTCCTTGCCTTTGAGCTTCTGCGGGATGTCCTTGATGGTCTTGAGATTGGCGGTGACGTCCTCGCCGGTGCTGCCATCGCCGCGCGTGGCGCCCTGGACAAACACGCCGTCCTCGTAGCGCAGGCTGATCGAGAGCCCGTCTATCTTCGCCTCGCAGGAGAGCGCGATCTCGGCGTCTGGCTTCAAGTCGGTCTCGCGCTCCAGTCCCCGCCGCACGCGATCCAGGAAGCCCTGCAGCTCCTCATCGGTGAAAGCGTTGTCGAGCGACAGCATCGGCTTCGCGTGACGGACCTTGGCGAAGGCGGTGGTCGGCGTCGGCGCCACCTTCTGAGTCGGGCTGAACATGTCGACGAGCTGCGGGAAGCGCGCCTCGATCGCCTTCAGGCGCTGGCGCAGCCGATCGTATTCGGCGTCCGAGATTTCGGGATCGTCCTTCTCGTGATAGAGCTTGTCGTGGTGCGCGATCTCGTCGGCGAGCCGCTTGTGCTCAGCTCGCGCCTGACGCTCGGTCATCTCGTCGACCTGTAGCGCCGCCACGACCTTGGCCGCCCGCGACATCGCCCCTCCTAGCCCGCGGTCGCCAGCAGGCGGTCGGCGGCGGCGCGAGCCTCTGCCGTCACCTCGGCGCCCGACAGCATGCGCGCGATCTCCTCGCGACGACCCTTGGAATCGAGCGCCAGCACGTCGGTGCTGGCGGAATTCCGCGTCGTCGTCTTCTGGATCAGCCAGTGCCGGTCGGCGATGGCGGCGACCTGGGGCGAATGCGTCACCACCAGCACCTGCACGTCCCTGGCCAACCGCTTCAGGCGCTCGCCCACGGCCGCGGCGGTGGCACCGCCGATGCCGGAGTCGACTTCATCGAACACGATGGTGGCGGCATCGCCTACCTTGGCCAGGCAAACCTTGAGCGCCAGCAGGAAGCGAGAGAGCTCGCCACCCGACGCGATCCGGGCGATCGGCGCCGGCGGCGTTCCGGGGTTGGTGGCGACGGTGAACTGCACGCGATCGGTCCCCGCTTCCGACCATTCGGCCTCCGGCAGCGGCGCCAGTTCGGTGACGAACTTCGCCTTCTCGAGCTTGAGCGGGCCAAGCTCGCCGGCCACCGCCTTGTCGAGCCGGCTGGCTCCCTTGCGGCGTGCCGCCGCCAGCATTTCGGCCGCCGCGACATAGGCCCCACGCGCGGCCTTGGCCGCGGCGGCGAGCTTCTTCAGGCTGGCCTCGCCGGAGTCGAGCGCAGCAAGCTGGGACGCCATCTTCCCGGCAAGCGCGGCCAGTTCCGGCACCGCGACGTTGTGCTTCCGCGCTACGGCCCGCAGCCCGAACAGACGCTCCTCGATCTTCTCCAGCCGCGCCGGATCGAATTCCAGCGCATCGCGCGCCGCCTCGAGCTGGGCCTGTGCCTCGGTCGCCTCGCTCAGCGCCCGGTCGAGCGCCGCCAACGGCGCATCGAGGTGACCGGCGGCTTTGTCGACGTTGCGTTCGATCAGGCGATGCGCCGTGCTGAGCGAAGCGATCGTGCCTCGGCCCTGCTCCAGTTCAGCCAGCGCCTGCGCCACCGCCTCGCCGAGCGCGCTACCGGCACGCAGCAACTGCCGCTCCGACGCCAGTGTCTCCTCATCGTCAGCCTTGGGCGCCAGGGTCTCGAGTTCCTTCACGGCATGGCGCAGGAAGTCCTCGTCGCGCCGCGCCGCCTCCGCGGCCGCCTCGGCGTCGGCGCGCGCCTGCTCGGCCGCGCGCCAGGTTCGCCACGCCGCGCGGACGGCTTCCGCCTGCTTTTCCAGCCCGGCGAAGGCGTCGAGCGAGGCGCGGTGGGTGACGACATCGAGCAGCCCGTGCTGCTCCATCTGCCCCTGGATCTCGACCAGCGTATCGCCGAGCCGGCGCAGCAGCGCGACCGACGCCGGCTGGTCGTTGACGAAGGCGCGTCCCCGGCCGTCCGCGCCGACCATGCGGCGCAGCGTCAGGATGTCCTCGTCGCCGAGGCCCTGTTCGGCCAGGATCGCATGCGCGGGATGGCCCTTGGACAGGTCGAAGGAGGCAGCGACAGAGGCCTGCGCCGTGCCGCGCCGTACGGCGGAGGAATCGGCGCGCGCGCCCAGGGCGAGGCCGAGAGCGTCGATCAGGATCGATTTGCCGGCGCCGGTTTCACCCGTGAGTGCGCCCAGGCCGCCCTGGCCGGCACGTGCGAAACCGAGGTCGAGCTTCTCGATCAGGACGAAGTCACGGATCGAAAGCGAAACCAGCATGCCCGGTCAGAAGAGTCCGAAGAACCAGCGATTCTTCTCGTCGGGCGGCCTTTCGCCCTCGCCGGTCATCAGGAAGTAGCTGTCCTGGTACCACTCGCTGCCCGGGAAATTGAATCCCAGCACGGCGGCATTTTCCTTGGCTTCGTTCTTCACGCCGAGCGCCAGATAGCTCTCGACGAGACGATGGAGCGCCTCCGGCACATGAGTGGTGGTCTGGTAGCGTTCGATCACGACACGATAGCGGTTGATCGCACCGACATACTGCTGGTTCGCCTGATAGTATCGACCGACGGCCATCTCCTTGCCGGCGAGATGGTCGATGGCGAGCTCGACCTTGAGGCGCGCATCGCGCGCGTACGGCGAGCCGGAGAAGCGCTTGACGACCTCCGCCAGCGCTTCGAGCGCCTGCTGGGTGACGCGCTGGTCGCGGCCGATGTCAGAGATCTGCTCGTAGTAACAAAGCGCCTTCAGATAGTAGGCGTAAGCAAGGTCACGATGCCCCGGATGGAGCTGGATGAAGCGATCCAGCGCGATGATGGCCTCGTCGTACTTGTTCGACTGGTAGTAGGTGAAGGCGGCCATGATCTGGGCCTTGGTGGCCCACACCGAATAGGGATGCTGGCGGTCGACTTCCTCGAATCCCTTGGCGGCCAGCTTGTACTCCTGGGCACCCAGTTGATCGAGCGCCTGGTTGTAGAGCTGCTCCACCGGCCTCTCGACGTAGTTCTTGTCGTCGTCCGACGAGCCGCAGCCGGGCAGCCCCAGCGCCATCGACGCCAGCGCCAGTCCCACAACCGCATGCCGAGTGATGCCTACGCCCGCTTTCGCCATGTCCCATCCGTCAAACCAGAGTGCCGCCGGGTTATATCACGTGGAAGCCAAAAAAAGAGGGGCCGAACGGCCCCTCGATAGGATGCGTGGAGAACGCGAAAATTTGCGTCAGTTGGCTTGCCGACGCAGGAACGCGGGAATCTGCAGGTCGTCGTCATCCCGCGCGGGCTTGGTCCGCTCGGTGACGTCGAGGCTGATGGAGGTCTGGACCGGTGCCGCCCGGACAACCGGCTTCGGCGCGACGGCCACGACGTTTTCCGGCGCCGCACGAACTGCCGGCGGCTCAACGGGAGCCGCGGCGGTCGCGGGCTTGGGCGCCGAGAACGCGCCCGTGATGCGCTGGAAGAGGTTGGGAGAGCGGCTGTCGCCGCCGGCCGGACGCGCGGCCATCGGCCGCGTGGTCGGCTCGGCTGCGCGAACCGCGGCCTTCATCGGTGGCCGGCTGACCCGCCAATCGTTCTCGTCGACCAGCGGTCGCTGGGCCGGCGGGGCGGCAGGTGCGGGCGCCGGAGCTGTTGCCGCGATCGGAGCGGCAGGCGCCGGGGCTTGCGCCGCGATGGGTGCCGGGGCCGGAGCCATTGGCGCCGCTGGAGCTTCGACCGGCGGCGCTGCCATGATCTGCGCCGGAATAGGCGCCTCGGCGATCGGTGCAGGGGCGGCCTCGGCAACCGCGGCCATCGGCGCGGGCGCCATCATCGGCGGTGCCGGCGGCGCGGCAGCAGCAACCGGCGGCGGTGCCATGGGCGCTGCCGCCACGGGAGCCGCGGGGATCGGTGCCGCAGGCATCGGCGCGGCGGGAGCCGCCGTCGCCGCGGTCGGCATGGCAACGCGGCCGACCGGCGGCGTGGCCGGGCGGCTGAGCGCCGGCTGACCGGTCTGCATCGGACGGTTCATGTCGAGCGAGAGGTAGTTCGGCGCCGGCTGTTGCGCCGCCATCGCCGCGATCCCGGTGGCGACCACCGACACCCGCATGCGGCCCTGCATCGTGGCGTCGAAGGTCGAGCCGAAGATGATGTTGGCGTCGGCGTCGACTTCCTCACGGATGCGGTTGGCTGCTTCGTCGACCTCGTGCAGGGTCATGTCGAGGCCGCCGGTGATGTTGATGAGAACGCCCTGGGCGCCCTTCATCGAATGGTCTTCCAGCAGCGGGTTGGAAATCGCCGACTCGGCGGCGACACGGCTGCGGTCGGGGCCCTCGGCCTCACCGGTGCCCATCATCGCCTTGCCCATCTCACCCATCACGGTGCGGATGTCGGCGAAGTCGAGGTTGATGAGGCCGGGCATGACCATGAGATCGGTGACGCCGCGCACGCCCATGTGCAGCACGTCGTCGGCCATCTTGAAGGCGTCGGCGAAGGTCGTCTTCTCGTTGGCGATCTTGAACAGGTTCTGGTTGGGAATGACGATCAGCGTGTCGACCACCTTCTCCAGTTCCAGGATGCCCTGTTCGGCCGACTGCATGCGGCGCCGTCCCTCGAAGTGGAACGGCTTGGTCACGACACCGATGGTGAGGATGCCCTGCTCGCGCGCCGCAGCGGCGATCACGGGTGCCGCGCCGGTGCCGGTGCCACCGCCCATGCCGGCGGTGACGAACACCATGTTGGCACCATCGAGAAGCTGGAGGATCTCGGGCAAGGCTTCCTCGGCCGCCTGGCGTCCGACTTCGGGGCGCGCGCCCGCGCCCAGGCCCTGCGTGATGGTGATGCCGAGCTGCACCCGCCGGTCGGCGAGCGACTGGCCGAGCGCCTGCGCGTCGGTATTGGCGACGATGAACTCGACGCCTTCCAACGCGGCGCTGATCATGTTGTTGACGGCGTTTCCGCCCGCGCCACCGACACCGACGACGGTGATACGCGGCTTAATCTCCGACTCCTTTTGAGGGAGGCTGAGGTTGATTGTCATTCGGCTTTCTCCACGCAAACGAGGGGGGTATCTGCTCGGAGTAGCGACGCGGACCCTTTTTGGTAAAGACCCTTCACCGCCACCGGGCTTTTTCTTATCGTTGACTACAGCCTGTTGGGGATTGCCATATCCCACACAACATATTGCCTAAAAGTTCTCTCTAATCCAACTGCCAATGCGACCAATCCGGCTTGCCTGTGCTTCCGCTGAGGCCGGCTGGGACTGGGCGGCCGCGTGATGGTGCAGTGCAAAAGAGAGCAGCCCCGCAGCGGCCGAAAAGGCAGGCCCACCGGTCGAATCGGCCAGCCCGGCAAGGCGCAGGGGGGCCCCGGTACGGACCTTCTTGTTGAGAATGGCGGCCGCGACCTCGGGCACGCCATCGAGCTGGCAACCACCACCGACCAGAACGGCCCGACCGCCGGCCAACTTATCCACACCGCTGGCCTCGAGGCGGCTGCGGACCAGTTCGAACGTCTCCTCGACGCGGGGCCGGATGATGCCGACCAGGATCGAGCGCGGAATGTGATTCGGACGCGTGCGATCCTCCTCGCCGATCAGCGGCACGTCGATGATGTCGTATTCGTCGTTGGGCTTGGCGACGGCGCGGCCGATCTGGGTCTTCATGCGCTCGGCATGGGCGAGCGGAGTCGAAAGCCCGCGAGCGATATCGCGGGTGACATGCTCGCCGCCGACCGGGATCGAGTCGACATGGACCAAATGACCTTCATAGAAGACGGCGATCGAGGTCGTGCCGCCACCCATGTCGATCAGCGTGACGCCGAGATCGCGCTCGTCGGACACCAGCGAACTGAGGCCGGCGGCGTGCGCGGCCACCACACGCTCGGCGATCTCGAGATGGGCGCGCCGCACGCAGACCTGAAGGTTGCGCATGGCACCACTGGTCGCCGTGACCAGATGCACATCGACGCCCAGGCGCTCGCCGAACATGCCGCGGGCATCGCGCACCGGGATGCCGTCGACACTGTAGCCGATTGCCTCGGAATGGATGATGTCGCGGTCGGCGGTCTCGGCCGGCAGATGAATGTGGGTCTGCACCCGGCGAACGTCGCGCTCGCCGATCTCGTGATGGCCGATCGCGACCTCGAGGCTCTGGTTGTGCGAGGCGGCCGAGCCGCCGCTCACGCCCACGATCACCTCGCGTACGTGCTCGCCGCACATCTCCTCGGCCGTCGACACCGCCGAGGAGATCGCGCGGGTAGCGGCCTCCATGTCGATGATATTGCCGGAGCGCATGCCCTGGGCGGCCTGGTGGCCGATGCCGACGACCCGCAGCCCCTGCCCGTCGACTCGCGCCACGAAGCAGACGACCTTGCTGGTTCCGATGTCGAGCGCCGCAATGACGCCATTTCTTGCCTTCGCCACGATGTCCCCCGTCTCTACGCGTACACTTTAGGTTTCATTGGACGTCACACCGGCCCGGATGACGCATCGCCCGGACCACGCTTCCTGAGATAGAGCTTGTCCGGCAGCCTGAGATCGACGACGCCGTACTCGCGCGACAGCAGCTTGTGCCGCTCCTCGAGCTTGGCCAGCTGCTGGAGGGCGGCGACCGCGTCCTCCTCGGGCAGCCAGATCTCCACGCCGTTGTTCAGCACCAAGTTCCAGCGCCGCTGGCCGACCCAGACGGCGGCGCGCAGCTGGCGGGTGAGTGCCGGCTCGTAGGCAAGCAGCAGCAGCAGTTCGCCGACATGCTCGGGAGCGCCCGCTCCGCCCAGCAACAGCAGCGACTCGGCGCCAGGCGGCATGCGGCTGGCGCGCACGGTCCGGCCGTTCCTGTCGATCAACGTGTATTCCTGGCCGTTCTGCCACAGGGCGACGGCGCGGCGTTCCCGCAGCGTCACATACAGCGTGTCCGGGAGGCGCCGTTCGACAGTGGCGCCGGCCACCCAGTCGATAGCCTCGAGGCGCTGACGGGATGCCTGGAGATCGACGCCCAGCAGCGAATCGCCCGGCTTGACGTTGAGCGCCGCCAGGATGGCGCTGCGCTCGACATAGTCGCGGCCCTCGACGGTAACATCGGCAAGCTTGAAGGGCGTGATGGCGCCGACGATGCTGCGCGAAGCCGCATCGATCCGGTTCTGGACCTCGACCAGCCAGCCCTCGCGCCACGCCCACCAGCCGCCGCCGGCACCGCCGCCCAGGAGCAGCACGGCGAGGCCGAGCAGCATGGGCTGCCGCCACAGCGGCCGGCCGGTCCGGCGGATGGGGCCGCGCTTCTTGCGGCGGTCGTAGTCGCGCCGGGGGGCCGCCGCATTGGCTGTCGCTTTCTTCGGCGCGGCACTCACGACGGGTGCCTCGCATGATCGACCATCCAGGTCATGAGGTCGGACCACGAGATGCCGGCCCACTTCGCCTGCTCCGGCGCCAGCGACAGCGGCGTCATGCCGGGCTGGGTATTGAGTTCGAGGACAACCAGGCCGGAGGTTCCCGGCTGCGAATCGTCCCAGCGCAGGTCGGTGCGGGTGAGGCCGTCGCAGCCGAGCGCCTGATGCGCCATGAGCGCCCATTCCTTGGCGAGATCGTAGATCTCGGCCGGCACCGGCGCCGGCACGAGATGCTCGGTGATGCCGTCAGTGTACTTGGCCTCGTAGTCGTAAAAGCGCGTCCGCGGGCGCAGTTCCGTCACGGCCACGGCGCGATCGCCCATCACCGCCACCGTGAGTTCGCGGCCGGGCACGAACTTCTCGATCAGCACGCGCTCACCGAAGGTGGCTTCAGCGGCCTCGACGGCAGCAAGATTATCGCCGTCGCGCACGATGTGAACGCCGACGCTGGAACCTTGGTCGATCGGCTTCACGACATAGGGCCGCGGCATCGGATCGCCTGCGGCGAGCGCCCTGCGCTCGATCACCTTGCCATCCGCGACGCGCAGGCCGAGCGACGTGAAGACGTGGCGCGCCATCGGCTTGTCCATGGCAATTGCCGAGGCCAGCACACCCGAATGGGTATAGGGCACGGCCATGATCTCGAGCACGCCCTGGACGCAGCCATCCTCGCCATAGCGGCCATGTAGGGCGTTGAAGACGACGTCAGGACCGCCCCCTGCAGCCGGCCGCAGGAATTCGACCAATGCGCGCAGGTCGCGCTTCACGTCGTATTCGATGACCTTGTGGCCACCTTCGCGCAGTCCCTCGGCGCAAGCCTTGCCACTCACCAGCGAGACCTCGCGCTCGGGCGACCAGCCGCCCATCAGGACAGCGACCGTCCTTTTCATGCGGGCACCCCGATGCGCCTGATCTCCCATTCCAACTGCACGCCGCTGTGCGCGAGGACGCGCCGGCGCACCTCCTCGCCCAGCGCCTCGATGTCGGCCGCCGTCGCCGTGCCGAGATTGATCAGGAAGTTGCAGTGCTTTTCCGAGACTTGCGCCTCGCCGACGCGCAGGCCGCGACAGCCGGCTGCGTCGATCAGTTCCCATGCCTTGTGGCCTTCGGGATTGACGAAGGTCGAGCCACCGGTGCGGCTGCGCGGCTGGGATTCGGTACGGGCAGCGTCGATCTCGGCGATGCGCCGCGCAATCGCAAGCTGGTCACCCGGCGTAGCGCGCAACCGCGCCGACGTGAAGATCCAGTCGGCCGGCGCCGTGCTGTGACGATAGCTGAAGCCCAGGTCGGCGGCGCCGACACGATGGACGGTGCCGCTGCGGTCGACCGCCTCGGCCGAGACCAGAACGTGCGAAAGTTCACCGCCATAGGCGCCACCGTTCATGGCGACGGCGCCACCGATCGTTCCGGGAATGCCGCTCAGGAATTCGAGCCCGGCCAGGGCATGGTCGCGCGCGGTCAAAGCGACGTTGAGATCGAGCGCGCCGGCCCCGCTCACCAGCTCATGGCCTTCGACAGCAATGCCGGTAAAGCCGCGCATCAGCCGGATCACCACGCCCTTCACGCCACCGTCGCGCACCAGAAGGTTCGAACCGACGCCCAGCACTGTGACCGCGACGTCGGCCGGAAGTGCTGCCAGAAACGACGCCAGATCCTCGACATCGGCCGGACGGAACAGCACCTCCGCCGGGCCGCCGGTACGGAACCAGGTCTGCGGACCGAGCGGCGCGTCGGCCACGAGCCGGCCGCGCGGCTTCGGCAGCCGGTCGATCAGGTGGGGGTGGGTGGTTGCGAGCGCCATCATGCCGCCGAGCCTGGGTCATTGGCGTTGGCGATGGCGCGCGGGCCGGCCTGCTCGGCGGCGAGTTGCTGGATCTGGCCGGGCAAGGCATGCGCCCAGGCGGTGATGTTGCCGGCGCCCAGGCAGACCACGACGTCGCCGGGCCGCGCCGCCTGCCAGATCAAAGTCGGCAGATCGCCCGGCGCACCGAGCGGCGTGACGTCGCGGTGTCCGGCGCGGCTTACCAGGCTGACCAGCATGTCGCGGTTGACGCCCTCGATCGGTGCTTCGCCTGCGGCGTAGACGTCGGCGATGATCACCGCGTCGGCATCGGTGAAGCAGGAGGCGAATTCGGCCTTGAGTGAGGCGAGCCGCGAATAGCGGTGCGGCTGCATGACGGCGATGACCCGGCCGGATCCGCCATAGGCCTGGCGGGCCGCGCGCAGGACGGCGGCAATCTCAACAGGGTGATGGCCATAGTCGTCGATGATGGTGATGCCATGCGCCTCGCCGGTCTTGGTGAAGCGCCGCTTGACGCCGGCGAAGGTGCTCAGCGCGCGGCGGATGGTGTCGTCCGACAGGCCCATCTCCTGCGCCACCGCGATCGCGGCAAGGGCGTTCTGGACGTTGTGCTGGCCGAACATCGGCAGGCGCAGGCCGCTGATGGTCCGCGATTCGTTGGTGGTGCGGTGCTCGATCGTGACATCGAAATCGGCGCCGCTGCGGTCGAGCTTCAGATTGATCGCCCGCACGTCGGCGTTGGCGCCGATGCCGTAGGTGATGATGCGCCGGTCGGCGACGCGCGGGATCAGCGCCTGGACCTCGGGATGGTCGGAGCACAGCACGGCAAAGCCGTAGAACGGGATGTTCTCGACGAAACGTACGAACGCCTCGCGCAGCGCGTCGAAGGTGCCGTAGTGATCCAGATGCTCGGGATCGACATTGGTCACGACCGCGATGGTGGCCGGCAGGCGCAGGAACGAGCCGTCCGACTCGTCCGACTCGACGACCATCCAGTCACCGGCGCCCAGCCTCGCGTTGGTGCCGTAGGCGTTGATGATGCCGCCGTTGATCACCGTGGGATCCAGTCCGCCGGTATCGAGCATGGCAGCCACCAGCGACGTCGTCGTGGTCTTGCCGTGGGTGCCGCCAACGGCGATCGACCATTTGAGGCGCATCAGCTCGCCCAGCATCTCGGCACGCCGCACGACCGGCAGGAGACGCGCACGCGCCGCCAGAACCTCGGGATTGTCCTTCTTGACCGCGCTCGAGACGACGACGACCTGGGCGCTCGAGATGTTGTCGGCACGGTGGCCGATCGCCACTTTGATACCGAGTTCGTTCAGCCGCCGCGTGTTCGCGCTCTCGGAAATGTCGCTGCCCTGCACCCGGTAGCCGAGGTTGTGCAGGACCTCGGCGATGCCGGACATGCCGATGCCGCCGATACCGACGAAGTGGATGAGACCGATATCCAGCGGCAGCGCCCTCATGCGGCGACTCCTGACGGGGAAAGAGAGAATCCGGTCATCTCGATGACCAGGTCGGCAAGACGCGCCGTCGCGTCGGGTCGCCCCGCGGCGTGAGCGGCGGCGGCCATCGCCGCCAGGCGCTGCGGCGACTCGAACAACGCGGTCAGCTGGGACGCAAGCGCGGCCTCGGTGAACGAGACATGGGGCATGACGATACAGGCGCCGGTTGCCTCGAATGCGCGCGCGTTCGCGCTCTGGTGATCGTCGGCCGCGTGGGGATAGGGAATCAGGATGGATGGCCGGCCGATGGTCGCCAGCTCGGCCACGGTCGAGGCACCGGAGCGGCCGATCACGAGGTGTGCGGCGGCCAACCGGGCCGGCAGGTCGGCGAAAAAAGGTGCCAGCTCGGCCACGACGCCGGCTGCGGCATAGCGTGCGCGCACGCGCTCGATATCTTCCGGCCGACACTGCTGCACCAGGCGGACGCGCGCGCGCAACGCCGCAGGCAACGACAGAATCGCCTCGGGAACGACCTGGCTGAACGACGCGGCGCCCTGGCTGCCGCCAAATACGAGGAGGTCGATGACGCGGCCCTCAGCCGGCGCGCGGTAGGGCGAGCTGCGCAGCGCACGCACCGGCTCACGCACCGGATTGCCGACGAGGCAGGCGCGCCGATCGTCGTCCGCAAGATATTGTGTCCGGGCGAAGGACGTCGCCACGCGCGCGGCACCTCCCAGGACGAGGCGGTTTGCCTTGCCGAGGACCGCGTTCTGCTCATGAAGCATCGCCGGCAACCTGCGCAGTCGGGCCGCGATCAAGGTCGGCACCGAGGCATAGCCACCGAAACCCACGACGGCGGACGGACCGATGCGGCCCAGTGCGCGCCAGGCGTCGAACAGACCGAGGCCGAGCGCAAAAAGCGCCGCCAGACGTCGGCGCAGCGAGCCAGTGGGGCTCGCGGAATGGATGTAGTGGATCGGCCGCCGCGACAGCGCCCCCTGCCATTGACGGCCGCGCGAATCGGTCACCAAAGCAAACGGCAGGCCGCGCGCCTCGAGTTCGCCGGCCAGCGCCTCGGCCGGGAACACGTGGCCGCCGGTGCCGCCGGTCGCCAGCACCACGGGACCCAGGGGTATGTGGGCCTCGGCCATCACACCGCCTCCCTGAGGCCGGCATGTTCGCGCGTCAGCGACAGCAACATGCCGAGACAGATCGCCATGGCCAACGCCGAGGAGCCGCCATAGGAGATGAACGGCAGCGTCATGCCCTTGGCGGGAATGAGCTGGATGGTCGAGGCCATGTTGATGGCGGCCTGCAGGCCGAACTGCACGGCAAGCCCGGTGGCCGCCAGCGTGATGAACAGGCTGGTCTCCTTCGACGCGCGCGACATCGAGCGCAGCGTCACGAAGGCGAACAGGCCCAGGATCAGCAGGCAAACGACGAGGCCGAATTCCTCGCCGGCGACGGCCATCACGAAATCGGTATGGGCATCCGGAAGCTGAGCCTTGACCGTGCCTTCGCCCGGGCCGCGCCCGAACAGCGAGCCGTTCATGAAGGCCTCGAGCGAGGTGTTGACCTGGTAGTTGTCGCCCGACGATGGGTCGAGGAAGCGGTCGAAACGGCTGCGGACGTGACTGAACATGAAGTAACTGCCGACCAGGGCACCGCCGGCGGCGACCGCACCGAAGCCGGCGATCCACATCGGCAGGCCGACGACGAAAAGCTGCGCACCCCATACCGCGGCCACGACGATGCTCATGCCGAGGTCGGGCTGCAGGATCAGCAGCGCGAGAACCGCGCCCACCAGCAGGGTCGAGAGGAAGTAGCCCGGTGCCCGGCGTTCGGTGCGGCTCTGCGCCAGCAGCCAGGCCGAGATCACCGCGAGGCTGGGCTTGGCGAATTCCGAGGGTTGCAGGCTGGAGAGGCCGGGCACGGAGATCCATCGCCGGGCGCCCTTGATCTCGACGCCGATGACGAAGGTGGCGGCCAGCAGCACCACGCTGCCGCAGAATACAAGCAGGGCGAGCCGCCGGACGTGGCGCGGCGAGGCCAGCGAAATCGCCAGCATCACCAGGAGCGCCATCGGCAGGAAGATGAACTGGCGCTTGGCGAACATGAAGGAGTCGGCACCGATGCGCTCGGCCGCCGGCGGCGACGCCGCGAGGGTCAACAGCACGCCGAAGGCCATGATCGCCAGGATCGCGCCCAGCGACCAGCGGTCGACGGTCCACCACCATTGACCGATGACACTGCGGTCGTCGCGTGGAACCTGGATCATGCCGCTTTCCCCAAACGCTGGGCACCCGGCAGCGCCCGCGCCATGGCGCGAAACGCATCACCGCGATGCTCGTAACTCTTCCACTGGTCCCACGACGCGCAGGCCGGCGAGAGCAGGACCACGGCCGGCCCTCCCCCAAGTCCCGGAACCTCACGTTGCGCGCGCACGTGCGCAGCATCGAGCGCCGACTGCAGGTCGCCGCAGCGGCTGTAGGGCAGCTTGCCCTCGAGCTGGCCGGCAAACAGGTCGGTCGCCTCACCGATCAGGAAGGCATGGCGGATGCGGTCGAAGTAGGCGGCGAGCGGCGCCACGCCACCCTCCTTCGCCTGACCGCCGAGGATCCAGTAGATGTCGCGATAGCTCGAGAGCGCCCGCGCCGTGGCGTCGGCGTTGGTCGCCTTGCTGTCGTTGACGTAGACGACATTGCCGACGGCGGCGACCCGCTCCTGGCGGTGCGGCAGGCCGGGATAGCTGCGCAGGCCCTCGACGATCTTCTCGCGCGGCACGTCGAGCCAGCGACAGGCGGCCCAGGCGCAGGCCGCGTTCTGCGCGTTGTGGTCACCCGGCAGGGTCGGCACATCGGAGAAGTCGACCGCATAACCATCAGCGTCGATCAGGCGGCCGGCGCGGAACGACACACCGCCGGCGACCGGGCGGTCGAATGCCACCGGTACGGCAGCAATGCCCGGCCGCGACGATATCCTGCCATGGACTGCGCGCGACGGTTCGTCGTCGATGCCGATCACCGCGCAGTCGCCGACTTTCTGGCGGGCGAAGATGTTCTCCTTTGCCGCGACATAGCCCGCCATGTCGCCGTGGCGGTCGATATGGTCGGGCGTGACGTTCAGCCAAACCGCGACATTGGCGCGGAAGGTTTCGAGCAGCTCGAGCTGATACGACGAGAGCTCGAGGACATAGACGTCGCCCTCGCCCAGCGGCGCAAGGTCGAGGGCGCCACGGCCGATGTTGCCGCCGACTTCGCAACGAACGCCGGCCTGGGCCAGGATGTGGCCGATCAGCGCCGTGGTCGTCGACTTGCCATTGGTCCCGGTGATGGCCACGAAGCACGCCTTGGGCGCGGCGCGGGCCAGCAGCTCGACGTCGCAGATGATCTTCTTGCCCGCCGCCCGCGCTGCCGCCGCCACGGGATGCGGTGCGGGCAGGTGGCTCGGGATTCCCGGGCTGATGATCAGGGCCGCCGTGCGCGGCCAGTCGATCGATGCCGGATCCGTCACGGACACACCGGCCGCCGCCGCGGCCGCGCGCGACGCTGCGTTGTCGTCCCAGGCGACACAGCCCACGCCCGCCGCCGTCAGCGCCCGCGCCGTCGCCAGGCCGGAGCGCGCGAGCCCCAGCACGACGAAGGACGAGCCCTTGAGGACGGCGAGATCGATCATCCGATCACCTCAGCTTCAGCGTGGCGAGGCCGGCCATCGCCAGGATGGCGGCGATGATCCAGAAGCGGAAGACGATGGTGGGCTCAGCCCACCCCTTCTGCTCGAAATGATGATGCAGCGGCGCCATGCGAAAGACGCGGCGCCCCGTCCATTTGTAGGACAGGACCTGGACGATCACCGAGACGGTCTCGAGGACGAACAGTCCGCCCACGATCGCCAGCACGATCTCGTGCTTGGTGACGACGGCCACGGCGCCCAGCGCGCCACCGATGGCGAGCGACCCCGTATCGCCCATGAACACCATTGCAGGCGGTGCGTTGAACCAGAGGAAGCCGAGCCCGGCGCCAATCAGCGCCGCCAGCAGCACCGCCAGTTCGCCCGAACGCGGGACATGATGAAGATAGAGATAGTTTGTGAGGATGATGTTGCCGACCACATAGGTGATCAGGCCGAACACCGCCGACGCCATGATAACCGGGCCGATCGCCAGACCGTCGAGCCCATCGGTCAGGTTGACCGCATTGGAGGCTCCGACCATCACGAGACCACCGAAGGCCACAAAGCCTACGATACCCAGGGGCAGCAGCACGTCCTTCAGGAACGGAAACGCCAGCATGTACCGGAGCGGTGTCGGCGAGAGTTGCGCGATGAGGTAAGTGGCAATGGCGGCAACCACGATCGACAGGGCGAGCTTTACCTTGCCCGGTACACCCTTGGAATTGCGCTTCGTCACCTTGAGGAAATCGTCCCACAGGCCGATCGCGCCGAACGCCAAGGTGACGCCGAGCACGATCCAGACGTATCGGTTGGTGAGGTCGGCCCACAGCAGCGTGGCGACGGCGAGCGTGATCAGGATCAGGAGGCCGCCCATCGTCGGCGTGCCCTTCTTGGTCATGAGGTGGCTGGCGGGCCCGTCGTCGCGGATCGGCTGACCCTGCTGCTGCTTGCTGCGCAGCCAGCGGATCAGGACGCCGCCGATCAGGAAACTCAGCACCAGCGCGGTCAGGAACGCGCCGATCGACCGGAACGTCAGGTAGCGGAACAGATTGAACGGACTGAAGACGTCCGCCAGCGGATAGAGAAGGTTATAGAACATCCCTAGCGTCCCACCTCGCCGCCGCTTGCCGCCACGATGGCGTCTACGACGATCTTCATTTTCGACCCCAGCGAACCCTTCACCGCGACCACATCGCCGGCGTGGAGCGCCGCTGCGAATTCTCCTGCCAGCGCGACCGAATCCGGCCTGTGCGCGCCACGCTGCGCCGGCGCCAGCTTCTGCCAGAGCGCCTGCATGTGCGGCCCACACAGGAACACCTGCGCGGCGCCACTCGACGCCACAGCGTCGGCAAGACCGGCGTGCAGCACATCGGCCTGCTCGCCCAACTCTCGCATGTCGCCCAGCGCCAGCATCCGCCGCCCGCCCGCCTTCGGCTCGGTCCGCGCCAGCACGGCCAGCATGGCCCGCACCGATACCGGATTGCCGTTGTAGCTCTCGTCGAGCAGCTCGATCGTGCCCGTGCCGAACTGCAGCTGGCGACGCGCGCCGCGGCCGGGCGACGCCTTCAGCTCGGCCAGTGTCGCCGCAGCCTTGGTGACATCCGCGCCGAGCGCCTCAGCGACGGCGAGCGCCGCCACACTGTTCAGCACCCAATGCTCGCCTGCCGCGCCTAGCCGATACTCGATCCGACGCCCATGGATCAAGGCGGCAACGTCGCTGCCCGAATCCTGCAGGTCACACGAGACAAGCCGCGCGGCGGCAATGTCGCTGCGACCGAAGCCAACGATGCGCGAAACGCCAAATTGACGGGCTTTCTCGACCAGTCGCGCATAGTGCCGATTGTCGCAATTGAGCACGGCCACTGCACCTTCAGCCATGCCGGCAAACAGGCAGCCCTTCTCGTCGGCGATCGCCTCCTCGCTGCCCATGTGACCGATATGAGCAGGCCCCACATTGGTCACGACGCCGACATGCGCCTCGACCTGGCGGGCGAGCGGTTCGATCTCGCCGGGATGGTTCATGCCGATCTCGAAGACGCCGTAGCGCGCCTCGCGCGGCAGGCGCGCCAGGCTGATCGGAACGCCGACGTGATTGTTGTAGCTCGCCACGCTGGCCGAGGTCGGCGCCTGGGCCGACAGCATCGCGCGCAAGGCGTCCTTGGTGCTGGTCTTGCCGACCGAGCCGGTGACGCTGGCGATGCGTGCCTTGCTGCGGCGGCGGCCGGCGCGACCGAGGTCGACCAGTGCCTTCATGGTGTCGGGCACGCGGATCAACGTGCCGCGCGCACCCTCGACGTCGCGCGAGACGACGGCTGCGGCGGCACCGCGCGCGAGCGCATCGGCCACGAAGCCGTGACCGTCAGTGGTCTCGCCACCGAGGGCAAAGAAGAGGTCGCCCTTGCCGACGGCGCGGCTGTCGAACGTCACGCCGTCCGCCTCGAAGGGTGCGACGGCCACGATCGGCGACAACGCCTTGCTCACTTCATCGGAGGTCCAGAGGGCGGTCATGTCAACGCCTTCCCAGGCCCGGAAACGCCCGCCAGCTCGCGGGCAACCTCCGCATCGTCGAAATGGTGAGTGACGCCCTTGATGGTCTGTCCCGTCTCGTGGCCCTTGCCGGCGATCAGCAACAGATCGTCGGCGCTGCCGAGGGCGGCCATGCCCGCTTCGATGGCAGCGTGACGTCCGTCGGCGGCCTCGATCCAATTCCTGCGATCGGCTGCGATGCCGCGCAGGATCTCGGCGCGAATCGCCGCGGGCTCCTCGCTGCGCGGATTATCGTCGGTGACGATCGCGAGGTCGGCAAGCCGGGTCGCGATCTCGCCCATGACCGGCCGCTTGGCGCGATCGCGATCGCCGCCGCAGCCGAACACCACGACCAGCTTGCCGCGCGCGAACGGGCGAAGCGTGCGCAACACGGTCTCCAGCGCCTCGGGCTTGTGGGCGTAATCGACATAGATCGGCGCGCCGGAGCGATGGCGCGCGACGAGCTGCAGGCGGCCGGGTGCCCCGGTGAGCTTCGCCAGCGCCGCCGCGGCCCGGGCGGGATCGCCACCGGTCGCCACGACGAGGCCGAGCGCCGCAAGCGCATTGGAGGCCTGGAAGCCGCCGACCAGCGGCAGGTCGATTTCATGGCGCGCGCCCAGAACCTCGATCGCAAGACGCTGGCCGGTCGAGGTCGGATCGTCGCGGACCAGGCGGATTTCTCGTCCCCTGGCGCCGTAGGTCCAGAAGCGAATGCCGCGACGTCGGCAGATCGCGGCCAACGCCTCGGCACGGTCGCTGTCGGCATTGACGATAGCTGTACCGCCATCCGGCAACAGGCTGTCGAACAGCCGTGCTTTGGCCGCGAAGTAGGCATCCATCGACGAATGGTAGTCGAGGTGCTCGTGCGTGAGATTGGTGAAGGCCGCCGCCGCGAGCCGGACGCCGTCGAGGCGATGCTGATCGAGGCCGTGGCTCGACGCCTCGATCGCCAGATGGGCGACACCCTCGCGGGCGAGCGTCGCCAGATCCTCGTGGAGCTGGACCGGATCGGGAGTCGTGAGGCCGGCCTCGCGCGTCAGCCCCGGCGAGACGATGCCGAGCGTGCCGACGCTCGCGGCCTTGAAGCCGAGCGCCTCCCAGATCTGGCGCACGAAATGGACGGTAGAAGACTTGCCGTTGGTGCCGGTGACGGCGACGATGGTGGCAGGCTGGAGGCCGGCGAACGCTGCCGCCATCAACGCCACACGGCGGCGCGGATTGGCATCGCGGACGACGACGATGCCGGGATCGAGCGCCGGCAACGGCGCGTCGGAAGCCGCGAGGATGGTCGTGGCGCCGCGGCCCACCGCATCGGCAACGAAAGCAGCACCATCGTGTTTCGCGCCGGGCAATGCCGCGAACAGATAGCCCGGCCGGACCTTTCGCGAATCGAGGGTCAGGCCGGCGAGAACGGGATCGCGCGGCAGCGCGGGAAGGGACGCGGTGTCATGTGCGCTGCGGCGCATGAGCTCACTCAGCCGCAACGCGACGCACTCCCGCTGCGGGTGCCGCTGCGGTCTGCGCCGTGCCGGGCCGCGCCGGCAAGGCTTTGCGTTGCTCGGAGCCGCGATGACGCGCATTCGCCGGCACGAACTGCGGCGGCACCACCGGTGCAGGCACCGGCGTCGAGGCGATCTCGAGGGGCGGCAGACCCTCCTTGAGGTCGCCCGGCAGGACGCCATACAACGACACGATGCCTTCGATGATGTTCTTGACCGACGGCGCGGCCACCCAGCCGGCCGTGGCGTAGCCGCCGGTTTCCGGAAGCCCCTTGGGCTCGTCGAGCGAGACGAGAATGACGAATTTCGGATCGTTCATGGGAAACATGCCAACGTACGAACTGATCAGGGCTTTTTGGCGGTAGCCGCCGCGGGCCGGCTTCTCCGCGGTACCGGTCTTGCCGCCAACCTCATATCCCACGACGTTCGAGTTCTTGCCCGTGCCCTCGACGACGTTCAGCCGCAGGAGTTGGCGCAGGCTGAGCGACGTCTTGGTCTGGATCACGCGCCGGCCCGGGTCGCTCGCCGCGGTCCGCTTCACAAGGCTGGGCTGATAAAGGATGCCGCCGTTCACCACGGCCGCCGACCCTGTCGCCAGGTGCAGCGGCGTCACCGAAATGCCGTGCCCGAAGGCGATGGTCATGGTGTTGATCTTCATCCAGTGCCGCGGATAGAGCGGGCTGGCCACCTCGGGCAGCTGGGTCGACAGCGGCTTCAGGAAACCGATCCTGTCGAAGAAGGCGCGCTGGGTCTCCGGCCCCATCTCGACGGCCATCTTGGCCGAGGCGATGTTGGACGAATACTTGAAGATTTCCGGCACCGACAGCGGACGCCGCTGGGCATGGTCGTCGTTGATCGTGAAGCGGTCGATCTTGATGGGTGACGAGGCGTCGAAGACGCTGCTCATCGTCACCCGGCCGGTATCGAGCGCCATAGCGGTATTGAAGATCTTGAAGGTCGATCCCTGCTCGTAGACGCCCAGGGTGGCGCGGTTGAACAGCGCCTCGTTGGTGAGGGTTTTGGTGCTGTTGGGATCGAACGTCGGCAGCGACGCCATGGCGAGGACCTCGCCATTGGTCGCGTCCATGACGATCGCGGTGGCACCGATCGCCGAGAACTTCTGGGCGGCTCGCGCGATCTCGCGCTCGACCATGCGCTGCAGGCGGAGATCGATCGACAGCTGCACGGTCTCGCCGCTCTGAAGCTGCTGGTCGAAGAAGCGCTCGACGCCGGCGAGCCCGGCGTTGTCGACGCTGGCATAGCCCATGATGTGCGCCGCGGCCGAACCCTGCGGGTAGATGCGCCGCTCCTCGGCCTGGAATTCGAGGCCGGGAATGCCGAGACGGTTGACGAGGTTGTGCTCGCGCGGGCTCAGACCGCGCTTGATCCAGACGAAGGTCTTGTCGCCCTCGAGCTTTTCCCGGACGTCGTCGTATTTCAGCTCCGGCAGGGCGCCGACGATCTTGCGCGCGGCGTCCTGGGGCTCGAGCAGCAGCCGCGGATTGACGAAGGCCGACATCACCGGGACCGACGTGGCGAGCACGGCGCCGTTGCGATCGACGATGTCGGCGCGCTCCGACTGGATCGAGCCGCCGCGCGCCGCGACACGCTGGGTCGGCTCGGCCCCGTCGCGCAGCAGCGAGACGTAGCCCATCCGCAGGCCGACGGCGACGAAGGCAATCACGAAGATCGCCGAGGCGATGACAAGACGCTGCCGTGCCGTCTCCTGGGCGTCGCCCTTGAGGCGGTCCTGCGGCGAGCCGTAACGCGCGCCGGCCGCCGCGTTTGCCGCGGCGGCCGGTTCGGGCGAGCCAGACTTGCGCCACAGCCTCACCGGCGTCCTCCATCATTTCGCGAGAGGATTTCGTCGATCGAGGCTGCGACACCCTGGGTGTCGCCTACCGGACCCGATGTAGCCGGCTCTTGGATTATGGCCGGTCGAGGGGGCGTCGTGGGTCCGGTGGAACGTGCTGAAAGGGGTGCGGAGGCCGGCGAGGGGCTGCCGGCCTCCGCTGCGACGCGACCACCACCGGGCAAAGTCGACGAGGGGACGTCGTTGCCCGTACGTGGGGGGGAAGGGAGTGGTGGATCGCGCCGCGGGGGGACAGATTCGGGTTTGAGCGAGTCGAGCCGGATGACCTGCTTGATCGAGGCCGGCTCGAGCTTGAGATATTTCTGGGCGAGCTTCTCGACGCGCTCGGCCTCGTTGAGGTGAGCCCATTCGACCCGCAGGATGTGCGTGGCCTGCTGGCTCTCCACAATCTTGTGGTTGGTGCGGTCGATCCGCTCCTCGAGGTCCTGCACCTTGTACTTCACGGTGAACAGGCCCACCGCCGTGGCGACGGCGGCAATCGACCAGAAGACGAGTCCGCGGTGGATCATGCGCGCCCCCCGGGAACGCCGAGCTTCTCGGCGACGCGCAGGCGGGCCGAGCGGGCGCGCGGATTGGCGGCCACTTCCGACGCCGTCGGCAGCACCGGCTTGCGCGTGAGGTCGCGCAGCGTAACCTCGGCTTCGACGGCGCGCGGCGGCGCGTGGCGCGACGGGCTGGGCGTGCGGCCAGCGCGGGCGCGTACGTATTCCTTGACGGCGCGGTCTTCCAGCGAATGAAACGACACCACGGCCAGGCGGCCGCCCGGCGCCAGCACGGAGTCGGCCGCGGCGAGGCCGCGCTCCAGCTCGCCCAATTCGTCGTTCACTGCGATGCGCAGCGCCTGGAAGGCCCGCGTCGCGGGGTCGCTCTCGTCCTTCGCCGAGGGACCGACGGCGCGGCGGACGATCTCCGCCAGTTCGCCGGTCGTCTCGATTCGCTTGACCTTGCGCGCCTCGACGATGGCGCGCGCGACCCGGCGGCTGCGCCGCTCCTCGCCATAGCGCCAGAAGATGTCGGCGAGCTCGGCCTCGTCGGCCTCGTTCACCAGATCCGCCGCCGATGGGCCGCGCTTTTCCATGCGCATGTCGAGGGGACCGTCACCACGGAAGGAGAAGCCGCGTTCGGCACGATCGAACTGCATCGACGAGACGCCGAGATCGAGCGCCACGCCATCGACATCGTCGACGCCTTCCGCGGACAAGAGCTCGGCCATGTCGCCGAAGCGGCCTTCGATCAGGCGCAACCGCGGCGCATAGCGCGCGGCCATTGCCTGGCCAGCGGCGATGGCGTCGGGGTCGCGGTCGATGGCGATCACCTGGCAGTCGGCGCGATCGAGCATGGCAGCGGTATAGCCGCCGGCGCCGAAGGTGCCGTCGACATAGCGGCCGCCGTCACGCGGCTGAAGTGCGTCGACCACCTCGCGCGCGAGGACGGGCACATGGCCACCGGCGCCGCTCACGCGTCGCCTCCACCGAGGCCGCGCACGAAGGCTGCCATCTTGTCGCGATCGCCGTCGCGGCGGGCCTGCCAGCGCTTGGGATTCCACATCTGGAACTTGTCGCCCTTGCCGACCAGCATGACGCCGTCGTCGACTCCGAGCGCTTGGGAGAATTCGGCCGGCATCGAGAAGCGGCCGTCCGGCTCCATGGCAATGGTGCGGGCACTGGCCGAGAGATAGCCGGCGGGATCGAAGGCCTCGTCGTCGAGCGCCACCTTGAGCGAGCCCTTGGGGCCCAGCGCCTCGACGCGAAGCCGGTCGAGCATGGCGTCGAAGCCCAGGCGCGAGTTTCCGTTCACGACGCCCGGCACGTTGGGTGAGTGGTAGAGGACGAAAGCCCCGCGGTCGTCGGCCGGCAGCTCGTCGCGGAAGGCGGCGGGCAACAAGACCCGGCCTTTTTTGTCGAGCTTGATCAGGATTTCGGACCGAAAGGCCACGACCCTGTCCCCCTAAATCCACGACAGGTGCCCCACGCCCCTGCGGTTCCCTGCTTACGGGATAGTATGGGATATCATGGGATAATCAGGGAAGCAATGTCGAAAAGCGGGATTCGGTGAGGAATCTGAAGAGCTTAGCCACAATATCTATTGTGCACTGATGGTTAAAAACCACAATAGGTTGAGAATTTGCCCTATTCGGGCAACAAATGCGGGTCAGACGGCCTGTAAGCCGGGTTCTGTCCTCGCCCCCGGCAAGCCGGGGACGATGGATGGCCATTCCTCTGGGACGTCCGTTGCCGAACGCCTCGCGCGACCGACCCGGGCGACGACGCGGAAACACCGCTGCCGGTTGCCCGGCGTGTCGCCCCTATTTGGTCTTGCTCCCGGTGGGGTTTGCCGTGCCGCTTCCGTTGCCGGTCGC
>NZ_SCVH01000030.1 GCF_004296935.1 Reyranella sp.
TGCTCGATGCCACGACGCAGACCGTGATGTGGAGCATCGTCTTCTTCTTCGCTTCGGCGGCGGCGAGTGCCGCCTATCTCACCGTCGGCGAATGCTTCCCGCTAGAAATTCGCGCGCTCACCATCGCGCTGTTCTATGCCTTCGGCACGCTGCTGGGCGGCGTCGGCGGGCCGTGGCTGTTCGGCGTCCTGATCGAGGGCGGCGACCGCGGCGACATCGTTGCCGGTTACATGCTGGGCGCCGCCATGATGATCGTGGCCGCCCTGGTCACGACGCGGCTCGGTGTGCGGGCCGAGTGCCGGCCGCTCGAGGAGGTGGCGCCGCCGCTTTCGACGGTGCCTTAGAACTTGCCCCGGCCTTCTTACGCAGGTACCGGCCGGGCGCGCTGGTTGTACAGCAGCTTGCGGATGCGAGCCTGTTCCTCGGGCGGCAGCTTCTCGCGCTCGACGGAGAGATCGGCGCCGACTGCCATGCCTTTCTGTACCGCCGGGCGGGCGCCCATCTCCTCGAACCAGCGCTTGAAGTGCTTGAACTCCTCGATGTCCTGGCCCTGGAATTTCCAGTTCACCGTCCATGGGTAGCAGATCATGTCGGCGATCGTGTATTGGTCACCGGCGAGATACTTGTGCTTGTGGAGCCGGTTGTTGAGCACACCGTAGAGGCGGTTCACTTCATCGGTGAAGCGGGTGATGGCGTATGTCTGGTCGCCTTCCTTGGCCTGGTCGACGCGGCGGAAGTGGCCGCACTCGCCCGACTTCGGTCCCTGGTTGGCCATCTGCCAGACGACCCACTGGTTGACCTCGTATTTGGTCCGCGTGTCCTGTGGCCAGAACTTCCCGGCCTTCTCGGCGATGTACATCATGATCGAGCCCGACTCGAAGACGACGATCGGCTTGCCGCCGCCTGTCGGGGCGTGGTCGACCATCACCGGCATGCGGTGGTTGGGGTTCATCTCGAGGAATTCATCCTTGAACTGGTCGCCGCGCCCGATGTTCACCGGGACGATCTTGTAGGGCATGCCCAGTTCCTCGAGCAGGATGGTGACCTTCTTGCCGTTGGGCGTCGGCCAGTAGTGCAGATCGATCATGGTTCCTCCGATGGTGACGTGCGTGAGGCGCAGAAGCCAAGCGTCCGACGGTCGCCCCGGTTCGTCAATGGTGTATGCTGGTCACAAGAAGGAGACCGGGAGGATCACCAGGTGAGTGAAACGTGGGTCCGCAATGCTTGGTATGTCGCCGGCTGGTCGCACGAGCTCGAGCCTGGCCGCATCCTGGCACGCGTCATCATCGACCAGCCGCTGGCGCTCTATCGCAAGGCCGATGGCCAGGTCGTGGTGCTGGAGGACCGCTGCTGCCACCGCTTTGCGCCGCTCTCGATGGGCCGGCTCGAGCAGGACGATCTCCGCTGCATGTATCACGGGCTGAAATTCGCGCCGGACGGCCGCTGCGTGGAAATCCCCGGCCAGAAGCTCATTCCGCAAAGTGCGTTCGTACGGCGCTATCCGGCGGTCGAGCGCGGCGGCTGGATGTGGATCTGGATGGGCGACGAGGCCTTGGCCGATCCGGCGTCGATCCCCGGCTCGATTGCCCTGGATGATCCCGACTACCGCATGCGGAGCGGCCAGCTCGACTACGCCGCGCACTATCTGCTGATCGACGACAACCTGCTCGATCTCTCGCACCTGAGTTTCGCCCACGAGAAGACGCTGGGCCTCGACATGCCGCAATGGGCCGACGAGCGTCCGCGCATCCTGCCGCTGGAGCGTGGTCTGCGCGTCCAGCGCTGGCTGCGCGGCCAGCCCTCGCGCAGCTTCATGAAGCGCTGGGGCGAGGCGCTCGACCTGTGGAACAGCTACGACTTTCTCTTTCCCGGCATCTTCCTGCTGCGCACGGCCTTCTATCCGGTGGGCACGGCCGAGCGCTGCAGGCTCCAGCCGCCGTCGGAGCCGCCACTCTTCCTGCGCTATGACGACCAGGCGGTGACGCCGATGACCGCCCGGACGTCGCGCTACTTCTATGCTGCCGGCGCCCGCAGCGCCGACCTCGACGAGGATCGCGTCGGCCGGCTCTACGCCATCGTCGAGGCGGCGTTCAACGAGGACAAGGCGATCATCGAGGCGCAGCAGAAGCTGATCGACATGGATCCCGGCCGCCGCATGCTGCCGACCAGCCTCGATGCCGGCCCGACGCAGTTTCGCAAGCTTGTCCAGACACTGCTCGATCATGACGGCCAGCCGAGTCCGTTGGCGAACGCAACAACACAGGTAGGGTAGGGCGTGACTGGCGAACCAAACGGGCGGTCCGTCCGCCGTCTCGAGGACGCGCGCTTTCTGCTGGGGCGCGGCCGCTATGTCGAGGACATCGACGCAGGCGCCGCGCTGCACGGTTACGTGCTGCGCTCGCCGCATGCCCATGCGCTGATCAAGCGGATCGGTGTTGCCGGGGCCGCTGCCATCCCTGGCGTGCATCTCGTCGCCACCGCGGCCGATCTCGCGGCCGACGGCCTCGGTCCCTTGCCCTGCATGGCGGCGGTGAAACCGCTGATCGTGCCGCCGCGCCCGGCGCTGGCGGATGGCCGCGTGCGCCATGTTGGCGATCCGGTGGCCTTCGTCGTCGCGGGCAGCGTCGAGGCGGCGCGCGAAGCGGCGGAGCTGATCGAGGTCGACTACGAATCTCTGCCCGCCGTTGTCGACGGCGTGGCGGCTCTTGCGGACGGTGCGCCGGCGCTCTGGGGCCAGGCACCGGGCAATCTCGCCTTCCATTTCCGGAAGGGCGACCACGATGCGGTTGCGCAGGCGATGAAGGACGCCGCCCATGTCGTTGCCGTCGAGGTGATGAACAACCGCGTCGTCGTCGTGCCGATCGAGCCGCGCGCCGGCATCGCCCGCTACGATGCCGCGACCGACACGATGGACCTCGAATTGACCGGGCAGGGGCTGCACGGCATCCGCCGCCAGCTCGCCGAGTTCGTCTTCAAGGTACCGCTGGAAAGCATCCAGCTTCATGCGCCCGATGTCGGCGGCGGCTTCGGCATGAAGAACTTCCTCTATCCCGAATGGGTGCTGCTGCTGTGGGCGGCGCGCAAGCTTGGCCGGCCGGTGCGCTGGATCGCCGACCGCGCCGAGGAGTTCGTCTCCGGCGCGCAGGGCCGCGATATCGCGGCCTCGGCAAAGATCGCGCTCGACGCCACGGGCCGCATCCTCGCGCTCGACGTGGCGATGGTCGCCAACCTCGGCGCCTACCTTTCGGGCAACGGCCCCGGCGCGTCGGCCGTCGCCGCCTCGACGGCGCATGGCGGCGTCTACGACATTCCTGTCATCGCCGTCGACGTGCGCGGCGCCTTCACCAACACGGTTCCGGTCGACGCCTACCGTGGCGCCGGCAAGCCCGAAGCCAACTACATCACCGAGCGCGCGATCGAAGCCGCCGCCCGCGTGATGGGCCGCGACCCGGCTGGCTTGAGGCGGCAGAACCTGATTGCCTCGTTTCCGCACAGGACGGCCATGGGCATGGCCATCGATTCGGGCGGCTTCGTCGCCAACCTCGACGCCGCTGTCGTGCGTGCCGGCATGGATGGCTTCGAGGCGCGACGCGCCGCCGCGAAGGCGCGGGGCCGGCTGCGCGGCATCGGCGTCGGCTGCTTCCTCGAGACCTCGCGTGGTGCGCCCAACGAAGGCGCCGAAGTGCGTTTCGAGCCCGATGGTATGGTGACGATCGCGCTCGGTACCGAATCCAACGGCCAGGGCCACGAGACTTCCTTCGCGCAGATCGCATCGCAACACCTCGGCCTGCCGATCGCAGCCTTCCGCTATGTGCAGGCTAACACGCGCGCCGTGAAGAGTGGCGCCGGCCATGGCGGTGCGCGCTCCATGCACATGGGCGGTGCCGCGCTGGTGAAGGCGATGGATGCCGCGTTGGCGAAGGCGCGGCGGCTGGCGGCACATCTCTTGCAAGCCTCGGGGGATGATCTCGACTATCGCCAGGGCCGCTTCACCGTGCGCGGCAGCGACCGCAGCATCGATCTCGCGGCACTTGCCGGGAGTGCCCAGGACGCCGCGAACCTGCCCGAGGGCATGGCGCCGGAAGTCGGCAAGGGATTGGGCGAGCACGTGCTGAACATCACCGACGTCTTCACCTTTCCGAGCGGCTGCCATGTCGCCGAGGTCGAGATCGACCCCGAGACCGGCGCCTGCGAATTGCTGCGCTACACCGCGGTCGACGACTACGGCCGGCTCATCAACCCGATGCTGACCGAGGGCCAGGTGCAGGGCGGCGTCGTGCAGGGGATCGGCCAGGCGCTGCTGGAGCATACGGTCTACGATCCCGCGTCCGGCCAGCTCCTGAGCGGTTCGCTGATGGATTATGCCTTG
This sequence comes from Reyranella sp., assembly GCF_004296935.1. Classification (GTDB taxonomy): domain Bacteria; phylum Pseudomonadota; class Alphaproteobacteria; order Reyranellales; family Reyranellaceae; genus Reyranella. Next base: position 4,370 of record NZ_SCVH01000030.1, read on the forward strand.
CCGCGCGCCGACGACCTTCCCTCCTTCGACATCGATTTGATCGAGCGGCCGACCGCTGCCAATCCGCTGGGCGTAAAGGGCTCGGGACAGGCGGGCTGCATCGCCGCCCCCCAGACCGTGATGGCTGCTGTCCTCGATGCCCTCAGGCCCGCCGGGGTGACGGCGCTCGACATGCCCGCGACGCCGGAGCGCGTATGGCACGCGCTGCAAGCGGTCAGGTGAGGAGGGCAGATGCCCAAGATCAACGGTGAAAGACTCCTGGCCGATCTGCGGCGCATCGCCGATTTCGGCCGCTACGAGACCGGCGTGCACCGGCCGCATCTCTCGCCGCAGGATGTCGAGAGCCGGCACTGGCTCGCGGGCCGCATGAAAGAGGCCGGGCTCGAGCCGGTGATCGACGGCATCGGCACGGTGATCGGCAAGAGCCCCAAGACCGGACCCCGGCTGCTGATGGGCTCGCACACCGACACCCAGCCGAGAGGCGGCTGGCTCGACGGCGTCATGGGCGTGATCTACGGCCTCGAAGTGGCGCGCGCACTGGCCGAGGATCCCGAGACGGCGCATCTCGCCGTCGACGTCGCCTCGTGGGCCGACGAGGAGGGTCACTGGGGCCAGATGACCGGCAGCCGCTCGTTCGTCGGCATGTTTTCCGAGGCCGACATCGACAAGGCCAAGCATCGCGACGAGGGCACGCCGATGCGCGAGGCGCTGAAGGCGGCCGGCCTCGACAAGACTCCACGCGAGCACCTGGTAGAGGGAAGGTACCGTGGCTACCTCGAGGCGCATATCGAACAGGGCGGCCTCCTCGAAGCAGGCGACAAGCGCATCGGCATCGTCACGGCGATCGTCGGCATCATGGCGTTCCGCCTCACCTTCGGTGGCATCCAGAACCATGCCGGCACGACGCCTATGCCGATCCGCAAGGATGCCGGCGTGGCGATGATGCGGCTCTACAACGACGTGATGGACAAGTTCCCCGCGGTCTCCGGTCCGAGGAGCGTGTGGACCGTCGGTAAGATGTCGATCGAGCCCGGCGCGCCCGCGATCGTTCCCGGCAGGGCCGAGATGATCCTCCAGTTCCGCGATGCCGACATCAAGATCCTGCAGGCCTTCGAGGCCAAGCTGATGGAGATCGTGGCCGACAGTCAGAAGAAGGGCCCCTGCACCGTCGAATGCGTGAACCTCTCGCGCACCCAGCCGCTGCTGATGGATGAGCGATTCCTCGAGGCGATCGAGGAGTCGGCCGTGGCACATGCGCCCGAGAAGCACATCCGCATGCCGTCCGGCGCCGGCCACGACGC
>NZ_SCVH01000031.1 GCF_004296935.1 Reyranella sp.
CATCTTGGAAGTGGCTACCGAAGTTTTCGACCTCACCCTTTTGCAGCGTATCGAGAAAACGATTCTGTATGCCAGCAACAGGCTGTGGCGTGAGTTTCGCTTTGCCAAGGAAACTCGCCAGCGCTGAAGCCAGCTCGGCACGCTCATATGAGTATGCTCGCTCAAGCGGGCGGATACGGATATCGACGCCGAATTCCCGGCAGCGCGCCAATAGCCACTCCTCTTCGGCTTGGCGCATCTCGTTGGCTGCCGACTGGCCCTCGCCCCAACGACTCTCGATCATCTCGTCGCTCACCATGTCATTCCCAAGTCGTGGGCCGAATCCGGGAGCGAGTCCGATAATACGATTGAAGTTCCAATCTGCAGGCGAGAGCAAGTCCTTCAGATACAAGAAGAGCCGCTCATCGTGAGTGACAATGATAGTCTGGCAGTCAGCAAATTTTGCGGCAAGCATCTGCGCAAAGGTGCGACGGTGATCGGCGTCGTACGATGTCACGATGTCGTCGAGCACCACGAGCGGTGCGCCCTTGTTGAATTCGAGTATCGCCGCCAGTCGCAACGCCAGCGCTAGTGAATGGATCTGTGAGTCGCTGAGATAGCCGGAAGGTTGAACCCCCTCGCGGTTGGTGGCGAAATCGACCAATAGAAGAAGTCTCTGCTGATTGGCGTCGTCCTCGGCCGGAAGCTCCAGGCGTACCTTCGCGGCACCCTGCCCTTGGATTAGCGCATAAATGTCGTTCGTGGGTTGGCGAAGCCGATCCAGCAGAGATTGCACCTTTGCCCTGATTGCGCCAGAAATGACAGTAGCCTGCTGAGCGAGTCCTGACGACAACTTGCCGAGTTCGTCGAGCGTGCGCTGTGCCGTGGCGTGTTCCACTCTGAGTTTACGCAGTTCATCGGCCTTGGCTTTTGCCTTGCCGTAAGTGTGTTCACCTTGGCTCTTCTCAATGGCGTCGATCTTATCGTCAAGATCTTGGGTCAGGGCGGCAATTCCTGTCGTTGCCACCGTGGACTTTGGTGACGCGCCGCTACGCCAAACATCAACTTCGGTCCGATAAAGTGCCACCGTCGCCCTTAAACTCACTTGGTCTTCTCGTAGTAACGCCTGCAAGCTGTCGATAGCGGTCAGTAAGCGCCGGCGGGCATCGGCGGCGGCCTTTCCGGCGTCGCGTAGCAATTTGTTTGCCGCAGCATAAGCTGCAAGATCGGCAAGATGCTGGCTGATATGCTTGTCAATCTCAGCTGAGCTGCCGGCCGACGTCTTGTCTAGCGGAGTCGTACAGAGCGGGCAGACCTCCGGAATTTCTGCGCCAGCTTGGAAAAGTGGCGCCGCCGTACTCCACAGTTTCTCAAAGGCAGCGTCCTTTGCTTTCGCTCGCTCGACTTCTTCGAGCTCTACAGCAACAGTAAGCGCCGTCGCTGTCGCCTCGAAGGTTGGCACCGCACCAGTAGTATGTTCGCCAGCTTCGTCTTTGGTCTTGTCCCAAATCGCGGCAGCAGTTCTCCGCAGCAGGCGCAGCCCATCCAAACCGAGTTTGCCTTCCTCGTCCTTCGCTCGCTGAGTCAGCTCAAGGTAGCCAGTGTCACTGTCGTTCAGCGAACTCAGCTTTAGCGTTGCGTCGAGCGGTGCGATGGCAGTGTCGTTCACATAAGTAACGCAGGCCGCTTCGTCCCACGAAGTCACCTTTTTGTCAGTCAGGCGTGCGACTTGCAGGTCGACTTGCCGGAGATCGGACCCATCTTCCGACGCGACCTTCACCGCCGCTCGAACGGCTCTCAGGTTTTTCTGAACTTCGACCAGCGGCCCGAGTTGCAGCCAGGTCGCCACGTCGGTGTAGCGTTGTTCGGCAGTCCGCGACTCGACAAACGCGCGTAGCGAGTAACCTCGAATGATTGGATCCACGACGAAGCAGTCGCGCACACTCTTAGCGATGGCGGGAATAGGGCGCTTAGAGGTCGCAGCTTGCCGCGTACCTTCTTTGGCCACCGCCTTGCCCTGAGCAAAAGCGATGGTGACGCTCGGCTTTAGGCCGGCTGCTTCCGCCGCATTGTGCGCTAGAGCGACCGGGCCAGCCTGATTGTTGATCGTCCGCTGACCCAGGCGCTCAAGTGTGCCTTCGGCCGAGAAGACGAATTCCAGGGCATCCACGATGCTCGACTTTCCAGAACCGTTGGGACCGAACACGGCGAGGCATCGCTTGGTCACAAAGTTGAATTCCTTCGTAAGCAAGTAGGCACGAAACCCCGTCAGAACGAGGCGACGAAGGAGATAAGGCGCGTCAGGCATCGGGCGCCTCGCCATCCTTGGCTGGCGTGGCACGGTCCTTCGCAAGCTTCACGATCGACGAGACAGCCCGAGCACTTGCGTCCTTCGCGGGATTTCCGATTAAGAGTTCAGTGGCAAGGATTTTCGCGAGGTCCTTGTCGATGCCATCGCCACTTTGCAGCGTGGTCGCGAGAGTCGCTAGAAAATCCGCCGGGGATTCGGCGGCGTCCGGAGCCGCAGATGCGGGCACTTGGTCGTGATCAACCATGATCTTGCTTTCAGTGGTATGCGCTATCGGCGACGCCCGAACCTAACGACGGTCGACCAACGGAGAGGCTTACTCGCGCGGCCTCGATACGAAATTTACCACGGCCCCCCGACTATGAAAGGGCCGAAAGGCCCCCTGTATTTCCGAGGCCCGGAGCTGCTTACGTTCCCTCTCGGCGTCCGGCTGGGAGCATCATCACAACGGCACTATGCTGCCCCGATCCGGGCATCTGCTATTCTTGAGACGGCCAGAAGGGATGAATGCCGTGAACCACGACCGCATCGTTCTCGATCCGGCGATCCTTGCCGGCAAGCCGGTGATCCGCGGGACTCGCCTGTCGGTCGAGTTCATCATCGGCCTTCTCGCCGATGGCTGGAGCGAAGCCGCGATCGTCGAGAACTATTCCGGCATGGCTCATGACGACGTGCTGGCGTGCCGCCGTCAGGCGACCACCCGCAAGGAATAGACTTCTGCGCCGGGGTCTGCTGGCAAACTGCTGGCATTTTTGATTAAGACAAACTTGCAAGTTCAGCAGGTTTTGGGCTATATTTCCGATATCGTCACGCGAGGTCTGTCCGAGAGATCGAGCGTCGGCGCCGATCCAAAATTTAACCATGCCCCGCCCGGCGCGCCCGCCGGGTCAATGCGTTCGAGGCGTAGCGGCCGTCCCGCGGTCTTGCCCAGGATCGGGTACTGAGCCGTGAGTAGAGTAGCGAGGGATCTTCAGGGCCATGAGCAAAGGTCCCTCGCTACGCTCCAGGGCAGGGATTACCCCGCCCGCGATGACAGGGGTGCCTGATTTTCCCGAACAACTCCGAGAATCGGGCCTGTGGCCGATGGGCATCGGCACTGTGCCGGGAGGTCGAGGCAAGCCGTTGATTCCGTCGGGTATTTCGGGCTTCGCGGCACACGCAACGGAACACCTGGCGCGATTTCGCGGGACACTTCGTGTGCCGATGCTGCCCCGAAAGCGCGGGCTTCTCAGCCCCGCCGGCCGGGCACCAGCGCCAGCCAGAGCGAGATCACCGTCGAGGCGATGGCGGCGGCCTGCAGCCAGGAGAGCGGCTCGTGCAGGATCACGATGCCGCTCACGATCGCCACGATCGGGATGGCGATCGAGGAGAGGGCGGCGACCTGGGCGGGCAGCAGCTTGACCAGGGCGAACCAGGTGGCGGTACCCAGCGCCATCGGGATGGCGCCGGTGTAGAGCGTGGCGGTGAGCGCCTTGGCCGAGGGCCAGTGGGTCGGCAGGCCGTCGATCAGGAGCGCGCCCAGCGCGATCGGCGGCAGGCAGAGGATGACCTGCCAGAAGGTGAGCGAGAGCCCCATGCCGGGCCAGCTCGTGCGCTTCACGATGAAGGTGCCGACGGCCCAGCAGAAGCCCGCGAGCAGGCCCCAGAACAGGCCCCACGGCGCCTGGGCATAGTCGCGGAAGTTGGGCGCCATCAGCGCCACCACGGCCGCCGCGCCGATGGCGATCGCGGCCAGCAGGCGGGGCGTCAGGCGCTGGCCGAACACCACGAAGCCCAGCAACGCCACCCAGAGCGGCATGGTGTAGGCCAGCACCGAGGCGTGGCCCGAGGGGATGTAGAGGACGGCGAGCGAGGTGGCGATGTTCCAGATGCCGACGTTCATGGCCGAGGCCGCGATCAGGGCGGGCCACTTGCCCTTGGGAACGGCGAAGCTCTCGCCGCGGATCACCAGGATCGCCGTCAGCACGAGCACGGCGGTGCCGACGACGATGGTGCGGAAGGTCCAGACCGGCAGCTCGTCGAGGGCGATGCGGAACAGCGGCCAGTTGGTGCCCCACACCAGGGTGAGGGCGCCCAGCAGCGCCAGCACCTTGGGCGAAACGCGGTTCATGATGGACGCGGGCGATCAGGCCTGGTGTTCGTCCGGCGCCAGCAGGTAACAGCCGTTGATGCGCCAGCTGCCGTCGGGCAGCCGCGTCATGGGATAGACGGCGGTGACGGGCTTGCCGTCGGGACCGACGACATGGACCTTCTGGGCGATCTCGCCGTGCATCTCGACGATCTCGCGGAAGTCGAAGGTCTGCGGCCGGTACACCGGCCTATAACCTTGGCGGACCATCTCCATGAAGACGTTGGCCTCGCCGAACATGCCCTGGATCATCGGCGAGGCGTAGCCGAAGGCGGCGTCGCCATCGTCGCGGCGGAAAGCCTCGACCTGGCCCTGGATGACGTCGCGGATCGCCACCCGGTCGGCGGCCGAGACGGCAGGTTGCTGCGCCAGTGCCGTGCCGGCGAGGCCTGCGATCAGGGCGAGGAGGGCAAGAAGACGAAAGGTCATGCTGCTACTGCAGCGGGACGGGCCGCCGCTGGGTGACGGTGGCGCCGCGCTGGGCGCCGGGCGGGCTGCCGAGGCGGCCGAGGTTCACGCCGTAGGAGAGGGCGGCCAGGTTGGTGCGCTCGCGGGCGAGAAAGCCGTTCTCGCGGCCGATCTGGGCGTTGAGGTCGCCGATCAGGCGGTCGATCTGCTGCATCGAGCGCGTGGTCTCGCTCTCGATCGCGCGCAGGTTGCGGTGGTCCTCGTCGACCGCGCCGCCGACGGCGAAGGTCGCGCGGATGTTTTCGAGCAGATAGCCCGCGACCGAGGCCTGGGTCGTCACCTGGCTGGCCAGCGAATTCAGTTGGCCGACGCCCAGGGTGGCGTCGTCGAGCTTGGCTTGCGCGGCGTTCCACTGGCTCACCAGCTCGGGATTGCCCGGCGTCGTGCCGGTCTGCAGGCGCGATGTGATGCCGTTCACGAGGCTGCTGTAGGCGGCGGAGTCGCTCGAAAGCCGGCTGCGCGTCGCGTTGAGCTGCGCCTGCTGCTGCGAGATGCCGTTGGCGAGCGCCGCCTGATCGGAGCGCAGCTGCTGGATGCGCTGCTTAACGGTCTGCGTGCCGGTCTGGCTGATGGCCGGGTTCGAAGAGGGCGGGCTGACGGAAGGCGCAAAAGGGCCTCCTTCGTTGCACCCGCTCAAAACGACCGCCGCCAAGAGAAGCACGGATCGTTGGACTCTTAGCGCCATCGTTGGCCTCGAAACTGCCCTGGCATCATCAATTGGGCGCCTCCGCATCGGCCACCCATAAAGCAGGGCAGCTCGATTCAGGGCACCAGCCCCCAAATCCAGATGCCTGTGATGCTACTTGAAAGCAAGTGAAACCGACAAGCGGCGATTTCTTAGGCATCAGAGGCACTTGGCTCATATTGTGCACTCTTTTATGGTCCTTCTTGCAAGCCCTCGACGGCTTGCAACACGGGGACAGTTTCATTAGGGTGCGCGCCTTCTTGCCGGATGCCTCCTGGGAGGCGTTCCGGCCGTGCGCCCGTAGCTCAACTGGATAGAGCATCTGACTACGAATCAGAAGGCTAGGAGTTCGAATCTCTTCGGGCGCGCCATTTCTTCCCGGTCTCCATGTTCAAGCCGATCCTCGCTTATGCCGGCCTCCGCCGGCCCTACCGGTTCGAGCGGGCGATCCCGGCACTACTTGCGTTGCTTCTGTTGTTTGTTGTCGCCGTCTCGGCCGCATGGCTCGCTGCGGCTGACGAACTGACCGCCGGCGGCCCCCGGGCCGTCTACTTCCTCTATCTCCTGGCGCTCCTGATCCTCGCGATCGCGCTTGTCCGCTGGCCGCGGCTGGCGGCGGCGCTGCTGATCCTGGCTCTGGTCGACCTGTCGTGGGGCGTGGGCTCGCATGTCCTGCAACGCGCCGGGTATGCCGATGCGTCGCTGCTGCCGCCGGACGTCGCCGAGCCGGAACGATTCCAATGGCATGCGCTCCTGCAGGCCGTGCCCATCCCGTCGCTCAGGATTACCAGCCCGACCGGGCTCGCGATCAGCCACACGGCCGAGGGCACGCGCGGCCGCGATCCCGCGCCGCACTCGCTCGACAGGCGGACGGTCGTGGCGACGTTCGGCGGCTCGACGACCTACGACATCGGGGCGGGCGAGGGCGACACCTGGAGCGATCGGCTGGGCGAGGCGCTCGGCTCGGACCGCACCTTTGTCGTGAACCACGGCGTGCCGGGCTACACGACCGCCGAGCACCTGATCCAGACGACGTTTTACCAGGTCAAGTTCGGCAAGCTGCCGCGCTGCGCCATCTACTATGTCGGCTGGAACGACTTGCGTAATGCCCACATCCCCCATCTCGATCCCGCCTATGCCGACTTCCATCTGCCGAGCCAGGTCGACTCCCTCAAGGTCCGCCGGATCGGCGGCTCGCATGTCACGATCTCGCCGCTGCTGACCATGCTGGCGCGTTTCGCGAGCGCGAACATCGACACGGTGCGTTACTTCGCCGATCCCTACGGCCGCGAACCGGTGAGCGGCGGCGATCCCGCCCTGGAGGCGCTGTATCAGCGCAACATCCGGTCGATATCGGCCATCAACCGCGAGCGCGGCGTCGCCACGATCTGGGTCGGGCAGCTGGTTAATCGCGAGCGACTGCAGGGCGACGGCCAGTATGGCTGGCTGCCGCTGGTGCGCGACCGCGACATCTGGCCGTTGCTGCAGCGCTTCAACGCGATCCTCGAACGGACGGCGAAGGCCCTGGGCGACACCTATGTTGCCGTATCGCTCGATCCGTTCACCGGCGCCGACTTCGTCGACCAAGGCCACTTCTCGGCCCGCGGCTCGCGCCGGTTCGCCGAGTACCTGGCGCCCGCCGTGCGCGAGGCTTGCCGCTAGCCGCGCGGGACTTTACTGCTTCGACCATGCCTTCCATCCAGCGAGTCATCCTGATCACCGGCGCTTCCTCCGGCATCGGCGCCGCGACGGCCCGCGCGCTTGCCGCGCCGAATGCCGCCGTCGTGCTGCATGCCCGGAAAAACCGCGCGGGGGCCGAGGAAGTCGCCGATTTCGTGCGCGGCACCGGCGCCGAAACCTTGATCCTAGAAGGCGACCTCGCCGAGCCGGGCGCCGCCGGGCGTCTGGTCGACGAGACCGCGGGCAAGTTCGGCCGGCTCGATGTCGTGGTGAGCAATGCAGGCTTCGCCGACCGCCGGGCGATCGGCGAGATCGACCGTGCCGGCTGGGATGCCAGCCTCGCGGCCATGACATCGGCCTTCTTCGATCTCGCGACTGCGGCCAAGCCGTGGCTGGTGAAGGCGGGAACCACTGGGCGGATGGTCGGCGTGTCGTCGTTCGTGGCGCACGCCTTTGCCCGCGGCCTGCCGAGCTTTCCCGTTTCCGCCGCGGCCAAGGCCGGCGTCGAGGCGCTGGCCCGCGCCTTCGCCGTCGAGATCGCGCCCTCGGGCGGCACCGTCAATTGCGTGGCCCCGGGACTGATCGAAAAGGATGCCGGCGCCCACGTCGCTTTGTCGCTCGCCCGCATACAGGAAATGAGCGCCCTCGTGCCGATGGGCCGCTATGGCAAGACGGCCGAGGTGGCGGCTGCGATCGCCTTCCTCTGTTCGCCGGCGGCGAGCTACATCACCGGCCAGACCCTCCATGTGAACGGCGGCGTGACGCTCTAGGTGCCGATCGAGCGAACCAGCGCCACGATATCGATGCCCTTGGCGTCGATGCCGAACCATTCGAGGTAGAGCGGGATCTGGTTGTCGAGCATGTGTCGGCCGTGATGGATTCTCCGGCCGTGGGCGCGGGCGCGCTGCAGCAGGGGCGTCTCGACCGGGCTCATGATGACATCGGCCACCAGCGTGGCGGGATCGAGGGTGACCGGGTCGAATGACAGCGGATCGTTGGGGCGGAGCCCGAGCGGCGTGGCATTGATGGCTATGTGGACGCCCTTGGGCGGTGTCGCCACTTCCGCCACCGGCACGTCGGGATAGTGCCGCAGCAAGCGATCGATCGCGGTTTCTGCGCGCTCGGCGTCGATCTCGGTGACGAGCAATCGTCCGACGCCGGCCTCGCAGAGGGCCGCCGCGATGGCCCCGCCAGCACCGCCCAGACCGACCAGCCAGACGCTGGCACCGCGCACGCGATGGCCTTGCGCCGCAAGCCCACGCACGAAGCCGGTGCCATCGACAATGTCACCGGCCAAGGTGCCATCGGGTTCGCGTCGCACCAGGTTGACGCTGCCCGAGGCCTCGGCGCGCCGCGTCGTGCGGCCGAGCAGCGGCAGGATGCCGGTCTTGTGCGGGATGGTGACCGTGAAGCCGCCGAGATTGCGCATCTTGGCGAGCGCATCGAGCATCACCGGCAGCAGATCGGCGCCGCCCTCGAACGGCAGCCAGACCGCGTTGGCGCCGACCGCGGCAAACACCTGGGGCATGATCCCGGTCATGCGCAGCTGGCGGATGGGATCGCCGATCGTGCCGTAGAGGCGCGTGGCGCCGTTGACTGGAAAGAGGCCGGTGAAGACGGGTGGTTCTGCCGAGGTCATGGTGCCTCAAAAAGAAAGCGGCGGGACTTAGCGTCCCGCCGCCGATTTTGGCCGCGCCGGAGGCGCTGCGCTAGAGATGCTTCAGCACGTATTCTGCCGCGGACACCTCGAAGGCGCCGGGCTTTTCGACGAACAGATGCTTGATGACGCCGCTGTCCACGACCATGGCATAGCGCTGGCTGCGCGTGCCGAGACCGAACTTCGAGCCATCCATGGTGAGGCCCATGGCGGTGGTGAACTCGGCGTTGCCGTCACCCAGCATCATGACCGCATCGCCGGCCTTCTGGTCCTTGCCCCAGGCACCCATCACGAACGCGTCATTCACGGAAATGCAGGCAATGGTGTCGACACCCTTAGCCTTCAGAGCAGCTGCTTCGGCCACGAACCCGGGCACGTGCTTTGCTGAACAAGTGGGGGTGAATGCCCCCGGCAGCGCGAAGGCAACGACCTTCTTGCCGGGCGCAAAAATCTCTTCGGTGGTGACCGCTTTGGGTCCTTCCGGCCCCATCGTGCGCAACGTGGCGCTCGGCACCTTGTCGCCAACTTTCGCCATTCTTCCGCTCCTTCAAATGCCGCCCGAAACGGCGGTTTTACGACCGGCGGACCCTAGGCCGGGCCCTTTGCTTTGTCCATTGCACGCCCCCTACCTTGACCTTTGACCGGACAATCCCCATGGATTTGAGGGATCATCTCATCATGCCCGGATCCAGTTCCCCCGCGGCCTCGTTGGTCGGCCGCTTCCTGGTTGCCGCGCCGTCCATGCCGGACGAGCGCTTCCGCAAGAGCGTGGTCTTTGTCTGCAAGCACGACGACGACGGCGCGCTCGGCATCATCGTCAACAACAGCGTCGACGATCTGCCGCTCGGTCAGGTCTACAAGCAGCTCGGCATCGATGTGCCGAAAGCGGAGGCCGACCGGCCGGTCCTGTTCGGCGGGCCGGTCGAGACGTCGCGCGGCCTGGTGCTGCATTCAGCCGACTACAAGCGCGACGAGACGCTACTGATCGATGGCGGCATGGCACTGACGGCGTCGCTGGAGATTCTCAAGGACATGGCGGGCGGCAGCGGACCTCAAAAAGCATGGTTGGCGTTGGGGCATTCCGGCTGGGCGCCGGGCCAGCTCGACCGCGAGATGCAGGACAACGCCTGGCTGGTGGTCGATGGCGACGCCGAATTGGTGTTCGACACCGATTTTGCCGCCAAGTGGCAGCGCGCGCTCGAGCGCCTGGGCGGCAAGGGCGGTCCTGGCGGGAAGTTCGATCTGGCATCCTTCTCGCATCAGACCGGCCGCGCCTGAAAGGTGCGGCAGATGTGCGATTTACGACTCCTGATTGCGCTTACAATCCCCAGGCGAATTGGCTTATAGGCGATTTACGCCCCGGCGAACCTCCCTTCTCCAGGGGCGCGCGTACCCGGGACGCCTTCGCTTCCTCCCCAACCCCATTCGGAAGCGCGGGCGTCCCGAACTTTATTTCTGAAACCGAGTCCCCGACGCTGGGACTATGGCGGCGTGACTTTACCGCTCAGCTCTCCGGTGCTCTTGAGGCGAATCAGGAAGATCTTGCCGTCGGGTACGACGCTGTAGCATTCCTCTCGGCCGCTGCGGGACTTCTTCCAGGTGGTGCAGTAGCCGTCGTCGGTGAGGCGCCATTTCCCGCTGTCGGAAAACGCCCCTGATATCGACGCTGCGCCATCGGCGGCGAACACGAGCGCAACCTTTACCCCTTTGGCGGTTTCGGCATCGAGCGTCTTGCCGATCCAGGACTTGAATATTTCGCCGCCACCCGGTGATTGAGCGGCCGCCGGGATCGCGGCGGCGGCAAGCAACAAGAACACCGGCAAAGCCAATCGACTGGACCAGATCACTTCAGTCTACTCCTACGTTACTCTGCGGCCTGCTTCGCCGTCGCCGGCGCGCGATAGGCGGCGAGCAGCGACGTCTCGCGCTCCTTGGCGGTCTTCACGTTCTTCTCCTTGACGTGGCCGAAGCCGCGCATGGTTTCCGGCAACGCCGCGATCTGCAGCGCCATCGCATGGTTGTTCTGGTCCAGCGTGGCGAGCAGGGTCTCGACGGTGGTCTCGTACTCGCCGATCAGCCGGCGTTCCATGCGGCGCTCGGCGGTATAGCCAAAGAGGTCGAGCTTGCCGCCCCGCAGGTGCTTCATCGAGGCGAGCAGCCGGAACAGGGGCATCACCCAGGCGCCATACTCGCGCTTCTTGAGTTCTCCCGTCGTCGGGTCGCGATCGGCGAACAACGGTGGCGCGAGATGGAAGGTGAGCTTGTAGTCGCCCTCGAACTGGGCGCCCAGCTTCTTCAGGAAGTCGCCGTCGCTGTAGAGGCGGCCGACTTCGTACTCATCCTTGTAGGCCATCAGCTTGTAGAGAGATTTGGCGACCGCCTCGGCGAGCCCGCTGCGGCCGCGCGCCCTGTCCTTCTCCGCCGTGGCTACCTTGTCGACGAAGGCCCGGTAGCGCTCGGCATAGGCCTTGTCCTGGTAGGCGGTCAGTAGCTCGACCCGCTTGGCCACGATGTCGGACAGCGTCCGTGCCACCTGCTTCTCGACCCGCAGCGTCGGCTTGGCGGCGGCCTGCACGGCGGCGAGGTTGTGGGCAGCAAGCCGGCCCCAGTCGAAGGTGCGCTTGCTCGACTCGACGGCCACGCCGTTCAGTTCGATGGCGCGCATCAGAGCTTCGAGCGACAGCGGCACAAGGCCCTTCTGCCAGGCATAACCCAGCATGAAGAGGTTGGTGGCGATCGAATCGCCCAGGATCGCGGTGGCGAGGCCGGTGCCGTCGACGAAGGTCGCGGCCTCCTCGCCCGCGGCGTCGCGGATCGACTTCATCATCGACTCGGCGCCGAGATCCATGTCGCCGTTCAGCACGAACGCCGCAACCGGCTGCATGTAGCCATTGATGACCGCCTTGGTAACGCCCTGCTCGATGCGCGACAGCGCCGCCGGCGCAGCGGCCACGACCATGTCGCAACCCAGGATGAGATTGGCGCCGCCGGCTGCGATACGCACCGCATGCAGGTCTTCGGGCTTGGGTGCCAGCCGGACGTGGCTCATCACCGCGCCGTTCTTCTGGGCGAGACCGGTGAAGTCGAGCACCGTGCAGCCCTTGCCCTCGAGATGGGCGGCCATGCCGATCAGCGCACCGACAGTGATCACGCCGGTACCGCCGATGCCGGTGACGAGGATGCCGTAGGCCTCGCTCATCGGCCGGATGGTCGGTATCGGCAGCGAGGCGAAGGGGTCGTCCTGCACGACTTTCAGCTGCGGGCGCCTGGCCTTGCGGACGCCGCCGCCATGCACCGACACGAAGCTCGGGCAGAAGCCGTTGATGCAGGAGAAGTCCTTGTTGCAGTTGCTCTGGTCGATCTGGCGCTTGCGGCCGAGTTCGGTCTCGAGCGGCTTCACCGATACGCAATTGCTCTTCTCCGAGCAGTCGCCGCAGCCCTCGCACACCGAGTCGTTGATGAACACGCGCTTGGCGGGATCGGGGAAGGTTCCGCGCTTGCGACGGCGGCGTTTCTCGGCGGCGCAGGTCTGGTCATAGACCAGGACGGTGAGGCCCGGGATGTCGCGCAGCTCGCGCTGCACGGCGTCGAGGTCGTCGCGATGACGGACCGTCACGCCCTCGGCGAAGCCGGGGTTCATGCCGTACTTGTCGGGCTCGTCGGTCACCACGACGACACGCCGGGCGCCTTCGGCGGCGACCTGCTTGGTAATCTCCGGCACGTTCAGCGGCCCGTCGTGCGGCTGGCCGCCGGTCATGGCGACGGCATCGTTGAACAGGATCTTGTACGTGATGTTGACGCCGGCGGCGGCGGCCTGGCGAATCGCCATCAGGCCGGAGTGGTAGTAGGTGCCGTCGCCGAGATTCTGGAAGATGTGCTTGTCCGACGTGAACGGCGCCTGGCCGATCCAGGCCACGCCTTCGCCGCCCATGTGGCTGATCAGCGCCGTCCGCCGCTCGGGCATCCAGATCGCCATGCCGTGGCAGCCGATGCCGGCCATGGCGCGGCTGCCTTCCGGCACCTTGGTCGAGGTGTTGTGCGGGCAGCCGGAGCAGAAGAACGGCGTGCGCGCCACTTTTGGCGGTGGCGCGTTCAGGAGCTTTTCCTTGGCTTCGAGGCGCGCGAGGCGCTGGTTCAGCTCCGGCGATTCGCCGCCGTGCTTCATCAGGCGGCCGGCGATCACCATGGCGACGCCAGTCGGCGACAGCTCGCCCTCGCTCGGGAAGATGATGCGGCCGCTCTCGTCGGTCTTGCCGATGACCAGCGGACGCTCGCTGGCCGGAAGGTTGTAGAGCAGGCGAACGAGCTGATCTTCCAGGTTGGAACGCTTCTCCTCGACGACGATCACCTCCTCGAGGCCATGGGCGAAGCGCTTGGCGCCTTCGGGTTCCAGCGGCCAGGTGACGCCCACCTTGTAGAGGCGGATGCCGAGCGCCCTGGCACGCTCGTCGCTGATGCCGAGGTCCTCCAGCGCCTGGCGCGTGTCGAGATAGGCCTTGCCGGTGGTCATGATGCCGATGCGCGCGCGCGGTGGATCGATCACCGTCTTGTCGAAACCGTTGGCGCGCACGAAGGCCTTCACGGCGTCCATCTTGGGACCATGCAGGCGCCGCTCCGCCTCGAGCGGCGGATCGGGATTGCGGATGCCAAGCCCGCCCGGCGGCAGCTGGAAATCGGTCGGCAGCGCGATCTTGATGCGCTCCGGATCGACCCATACCGAGGCGCCCGACTCGACGGTCTCCGAGATCGCCTTGAAGCCGACCCAACAGCCCGAATAGCGCGACAGGGCAAAGCCCAGGATGCCGAAGTCGAGATACTCCTGGACGTTGGCCGGATTGACGACCGGGATCATCGCCGCGGCAAAGACCTGCTCGCTCTGATGCGGCAGGGTCGAGGACTGGCAGCCATGATCGTCACCCGCCAGCGCGATCACTCCGCCGTGCGGCGAGGTGCCGGCGGCATTGCCGTGCTTCAGCACGTCCATCGAGCGGTCGACGCCAGGTCCCTTGCCGTACCAGATCGAGAACACGCCATCGACGGTGGCGCCGGGGAAGAGGTTGACCTGCTGACTGCCCCACACGGACGTCGCCGCGAGGTCCTCGTTGAGGCCCGGCTGGAAGTGGATGTTGTTTTCCTTGAGGTAGCGCTTGGCCGTCCAAAGCGCGTTGTCGTACATGCCGAGCGGCGAGCCGCGATAGCCCGAGATGAAGCCGCCGGTGTTGAGGCCCGCCGCGAGGTCGCGCTGACGCTGCATCATCGGCAGACGCACCAGGGCCTGGATGCCGGTGAGATAGACGCGGCCCTTGTCGAGCCGGTAGCGATCCTCGAGGGCGTAGTCGCCGAAAACGAGCGGAACGGGAGTGACGGCGGTGCTCATCGCGGAAGGCCCTCCGATAGCGGCGGCGTAAACGGGCGTTTATCCGCCGGCAGCATAGCGGGCCGGGCCGTCGGCGGGAAAGCCCGTGAAGGCCTTCTGCCGCTGCAAATTTCGCTGCAAGAGCGGCTTCCGTCTAGGTAGACCGTAGCCAACGTTGGCGGAGTAGTCGGCGCGTTCGTATGGGGCGCGGCGCGGGAGGAGTTGCCCGGCAGTGTCCCATAGAACATCGATGGAGCCATGTGACGGCCTTGCGCAGCAATGCTTTGGAAGGCTTCTCTGGCTGTCCGGGTGGTTCGATGACGAGGTCCATGCCGTCAATACCATGACCGGCGCCGTGCGGGCCGTCCGCGGCGGCAGGGAACCGCATAGCCTCACTGTCTGGCCGCAGCCCGGCCCATACCTGCTTGGGCACACGGGACACCTACGGTAACGGCACTGAAAGAAAGATTGCTATGCCGTCGGCTCCGACGCCGGGCAGGACAAGGCCGTTTCTTCGATGTACAGGACCTTGCCGTGCCGCGAGATGGCGAACGATCGCGCGAGGCCATTGTCGAGCGTGACCGTGACGGTGCCGTCGCCGATCGTGTACGCCCCGCTACTCTCCCATAGCCCGACGTAGGCGTAGCTCCCGTCGAGCCCGAAAGTGAAGGTGGCGCCCATTCTGGTGGTGCAGGCCTTCCCTCTGAGGGCCCGGTTGATCTCGTCGGCGTTGGCCGCCACGGCCGGAGCGTCGGCCAGTGGCTGCACGACGGAGAGAACGGTGAGAACGAAGATCATCGCGGTTAGGCCGGCGGCGCCGGCAAGCGTTGCCCTTCTCATGACAGCCTCCTCTCATCCGGCTGGGGCTCGCTGACGGTCAAGCATCAACAAAGCGACAACCGGGTGCGCTCAGCGCATCGAGGCGATCTCCGGGAAAGACTCGGCTACCACCACACGGGCGGTCACACAGATCAAATCACACCACACAAGGTCCACGACCACCGCCCGTTTTGGAGTCCGTTTGGAGCCCCTTGGGATCGTCGTGCACTGCTGTAAATATAAGATTCCCGCTCGAAAGGTTCAATGAACTTGGCGCAGGATGCAGGTGGTGCTGGCACAGGTTCCTCAGCAGCGAACCGCGTTCCGATGACATCTGACCGGAACATGCTCCTGCCGCGCGATGTCAGTTCGTGGGCTTCCTGCCGGCCTTGTAGTTGGCGACCGCCGCCTTGAGCATGCGGTACTCGGCGCAGCCAAATACGCAGAGGGAGTCGAGACGAGCCAGATGCTGCTCGGCCTGCGCCGGCTGGTCGAGCATCAGATAGGCTTCGCCAATGTACTCGTGCGCCCCGAGATGCCGGGCATCAATGGCGAGCGCCTGCTGGTAGTATTGCAGTGAGCCGTTGGGATTGCCGGACTTGCGCGTGGCAAAGCCCATCATGTTGTAGGCGTCGGCATTCTTCGGGTCCCTGGCCACCACCTGTTGCAGGAGGGGCAGCGCGTTGGCGTAGTCCCGGCCTTCGATCATCGCCTTGGCGCGCGTGTAGTTGGGATCGGCAGGCTTGGCCGCGGGCTGATCTGCGCCACCGCCGCCGCCGCCTGCGGCGAAAGCACTGGCCGCGAGGCCGAAGCTGAGAGCGGCGATGATGGCAACTAGGGTCGAGCGCATGGTCTACCTCCTGCTTCGGTGGATTCTTGCTCTGCGGCTGGCCGGGGCAACGAAATTCTTATGACATTGCCGTGAGATCGGAGGCGCTGGCGAGCGCACGCACGGCCAACCGGCCTTGACGCCCCCGGATCTCGACGTCGTGACGCGGCGCCGTCTCCAGCTTCACGCCGGCGCTGTCCAGCAGTTCCTGCGACACGACAAGCTCGGCGCCGAACTCCTTGGTCAACGTCTCGAGACGGCTGGCCGTGTTGACGGTATCGCCGATCGCCGTGATCTGGGCGGCGCGTTCGTAACCCATTTCGCCGACAATGGCCGGTCCCGCATGCAGGCCGATCCCGATGCGCAAGGGCAGATCGAGGTCGCCCGACATCGCCTCGTTGAGATCATCGAGAGCGAGAGCCATGCGCCGCGCGGCATCAAGGGCCTGCCGGCAGGCTGTCTGGGGATCGGTGTTGAGACCGAAGATCGCCATCACGCCGTCGCCGATGAACTTGTCGAGACGGCCGCCGGCCGCTTCGACCGCCTGCCCGGTGGCGCGGAAATACCGGTTGAGCAGGAACACCACGTCATAGGGCAGCTTGCCCTCGGAGATCGACGTGAAGCCGCGGATGTCGGCGAACAGGATGGCGACGTAGTGCTCGCCGCCATGGGCTTGAGGCTGGCGGCGATAGGCCTCCACCGGACCCGCCGACGCCGGCAGCAACGGCGTCACCCGATAGCGGCCGGGCGGCGGCCGGAGCTGGCAGGCGAGGCGGACATTGTCCGGTGCGCCGACGCGGGACAGGACCTTCTGCTCTTCGACCGAGGCCGGCGGCAGCTTGGCCCGATCGTCGCCGCCCATGCGCACCCTGCAGGTCGAGCAGCGGCCGCGTCCGCCGCAAACGGAGGCATGCGGGATGCCGGCGATGCGGCTCATCTCCAGAACGGTGAGCCCGGTCGCGTGAGAGGCGGTCCGGCGTTCGCCATAGCTCAGATGGACGACGCCGGCGCGGCGTTCCCAAAGGGTACGGGCCGGACGCGCCAGCAGCAGCGCGACGAGAAGGCCGAGCGCCGTGAACTGAAGGGCATCTGCGATCGAATAGAGCGTGGCGATCTGGGCGGCCGTCGGGACGTGCACGCGGGCGAAGAGCTCGTTGAGGAAGCCCGGCTGCTGGGCGAGTTCGGCGACGTCGCGAAGCGCAATTGCCGCGCCGGCGACGCCGGCGATCGGCACCAGCAAGGCGAAGGCGTAGAGCACCGGCAGCCAGGGCCGGTACCACGGCCGCAGGCGCCAGGCGAAGTGCAGCCCGATGCAGGCATGCAGCCAGACGACAAGGGGCAGCGAGAATTGGCGGGCGGTAGACGTCCAGTCGCTCGCGACCAGCGATCCGAGGACCCACGGGTAGCCCGATTCGACATTGTAGAGTTCGTGGGCGATGCGCGTGCCGACGACATGGATCGTGCCCAGCGGCACGATCAACACGCCGAGGATCCATTGCGACCATTCCCAGCGCGAAAGCTGCAGCGTCCGGCGTCGATAGAGTGACCACAGTGCCAGGCAAAAATGGGTGAGCAGCGCGCCGTAGAGAACGGCCTGGCCGACCGGATTTTGCCAGATGAAGACGAACCAGATCCGGCCGGCCTCGAGCACGCGCAACGAGATCAGCCCGAGCGCGTGATTGAGCAGATGCGTGACGACATAGAAGAAGAGGACGTAGCTCGACCAGAGGCGGATCCGTCCGGCCATGGCGGGCTACTTCAGCAGCGGCAATACCGCCTCGGGCGGCCGGCCGATCGCGGCGCGTGAGCCTGCGACCACGATGGGACGCTGCAGCAGGATCGGATGGGCGGCGATCGCCTTGGCGACCTCGGCCTTGCCGAGATCGGTCTTCTTTTTCCCGAGCGCCTTGAACTCGGGTTCGGCGTCGCGGAGGAGATCGTGCGGGTTGCCGCCGACGAGATCGATCAGCTTCTCGACCTCGGCCTTGCTCGGCGGGTCCTTGAGGTATTCCCGGATCACGGGCTCCACGCCTTTGCTCCGCAGCAGTTCGAGAGTCTGCCGCGACTTGCTGCAGCGCGGATTGTGCCAGATCGTCGGTTTCATGCGCCAACCATGGAGCCGTGCTCAGGCTTCGTCCAGAGAGTCGGCGTCTTTGGCGTCGATCACCTTTTTGGCAACATCGTAGGCGAAGCCGGCGCGGGCCATGGTGGCGAGGTCGCGGAGGCGATGGTCCTTGCGGTCCTCGGTCGGGCGATAGGGACCGAGCCGCCGCCGCCGTGCCAGGGCCGCGGCGGCATGGTGCTCGCGCTGGGCAGGTGTGACGTCGAGCTCGACGTCCAGTCCTTGCATTGCCTCGTCGAGCGTGTCGGCGTCGACGCCGGCCATCTTGAGCTTCTGCCGCGTCAGCCGGCTCGAGGTGCCGCGCCGATGGAGCGAGCGCGCCTTGGTCTGGGCGAAGGCCTTGTCGTCGATCACGCCGGCATCGACGAACTTGGCGACGACGACTTCGATCGCCTGCTGAACGTTGTCCATGATCGGTGCGTCGAGCATCTTCGCCTTGGCGACCCGCCGGTTCAGGACGCGGCGCAGGCCCTCGGCCGAACTGGGGTAGCGTTCGAGATAGAAGGCCGCGGCGTTCTGGAGATATTTTACGGTGATCGGACGAGCGACCCGTTTCACCGCTCAGCCTTGCAGCGGAATGCCAACCATCGCCTCCAGCTCGGCGATCGCCTCGTCGGGATCGCCGACTTTTATGGTGCGCATGCCCATGGCGCGCGCCGGCTTGAGGTTGATGCCGAGATCGTCGAGGTAGATGCAGCTCTCCGGCGGCACGTCGAGCAGGTCGCAGGCATGACGATAGATGAGCGGATCGGGCTTGCGCAGGCCGAGCTTGCTCGATTCCACGACATGCTCGAACAGCGCCATGACGTCGGCGACGGCCTGGGCCTTTTCGGGGCTGCGCGCCATGCCCGGGCCTTCGCCCGACCTCATGTTGTTGGTGATGCAGGCCACCCGGAAGGCCGCCTTGCAGCGTCGGAGGGCCTCCACCATCTGCGGCCGAATGTCGCCGCTTATCGACTGCAGGACGCGCCAGCCGTCGAGCTTGTGGCCCTGCTTCAGGGCTTCGACTTCGAACAGTTCGACGAAGCCCGCGAGGGAAATCTCGCTGCGTTCCATCTTTGCCCAGGCATTTGTATCGGGATTGCGCGCATTCAGGCTGCGAATGAAATCTTTGGGAAGGCCGGCCTCGTTTTCGTAGCGGCGGAAGGCCTCGAAGGGACTGCTCAGGATGACCCCACCGAAGTCCCAGAGGACGGCGCGGGGGGTGTTTGCATGGCTCGTATTCATGGTGGTGCGACGGTCTTTACCTTGTTCCTGCCCTACTCGGCCCCTATCTGATGCCCTCCATAGGCGACGGTGTGGCTATTGGCCACCGATTGCCTCTACTCCGGTTTAGGAACACGGAAATGAGCGAAGCAGCCTTTGTAGGGCGCGGCGATGCCGTGGCGCATAACGACGAGACGGGAGCGGTCAAAACCGTACATCGCGACGGGCGCAATCGACGCGCGGTCGAGACCCGCCGCAAGGTGATCGCGGCCGCCAAGGCCATGATTGCCGAGACCAGCACGGCGCCGACGGTCGTGGCGGTCGCCAGGCGGGCAGATGTCTCTGTCCGGTCAGTATTTCAGCATTTCGGCGATGTTGAGTCACTTTTCGTAACTGTGATGGACGCCATCCGGCAGGATATCGTCGTGCCGCCGCCGGGCTCGAAGAGCCGTCCGCTGGCCGTGCGCATTGCATCGGTCGTGCAGAACCTGGCCGAAATCTTCGACAAGATCGTGCCCCTGCGCGTTGCCGCCGGGCAGTTCGCGGGCCATCCGGCGCTGATCGAGCGCGGACTGGCGTCCAAGCAGGAGCTGCGCGCCGCCACTTTCGAGGCTTTCGCACCGGAGTTCGATGTGCTGGGCGAGCCGGCCCGCGAGGAATTGGCCGATGCGATCGGCGCGGCCCTTTCCCTCGACGCCTGGATCGTGTTGCGTCGCCGGGACGGCCTCAGCTTCGAGCGTGCGACGGCGGTCTGGCGGCTGACCCTGACGGCGCTGCTGGCCCATCGGTTCGCCGCGACGGCTGCCGAATAGACACTCGGACGGAGCCAATTGACTTGGCGAGTGGGATCAGTGACTTAGGGGCCCCTGTCCGGACATTTCAGCGCGTTGCACATGGCGACCAGCCAGCTTCATGAAGACTTTTCGCGGGAGGAGCACGTCAAGGCGGGCTCCGACCGTGGTTTCGGGTTCGTCTTCGCGGGCTTTTTCGCCATCGTGAGCGCGATTTCGCTGTGGCGGAGCGGCGCCACCTGGCATTGGGCGCTGCCGCTGGCGGCTGCATTCCTGCTGGTGGCGCTGGTCTATCCCCGCCTGCTGGGCCCGCTCAACCGGCTGTGGCTGAAGTTCGGGCTGCTGCTCTACAAGGTCATGAACCCGCTCGTCCTCGGCATGCTGTTCTTCGTGACCATCATGCCGATCGGGTTGGTCATGCGGGCATTCGGCAAGGATTTCCTGCGACTGCGGCTCGACAGCACTGCCAAGAGCTACTGGATCGACCGCACCCCGCCGGGGCCGCCGCCGCAGTCGATGCGCAATCAATTCTGATCTGGCAATTCTGATCTGGAAAGGACCGGTTCATGGGCTCCGTCATCGTCGAACTCTGGGCCTTCATGCGCGAGCGCAAGAAGTTCTGGCTGCTGCCGATCATGATCATGATGGTGATCTTCGGCGGCCTGATCGTGCTGACCAAGGGCTCGGCGATCGCTCCCTTCATCTACACGCTGTTCTAGGCGGAGCGGGCGCGTCGCATGCGGGTGCTGGGCATCTCGGCCTACTATCACGACAGCGCCGCGGCGCTGATCGAGGATGGCCACCTCGTGGCCGCGGCGCAGGAAGAGCGCTTCACCCGCAAGAAGCACGATGCGAACTTTCCCGAGAAGGCGGTCGAGTATTGCCTCGGCCGCTCCGGCATCAAGCTCGCCGATGTCGATTATGTCGCCTTCTACGACAAGCCGTTCCTGAAGTTCGAGCGCCTGCTCGAGACCTATCTTGCCTATGCGCCGCGCGGCTTCACCTCCTTCCGCATGGCCATGCCGCTGTGGCTGAAGGAGAAGCTCTTCCAGAAGACACTGCTGCGCGACGAGATGAAGAAGTGGCAGCCCGACTTCGATTGGCAGAAGCGGCTGCTGTTCGGCGAGCATCACCAGAGCCATGCCGCCTCGGCGTTCTTTCCCTCGCCGTTCGAGGAAGCCGCCGTCCTGACCATGGACGGCGTCGGCGAGTGGGCGACGACGTCGCTGGGCTACGGCAAGGGCAACAGCCTCGAGATGCTGAAGGAGCTGCACTTCCCGCATTCGCTGGGATTGCTCTATTCGGCCTTCACCTACTACACCGGCTTCAAGGTCAATTCTGGCGAATACAAGGTCATGGGCCTCGCACCCTACGGCGAGCCCCGGTTCAAGGGCCTGATCCTCGACAAGATCGTCGACCTCAAGGAGGACGGCACCTTCCGCCTCGACCAGACCTACTTCGACTATTGCACTGGCCTCCGCATGACGAACGACAAGTTCGCCGATGTGTTCGGCATCAAGACGCGCAAGCCCGAAGAAGAGCTGACGCAGGTCCACATGGATCTCGCGGCGTCGATCCAGGCCGTCACCGAGGAGATCGTGCTCCGGCTCGGCCGCTCGGTCCGCAAGGAAACCGGCGCGAAGAATATCTGCCTGGCCGGCGGCGTGGCGCTGAACTGCGTCGCCAACGGCAAGCTGCTGCGCGAGAACATCTTCGACAATATCTGGGTGCAGCCGGCGGCCGGCGATGCCGGCGGCGCGGTCGGCGCGGCCTATGCCGCCTACCACGGCTTCATGGGCCAGCCGCGCAAGCTCAACGGCCACATGGACGGCATGGCCGGCTCCTATCTCGGGCCGGAATACACCGACGACGAGATCGCCGAGCGCCTGACGGCGGTGGGCGCCAAGCTCTCGCGCCTCGACCATGCGCAGATGATCGACCAGACCGCGCAGGCGCTGGCCGATGAGAAGGCGGTCGGCTGGATGCAGGGCCGGATGGAATTCGGACCGCGCTCGCTGGGCGCCCGTTCCATCCTGGGTGACGCGCGGTCACCCTCGATGCAGAAGACGCTCAATCTCAAGGTGAAGTACCGCGAATCGTTCCGCCCCTTTGCGCCGGCGGTGCTGCGCGAGGATGTCGACAAGTACTTCGAAATCAATACGGACAGCCCCTACATGCTGATGGTGGCGCCGGTGGTCGAGAGCCGCCGCCGCAAGATGACCGCCGATGAGGAGAAGCTGTTCGGCATCGAGAAGCTGAACGTGCCACGCTCCGACATTCCGGCGGTGACGCACATCGACTATTCCGGCCGCGTGCAGACCGTGCACGAGGAGACCAACAAGCCGTTCCACGATCTGATCTCGGCTTTTAAGGCCAAGACCGGAAGCTCCGTGCTGGTGAACACCTCGTTCAACGTGCGCGGCGAGCCGATCGTGTGCACCCCTGAAGACGCCTTCCGCTGTTTCATGGGCAGCGAGATCGAGGTTCTCGTGGTCGGCAACTGCCTGCTGCGCAAGGAAGACCAGGATCCGGCGCTGAAGCTCGACTACAAGAACGCCTTCGAGCTCGATTAGCCCGATGAGGGCAGTCGTTTGCGATCGCCTCGGCGATCCGTCTGTCCTGAAAATCGAGGAGAGGCCTGTTCCCGAAGCGGGGCCGCGCGACATCGTCGTGAAGGTTGGCGCAGCTTCGGTCAATTTTCCCGACGTGCTTACCGTTTCGGGCGATTACCAGCACAAGCCGGATCTGCCTTTCGTGCCCGGCATGGAAGGCGCGGGTATGGTCTACGCCGTGGGCGCCGAGCGCCTCGACTGGAAGGTCGGCGACAAGGTGATCTTCGGCATCCGGCCGGGCGCTTTCGCCGAGTATGTGGCCGTGACGCCCAAGGGCCATCTGCTGCGCCTGCCCGAAGGCTGGTCGTTCGCCGAGGGCGCGGGCTTTCGTGTTGCCGCAACCACCGCCTACCATTCGCTCGTTCATCGTGGCGCTCTGCGCCAGGGCGAGGTCGCGCTGATCCATGGTGCGTCGGGCGGCGTGGGGCTGGCGGCCGTGCAGCTCGCCAAGCATCTCGGCGCGCGCGTGATCGCAACGGGGGGTGACGACGAGCGCCTTGCCGTCGTGAAGCAGAATGGTGCCGACGAAGTCGTGAACTACCGCACGTCCGATTTCGTCTCTGCCGTGAAGGCGTTGACCGGAGGCAAGGGCGCCGATGTGATCTATGATCCGGTCGGCGGCGAGGTGCTGGAAAAGTCCATGCGTGCGGCGGCCTATGGCGCTCGCCTGCTGGTCGTGGGCTTCACATCGGGCGGACCGAGCAAACTCATGTCCAACCACGTGCTGATCAAGGGACTATCGATCCTGGGCATCCGTGCGGGCGAGACGCTGCTGCGTCTGCCCCAGATGGGATACAGCTACGCCGAGTTGCCGAAGCTTGCAGCTCTCGGGGTCATGCGGCCGCACATCTCGCATCGATTTCCGATGGAGTGTGCAGTCGATGCCTTTCGCGCCTTGATCGACCGCAAGGTCGTCGGCAAGGCGGTCCTCGAGATGTCGATCTGATCAAGCGGGCATGATCTAGCGCGAGAAGAAAATCGTCACCTTGCGGTCGACCACCGAAGCATCTTCCTTGCCGAGGCTCATGTTCCCGAACGCTTCGGCATCGGCGACGATATAGAGATGATTGGCCGGCACGCCGTCGCGGATCATCTGTGCCGCGACGGCCTGGGCACGTGAACGGGCCAGCTTCTCGTTGAACGTCTTGTCGCCCAGCTTGTCGGTGTGGCCGATCAGGCAGATGACCGTCACCTGCCGTGCCTTGGCCGTGGCCGCCGCCTGGGCGATGACCGGCTTGTCGGCGGCCCTGAGCTGGGCGCTGCCGAGATCGAACAGCACCCGTGCCGGTGGCGGCTGGTTGCCGCCACCGCCGCGCGGACAGGTGCCGACGGTCTGGTCGAAAGCGGGCGCGGCGGCGAAGAGGAAGCCGGCCGCAACAAATACACCGAGTCTTTTCACTTGAGCTCTCCCTTGAGGGCCATTTCGACGAAGGGCAGGCGATCGTTGCCGAAGAACATCATATCGCCCACGAAGCTCGTTGGCGCGCCGAAGACGCCGCGCGCCACCGCCTCGTCGGTCGTGGCTTTGAGCCGATCCTTGACGTCCTGGTCCTGGATGCGATTGCCGAACTTGCGGGCGTCGAGGCCCGCCGCCGTGAGCACCGACGCCACTTCGGCGATGTCGTTGAGATTGCGGCCGTCCACCCACATCGCCCTGTAGATGGCGGGATGGTAGCGCTCGAACAGGCCGTCGATCTGGGCCGCCGCGGCGCCGCGCATCAGGGCCAGCGTGTTGACCGGGAAGAACGGATTGCGCTGGAACGGCACGCCGTAATGTTTGGCCCACATCGGCATGTCGAAGGCGCTCCACTTCGATTTCTGCTCGACCGTCATCGGCGAGGCATTGCCGGTCGCCTTGAAGACGCCGCCCAGCAGCATCGGCTTGCGCACCAGCGCGGCGCCGGCGCGCTTGGCGATGGCCTCGACCTGTGTGTCGGCCAGATAGCTGTAGGGACTGCCGTAGTCGTAATAGAATTCCAGTGTGCGGGTCATGAGATCCTCTCGTCTTGTGGCAAGCCTGCGCTGCTTCTAGCTTGGCGACAAGAAAAGATAGGGAAGGAAACCATGAGCAGGGTTGCGGACAAGGTCGTCCTGGTGACGGGCGCGGGATCGGGCATCGGCCGCGCCACGGCGAAGCTGCTGGCCGACGAGGGCGCCACCGTGATCGTCACCGATATCAACCAGCCGGGTGGACTCGAGACGGTGCAGCAAATTGGCGGCAAGGCGCGGTTCCTGCTGCAGGATACGGCGCAGGAAGCCGACTGGAAGCGGATCATCGACGATATCCTGGCGCGTGAAGGCAGGCTGGACGGCCTGGTGAACAATGCCGGCATTGCCGGACCGTTTCCCTCGACCTTCGAGAGCGAGACTGTCGAGCAGTGGCAGCGCATCCTGTCGATCAACGTCCATGGCGTGTTCCTCGGCTGCAAGCATGGCGTGCCGGCGCTCCGCAGCTCCGGCGGCGGCTCGATCGTCAATCTCTCGTCGCTCGCGGCCTTTCTCGGCACGCCCAATCTCTCGGCCTATGGCGCCAGCAAGGGCGCGGTGCGCCAGTTCACCAAGACCGTGGCCATCGATTGCGCACGCAAAGGCTACAAGGTGCGCTGCAATTCGGTCCATCCCGGTGTCATCCTGACGCCGATGGGCGAGGGCATCCTGCCCAACGACAAGGTCAAGGAACGGGTCCGCGGCAGCATCCCGATCGGCGAATTCGGCGCGCCCCGGGACATCGCCTATGGCATCCTCTACCTGATTTCCGACGAATCGCGCTTCGTCACCGGCGCCGAACTGGTGATCGACGGCGGCATGAACGCGATCTAGGAGCAGACGATGCAGCACGACGACCAGGTGGCCTATATCGAGCGCATGCACGGCATGGCGCGCGCCAACGCGCGCGACGACGGGCAGGTCAGTCACACGTCGGTCGAGGAGTATTTCGATACCGACCGCTTCGAACGCGAGAAGGCCCTGCTGTTCCGCAAGTATCCGGTCGTGGTCGCGTTCTCCGCCCAGTTGCGCAAGCCCGGCGACTTCGTCGCCAATAGCGACACCGGCCAGCCGATCCTCGTCACCCGCGGCATCGACGGCAAACTGCGCGCCTTCCTCAATGTCTGCCGCCACCGCAGCGCCACCGTGGAACTGAAGCCCTGCGGCTCGAACAGGCGCGCCTTCGTCTGTCCCTATCACGGCTGGAGCTACGACCTCACCGGCAAGCTGGTCGGCATCACCGACGGGGCCTGGTTCGGCGAGGTCGATCGTGCGACGCACGGGCTGCGCCCGCTCGCCGTCGCCGAGCGCTGCGGCATGGTCTTCGTGGTGCCGACGGCGCTCGAACCGGGCCAGAGTGCCGACATCGACATGGACGCCTTTCTCGGGCCGGTTAAGGCCGATCTTGCGTCCTGGGATATGCATGGCTGGGAGGTGCACAGCACGACGCCGATCCGCCCGCACATGAACTGGAAGCTGGTGATCGACACCTTCCTCGAGCTCTATCACTTCCGTTACCTGCACGGCGCCAGCGTGGCGCCGCTGTTCCTCGACAACATCACCGCCTACGAACGACGCGAGCGTCATTCCCGTTTCGCGGTCTGCAAGCCGTCGATCCTCGAGGTCGAGAACCAGCCGCGCGAGACCTGGCAGCTCCGCGACCATGCTGTGGTGCTCTACAATCTCTTCCCCAACACGGTGCTGGCCTATACCCAGGATCATTGCGGTGTTTTCACCAGTTTCCCGGTGTCGCCCGACGAGGCGCTGATCAACGTCTCGGTGCTCGTCGATCCCGTGGAGCGGGCGAAGAAGCCGGAAAGCTACTGGAAGACCAACCAGGACCTGATTCTGGCCGCGCTCGACGAGGATTTCACTGTCGGCGCCACCATCCAGGCAAATTTCAGGAGCGGCGCCAACCGCGTGCAGACCTTCGGCAAGTTCGAGAAGGCGCTGGGCTGGTATCACCAGGAAATCGCTGACGCCTTGCGTTAGCAATCTCCGGCGGTGCATAGAGACCGAAGCGCGGGCGCCGCGCCGTGCAGAAAGAATCTCGGTGCGCCATTCCAACGGCGCGGGTCGGCGCTGTTTACAGCGCCTTACTCGCGCTTGATGACAAGCGCTGCCGCCCGCCGGCGCGTATGAACGCGCCTACGCGCCTACTTGACGTTCACCTGATAGGCGAACTTCTCGCCATCGGTGGCGGTGAGCTGGGTGAAGCCCAGCATCTTCAGCAGGTCGTAGAAGTTCGCATCCTCGGCCACCGTGCGCTCCTGGAAGAACGGCGACAGGCGCGACATCGTGGTCATGTTGGCGAGAATAGCCCGGACCCGGTAGATCGAATTCAATTCGCCCGGCTGCAGGCCGACGATGATCAATTTTTCAGCCTTGTCGCCCTTGACGAACACCGCATAGGGAACGCGGTAGGCCGACTGGATCGTGCCCTGCGAGACAACGGTGACGAACTGCACGCGCTGCTGCCGCTCGGCGCCGGCGATCATCTGCATCGGCGATGTGTAATTCTCGACCGTTGTCGGCTTGGGATAGTAGTAGCCGACATACTTGTCCTCGGCGGCCGGCGTGGCGGCGGCCGGTGCCGGCTTGGCGGGCTGCGCCAGTGCCGGCAGGGCGGCAAACGCCATGGACACAACGAAACAAGCTGCGAGTTTCTTGAACATTCCCGGCTCTCCCAAGGTGCGACGGACTAGAACAACGTATAGCCGCCATCGATAACGAAGTCGCGTCCCGTCGTATAGGCGGTGGCGTCGCTGGCCAGATAGACGGCGATCGGGCCGAAATCGGCGCCAACGCCCCAACGGCGCTCCGGAATGCGCGGCATCACGTTTGCGGCGAACTTCTCGTTGCCGAAGGCATTGGCCGTCATCTCGGTCTCGATCCAGCCCGGCAGGATCGAATTGACGGCGATCTTGTAGCGCGCCAGCTCGACCGCGAGCGCCCGGACCATGGCGGTGACGCCGCCCTTGCTGGCGCCGTAGTGGCTGGAGCGGGCCGCCCCCTCGATGGCCGCGGTGCTGGCCATGGCGACCAGCGAGCCCCCCTTGCCGCGCTCGGCCATGTGCTTGGCGGCGGCACGGAAGGTGAAGAAGACGCCGTCGAGATTGATCCGCATGACCCGTCGCCATTCGTCGTAGGTCATCTCGAGGATGGCGCCCTTGCCGCGGCCCGAAACGCCGGAATTGGCGACGCAATTGTCGACATGGCCCATGACCTTGACCGTCTCGGCGAAACCCGCCTCGACCTGCTTCTCATCGCCGACATCGACGATCTGGGTATGCACCTTGCGGCCAAAGCGCTTCAGCTTCTCTGCAGCGGCGGCGTTCTTGGCCGGGTTGGTGCCCCAGATGCAGACGTCGGCGCCGGCCTCGGCCAGGGCCTCGGCCATCCCGAGGCCGATGCCGCCGTTGCCGCCGGTGATCAGCGACACCTTGCCCGTCAGATCGAAGCCCTTGTAGGCCATGGCGTTCCCCCAAAACAAAACCGGGCGGGATCAAAGCCCGCCCGGTCGATAGCGTCAAATCGTACGAGATCAGTTCAGCCTGTCGGTTTCGACCAGCACAATCTCGGCATCCTCGATGGCCGTGATCTCGATCTCGTCCTGGTCGGCCACCGCGATCCCGTCACGCGCCTTGGCGGTCACCGGCGCGGCCGAACCGCCGCGCACCTCGACCTTGCCCCTCGCCGGCACGAGATAGGCGGGCTTGCCGTCCAGCTTCTGGCGGATTGTCTGACCCGCCTTCAGCGTGCCCGCGAACAGCGCGCCGTCGGCATGGAGCGGGAGCGCCCCCTCATGGCCGCGGCCCGATGCCAGGGGCACCAGCTTGCCGTCGCGCGCCTCGGCCGGGAACTGCACCGTCTCCCATCGTGCCGGAACGCCCTGCTTGTTGGGCAGGATCCAGATCTGGAACAGCTCGGTCTCCTCGTCCTCGCGGTTGTATTCGGCGTGCTTGATGCCGTTGCCCGCGCTCATCACCTGGATCTGGCCGGCCTCGGTGCGGCCCTCGTTGCCGAGGTGGTCCTGGTGGGTGATCGCGCCTTTGATGACGTAGGTCACAATCTCCATGTCGCGGTGGGGGTGCGGCGGGAAGCCGGAATCCGGCGCGATACGGTCGTTGTTCCACACCCGCAGAGCACCCCAGTGCACGCGGTCGGGGTTGCGGTAGTCGGCGAAGCTGAAATGGAAGTTGGCGTTCAGCCAGCCGTGGTCCGACTTGCCGAGTTTCTCGAAGGGTCTGAGTTCGATCATGGTGTTTACCTCTTGGCCCCCAAAATGGCGCTGCCAAGGGAAGGATCAAGTTTCGGGTTGGTAACGGCCGCCCTCAGTAGCCCTAGCGTCCCTCGCGCCACCAGGCGCTGCCGATGGCCATCAGGAAGGCAATCGCCACCAGGATGCCGGGCAGCAGCGGTAGCTGGTTGATGCCGGCCACGGTGTAGCCCTCGTTGCGGCGAAGCCCGATCCAGTCCGAGCCGCCGGCGGCGCGGCCCGGTCGCACGGTCCGGATGTCCGGGTCGGGCTGGTCGACCAGCCACAGCAGGCCGCCGCCCGAAGCCTCGACCAGCGGCTTCAGCTTGGCGTCGGTCGCGCGCACGTCGGAGAATTCCAACGGGTCGGGACTGCCGACGGCGGCCACGGTGCGGAGCGTGCCATCGTCGAAGCGGTAGAGGCCGGGCTTGTCGACGTCGACGACGCCGAGGCCGAGACCGGGCGCGGTCTGGCGCAGGCTGAGCGTGCGGGTGCTGCCGCCCTCTGATGCTGTTCCTGGCGAGGTCATCGTGACGGGCGGAAATGTCGTGGCGAGCGTGCGGCGCGTCACCTCGATGCGGCCGCCCACCGCCGTCGCCCTGAGCGCCTCTTCCTCGAGGTCGGGCTCCTTCATCAGCCAGTGGGCGACGCGCCGCACCAGTTCCGGCTGCGGGCCGCCACCGTCGATGCCGCGGTTCCACAGCCACAGGTGATCGGACATGAGCTGCGCCACGCGGCCCTCGCCGACGCGGTCGAGAATCACGAGCGGCTTGTCCTCGGCGCCCGACAGGACGGTGTTGCCGCGCTCGGTGCGCGAGGCGACGAGGCGGAACCAGCGGCCCCAGTCGGGTTCCTTGTCGGGTTGGCCGGCCTGAGGCAGGTTCGCGGTGACGGGATGGCGCTGGCCGATCTCGCTGACCTTGGGTTTGTAGGGTGTCTCCAGCACGTCGCCCAGCGGTGCCGCCGGCAGGATGGCGCCCAGCGGCGTTCGATAGAGCGAGCGCGCCGTGGCGAACACCGGCCCGACCGAAACCAGGAGCGCGCCGCCGCTCTTCACGTATTCCGAGATATTGCGGAAGTATTCGCGGGTGATCAGGTTTCCCGACTCGTAGCGGTCGAAGATGATGAGGTCGAATTCCTTGAGCTTCTGCTCGAACAGCTCCTTCATCGGGAAGACGATCAGCGACAGCTCGCGCACCGGCGTGAAATCGTCCTTCTGCGGTGTGCGCAGGATCGTGAAGTGGACCAGGTCGACGGCGGGATCGCTCTTCAGCAGGTTCCGCCAGGCCCGCTCGCCCTGGTAGGGCTCGCCCGACACCAGCAGGACGCGCAGACGGTCACGCACGCCGTTGATGGTGAAAAGGGCGCGATTGTTGTCGAGCGTGAGTTCGCTCGGCCCTGCGCCGACCTCCAGCTCGACCACGTTGGCGCCGGGATTGCCGACGACGATCGGCAGTTCGACCGAGCGGCCGACCGGCACGTCGAGCCGGCGCACCACTTCGCCGCCGACCGACAAGGTTATCGGCGCAGTGCCACCGGCGGGATCCTCGACCCGGAACTTGGCCGTCACCTCGCGACCGACGACGCCGAAGCGCGGCGACTGCTCGACCACGATCAGCCGGTCGCGCTCGTTCTTCTTGCCGGCGATCAGGCCATGCAGGGGGGCGCCGCCGAGTTCAGGCGGCAGGCCCGCCGGCACGTCGTGGATCTGGCCGTCGGTCAGCAGGATGACGCCGGCCAGCCGTTCCGGCGGCACCTCGACCAGGGCCGAGCGCATGGTTTCGATCAGGCGTGTGCCGCCCGGCCGTTCACTTCCGAGCTGGATCTGGGCCGGCGGCAGGACGACCTCGCGGACCTCGAGGCCCTCCTGCTGGCCGAGCTTGCGCTTCAGAGATTCGCGCGCCGCCTGGACCTGCCGGCGCCGCTCGCCAATGGCCATCGAGTCGCTGTCGTCGATCACCACAAGCGCCACGTCGGCGATCGGCTTGCGCTGCTCCTCGATCAGGGCGGGATTTGCCAGCGCCGCCAGGACGACGGCAATCGAGCCCAGGCGCCAGATCGTGCCGCGAGCGCCGACGCGCAGGCCGAGCAGGATCAGCACGAGCGCGATGCCGCCCAGTAGGGCCAGCGCCGGCCACGGCAACAGCGGATCGAAGGCGACGGAGACGGCCGATGTCGGGTTCATCGCCTGAGCCTTTGCATGATGTCGGGCAGATGCACCTGGTCGTCCTTGTAGTTGCCGGTGAGCGCATGCATCACGAGATTGACGCCGACGCGGAACGACATCTCGCGCTGCGTCTCACCGCCCGGCGTGACCGGCATGATGCCGCGGCCGCGCTGGTCGACCGCCCAGGCGCCGGCATAGTCGTTGGCGCCGATGATGATGGTGGTGACACCGTCGTTGACCCGGCCGCCGCCCGACTCGATCCAGATTTTTCCGCCCGCCCAGCGGCCCGGCATGTCCGACAGCAGGTAGAACGCCCGCGTGAGCACGTGATCCGGCGGCATGGCGACGAGGGGCGGCGTCTCGACGCCGGCCAGGAGACGCTTGAGGTCGGGATTTCCGCCGGCCTGCCGGTCGAAGCTGAGCTGCTGATCGCGCGTGTCGATGAAGATGATGCCGCCGGTGCGCAGGTAGCGGTCAAGCGAAGCCGCCGCACGCGGCGACAGCGCAGGTTGCGTCGAGGTGACCGGCCAGTAGATGAAGGGATAGAGGCGGGGCTCGTCGCGTTCGAGGTCGAGCCCGACCGGGTCGGCCGGCTCCACCGAGGTGCGGTTGCGCAGGATCTCGCTCAAGCCCTCGAGGCCCGCCTTGCTGATGTCGTCGACTTCCTTGTCGCCGGTGAGAATGTAGGCGAGCCGGATGTCGAGCGAGCCCTTGAGCGCCTGCTCGATACTGAGCGGCGGCGGCCCCGGGCGGTCGCGCGTGGCCGGGCCGGCCGGGGCGGAAGGCTGTGGCTGGAATTGCGGCCGCGGCGGCGACTGCTGGGCGTCGGCATCCGGCGCGCCGCCGAACATGGCCAGCAGCAACAGTGCCGCCGGTGCGGCGCGGCCCAGGCGCACGGCGCGCGGCAGCAGGCCGCGCAGCCACAGCGAGATCAGGAGATCGGCCAGCAGCAGCAGGAGCGCCGCCAGCAGGAACCAGCGCGACAGGTCGGTCTCGCCACCTTCCGACAGTCTGTCGGTCGCGACGCCGCCGGGCAGCGTCAGCGGCCTGGGCGTGCCGACGCGGCCGCCGATGTTGAACGCCACCTGGGCGTTCTCGTCGCCGTAGAGGCCGGGCGGCGTGGTGGGCTTGGGCTTGAAGGTTTCGGCGGCATCGGCGGGCAAGATCTGCGCGCCGGCCGGCGGCGCGCCCAGCCGGCCAAAGCCGTCGAGCGTGCGCCACGGCTTCAGCGCCTTGTTGACGCCATCGCCGGCGACGCCGCGCGACAGCGTCACCAGCCGCTGCAGCATGTTCACGAACAGGCCGGAGAGCGAGAGGTTGCTCCATCCTGTGTTGGCGGTGGTGTGGATCAGCACGAGATAGCCCTGGCCGCGCTTCTCGGCGGTGACCAGCGGTGTGCCGTCGGCCAGGCGTGCCCAGGTCTTGTCGGCGAGGTCGGGCGTCGGCTCGGCCAGGACCTGCTGGGAAATGCGCACGTCCTTGGGAATCGGGATTCCGAGGAAGGGGCTGTTGGCGGGAAATTCGGCGAGGGCGGTGGGTTCGCCCCAGCTCATGACGCCGCCCAGCGCGCGATCACCCAGCCGCAACCGCGTCGGCACCAGGGTGTCGGCCCCAGCGGCGAGATTGGCACCGGCGAAGCGGACCGCCACGCCGCCGCGCTCGATCCACTTGGCGATTTCCTCGCGGTCGTTGGCCGACGGAACGGCGCCGTCGGGAATTAGCAGGACGGCGGTGTTTCGCGTGAGCACCGTCTCGAGATCGCCGATGCTGAGGCTGACGTAGGGATCGAGGGCGCGCTCGAGGAAGTAGACCTCCTGCAGCAGCGGCTGGCCGCCGGCCGTCGCGCGCTCGCCCATGATCGCTACCGGCCGGCGACGATGACGTTCGTCGAGCAGCACGGCGCTGCCGGCGCCGCCCTGCGCCTCGATATCGAGCCGCGCCATGCGGTTGCGAAGTTCAGCCGGGGCCGGCAGGACGCCTTCGCCCTGCGTGGCGCTGGCGGCGAACTCGACGTCGATGCGGGCGACGACACGGCCCTGCTCGTCGGCCGCCTGGACCGCCACCTTGCGCGGCCCGTCGGCCGCCGGCCGCAGCGCCCGGACCTTGAGGTCACGGCCTTCGGCGACCGGGGGCAGCAGCAGAAGCGGCGTGGTGGCCTGGTCGGGGACCACGACCTGCAAGCCGTCGAAGCGGCGCAGCCGTTCGGTCAGTCGCGCCGCGCCCTCGTCCTCCAGGCCATCGCTCAGCCAGACCGCATAGGCGCCGAGATCGATCTGCATCTGGTCGAGCTCGGCTGCCGCCGCGGTGCGATCGGTCGGCCAGGGCTTCGGTCGAAAAGCCCGCAGGATGGTGCGGGTTTCATCGGGCCTGAGCGCGCCGCGCCTGGCCGTCGCCTGGTCGATCGGCGTGGGCGCGGTGCCCATCAGGACGACCGTCCGGCCGCCGCGCTCGGCACGCTGGATCAGGCGCTCGGCGTGAGCGATGCGCGTCGTCCAGCCCGGCGCCGAGGACCATCCGTCGTCGATCACCAGCAGCAGCGGCCCGCGGCCGGGCAGGTCGGCCTGTGGATTGAGGAGCGGCTTTGCCACGGCCAGGATCAGCGCCGTCGCCAGCAGCAGGCGCAGCAGCAGCAGCCACCACGGCATCTTCATCGGCGTCTGTTCGGTCGGCTCGAGGCCGACGAGCAGCCGGATTGCGGGGAAGCGCACCAGCTTGGGCAGCGGCGGGATCAGGCGCAGCAGCCAGTAGATCACCGGCAGCGCCAGCAGCAACGCCAGCATCCCCGGCGCGGCAAAGGCGAAAGCGCCGAGACCGAGCATGCGCGCTCAGGCCGCGTTCAGCCGACGCAAGTCGGCCATCGCGAGGTAAAGAGCGAGCAGAATGGTCTGTGGCGGCCGGTCGGTGCGGTGCTGATGGACCGTCCAGTTGGCCGGCCGCGCCAGGCGGTGAAGCCCGTCCTTCTGTGCCGCCAGCCGGGCGCCATAGGCTGTGCGCACCGCTTCGACGCGGCGGATCGTATGCTGGCCCTCGGCTTCGAGGCCTTCGAACTTCACGTGGCCGTCGAACGGCAGGTCTTCTTCGGCCGGATCGAGCACCTGCACGAGATGGCCGCGCACGCCGACACTCGCGTAGTAGCGGATGATGGCTTCGATCTTGTCGAGCGGGTCCAGCCAGTCGGAAACCAGGACGATGGTGCCATGCGCCGGCAGCGGAACCATCGGCGGCAGGCTGGGCAGCGTGCGCGTGGCGTCGCGCGTTTCGTCGAACAATGTCTCGGCCACCCGCCGCACCGCCACGCGTCCCGAGGTCGGTCGCATGCCGGCGCCCAGGACCGCAACGCGTTCGCCGGCATCGGCCAGCAGGCTCGCCAGCGCCAGCGTGATCAGTTCGCCGCGCACCGCCTTGGTGTCGATGTTCTTCAACGATGCGTACTGCATCGAGGGCGAGGCATCGCGCCACAGCCAGACGCTGGCCGCTGCCTCCCATTCGGTTTCGCGCACGAACAGGTGCCGGCTGCGCGCGCTTTGCCGCCAGTCGATCTGGCTGGCGCTGTCGCCGTCGCGGTAAGGCCGGTACTGCCAGAAAGCGTCGCCCTGTCCGACCCGGCGCCGGCCGTGGACGCCCTGGATGACGGTCGCGGCGACGCGATCGGCCGCCACCATTAACGCGGGCAGCGTTCCAGCGAGTTCGAGCGAGCGGTGAAGGGTTGAGGGCGCGGCCATTGGCTGCGGCGCTGCAATGCCTAGGCCAGGACTAGGCGAGCCGGGCGCACATCTGGGCAATCACCGCTTCGACCGTGACGCCCTCGGCGCGGGCCGAGAAATTGACCGCCATGCGATGGCGCAGGATCGGTCCGGCCAGCGCCACGACGTCGTCGACCGACGGCGCGAGACGGCCCTGGATGATCGCGCGGGCACGGCAGGCCAGCATGAAGGCCTGGCTGGCGCGCGGGCCCGGACCCCAGGCGACGCGGTTGCGCACGACGTCGAGGTCGGAATTCTCCGGCCGGCCGGCGCGCACCAGCTTCAGGATGGCGTCGACGACGCTCTCGCCGATCGGCAGGCGCCGCACCAGGGACTGCGCGGCCATGAGGTCGGCCGGCGTCAGGGCCTGCGACGCCACCGCCGTCACGGCGCCGGTGGTGCCGATCATGATCTGGCGCTCGGCCTCTTCGTCGGGATAGCCGACGTCGATCTGCAGCAGGAAGCGGTCCAGCTGCGCTTCGGGCAGGGGATAGGTGCCTTCCTGTTCCAGCGGATTCTGGGTCGCCAGCACATGGAACGGCGCCGGCAGGTCGTAGCGCTTGCCGGCTACGGTCACGTGTTTTTCCTGCATGCTCTGCAGCAGGGCGGACTGGGTGCGCGGGCTGGCGCGGTTGATTTCGTCGGCCATCAGCAGCTGGGCGAACACCGGGCCCTGCAGGAAGCGGAACGAGCGGCGGCCGCCGTCGCTTTCCTCCAGCACCTCCGAGCCCAGGATGTCGGCGGGCATCAGGTCGGGCGTGAACTGGATGCGCTTGGTTTCCATCCCCAGAACGATACCCAGAGTGTCCACAAGCTTGGTCTTGGCGAGGCCCGGCACGCCGATCAGCAGCAGGTGGCCGCCTGACAGCAGCGCAACGAGCGTTTGATCGATAACGTCCTGCTGGCCATAAATGACCTTGCCGATGGCTGTGCGCGCGGCGCGTAGCTGGCCGCCCAGTCGTTCGATATCGGCGAGGGCGGAGCGGGCGTCGGCGTCGGTTGCGGTCGATGTGTCGGGGGCCACCGGGGCGCTCCTGTGATCGATGGGACTAGGGTTGAGGGAAGCCCAGAAATGAGGCCGGAACAAGGGCATGAAGGTTGACGAAATCGTGCAGCGGGTACGCGAACGCAGCCGGCGTTTGGCATCGGGTTTGCCAGTAACCCACCCGCCCCTCGGCAGTGACTTTTCCCTCAACGGCGTCGTGCCGGTGCCGGAGAGCTACCGGCCGGCTGCGGTGCTGATGCCGCTGGTCCGCCGCGAGTCCGGCATGACGGTGCTGCTGACGCAGCGTACCGATGACATGCCGAGCCACGCCGGCCAGATCGCCTTCCCCGGCGGACGCCGGCAGATGGAGGACGCCGATGCCGTGGCGACGGCGTTGCGCGAGACCGAGGAGGAGGTGGGCCTCGCCCGGAGCTTCGTCGACGTGATCGGACCGGTCGATCTCTACCGCACCGGGACGGGCTACGAGATCACGCCGATCGTCGGCATCGTCACGCCGGGATTCACGACCCGTGCGGATCCCCGCGAGGTCGCCGACGTCTTCGAGGTGCCGCTGGCGCACTTTCTCGACGAACGCAACCATCGCATCGACAGCCGCGTCTGGCAGGGCCGCGAACGGCGCTACTACGCCATGCCCTACGGAGAGCGCTACATCTGGGGGGCAACTGCCGGTATGCTGAAGAACCTGCATTTTGTCCTCACCGCCGGCGAGTGACGCGGGCCCCGGAGTAGCCCCATGCGCGTCGTACTGTTGGTCCTCGGACTGGTCATGGCGCCGACCGTCGCCTTCTTCCTGTGGGCATGGGCGGTCAAGATCAAGCAGGAGCGCAAGATCGCCGGCACCCTGCCGGTGTGGCAGGACATGCCCATCACCTGGCTCGCCATCGCCGGCCTCGCCTGCACGATCGCGGGCTTCGTCGTGATGTTCTTCACCCAGAATCAGGGCTACGGCGGCCTCTTCGCCCCATGAAGGCAACCGGACGTCTCGAGCCGCAACCCTGGATGGATACGCCTCAGGTGCGTGCGCTTTTCGGCTCGCTCGACCGGGCCGGTGTCGTCGTGCGCTTCGTCGGCGGTTGCGTGCGCAACGCGGTACTGGATCGCGCCATCGACGACATCGACCTGGCCGTCGACAAGCCGCCCGAGACGATCATGCGCGCGCTCACGGCTTCCCATCTCAAATCGGTGCCGACCGGCCTTAAGCACGGAACGGTGACGGCTCTCGTCGAGGGCTGCCGGTTCGAGCTGACCACCTTGCGCCGCGACGTCGAAACCGACGGCCGCCGCGCCGTCGTGGCCTTCACCGACGATTGGCTCGAGGACGCGAGCCGGCGCGACTTCACCTTCAACGCCCTCTACGCCGATCGCGACGGCACGCTCTACGATCCCTTCGACGGCCAGAGCGATCTCGCGGCGGGTCGCGTGCGCTTCATCGGCGATGCCGACACCCGCATCGCCGAGGATCGGCTGCGCGTGCTGCGTTTTTTCCGCTTCCACGCCTGGTATGGCCGCCCGCCGCTCAACGGGCCGGGCTTCGATGCCTGCCGGCGCAATGCCGGCACGCTCGGCAGCCTGTCGGGCGAACGGATTGCCAAGGAACTGCTGCGTCTCCTCCAGGCGCCGGCGCCGGCCGATGCGCTGCAGGCGATGGCCTGTTCCGGCGCGCTCGACCACTGGCTGCCGGAATACGCCGGCGTCGCACGCCTCGAGGCCCTGATCGCGCGGGAAGACGCGCCCGATCCGCTGCGCCGGCTTGCCGCGATCCTGCCGGCCAGCGCCGATGCCACGGCGATCGGCAAGCGCCTGAAGCTCTCGACCCAGCAGGCACTGCGCCTCGAGGTCATGTTGGCAGCGGCGCCGGCCGTCGATGTCGCCGGCGGTGCGAAAGCCTGGCGGGCCGGGATCTATCATCTTGGCGGCGGTCTCTACGCCGATCGTCTTTTGCTGGCCGTCGACGCGGCAGGCGACTGGCGGGCGGCGCTGGCCCTGGCGCGAAGCTGGACGCCCTCGGAGCTGCCGGTGAGCGGCGGCGACGCGCTGAAGCTTGGCCTGAAACCCGGCCCTCGCGTCGGTGCGCTGATCGAGGCGGTCGAGCGCTGGTGGATCGACGGTGATTTCTCGGCCGACCGCGACGCCTGCCTGGCCGAACTCGAGCGTCTGGCGCGTCAGACGTGATTCGGCCTCCGCTTACTTTCGCGCTGTGGGTCGCGATCGCGCTGCTTGTCGTGTTGAACGATGCCGTGGGCGATACCTGGATCGCGACCTCGCTCTC
This sequence comes from Reyranella sp., assembly GCF_004296935.1. Classification (GTDB taxonomy): domain Bacteria; phylum Pseudomonadota; class Alphaproteobacteria; order Reyranellales; family Reyranellaceae; genus Reyranella. The sequence continues at coordinate 38,070 of NZ_SCVH01000031.1, forward strand.
GGTGCGCGCGGTCGAGTGGTACAAGGTCCTGGTGCCGTTGCCCTACGTCGTGCTGATGGCCTTCATCCATGCCCGGCACACGGTGGGATCGCGCTGGTTCGAGGCGGCGCTGCTGGCAGCGCTGCTGTGGCCCGTCTCCACCGTGCTCGTCGACTTTCTCTATGTGCGGCTGACCTACGACGAGGATCCGGTCGCGTTCCTCGATCGCTTCGCCTTCTGGTGGGGCGCGCCCTATCCCTTGCTGGTGCTGACCCTGTTCGCTGCGCCGCTGCTCGCCGGGGTGGCGCTGGCACGCCGCTGAGCGACCGTTTTTGGCACACCTCGTTGTGCCACGGGTTGTCCCGCTGCCTGTGCCACGGATCGCCGCCAAGTCCCTGAGCGGACGGGCGAATCGCCCCCTGATCGGCTGTGCCACTGGAACCATCTACTCGGCGTTATCGGATTTCTCCTTTCTGCGCACGGCCCTGCGGCCGCCGGCAGGGTTTGATCCGGGTCGTTTGGAAGCCCTGTTTGGGCAAAGAAAAACGCCCGCGGGCCGGGTCCGGCGGGCGTTGACTGGGGCGGGACGAAAAACGCCCATTCTAGATATATTTGTAGCCTAAACCTGCTGAACTTGCAAGTATTATATCGCTACGGCCAGCGCGCCTCCGGCGGCAGCGACATCAGGATGGCCTCGACATTGCCGCCGGTCATCAGGCCGAATCTCGTGCCGCGGTCGTGCAGCAGGTTGAATTCGACGTAGCGGCCGCGGCGCACCAGCTGGTGCTCGCGCTCGGCTGCGGTCCACGGCTCGTCCATGTGGCGGCGTACCAGCTTGGGATAGATGTCGAGAAAGGTCTCGCCCACGTCGCGCGTGAAGGCGAGATCGCGGACATGATCGCCGCTATCGAGATAGTCGTAGAAGATACCGCCCACGCCGCGCGGTTCGCCGCGATGCGGGAGGTAGAAGTATTCGTCGCACCATTCCTTGAAGCGCGGATAGTAAGAGGCATCGTGCCGGTCGCACGTCGCTTTGAACGCGGCGTGGAAGTCGCGCGTGTCCGGTTCGTGCGGCGTCATGGGCGTGAGGTCGCCGCCGCCGCCGAACCAGGCACGCGTGGTCACGATGAAGCGTGTGTTCATGTGCACCGCCGGCACCTTGGGCGAGCGCAGGTGGGCGACCAGCGAAATGCCCGAGGCGAAGAAGCGCGGATCCTCGGCGGCGCCGGGAATTTGACTCCGGAACTCCGGACTGAACTCGCCGAACACGGTCGAGACGTTGACGCCCACCTTCTCGAACACGCGGCCATGCATGATCGCCATGGTCCCGCCGCCGCGGTCCTCGCCGTCGGGACCTTCCTCGCGCCGCCATTCCTTGCGCAGGAAACGGCCGGCCGGCAGCTCTTCGTGCGTGCCGGAAAGCTCGTCCTCGATTTTCTCGAATTCTGCGCAGATGCGGTTGCGCAGGGTTCCGAACCAGTGCCGTGCGGTGTCCTTCCAACGGAGGACAGTCGCTTCGTCGGGCAGCGGCGAGGGCCCGTTTGGGCCGGTCGCGGTACGAGGGGCGGGAGAGGGGGATTTGCTCATGGGGCTCGCGGAAAACCCGCGGTCTGGCGCAGGCCCTCACTCAATACCATTGCCGCCGCCAGCGCGACATTGAGCGAGCGGGCGCCTGGATGCAGGGGGATGCGCACCCGGAGGTCGGCGGCGTCATGGACGTCGGACGGCACGCCGGCGCTTTCGCGGCCGAGCAGCAGTGTATCGCCGGCCTGGAAGACGACGTCGGGGAAGGTGGAACCGCCCGCGGTCGTCAGCAGGACCAGCCGTCTGGCCGGACGGGTCCCGAGCCGGGTCTGTTGGAAACCGGTCCAGGAGGCATGCCGGACGATGGTCGCCAGGTCGTAGTAGTCCATGGCGGCTCGGCGGATGCGCTTGTCGTCGACCGGGAAGCCGCAGGGTTCGATGATGTCGAGGGGGACGCCCAGGCCGGCGGAGAGGCGAATGAAGGCGCCGAGATTCTGTGGGATATCGGGCTGGAACAGGGCTAGGCGCATGGGCAATTCTACTCCCCGTCCGCGTCGCGAAAGCACCATCCGTGCGGCACGCTGTCACAGAATGCCGCGCCCCATGCCGCGTTACGGGCCTGCGACCAACAGAGCCTTGAAACATAAGGGGCTTTCGCGCTCTAAAGGCGGTATCTCCTCGGGGGGTGGAAAGAGAAGACAATGGCGACAGCAAGCGTACCAGCCGGCGGTCACGGTGATCCGACCCGGCGCGATTTCCTCATGGTTGCGACCGGCGCCCTTGGCGCCGTCGGCGTGGCGGCCGTCGCCTGGCCGTTCATCAACAATCTCAATCCCGCCGCCGACACGCTGGCGCTCGCCTCGATCGAGGTGAACGTCAAGCCGATCGAAGTCGGCCAGGCGATCACGGTGAAATGGCGCGGCAAGCCGGTCTTCATCCGTCACCGGACGGAAAAGGACATCAAGGAAGCCGAGGCGGTGCCGATGTCGGAGTTGCCCGATCCGCAGACCGACGATTCACGCGTGACCGACACCGCCAAGAAGGTGCGCCGCGAGTGGCTGATCATGATCGGCGTCTGCACCCATCTGGGCTGCGTGCCGCTCGGCAACCTGCCGGGCCAGGACAAGGGTCCCTACGGTGGCTGGTACTGCCCGTGTCACGGATCGGCCTACGATACGTCGGGGCGCATCCGGAAGGGACCGGCGCCGCTGAACCTCGTCATTCCGCAGTACCTGTTTCTTTCCGACTCACTCGTCCGCATCGGCTGATCGCCGTCGATCGCACACCGATCGCCTAGGAGCTCGCAGCAATGGCCTCGTCTCACGGCACACCGCCGGTCTTCAACAACAAGGTGATCGCCTGGATCGATTACCGCCTGCCGATCTTCTCGTATATCGAGAAGGAGTATCACACCTTCCCGACGCCACGGAATTTCAACTACTTCTGGAATTTCGGCGCCATTGCCACCGTGATGCTGGTGCTCATGATCGCCACCGGCGTCGTGCTGGCGACCAACTATACGCCGCACGTGCTGATGGCCTTCGACTCGGTCGAGCGCATCGACCGTGACGTGCCGCAGGGCTGGCTGATCCGCGACCTGCACATGAACGGCGCGTCGTTCTTCTTCATCGCCGTCTATGTCCACATCTTCCGCGGCATGTACTACGGCTCCTACAAGGCGCCGCGCGAACTGCTGTGGATCCTGGGCGTCGTCATCTTCCTGCTGATGATGGCCACGGCCTTCATGGGCTACGTGCTGCCGTGGGGCCAGATGAGCTTCTGGGGCGCCACCGTCATCACCAGCCTGTTCTCGGCCATCCCGGTCGTTGGCGACTCGATCGTGACCTGGCTGTGGGGCGGCTTCTCGATCGGCAATCCGACGCTCAACCGCTTCTATGCGCTGCACTACCTGCTGCCGTTCATCATCGTCGCAGTGGTGGCGCTCCATGTCGTGGCGCTGCACGTCCACGGCTCGAACAACCCGACCGGCATCGATCCCAAGGGGCCGCAGGACACCGTGCCGTTCCATCCCTACTACACGATGAAGGACGGCTTCGGCGTCGTCGTCTTCCTGATCGTCTATTCGCTCGTCGTGTTCTTCGGGCCCGACATGCTGGGCGACGCGGCGAACTACATCCCGGCCGACCCGCTGGTGACGCCGACGCACATCGTGCCGGAATGGTACTTCCTGCCGTTCTACGCGATCCTGCGCGCGGTGCCGGACAAGCTGGGCGGCGTGATCGCCATGTTCGGAGCCATTGCGGTGCTGTTCGTGCTGCCCTGGCTCGACACCTCGCGCGTGCGCTCGTCGACGTACCGGCCGATCTACAAGTGGTGCATGCTGCTTCTCGTGGTCGACGTCGTCGTGCTGGGCTTCTGCGGCGCCAACCCGCCGGCCGGCTTCTGGATCCCGCTGTCCCAGGCCGCCACGCTCTATTACTTCATCCACTTCCTCATCCTGCTGCCGGTCCTGGGCAAGATCGAACGGCCTTTGCCAATGCCACCCAGCATCGCCGACGCGGTGCTCAAGAAGAAGGCAGGATAAGCGCCATGCGTAGATTGATCGTTTCCGGCGCAATTGCGCTCGCTGCCCTCGTCACTGGTGCTGGTGCCGTCGCCATTGCGGCCGGCACCGAGGCGCATCCGAAGCACCAGCATTGGCATTTCCAAGGGCCGTTTGGCACCTACGACCGCGCCGCCGCCCAGCGCGGCTATCAGGTCTATGCCGAGGTCTGTTCGGCCTGCCATTCGCTGTCGCTGCTGGCCTACCGC
>NZ_SCVH01000032.1 GCF_004296935.1 Reyranella sp.
CCATTAACCCGCGCCTGTTCCCCGAGCAGATCGTCTACATCGTCAATCACGCCGACGACCAGATCCTGTTCGTCGATCTCAATCTCCTGCCGGCGGTCGAGAAGCTGCTGCCCGAACTCAAGGGCGTACGCCACGTCGTGGCCATGACCGACCGTGCGCATCTGCCCAAGGACTGCAAGATCCCCAACCTGCTGGTCTACGAAGAGCTGATCGCGGGCAAGCCCGGCACTTTCGAGTGGCCGGAGTTCGACGAGCGCACGGCCTCGTCGCTTTGCTACACCTCGGGCACCACGGGCAACCCCAAGGGCGTGCTCTACTCGCACCGCTCGACCATCCTGCATGCCTATGGCAGTGCGCTTCCCGACACGCTCGGCATTTCGGCGCGGGCCGTCGTTCTGCCGGTGGTGCCGATGTTCCATGTCAATGCCTGGGGATTGCCCTACTCCGGCGCGCTGGCCGGCGCCAAGCTCGTCTTCCCCGGCGTGGCGCTCGACGGTGCGAGCCTCTACGAGCTGTTCGAGAAGGAGCGCGTGACCTTCACCGCCGGCGTTCCCACCGTCTGGCTCGCGCTTCTCAATCACATGCAGGCCAACAAGCTCAAGCTCTCGACGCTCAAGTACGCCGTGATCGGCGGCTCGGCGGCGCCGCCCGCCATGATCGAGACGTTCGACAGGGAATTCGGCGTGGAGGTGCTGCATGCCTGGGGCATGAGCGAGATGAGTCCGCTCGGCACCGTGAACCATCCCAAGGAGAAGCACCTCAAGCTCCCGGCCGCCGACCTGCTCGCGCTCCGCCTGAAGCAGGGCCGGCCGCCGTTCGGCGTCGACATGATGATCGTCGACGATGCGGGCAAGGAGCTGCCGCGCGACGGCAAGGCCTTCGGCGACCTTCTGGTGCGCGGTCCCTGGATCACCTCGGGCTACTTCAGGGGCGAAGGCGGCAAGGTGCTCAGGGAAGGCGGCTGGTTCGCGACCGGCGACGTCGCCACGATCGATGCTGACGGCTACATGCAGATCACCGACCGTTCCAAGGACGTGATCAAGTCGGGCGGCGAGTGGATCAGCTCGATCGACCTCGAGAACGCCGCCATGGCCCATCCCGGCGTGGCCGAGGCCGCGGTGATCGGCGTCGCCCATCCCAAGTGGGACGAGCGTCCACTGCTGATCGTGCACCGGAAGCCCGACACGCAGGTCGACAAGAAAGAGCTGATCGAGTTCCTGGGCACCAAGGTCGCCAAATGGTGGCTGCCCGACGACGTCCAGTTCGTCGACGCCATCCCCCACACCGCCACCGGCAAGATCCTGAAGACCAAACTCCGCGAGACCTTCAAGGACTACAAGCTGCCGACGGCCTAGGTGAGCGCCGCCCACAGATAGAGCACGGTCGCGAGCCCGCCCAGCATCGTGCGCCTGAGATGCAGGTGGCCCCACCGCGTCAACAGGATCCGGCTCGCGGGCCCGGCGTCGTCGGGCACGATCGCCTCGAGTTCGCGGTTCACCGGCATGATGATCAGGAGCGTGTAGGGCCAGTTGGTCACCAGCACGACGGCGCCCGCCAGCCACAGCACCTCGCCGGTCGCCCACCACGCCGCCACACCGAACAGGAAGCCGATCACGGCCAGGCTCGCCTGCATGGTGTAGCCGCGCGCATAGGCCGGCTTCCAGTGCACAAGGCCCGCGCGATCGTCGAGGCCGAGCCGCGCCGGCTGTTCGGCGAAGCTTATGTAGAATGCAGCTCCGGCGAAGAGCGCCGCCGCGACCAACGCCAACATGCCGAAGATCATGGGTGGCTCCCGTCTATTCCAGCTTTATGCCGGCTGCCTTGACGATCGGCGCCCAGCGCTCCGTCTCGGCGCGCACGTAGGCCAGGGTGGAGTCCGGCGTCGAGTCGATCACGGGAACGATGCCCTGTTCGGCCAGCGCCTTGAGGAGCGCGGGATCGTTCATCGTCTCCCGCGTCGCCGCAGCAAGACGCGCCACCACCTCCGGCGACAACCCCGCCGGACCAGCCAGGCAATGCCACAGCACGGCTTCGAACGGCACTCCGCCCAGCGTCTCGGACACCGTCGGCACCTCGGGCGCCAGCATGGGGCGGCTCGCCGTGGCGACTGCGAGCATCCGCGCCTTGCCCGATCTGTGAAGCGGCAGCGCACTGCCCAGCGTGGTCGCCATCATGGCGATCTGACCGCTCAGCAGATCGTTCATCGCCGGACCGCTGCCGCGATAGGGCACATGGGTGATCTGCACGCCACCGGCGGCCGCCTTCAGGCGCTCGGTCGTCAGATGGAGAAGCGTGCCGGAGCCCGGCGAGCCGTAGCTCAACGTTCCGGGTTTCGCGCGCGCTGCATCCAGCAGGCCCTTCAGCGTATCGGGCTGCGCCAGGCCTCCGACGAAGGCCGCCGGCCCACCGCCGACATGGGCGATGTAGGCGAAGTCTTTCAACACGTCATAGTCCGGCTTGGCCGTCATCGAGGGATAGAGCGTCTGCGTCGAGGCGGTGCCGAAGACCAGCGTGTAGCCGTCGGGCTTCGAGCGGGCGACGCCCAGCGTGCCGATCACGCCGGCCGCGCCGGCCTTGTTGTCGACCACGACGGGCTGGCCGAGGGCGCGGCCGAGGCGCTCGCCGAACAGCCGGCCATAGACATCGGTGGGGCCGCCCGGCGGAAAGGCCACGACCAGGCGCACCGGCTGCGACGGCCATGCCTGGGCGCGCGCCGCGAACGGAGCGGCGAGAACGGCAGTTGAAGAGACGATCAGTGTGCGACGGCGCAAGGCTTCCTCCCGTATTGTCGTTGATTGCCGCATCGGCTCAGAGGCCGGCGGATTGCCAGTTCTCGGCCGGCGCCTCCGGATGGGAGGCAAGGCCGGCCGCCTGCACGCCCATGATCGCCGCATATTCGTCGCGATCGGAGGCGTCGCCGCTGATGCCGATCGCGCCCACGACCGTGCGCCCGGCGCCGAGCGCCAGCACGCCGCCCGGCACCGGCACGAAACGGCCATCGGACGCCGCTGCCAGTGCCGCCTGAAAGGCCGGGCGGTTGCCGAGGCGATCGCGGATCGTGCGGCTGGAGATCCCCATGCCGAGTGCGCCCCAGGCCTTGCCGAAAGCGATGTCGAAGCGCAGCACGCCGCAACCGTCCTCGCGCTTGAAGGCAACGAGCTGGCCGCCCGAATCGAGGACCGCCACCGTGAGCGGCAGGAGTTCGGCGGCTCGGGCGGCGGCGAGCGCGCCATCGATCATCCGCTCGGCCTGCGCCAGTGTCAGGCTCGACTGGATGTTCAGCACGTAGTGTTCGCTCATCGGACCTTTCGCCTCCTGCCGGCTGGACCCCCGGCCTCTTGCGGCAGTATCGTTCAGTTCGACTGCGAAGGGGAAGGCTGGAGCGCTGCGGGATTCCGCGGATCGCCCTTTGCACCGGACAGGAGCAGGCCATGGCCACCGAAACCATACCCGTCATCGATCTCGGGCCCTATCTCGCCGGCGAGCCGGGCGCGATGGACCGCACCGCGAAGGAGCTCCGCTTCGCGCTGACCGAGATCGGCTTCTACTTCATCGTCAACCATGGCATTGCCCGCGAGAAGATCGCGGCCATGTTCGCCGAGGTGAAGCGCTTCCACGAACAGCCGGTCGAGAAGAAGCTCGAGCTCAAGCTCGACCAGCACAATACCGGCTACCTGCCGATGCGCGGCAATACGCTGCGCACCTCGACCGTGCAGGCCGGCACCAAGGCCAATCTCAACGAGGCCTTCTTCGTCAAGCGCGAGATGGCGCCGGACCACCCCGACGTGCTGTCGGGCCGCCGCTTCCGTGGGCTCAACCGCTGGCCCGACCTGCCGGGCTTCCGCGACACCGTGGTCGGCTATTGCGACGAGATGGAGCGGCTGGTGCAGAAGATGGTGCGGCTCTACGCCCGCGCGCTCGACCTGCCGGCCAACTATTTCGACACGGCCTTTTCCGAGCCGATGTTCTCCATGCGGATGACGCACTATCCGCCGCAGGAAGGCCCCGTCGACGACGAATTCGGCCTGGCGCCGCATACCGACACGAGCTTCCTGACCCTCCTGGCACCCAACAAGGTGCAGGGCCTGTCGATCCGCACGCAGAGCGGCAACTGGATCGACGCGCCCGCGATCGACAATGCCTATGTCGTGAACGGCGGACAGATGCTGCAGCGCTATACCAACGATCTGTTCCTGGCGACGCCGCACCGCGCCATCAACAAGAGCGGCGGCGAACGCTATGCGCTCCCGTTCTTCTGCGACAGCGGCATCGACTGGCCGGTCGCTGCCGTGCCGACCACTGTCGGACCCGACAAGCCGCCGAAATACCCGACGACCTGGTACAGCGACTACATGACCTGGTACCTCAAGCGGAACTACGACGTGCTGAACGACGCCGACCAGCAAGCGGCGGAATGAACGCGACGCTCGCCCGCGTCGAAGCCCACGTCTTTCGCACGCCCGTCAAGGAACCCGTCCGCACCTCCTTCGGCATCATGACCGAGCGGGTGGCGGTGTTCGTGCACGCCGAGGATTCCGACGGCGCGCGCGGCTGGGGCGAGATCTGGTGCAACTTCCCCAATGCCGCCGCCGAACACCGCGCGCTACTGTTTGCCGACATCGTGGCGCCGCGCGTGTTGGGCAAGTCCCTCGACGATCCCGTGGCGCTATGGAGCGAGCTCGACCGCGCGCTCCATGTGCTGCGCGTGCAGAGTGGCGATGCCGGCGCTCTCTCAGCCGCGGCGGCCGGGCTCGACCTCGCGATCCACGATTTGCGCGCCCGCAAGCGCGGGCTGCCGCTGTGGCGGGCGCTCGGCGGCAGCGACGACTCACCGGTGCCGGTGTACGCCTCCGGTCTCAATCCCGGCCGCGCCGCTCACGACACGGTCGACCGCATGCGGGCAGCGGGCTATCGCGCCTACAAGATCAAGATCGGCTTCGGCGAGGAGACCGATCTCGGCTCGCTGCGGCCGGTTGCCCGGGAACTGAAGGCCGGCGAGCGGCTGATGGTCGATGTCAACCAAGGCTGGGATCTCCGTACCGCCTGCGTCCTGGCGCCGAAGCTCGGAGAGTTCGGCCTGCACTGGATCGAAGAGCCGCTGCTGGCCGACCGGCCGGCGGCCGAGTGGACGCAGGTCGCCGCCGCGGCGCCGACGCAGCTCGCCGGCGGCGAGAACCTGCGCGGCGCCGGCCCCTTCCAGGAAATGATCGACTCCGGCCTGTTCGGCGTGATCCAGCCTGACGCCGCCAAATGGGGTGGTCATTCCGGTTGCCTGCCCGTGGCACGCGCGGCGCTGGCCGCCGGACGGACCTACTGCCCGCACTTCCTGGGCGGCGCGATCGGGCTCCTCCATTCGCTCCACCTGCTGGCCGCCGTGCGCGGTCCCGGCCTGCTGGAAGTCGATGCCAACCCCAATCCACTGCGCGAAGGTCTGCTGGGCGACGTTTTGACCGTGCGCGACGGCTGCGTGTCCCTTCCCGGCGGGCAGGGTCTCGGTCTAGAAGCGGATATCAAGACGCTGTCGTCGCTCAGGAGTCTTCATCTGGAGCGGCGCACCTAAGAAACGAAGAGGAAATGCCATGCTCGGCCTGATGCAGGATCGCCCACTGCTGATCTCGCAGATCATCGACTTCGCCGCCGCCGCCTATCCCGAGGTCGAGATCGTCTCGCGCACGGTCGAGGGGCCGATCCACCGCTACGGCTATCGCGACGCCCATAAGCGCGCCAAGAAACTGGCCGAGGCACTGCAGGGGTTGGGCATCAAGCTCGGCGATCGCGTCGGCACCATCGCCTGGAACAGCTACCGCCATTTCGAGCTCTATTTCGGCATCTCCGGCATCGGCGCGGTGCTGCACACGCTGAACCCCCGCCTGGCACCCGAGCATGTGGCCTATATCGCCAACCATGCCGAGGACCAGATCATCTTCGTCGACCTCAACCTGCTGCCGATCGTCGAGGGCGTGTGGGAGAACCTCAAGACGGTGAAGCACGTCGTGGTCATGACTGACCGCGCCCATATGCCGGCCTCGAGCAAGATTCCCAAGCTGCTGTGCTACGAGGAGCTGATCGCCGACAAGCCCGGCACGCTGAAATGGCCCGTCTTCGACGAGCGCACGGCCTCATCGCTCTGCTACACCTCGGGCACGACCGGCAATCCCAAGGGCGTGCTCTATTCGCACCGCTCGACCGTGATCCACTCGATGATGATGTGCTCCGGCCCGGTGCTGGCGATGACGCCGGACACCACCATCCTGCCGGTGGTGCCGATGTTCCACGCCAACGCCTGGGGCCTCGTCTATGCCGGCCCGATCTGCGGCGCCAAGCTGGTGTTTCCCGGCTTCAAGCTCGACGGCGCCAGCATCTACGAGCTGCTCGACAAGGAACAGGTGACGCTCAGCGCCGGCGTGCCCACGGTGTGGCTCGCGCTGCTCGACTACTGCGCCCAGAACAAGCTCAAGATGTCGTCGGTCAAGCGCTCGCTGATCGGCGGCTCGGCCGTGCCGATCGCCATGATCGAGCGCTTCTGGAAGGAGCACCAGGTCGAGGTGGCGCAGGGCTGGGGCATGACCGAGATGAGCCCGCTCGGCACGCTGACCCGCTTCAACCGGGGCGAACGCGACCTGCCCGACACCGAGCGCTTCGCCATCACCGCCAAGCAGGGCCGGCCTGTGTTCGGTGTCGAGATGAAGATCGTCGACGACGCCGGCCAGGACCTGCCGCTCGACGGCAGCGTCTCGGGCAACATGGTGGTGCGCGGACCGTGGATCGTCTCGGGCTACATGAAGGGCGAGGGCAAGAGCCAGTTCGGCGCCGACGACTGGTTCCAGACCGGCGATGTCTGCAAGATCGAGTCCGACGGCTCGGTCGTCATCACCGACCGCTCCAAGGACGTGATCAAGTCGGGCGGTGAGTGGATCTCCTCGATCGACCTCGAGAATGCCGCCATGGGCTGCCCCGGCGTGGCCGAGGCCGCGGTGATCGGCGTGCCTCACCCGAAGTGGGACGAGCGTCCGCTGCTGATCGTGGTGCGCCGGCCCGAGGCCGAGGTGAGCAAGGCCGACGTGCTGAAGTTCCTCGACGGCAAGATCGCCAAGTGGTGGATGCCCGACGATGTTCAGTTCATCGACGCCATTCCGCACGGCGCCACCGGCAAGATCCTGAAGACAGCGCTGCGCAAGCAGTTCGAGGGCTACAAGCTGCCGGCGGCCTGAGGCTCCCGCAGCTCGCCGAGGGCATGGCGCGCAACCTGGACCGCGCCCGTCAAAGCGAGGCCCGACATGACAGCGGCCACAATGTAGTCGGGCCAGCCGGCGCCCGAGCCGAACACGCCCGCCGCCGCCGCTAGCACTGCGAGATTGCCGATCGCGTCGTTGCGTGTGCACAGCCACACCGAGCGCATGTTGCTGTCGCCCTCGCGCCAGCGATAGAGCAGGAACGCCACGCCGAGGTTGGCCGCAAACGCCAGCGCGCCGACCACGCCCATGACCGGCGCAGAAGGCACCGTGCCGGCCAGTGCATGGCCGATGGTGACATAAGCGACCCACAGACCGAACGCCGCCATGCTGGCCGCCTTGATCAGCGAGGCGCGCGCGCGCCAGTGCAGCGCCATGCCCAGCACGAACAGGCTGAGGCCGTAGTTGGCGCTATCGCCCAGGAAGTCGAGCGAATCGGCCAGAAGCGAGGACGACTGCGCGGCGAGGCCGGCGCCGATCTCGACCGCGAACATCGCGAGGTTCACCGCCAGCGCCACCCACAGGATACGCCGGTAGACCGGCGATGCCGCGGCAGCGTTGGCATTCTCGTGGCCGTGATCGCAGCAATGGGCGCTCATCTCAATGCTCCCTGATGTGGGTGACCATGTCCTCGACCATGCGCCGGACATGGGCGTCGTCGGCGCCGTAGAAGACCTGCTTGCCCTGCCGCTCGGCCCGCACCAGCCGCGCGCCCTTCAGCAGCCGCAGATGGTGGCTGACCAGCGACACGGACAGCCCAAGCCTGTCGGCGATGTCGGAGACGGCGAGCGGCGTGCGCAGGCAGGAAACGACGATGCGCAGCCGGCTGGGATCGCCCAGCAGGCGGAACAGGTCGGCCAGCGCGGTGGCATCGTCGTCGGAAAAGGCGGGTTTCTTGGCTTTGGACATTTGAACAACTGTTCAAATATCTATCCCCAGGCTCCGCGAGTCAAGAGGAGATGCCGGCGCGGCAGCAACATGTCGCCCACCACCGCCACCATCACGATCGCACCGCCGGCCAGGGTCGCCGCCGCCGGCACCTCGCCAAACGCCAGCCACACCCAGAGCGGCGCCAACGGCGTATCGAGCACGCTGATCAGCGCAGTGCGGGTCGCCGAGATCAGTCGGCTCCCCAACGTGAGCAGAAGGAGGCCGAGGCCGAATTGGACCGAGCCGAACAGGACAAGCAGCACGAAGTTCATGCCGTCGACGGCCACCGGATGGGCGAAGGGCAGCACGATCAGGGCGCAAAGAAAGGCCGACAAGCCGGTCGCCGGCACCATGTCGATGGAGCGCCGCTTGCGCAGGATCACCATCATCAGCGACAGGAACCCTGTCATCCCGAGCGCCAGCAAGTCGCCCAGCAGGCGTCCCTCTTCCAGCGCGGCACCGACCATGACCACGACGCCCAGCACCGCCACCAGGCTTGCGAGCAGCGTCACCAGGTCCTCGCGCTCGCCGATGAAGGCCCAGGCAAGTGCTGCCGTCAGGAACGGCGCGGTCGCACCGATCACCAGCACGTCGGCCACGCTCGTGAGTTTGAGGGCATTGATGAAGCACACCGTGGCCAGCGCCGAACACACGGTCACCAGCACACCGTCGCGGCCGATGGCGCGGAGCGCGGCGATCGCGCCCCGCCCCTCGCGCCAGAACAGGAAGCCCGCAATGAACAGCCCGGCGAACAGGCCGCGCCAGAACAGCATCGTCCAGGCGTCGAGGTCGATCAGGCGGGTGAAGAGCCCGGCGGTGCTGAACACGACCGATGAGGCGGTGATCAGCAGCATTCCGAGCCAGATTTGCCGGGCGGTGGGGTCCATGCCTGAAGTCTAGGGAAGGCCTCCTGACAACGTTGTGTCAGGAGTGTTAGGCTATTGAAAAGGTGGAGAAATGCGCCGCTCCGATCGCCTGTTCGACATCATCCAGATCCTGCGTGGCAGCCCCGGAGTCGTGACCGCGGCGATGCTGGCGGCGCGGCTCGAGGTGACGCCCCGCACCATCTATCGCGACGTGGCCACGCTGCAGGCCCGCCGCGTGCCGATCGATGGCGAGGCCGGGGTTGGCTACGTGCTGCGCAAGGGCTTCGACCTGCCGCCGCTGATGTTCAGCATCGACGAAGTGGAGGCCATTGCCGTCGGCGCCCGGATGGTCCGCCGGCTGCGCGATCCCAAGCTGCAGGAGGCGGCCGAAACCGTACTGGCCAAGGTCACGACGGTGCTGCCCGAGGCACTTCGCACCTCACTGGTCTCCTCGCCGATCTTCGTCTCCGAAGGTGACGCCGTCACCGCCGAGGCCGTCGATATGGCCGAACTGCGGGCAGCAATCCGCGATTCTCGAAAATTCCATATCGCCTATGCCGATGAAAAGGGCCGGCGCAGCAACCGCACGATCTGGCCGATCGCCATGGCCTATTACGTCGACGTCACCTTGGTCGGGGCGTGGTGCGAGCTCCGAGCCGACTACCGGAATTTCCGCGTCGAGCGCATCCAGTCCTCCAAGGTGCTGGACGAGCATTTCGACCAGGATAACGGCCGCCTGTTTCGCGAATGGTCGGCGCTGCCCAAGGAGCGCCCGGCAGGCTAGACTGGCGCCATGACCATCGACATCAAACCCATCGATCCGGTCTCTCGCGCCTTCTTCGCGGGCGAAGTCTCCGGCATCGACCTCACCCGCCGCCTGTCCGACGCGGAAGTGGCCGCCATCCACGCCGGCATGGACCGTTTCGGCGTGCTGGTGTTCCACGACCAGCACCTCACCGACGACCAGCAGCTCGCCTTCAGCCGCCAGCTCGGGCCGCTGGAGACGGCGACCGGCGACATCGCGGCGCCGGAGGAACGCCGGCTCAGCATGGACGTCAACGACATCTCCAACCTCGACAAGCATGGCAAGGTGGTCGCCCGCGACGACCGCCGCCGCCTGTTCGGGCTCGGCAACCTGTTGTGGCACTCCGACAGCTCGTTCAAGGACGTGCCAGCCAAATATTCGCTGCTGTCGGCACGGCAGATCCCGGCGACTGGCGGCAACACCGAGTTCGCCGACATGCGCGCCGCCTACGATGCACTCGACGAGGTGGCAAAGCGCGAGGTGCACGACCTCGTCTGCCTGCACAGCCAGATCTATTCCCGTGGCATGCTGGGTTTCGAGGAGTTCACCGAGGCCGAGCGCCAGAAATGGGCGCCGGTGCGCCAGCGCCTGGTGCGGCGCCATCCCGCCACCGGCCGGCTCTCGCTCTATCTCGCCTCCCACGCCGGCGGCATCGAAGGCTGGCCCGTCCCCGAGGCGCGCGCCTTCCTGCGCGACCTCACCGAGCACGCCACGCAGCGCCAGTTCGTCTATGCCCATGTCTGGAAGCCATTCGACCTCGTGATGTGGGACAACCGCGTCACCATGCACCGCGCGCGGCGCTACGATCCCACGGAAGTCCGCGACATGCGCCGCACCACGCTCACCAACGAGGTGTCGAGCCTGGAACAGGCGCCGTAACGGGCCGATGCGACTCCAGTTCCTGGGCTCCGGCGACGCTTTCGGCAGCGGCGGCCGCTTCAACACCTGCTTCCATCTCGAGCGCGCCGCCGAGGGCAACGTGCTGATCGATTGCGGCGCCTCCTCGATGGTGGCGATCCGCAAATGGGGCGTCGAGCCCAACGCCGTCTCGACTGTGCTGGTGAGTCACCTGCACGGCGATCACTTCGCCGGCCTGCCCTTCTTCCTGCTCGATGCCCAGCTCGTAAGCCGCCGCACCGCGCCGCTGCTGCTGGCCGGCCCGCCCGGCTTCGAGGAGCGGCTGATGATCGTCATGGAGGCGATGTTCGCGGGCTCGACCAAGTCCCCGCGCAAGTTCGAGCTGAAAATCCGCGAGCTAGAACTGCACCACCGGGCCGAGCTGAACGGGCTTGCCGTCACGCCCTACCTGATGAAGCATTTCAGCGGTGCGCCGTCCTACGCACTTCGCATCGAGACCGAGGACAAGGTGCTCACCTATTCCGGCGACACCGAATGGGTCGACGAGCTGATTCCTGCCGGCCGCGATGCCGACCTCTTCATCTGCGAGGCCTATTTCTTCGACAAGGTGATGAAGTACCACGTCGACTACACCACGCTCATGAAGCGCCTGCCCGACATCGGGGCCAGGCGTACCATCGTCACCCACATGAGCGCCGAGCTGCTCGGCCGCCAGGGCGAGATCGCCTGCGAGGCGGCCCACGACGGGCTGGTGGTGGAGTTCTAGGGGCGGTTTCTCAGCCCTTCGGCCCCCACTCCTCGAGCACGGTGCCGGTCGCGGGATCGAGCACACGCGACTTGCGCAGGACAAGGCCATGCTGGGTGAGCACGTCCTCCGGCGTCGTGCCCTTGCCGACGCCGGGGAACACCGGCCGGCCGCGCGGCACGCTCGCCTGGGCACGCGTCAGGAAGAACGCGTCGTAGCCGATACTGAGGAAGAGGCCGAACACGTCGGTGCCGCCCACCACCGCCAGCATGCCGTCGTCGACGCCCAGCCGCTGCCAGGCCTCGTCGAACGGCGCCGTTGCCGGATTCCACAACACCGCCTTCGGATTGTTCGGGTCGACCATGAGCCGTTGCACCCGCCGGGTCAGCAGGATCCGGCGGCGTGCCGCCTCCTTGGGCCCGCCCTCGGCCGAGTGGCGGCCGTTGGCGACCGCCGAGGCCCGGTCGAGCGAGGCCTGGTAGAATTCCTGGTCGGCCGGAATTTTCAGGACCTCGGGAAACGAACTGTCGGAGCCCGCGATCATTCCCTCGAGGGAAACGATGGCAAAACCTTCGATCCGGGGACGCTTCGTGGACATGCTGCCGCCTTTCAAACGCCCGTCTCAGATACCCATCGCGCCGATGATGGCGCCTTGTATGACGAGCACACCCAGCCAATGGATTCCGTCGATCACGCTCAACATCGGCTTGCGGCCGCCGAAGGCGTTGTTCACCGCCACGGTGGTGGCGACGAAGCCCACCCACATGAGCAGGGCGGAGATGACGCCGTTCTTCAAGGTCACCTGGCCCGGACCGAGATGGCCGATGCCGCCGGCCAGGATCCAGGCCATCACGACCAGCGCCACGATCGAGATGATGAACGGCGTTGGCGAACGCTTGCCGGCAATGTCTTCCTTGGTCTTGCCGACAGCGGCGAGCCACTGCCTGGACAGCGACATGTAGTAGACGGCGCCGAAAGCAAAGCCCGCTGCCGCCGCGATCAGGATGGCCAGGTAATTCATGCCGGCAAAGGTCATCGAGGTTCCTCCCGCGTCCGCGCCAGCCTAGCGCGTCATGCGGCGAACGTCGCGCCTGTCGTTATCGCGGCCCATCATCGCGGCCAGTCATCGTCCGGGATCGAGATGTCGCACGAGGAAGGCAATCTGATCGGCCACGATCCGCTCGACGAAGGGTGGGTGATAGACCTCGAAATGGTCCGTCGGATAGTGAATGGCGATCCCACGCGGCGCGGCGCGGGCAACCCGGGCCGCGATGGCGGGGTTCATCAGGTTCTCGCGGTCGCTGATGCAGACCAGCAGCGGACACCGCACCTGCCGCGCTTTCGCCGCGGCATCGTAGAACAGCATCGAGAGCCCTGCCCCCGCCGTGATGCGGCCATCGAACACGACGCCCGCCGGCACCACCGACATCCAGCCCTCGTAGGCGCCGGGCTGGGTGACGAAGGCGAGTTCGCCCGGCCGCCCGACGATCGAGACATAACGCCGGCCGAGCCCCAGCGCGCCCCGCACCAGGTCGGAGACGATGGGCCCGGTGAACCGCGCCAGATGCAGCAGCCCCGCCGCCAGGGCCGGCGCCCGGCCCTGCAGGATCGGGCATTGCACCACGGCGGCGGCGATGTCGCGCCGGCGCGCCGCCGTCGCCACCACGTGGCTGGCGCCGAACGACGTGCCCCAGAGCGCGACGCGCGACGGATCGAGTTCCGGCCGGGTCCGGATGAAGGCGAGCGCCGCATCGATGTCCTCGAAGTAGCGGCGCAGGCTCATGAGCTGGCGCGGCGTGCCTCCGGATTCGCCCAGATGACGAAAGTCGAAGGCCAGCACCGCGAGGCCGGCCTCGGAGAACCAGCGTTCGTACTGTCCGAGCATCATCGCATGGGTGGCGCCGCCGCCATGGATCAGCAGCACCACCGGATGCGCGCCCTCGCCCGCCGGCAGGGTGAGCCAGGCAGCGCAATCCTCCTTGCCCGAGCGGAATGTCGTGCGAATGGTCATGTCGGCCTCCTTGAGGTACGGTGTACGTCCAAGTCGGGACGTATTACGTACAATGTACGTTGTCAAGGAATGCCATGCCGCCCAAAGCCAAGTTCACCCGTGCCCAACTCCAGACCGCCGCCCTGGCACTGGTCGACAGGGATGGCCTGGGGGCGCTGTCGATGCGGACGCTGGCGGCCACCCTCGGAACCGGGCCGATGACGCTCTACAACTACGTGCGCGACCGCGGCGATCTCGACGCGCTGGTCGTCGAAGGGGTGATGGCCGAGGTCAAGCTGCCGCGCGACAGCGGTGAGTGGCAGCGCGACGTGCGGGCAATCGTCGAGGCGACCTGGCGCACCGTGCGCTGCCATCCCAACGTCATCCCGCTCGTCCTCACCCGACGCACGTTGCACGAGACCACGCTCGACTGGGCCGAGGCGCTGCTGCGCGCCCTGGCACGCAGCGGACGGTCGGGTGTCGACCTGCTCGTGGCCTTCCGCACCGTCTCGGGCTTCGTCATGGGTTTCGCGCAGGCCCAGCTTTCCGATCCGCTGACACCCGACGAGGATCAGCAGGACGTCGCCCGCGCCCAGGCACTGCCGGCCGACCGCTTCCCCCGCCTGATCGAGATTGCCGGCGCCGCCGCCAAGCTGGGCGCCGACAAGGAATTCCGCGCCGGCCTCGACATCGTCATGGCCGGGTTGGCGCGCTGAAGAGTGCTATGGTCCCAAAAGTATCGACCTGAGGATCAGCCGAGCCATGACCGCGTACCAGGCTTACAAGCCGCTCACCTTCCATGATGCGACGCCGCGCTTTGCCGACGGCAGCGACACGCCGCGCGCCTATCTCGAGCGCTGCCTGGAGACGATTGCGAGCCGCGAGCCCGTGGTGAAGGCTTTTACGGCGATCAACGAGACGGGCGCCCGCGCCGTCGCCGACGCCAGCACGGCGCGCTGGAAATCCGGCAAGCCGCTCTCGCCCATCGACGGCATGCCCGTCGCCATAAAAGATCTGCTCGAGACCAGGGACATGCCGACGCAAATGGGCTGCCAGGCTTTCAAGGGCAACTTTCCCAAACGCGACAATGCGGCGGTCTGGGCGTTGCGGCAGGCCGGTGCCGTCATCCTGGCGAAGACCGTCACGGCCGAGCTGGGCGGCTCGCACCCGGGGCCGACGACCAACCCGTTCGATCCGGCCCGCACGCCGGGCGGCTCGTCCTCGGGCTCGGCGGCCGCTGTCGGCGCACGCATGGTGCCGGCCGCGATCGGCACCCAGGTCGGCGGCTCGATCATCCGGCCTGCCGCCTATTGCGGGAACTTCGCGCTGAAGCCCACGCAGGGCGGCCTCAATCGCGGCGAGCGCCAGGCGACCAGCATGAGCACGCACGGCCCGCATGCCGGCTGCCTCGAAGACATGTGGCAGGTGGCGATCGAGATCGCCAACCGCGCCGGCGGCGATCGCGGCCATGCCGGCCTGGTGGGTCCCTCCACCCTGCCGGCCGCGACCAGGCCCAACCGGCTGATCGTGCTTGAGACCGAGGGCTGGTCGATCGTCGACGAGGCGACCAAGGCGGGCTTCGAGACGGTGCTGAAGCAGCTCCGCGATGCCGGCGTCACGCTGATCCGGCGCAAGGACCATCCCTGGGTCGAGGCGCTCGAACAGTCGATCGCCAACGGCCGCGCGGTGTGCAACGGCGTCACGAGCTGGGAGAATCGCTGGTACCAGCGCGGCATCGTCGACAACGATCCGGCCGGCGTCAGCGAACGCGCGAAGGCGACACTGGCGAAGGCCGAGGCAATGACGCCGGACGACTATCGCATGGCGCTTCTTGCCCGCGAGACGGCCCAGCACACCCACGCCACCCTGGCGCCGCTGGCGGACGCGGCGATCACGCTCGCCTGTCCCGGCCCCGCGCCGCTTTGGTCGGGCGACGTTCCCGGTCAGCCGCTGGCGCCGCGGCCGACCGGCGACTTCGTCTTCAACGCGCCGAGCTCGATGCTGTTCGCGCCCGTGGTGACCGTGCCGCTGATGAGCGTCGGCGGCATGCCGGTCGGTGTCCAGCTCATGGGCCAGCAGCACGAGGATGCGCGGATAACCGGCCTCGCGCGCTGGATGACGGAGACGCTGAAACCGGTGGTTACTCCGGCTTGAGGCCGAGTGCCACGAGGCGCGGGATCACGGTGGCCTTCAGGACCTCGTAGTCCTTCATGACCTCTTCGTGATTGAGCGGCTTTTCGGTAAGGCCGAAGCCGTCCATCATCTTCTTGCCGGGTTCGGAATCCGCCGCCCCGACCCACAGATCGGACATCTTCTTGACGATCTCCTTCGGCGTGGCTGCCGGGGCCGCCAGCGCCAACCAGCCGCGCACCGTGAAGGACGGATCGGTGAAGCCCTGCTCCACAGACGTCGACACGTCGGGCAGCTTGACGTAGCGCACGCGTGAAGGCGCCACGATCGGGCGGACATCGCCCTTCAACAGCAGCGCATTCATCGCCTGCGGGCTGCCCATGGCCGCCTGCAGCGAGCCCGCACCCATGTCCTGCCACATCGGCGCTTCGCCCTTGTAGGTGACGACTTCCATCGTGAGGCCGTACTTCTCGTTCAGCGCCTGGGCGAAGATGTGGGCCGACGAGCCCAGCGCCCACGAGCCGAAGTTGATCTTCTTGCCCTTGGCGTACTCGATGAACGACTTGAGGTCCTTGACCTCGGGCGGCAACGACTTGTGCACCACGACCGGCAGCACGCCCGAGGACGTGCCCGAGATGATGGTGAGATCCTTGTCCGGATCGAAGCCCAGCGTCTTGAACATCACGCGGTTCTGGACGAGCGTGCTCGAGACCGAATGCAGGAAGGTGTAGCCGTCGGCCGGCGCCCGCGCGACCTGGGCGGCACCGATGTTGCCGCTGGCGCCGGGCTTGTTGTCGATCATCACCTGCTGGCCGGTCGCCTGCTGGACGTGCTGGCCGAAGGCGCGGGCGATGCCGTCGGTGAGGCCACCGGCCGGGAAATTCACCACGATCGTGATCGGCTTGTTGGGCCAGGCTGCCCCCGCACTTCCTTGTGCACGAACGATCGAGGGCGCTAGGGCGAGGCCGGCGGTGACGCGCAGCAGGGTGCGTCGGGTCGTGGTCATGGCGGGTCGTTCCTCCGTTTTATTACGCCGGAATGCATAGCGATTGAGCTTCCGTGGAGCCAGCCACCTCGCCGGAAAAATCCGCGACGCGAAAGCCATGCCTCAAGAGCAGATCAGTAGACGGAGCATGAGCGAACGCCGCAAATCCGTTCAGGCAACAGGCACAGCCCTGCGGTACGCCCGACGCGGTCAGGCGGTAGCGACGGAGCGGATATAGAAATCGAGCATCGCGTTCAGCGACTCGGGGTTCCGCCGTAGACGGCTGCGCAGGGCCGCGCCCTCCCAACAGTCGACCAGGAGATTCGCCATCTGCCGGACATCGCACGCGGTCGAGATCTCGCCTCTCTGCCGGGCCTCCTCCAGGCAGGTGGCCAAGGCGTCGGCGATCGCGGAAAAGCACCACTCTATCTTTCGCCGGAACACCTCGCTGACGCCCGATAGCTCCTGCCCCAGGCCTCCCAGGAGACAGCCCATGTAGCCATCCTTCTGGTACGACTGCTGCGTCTGCTCGAAAAAACGACGCACCCGGGCGAGCGGCGTCAGCTCCTTGTCTCCGAGGCAGACACCAAGGCCCGCGTGGACTTGCGCTATGTAGGCGTCGATGACCTCCAGCGCAAAATCCTCCTTGTCCGCGAAGTGGTGGTAAAAGGAGCCCTTGGGAGTCCCCGTGGCGGTGAGCAGCGCCTGGATGCCCAGATTGTTGTAGCCCTGCTTCAGAAGCATGCTGAGGCCCGTGTCGATCAGGCGTTGCTTGGTTGAATGGGTCATCGCAACGTCATCGACATCGTGTGGGCTGGGTTGGGGCTAACCGCAGCTCCGGCGCCCGGAACGACATTCTCTCCGGGTGCCGGGGAGCAAGTCTAGCCCCGCGTCTTCGCAATCATGTGATCGATGACGAGGCTGTGCTCATGCTGGGGGCTGAACATGACGATCTCCGCGTCCGCGTCGACCTTCACATTGTGCCCAGGCGGCCAGTAGAACAGATCGTTGGTGCTGACCGTCTCCTGCTTGCCGGCGGCATCGGTCGTGGTGAGCTGACCGCGCAGCACGAAGCCCCAATGCGGACTTTGGCAGAGGTTTCCTTCCAGTCCCTGGAAGAGGGGGGTGGTGTCGACGCCCGCAGCAAGGGTGAAGTACTCGCCGCTGATCTTGCTGTATCCGCTCACGTCACCGAAATCCTTGCGCTGACGAATGACGGCGCCGGGAATTTCCATCCTGACGTCCACTTGTTCTTTTGCGATTCGCATGCTTTTTCTCCCTCTAGACCGATCGGTCTAGAGCAGTTTTGAGCCGGCGGTTGGCCTTGTCAAGCGCGCGAATGCGCTGCATTCGGGCATCGGCCGCGTCAGGCGGGCTTCCGCGCCATGAACGGATATCCGTAGACGGCGAATTTCCGCGCCTTGTCCTCGCCGCCCGCACCCTTGAAGGTGTCGACCGCCGGGCCGATCTGCACGTCCACGAAGCCGGCGTCTTCCAACATCTTTTGCCAGGCTGCACACGGCAGACCGCCGGCAATTCAAGCCGTCCATAGATCGACGATGCGCATCGCCGATTCGGGAACGGGTTTGCCGTTCGCGATGTCGGCGAACTGGAGCCGGCCGCCAGGGCGCAGCACGCGGTAGATTTCCGAGAACACGGTCTTCTTGTCGGGGCAAAGGTTGATGACGCCGTTGCTGATCACCACGTCCGCCCAGCCGTCTTCGACCGGCAGACGCTCTGCCAGACCTTCGCGGAATTCGACGTTGCCCAGCGCGAGCTTGCGGGCGGTCGATCGCGACTTGGCCAGCATCTCCTCGGTCATGTCGACGCCGATCACCTTGCCACCGGGGCCGACCAGATGGGCCGCAACAAGGGAATCGAAGCCTGCGCCCGATCCGACATCGACGACACGCTCGCCCTTCGCCAGCAGCCGAAGCGACAACGGATTTGCGACGCCGGCGAACGATTCCACGGCGACATCCGGCAACGATGCGACGAACGCGTCATCGTATCCGAGATGCTTTGCCAGAAAGCGACCGGTGTGGAAGTGGTGAACGCCGTGCGGGTCGGTCGCGACCTCGCGGTACTTGCTCTTGATCTCCTCTCGGAGGGCCTCGGCATCGAGGCCGACAGCGTCTTCAGCAACGGCACTCATGGGCAATCTCCTGTGGTCACTATGGTTGGCGTGAAATTGCGCGTCTCACTGTTCCGACACGCCCGCCTTCCGCAGGCCGTCGAGGTACATGTCGATCTGCTCGGGCCGCTTGAGATAGAACAGATGCTCGCGAGCGAAGCCGACGCTGAATTCCGGCTTGATCCGCTTGAGGTCCCCGAGTGCGGACCGCACCTGGCTTTCGTCGCCCATATGACCGAGGGCCGAGACCAGATGAGCGTGGGCCCAATACAGGGCTCTGGGCAACTGAATCGACTGGCGAGCCCATGAGGCGGCATCGGCGTATTCGCCCCGGAACAGGTGGGCAAGCGACCGGTAGGAATAGAAAGCCCAGCGGAAGGGATCGTGCGGGCTCAGCTGGATGGCGATCTCGAATTGACTGATCGCTTCGTCGAGCCGGCCCTCGTAAGCGTAGGAGTCGCCCAGACCGCAGTAGCTGACGGCGAGCGCGGGGTTCAATCCAATGGCATGCTGGAGGGCCTCGATCGCCCTGTCGTATTCACGACGGGCAAGATGAACGCGACCTATCGTGAAGAAGCCGTTGGCATCCTGGTCATCGAGCTCTATGCCGCGCTGCGCGGCGAGTAGCGCTTCGTCCATACGGCCGTCGTCGGGCGCTGCATCGAAATACACCATGCTGAGGACGATGGCGTAGGCCAACCTGGAATGGGCGTAAGCCAGACCGGGATCGAGTTCGATGGCACTTCGCAGAAACTCCTGGCACTTCCGGTTGGCTTCAGGTGTGAATTTGTAGAACTCCGAAAGGCCGAGCTGATAGAGATCCCAGGCACCGAGATTCTTGCGGGGGCGACGCTCCGCCTTCTTCTGCTCCACCAAGCCAAGTTCGGCCTCGATCCGGGACGCCACATTGTGAGAGATATCGTCCTGGAGTTCGAAGATATCCACCGTGTCGCGATCGAAGCGCTCGGACCAGACGCTTTGCTCGCTTGTGGCATCGGCGATCTGGACGGTAATCCGAAATCGCGAGCCTGCCTTGCGCACGCTTCCCGTAACGACATAGTCGGCGCCGAGCTTCTGTCCGATGCTCCGAATACTCTCCTTCGACCCGCGGAAAGCGAAGGCGGGATTGCGGGCAATCACCGTAAGCCAGCGGTTCTTCGCCAGTGACGTCGTGATGTCCTCGGTGATGCCGTCGGCCAGGTAATCTTCCGAGGAGTCCGCGTTCAGATTCGTGAAAGGAAGTACGGCCGCCGTCGGCCTGGCCGAAGCCGCCGGACTGGCCGAGTCGCCGGGCGCAGCGTCTGGCTGGGTGTTCGCAATCGGCGCGACGAAGCGAAAGCCTCTGCCGTGAACTGTCGTGATGGTGTGCTGCGCGGCACCATCGTCTCCGACGACACGTCGAGCTGCCTTGATCTGGCTGCTCAAAGCCGATTCCGAGACGATCCGGTCGCCCCAGATCTCGCTGAAAATCTCCTCCTTCGTGATGGTCCGGTTGGGGTTGCGGGCGAGGAGCACGAGAAGATCGAACACCTGAGGTTCGATTGGAACGCGCTCGCCCTTCTCGCGAAGCTCGAAATGAGCCGTGTCGAGTTCGAAGTCGCCGAAACGGACGAGATGTGCGGCGTCCTCGTCGGAACCGAAATCCACCCGATACGCATGGATCGGCCGGCTGATGTTCTTGACCGATTGCTCGCCGAGCGAGACGAGCCGTACCGGCACCTTGGCGCCGATATGATCATAGACCTGCTTCGACAGAACGATGCCGCCCGGTTCGGCCAAGCCTTCCAGGCGCGCGGCGACGTTGACGCCGTCGCCGTAGATATCGCCTCCCTCGAGCATGATGTCACCGAGGTGAAGACCGATCCGGAGCTGTAGCCGGCGTGTCTGCCCCGCGCCGGCGTTGCGCGAGGTGAGCTGACGCTGGATCTCCACCACGCACTGCAATGCATCGACCACGCTTGAAAATTCCGCCAGCGCGCCGTCTCCCATCAGCTTTACGATGCGGCCACCGTGGCGACCGACCGCTGGGTTGACGACGTCGCTGAAGACTTCCTTGAGCCGCTGCAGCGTGCCGGATTCGTCGACCTCCATAAGGCGGCTGTATCCGACAACATCCATCGCGACGACGGTGGTCAGCTTGCGCTCCATGGTGGTCTCCCTTTTCGGCACGATGGTCCGTTCAGGCTGGGTCCTGAGCGTAGCCATCGAGCAAGGCCGTGGACAAGTATCGCTCGGCGGAGTCGGGCAGCAGCGTGACGACCGTGCGGCCCTTCATTTCGTCGCGTGCGGCAAGTCGCATCGCGCACGCAAGGGCGGCTCCCGACGATATGCCCGCCGGAATTCCTTCGAGCGCGGCCAGGCGCCTCGACGTGCCGATCGCCTCGTCGTTGCTGACCAGCATGACTTCGTCGATCAGGCTGCGGTCGAGAACGTCCGGCACAAAGCCGGCTCCGATGCCCTGGATGAGATGGGGCGAGTGCGTCCCCCCCGACAGCACCGGGCTGTTTTCAGGCTCGACGGCCACGAGGTGCAGCTTGGGATTGCGCGCCTTGAGGACTTCGCCCACGCCGGTCAGCGTACCACCAGTGCCGACGCCCAACACCACCGCGTCGATTACGCCATTGGTATCGCGCCAGAGCTCTTCGGCGGTGGTGCGGCGATGGATATCCGGGTTGGCCGGATGGCCGAACTGCCAGGGCATCACCGCCTTGGGCGTGGCAGCGATGATCTCCTTGGCTTTGGCGATCGCGCCGCCGATGCCTTGCTGGCGCGGAGTGAGTACCAGCTCGGCACCGAGAAACCGCATCAGCTTGCGCCGCTCCACGGAAAAGCTGTCCGGCATCGTGAGAATGCAGCGATAGCCTTTGACGGCACAGGCGAAGGCGAGCCCGACCCCGGTATTGCCCGAGGTCGGCTCGACGATCACGCTACCTGCGCCGATCTGGCCCTCGGCCTCCATCGCGTCGAGCATCGAAATCGCAATGCGGTCCTTCACGCTGCCAAGCGGGTTGAAGAACTCCAACTTGGCGAGAACCTCCGCCTGGCACCCCGCCTCTCTGGCGAGCCGTCCGATTCGCACCAGGGGCGTATTGCCGATGGTATCGAGGATTGTCTCGTAAACCCGGCCGCGACCAGGCTTGTCGAGGACGACGCGCGGAAGAGTGTAGTCGTTCATGACGTGCTCCTGCACTAAGACCATAGACACGCACAGGATTAGCGTCGTCCGCAGCCGATTGCTTGGGCGTCTCCTGAGGAGAGTCTGAAGAATTCCTGAGGGAAGGCCGGTTTCTTGCCGAGGGTGTTCTGATATCCGATCGCGGCGGATCGAGATCTTGGCATGGACGAGATCGTTGAAGAGGACCGGCCTGCCTGGGCAGCCTCCTCGAGACGGGCCAACGACCACGCCGACCGATCGGGATCGTCGGTCACGAGATCGAGCAGGACGCCGGTATCGACCGGGGTCGCGTCAGGACTTGCCGCGCGTCAGGATCATGATCTCGGCCGTATTCAAGCTCTTGCCCACATGATGGCGCAGACGGGCGAACCGGTTTGGGCTGGTGACCCGGCCTTTTTTGCCGGCAACGGTTCTGCCTGGGGCAGCCTTCGGCGAGGCGGCATTCCTTTCGAATACCTCTCGGTAGGCGGCGCGCCAGAGATCTGCCTCCATTCCATAAAATATCGGCAGGGGTCCAAGTCTGTCCTTGACGTCCATTTCCTATCCTTTCTACTATCCTGCTTAGGAGAACAAAAGGAGAATATCGATGAACCGCCCACAGCAGAACGTCACGGAGTATTTGTGGACCGCGCCGCGGGTTGGCGAATCGCGCCGTCGCACCAACCTGCGCCGCCGGGTCACCTTCCTGCGCGAACTCGAAAAGACCGGCTCGGTCAGCTATTCGGCGGCGCGGGCCGGAATCGACCGCCGCACGCTCTATCGCTGGCGTGATACGGATCCACGTTTTGCCGAGCGCTGGGACAGGGCCCTGCAACTCCGCGAGGAGGAGCTTCTCGACCGTGGCTACTCCCTCGCCCGAACGGGCGTGCCGCGTTACGTCTTCCGCAACGGCGTCATGACCGCCACCTACCGCCGTCACGACGAACGCCTGATCATGTTCATGTTGAATCACGCGCGCGCCCGGTCCGGCAACCGGCGTATCGAACCGCGCGGCGACGACGCCATCTGAAATACCGCGTCTGGAAATGTCACATCAGGTGTGTCGCTTTTGGGCGCATCCCTTCTTGTTTTCAGAGACTTGCGCGAACAGATAGGAAACCTCGGGCAACCCCGCGAAAGATGCGCGTGATCCTCCGCAACGCGAAATCCTGGAACGCCTTGCGGTCGCTGCATCCGTGCTAAGACGAGCCCAACACCAACAGCCTTCACAGGGAAAGATACGCCCATGTCCGACGCAGTCCTTCGCTCCACCCAGGGGCGTATCGGCATCCTCACGGTCAACAATCCGCCGGTGAATGCGCTCGCCGCCGCCGTGCGCAATGGCATCAAGGAGGGCGTCGAGGCGTTCGGCAAGGATCCCAACATCGACGCCATCGTGCTGATCGGCGGCGGCCGCACCTTCATCGCCGGCGCCGACATCCGCGAATTCGGCAAGCCGCCGTCGGGCGCCAACCTGAACGACGTCATCGCCACCATGGAGAACTCGCCCAAGCTGGTCGTCGCCGCCTTGCACGGCACGCCGCTGGGCGGTGGCCTCGAGACGGCGCTGGGCGCGCACTACCGCGTGTCGCTGCCGACCACGCGCATGGGCCTGCCGGAAGTGCATCTCGGCCTGCTGCCCGGCGCCGGCGGTACCCAGCGCCTGCCCCGCCTCACCGGCGCCAAATATGCGCTCGACGCCATCCTCTCGGGCCGCCACATCCCCGCCCCCGAGGCCAAGAGCAAGGGCATCGTCGACGCCATCGTCGAGGGCGACCTGCTGAAGGGCGCCGTCGCCCACGCCGAGATGCTGCTGGCGCAGAAGGCGCCGCTGCGCCGCATCCGCGATCTCACCGCGACGCTGGAATCGCCCGACCTGTTCAAGGAGACGGAAAAGGCGATCGCGCGGCGAGCGCGTGGCTTCAAGGCGCCGTGGAACATCATCAAGACGGTGCAGGCCGCCGTCGAGCTGCCGTTCGACGAGGGCATGAAGCGCGAGCGCGAGCTGTTCGTCGAGCTGCTGACCTCGTCTGAGTCGGCGGCGCAGCGCTATTACTTCTTCGCCGAGCGCGAGGCGGCCAAGGTGCTCGACGTGCCGTCCGACACGCCGCAGCGCGAGATCAAGACCGGCGGCATCATCGGCGCCGGCACCATGGGCGGCGGCATCGCCATGAACTTCGCCAATGCGGGCGTGCCGGTCACCATGCTCGAGACCTCCAAGGAGGCGCTCGACCGCGGCCTGAAGACGATCCGCACCAACTACGAGAACACCGCCAAGCGCGGCGGCATGAAGGCCGAGGACGTCGACAAGCGCATGGCGCTGATCAAGCCGACGCTCGACTACAACGACCTCAAGGACGTCGACCTCGTCATCGAAGCCGTGTTCGAGACCATGGAAGTGAAGGAGGCCGTCTTCAAGAAGCTCGATGAGGTGACCAAGCCCGGCGCGATCCTGGCGACCAACACCTCGGGCCTCGACGTCAACCAGATCGCCACCTACACCAAGCGCCCCGGCGACGTGATCGGCATGCACTTCTTCTCGCCGGCCAACGTCATGAAGCTCCTGGAGAACGTGCGCGGCAAGGCCACCGAAAAGGACGTCATCGCCACCGTCATGTCGTTCTCCAAGAAGATCGGCAAAATCCCGGTCCTCGTCGGCGTCTGCGAGGGCTTCGTCGGAAATCGAATGCTGAGGATGAGGGGCATCCAGTCGGCCTACATGATGGAGGAAGGCGCGCTGCCGCAGCAGATCGACAAGGTGGTGTTCGACTACGGCTTCCCGATGGGCCCCTTCGCCATGAGCGACCTCGCCGGCAACGACGTGGGCTGGCGCATCCGCCAGGGCAAGAAGGAGAAGGAAAAGCGCAACGTCCGCTACACCGGCTACGTCGCCGACGCGATCTGCGAACTCGGCCGCTTCGGCCAGAAGACCGGCGCCGGCTACTACAAGTACAACCTGCCCGACCGCACGCCGATCCCCGATCCCGAGGTCGAGAAGATCATCGAGGAGACGTCGAAGAAGCTCGGCATCACGCGCCGCGCCATCTCCGATCAGGAGATCCTGGAGCGGGCGCTCTATCCGATGGTGAACGAGGGCGCCAAGATCCTGGAAGAGGGCATGGCGCAGCGCGCGCTCGACATCGACGTGATCTGGGTCAACGGCTACGGCTGGCCGGTCTATCGCGGCGGCCCGATGTGGTGGGCCGACAACGTGGTCGGTCTCAAGACCATCCACGACGCACTTCTCAAGTATCGCGACGCTTCGGGCGACCCGTTCTGGGAGCCCGCGCCGCTGCTGAAGAAGCTGGTGCAGGAAGGCAAGAAATTCTCTACCGTTTGATCAATTCGAGTTTGAGGGAAGGAAAATCCAATGGCTGATGCCGTCATCGTCTCCACCGCCCGCACCCCGATCGGAAAGGCTTTCCGCGGCGTGTTCAACGACACCCACGGCGCCGACATGGGCGCGCACGTGATCAAGCATGCCGCCCAGCGCGCCAAGCTCGACCTCGCCGAAGTCGAGGACGTGCTCCTGGGCTGCGCCGCGCCGGAAGGCACGACGGGCTCCAACGTCGCCCGCGTCTCGGCGATGCGTGCCGGCGCGCCGGTCAGCGTCTCGGGCGCCACCGTCAACCGCTTCTGCTCCTCGGGCCTGCAGACCATCTCGATGGCGGCCCAGCGCATCCTGGTCGACAAGGTGCCGGTGATGATCGCGGGCGGCCTCGAGTCGGTGTCGCTGGTGCAGGGCCCGCCGGGCGGCAACAAGAACCGTCTGGTCAATCCCTGGGTGCAGGAGCACGTACCGGGCATCTACCACGCCATGATCACGACGGCGGATACCGTGGCGGCGCGCTACAAGATCAGCCGCGAGGCGCAGGACGAATACTCGCTGCAGAGCCAGCTCCGCACCGCGGCGGGCCAGCAGGCCGGCAAGTTCGACGACGAGATCGTGCCGATGGAAACCACGATGCTGGTCACCGACAAGAACACCAACGAGACCACCAAGAAGACGGTCAAGCTCGCCAAGGACGAGGGCAACCGGCCCGACACCAACATCGAGGGCCTGGCCAAGCTGCAGCCGGTGATGGGCCCGGACAAGTGGATCACGGCCGGCAACGCGAGCCAGCTCTCCGATGGCGCCTCGGCCGTGGTGATCATGAACGACGCCGAGGCCGCCAAGCGCGGCCTGAAGCCGCTCGGCATCTACAAGGGCCTGGTCGTGGCTGGTTGCGAGCCCGACGAGATGGGCATCGGCCCGGTCTATGCCATCCCCAAGCTGCTGAAGCGCTTCGGCCTCAAGATGGACGACATCGACCTCTGGGAGCTGAACGAGGCCTTCGCGGTCCAGGTGCTCTACTGCCGCGACAAGCTCGGCATCCCCAACGACAAGCTCAACGTCAACGGCGGCTCGATCTCGATCGGCCATCCCTTCGGCATGACCGGCGCCCGCTGCACCGGCCACGCCCTGATCGAGGGCCGCCGCCGCAAGGCCAAGAACGTCGTCGTCACGATGTGCATCGGCGGCGGCATGGGCGCCGCCGGCCTGTTCGAGGTGGTGCAGTAGGAAATCGGGGTGGGAGGATCAGCGCTTGTTGCGGCGCAGATCCTCCACGTCCTTCCACATCAGGAACTGCGGGCCGAGGTCGGCAATCCTGGGCGCGCCGATCTGGGCCTGGGTAATATCGATCTCACGCCGGAAGATCTGCAGCGCCTTGGCAGCGCCCGCCACGCCGCCCGCGGTCACGCCGTAGAGCGTCGGCCGGCCCACGAAGACGAACTTGGCGCCCATGCACAATGCCACGATGGCATCCATGCCGCGGCGGATGCCGCCGTCGAACATCACCGTCATCTTGTCGCCAACGGCGTCGCGGATGGCGGGCAGCACTTCCAGCGGCGACGGTGCGATATCGAGCTGACGGGCGCCGTGGTTCGACACCATGATACCGTCGACCCCCAGCGAGTGGGCGCGGATGGCGTCGTCGGGATGCATGATCCCCTTCAGCACGAAGTTGCCCTTCCACAGCTCGCGGTAGCGCTCGACGTGCTTCCAGCTCATCGGTGCGCGGTTCTGGTAGGCCACGAGGTCGGCCACCGAGTTGGCCGTGGGGTTGGAGCCGGCGTACTTGGCCCAGTTGTCGAAATAGGGCGTGCCATGGCGCAGCCACTGCATCATCCAGGCGGGATGCCGGAGCGCCTCGAACTTGGTCTTCCAGGTGAGCTTCAGCGGACGGCCCCAGCCGTTCCTCGCATTGCGCTCGCGGTTGGAGCCTTCCGGCACGTCGACGGTGAAGACCAGCGTGCGCAGGCCGGCATCGGCCGAGCGCTTGATCATGTCCTCGGAGACGGCCTGGTCCTTGGCGGAATAAAGCTGGTACCAGCCATGGTCGGGCGCGAGCTTGCCGAGATCCTCGATCGAGCCGGTGCTGGAGCCCGAC